>CALHWB010000036.1 GCA_938036835.1 uncultured Propionibacterium sp.
ACATCGGCCCCCACCGTCCCCAACTACCCGGGCGGCAGCAACCCCTACAACCCCGCGCAACCGGGTGATAGCGATCCCGGTATCCCCAAGCAGCCGGGAACCACCCCCATCGACCCTGGATTCGGTGATATCGATATACCCCGCGGCGAGTATCCGGCCAAGCCCCCGAAAGCCGAACGACCCATCACACCACCAGGCGAAGACCCGGCCGATCCCCCGAAAGCCGAACGACCCATCACACCACCAGGCGAAGACCCGGCCGATCCCCCGAAAGCCGAACGACCCATCACACCACCGGATACGGGCGGACAGAACCCTCCGGGTGGCCCGGGCGCACCGGGCGATCCCGGCGACCAAACCCAGATCGATACCGAAGATCTGCGCAACGCCGCCAGGGAGTGGGAGCAGTTAAGCGAGCGGATGTCCAGCCTCAGCAAGCAAATGGATCAGTTGAAGGTCTCCGAGGCGAGTTTTGGTCTCGCCGAGCATCCCAGGCCGTCATACACCGATGCGGTGCACACCACCGGCGTGCGGCAGGTGCAATCGGCCGAGGAGTACAGCACCACCGCGGACAAACTGGTCAGCAGCGCAAAGGATTACCAAACCACCGAGGACACCAACACCCAGGCAAGCAATAGCCTCATGGCGAACTAGGAGATCACCGATATGTCAACACAAATGCGCCCGGGTCTTCCTATAGCTACCGATTGGAAACAAAACATTGGGTGGGAGAAAACGGCTGGCCACGGCGCCGCTGGCGGCAGGCCGGGCAAGGCCAGGGACGCCGCCATCGATTCCGAGGGCGGCATCAAATTCTCCAGCGGCCGGCAGCTCAGCCCCACCAAGGACTACGGCGATCTCGAAAAGGATCACAGCCGCCTGGAAGAGCTGATGAACTGGGCCGAGCGCGACGACCGCGAGGAACTGGAGATCGCGGCATCGGAGCTCAAAGGCTATTGCAGTTCGGGCTGGGACGCCAACGGCACCTGGAAGGTCTTCAACGACCTCGTTGGCCAGATGCACGCCGCTTGGCAGGCATTCGACAAGCAATATGGCGAGATCATCAAGACCAAGGAGAATCCCAAGACCCTGATCGACACCACCTACAAGGAGTGGGGCGGGGTTATCTCAGAACTCGATCAGGTGGAAAAGCGCATTCCGCAACTTGGTATCGACAACTGGCAGGGGCAGGCGGCCCAAAACTATCGCCAGGGGCTGCCATCGCGCGCTCAAGACGTCCAGCAGACGAAGGCATTGGCGGTCAGCTCGCAGAATGGCATCGAGGCGGTGGCCGAGTTGCAGGCCATCATCCTGACCGGCCTACAGTCCACCATGCAGGCAGTCCTGAAACCGCATGCGGAGGACTTCTACGAGGAGAAGAAACTCACCCCAGAGCGCCGAAGCCAGCTTCACGAACACTTCAAAAACAGCTACTGGGATTTCAAGATCAATAATCAGAACCAGTACGGCTACAAGTTCTTCGTTCGCACCAAGGTGCTGGCCTACTACTTCAACTGGCTGAATGAGCAGGTCCGCGATCGGCTGACCAATACCGACAACGGGGTGTGGGTGCCCAGTTCTCAGGATGTGAACGAGTACCTGGAAACGGCGGTTCAGCAGACCAAGTCGGGTGGCACCGCCGACAATTCCCAGTACACCCAGCCAGATGTGGATGCCGGTGCCCGGGACGACCCGAATGCCAGCGGCGTGAACGGCGAGAACATGCGGCATTGATGTTGTCGGCACGTGCCCAGCCGGGGCATCGGAATACCGCGGCAGACTCGTTCCTCGATGGAGCGGTCCGCATCCGGCGGCGATCCGATACCTCGGCTGGCTTCTATAACTTCGTCGGGCGACCGTAGTAGACCAGGAACGGAGAAGAAGACGGCGATGATTTCCGCACGGCACCGCTTGACCCCGATATTCGCGACCGTGCTGCTGCTCAGCGCCTGCGCTCTGCTACCCGGCAGCGATTCCAAGCCAGCCGGGCAGTTTACCGAACTCGTCGGCAGGGCAGGCAGCAACAAACTGGTCGGCTTCAACATGTCGTTGTCCGATCGGCGATGGAAGCTGTGGATAACGGTGGAGGCGTCCGATGGCAGCCAGCAGACCTGGTCCGATACGAATGCAGGCGAAACCGACACCGAAACCGAGATTCCCGTACCGGCTAGGGAACTGACCGGCGAGGAGTTCCAACGGCGCTTCGACCAACTCAACGGCCGGCTGCCCGCGAACTGCCAGAACCCATATCTCCACTGGCGAATGGTTCCGAGCGGCAGCGAACTAACCTGGGTCGAATGCGACATTCAGGACGGGTTCGTTCCAGGCAGCGCCCGAATCGACGATCAAGCGATCCAGGACACCTACGACGCCAGCCGAGCCGAGAGCATGCAAGCCGCCCTGGAGGTGTTCGGCAGGCTGCTACCGGCAGGCACGGTGACCGAGATCGGTGTCGACCCCGATCTGAGTCCGGCACCCCACGCCTACGCCGGGCAGGTGAAAACCCGCGGTGGGCAGCAGTGCCTGCTCACGACCGTGCTATCCGACGACGCCAAGAAACCACCCGTCAGCCTGAGCTGCCCCACCGGATACGCAGACTCCGGCGGCCAGCCTTTCGATCCCACCGCTTTCGATGGGGCAGCCCTCGCCGGTATCCCAGCCCAGGCGGCAACGGAATCGGGGGCCGCCAGAGACGACATCGACAAGATCAGCTTCATCAGCCAAGACGGCACCAACCTTACCGCCGTAGTCACCATGGGCCGGCAGGAAGTCACCGTCGCCATTCCACCCAAATAGCCCAACCCGGGCTGCCGGCCGGCGGCAAAACGGGCACCATCGCATATAGCTCCACGGCGGCCGGGCGCGATTCCATTCGGGCCGGCGCCCGAGGCTCCGGTTGCGGTGTCTAGGGCCGCCGCACCGGCGGTTCAGCGATGCCTGGCCAGCGCGTCCTGAACGGCCGGGTCGTAAACCGACTGGCCGACATCGCGGCGCAGCAGCACGTCCACGATCATCTTGACATTGGCGGCCAGCTCCCGGCGTTCGTATCTGCGCCACATGGCGTCCTTGGCACGGGTGTCATCGCCGACGCCAACCGCATTGATACCGACCATGCGGCAGGTGGCAACGGTACGGGGGACGTGGTAGCTCTGCGAGATCACCGTCACGCTGGACACCTTGAACATCCCGGCTGCCCGGGCACACGAGGCATAGGAATCGTCCCCTCCGGTATCGAGCACGATGTCGGAACCGTCAACCCCCTGCGCCAGCAGGTAATCGTGCATCGTCGCCGGTTCATTGTCCGAAGTGGACCCCGACACGATGAAAACCTTGATCTTGCCTTCCCGCCATAATTCGATTGCCAGATCCAACCGGGCCTGTAGATAGGGTGTCGGGCGGCCATCCCGTACCCCCGCCCCCATCACCAGGGCGACATCGCCCGGCGGTGCGTCCTCGGCAAGCTTCCACACCCGGCCAAAGCTCAACGCATGGATCAACAGCCAGGGCCCGCCTATCCCAAGCAAGGCACACACCAGCACGGCGACTAGCAGCCCCCGGATCATTCGGCACCCGCCGGACGCTTTCGCTTCTCCCACGCGGCGGCCCGATCAGGACCGGTGAGCGCGGTAGTAGCCGATGAGGTTCTGGGTGGACGGATCCTGGGCGCCCAGCGCCTCATCGTCCCCGGTGACCGCAGGAGCGATCTGCTTGGCCAGCACCTTACCCAACTCCACTCCCCACTGATCGAAGGAATCGATACCCCACACCACGCCCTCGGTGAAGGTGATGTGCTCGTACAGCGCGATCAACTGACCCAGCACCGCCGGGCTTAGCTGCGGAGCCATGATCGAGGTGGTCGGCTTGTTGCCCGGAAAGACCCGGGCGGCCACGATGGCCTCATCGGCGCATTCCGCAGCCACCTCCTCCTCGGTCTTACCGAAGGCCAGCGCCGCGGTCTGCGCAAAGAAGTTGGACAGGAAAAGCCCGTGCACATCGGTACCGCTCTCGCGTAGCGCCCGAGCCGGCGTGGCCACAGCGATGAAATCGGCCGGGATCACCTTCGTACCCTGATGGATCAACTGGTAGAAGGCATGCTGGCCATTGGTACCCGGCTCGCCCCAGAAAACCTCGCCGGTCTGGCAGGTCACCGGCGAACAATCCCAGCGAGTACGTTTACCATTCGATTCCATCGTCAACTGCTGCAAATAGGCTGCGAACCGGTGCAGATACTGCGAATAGGGCAGCACGGCATGCGACTGGGCATCGAAAAAATTGTTGTACCACACATTCAGCAAACCCATCAGCGCCGGCACATTCTGCTCGGTGGGAGTATTACGGAAATGCTCGTCCATCACGTGGAAACCACTCAGGAACGCACGCCAGTTCTCCGGGCCGATCGCGATCACATCGGCCAGTCCCACCGCAGAATCGACCGAATAACGGCCACCCACCCAGTCCCAGAAACCGAAGGCATTCTGCGGATCAATGCCAAACTCTGCCACCTTGTCAAGGGCCGTGGAAACCGCAACAAAGTGGCGTCTGATGGCTGCCGTGCGGGAGTCCTCGTCCCCAGGGATCGCACCAGCCGCCTCCAGGGAATTCAGCAACCAATTCTTGGCCATCCGGGCATTGGTCATCGTCTCCAAGGTGGTGAACGTCTTCGAGGCGATGATGAACAACGCCGTCTCAGGGTCGACATCGTGGGTTTTCTCGTACATATCGGCCGGGTCGATATTGCTGATGAAGCGGCAGTCGATGCCGTTGATCTTGTAGGGTCTCAACGCCTCGTAGACCATTGCCGGCCCCAGATCGGACCCACCGATACCGATATTGATCACCGTACGAATCGGTTTGCCGGTGACGCCCAACCAGGCGCCGCTACGAACCTGCTCGGCAAAGGCGCAGACCCGATCCAGTACCTCATGCACCGCGGCCACCACATCGGTGCCGGCCACCTCAAGGCTGGCCGTCCTGGGCAGTCTCAGCGCGGTGTGCAGCGCCGCGCGCCGTTCGGTGGTGTTGATGCATTCGCCGGCGAACATCGCCTCACGACGCTCGGCCAGGCCGACCTCTTCGGCAAGCCTTACCAAGGCCGCCCGCACCTCGTCGGTCAGGTAGTTCTTCGACAAGTCCACGAACAGATCCCCGGCAGTCAGCGAAAAGCGCCGGGCACGATCGGGATCAGTCGCGAACCAGGCGCGAAAATCGACATTGAGTTGGTCGTGCAGCCTGGTCAGTTCGCCCCAGGCCGCCGTGGCGGTGGCATCAACCGGTGTACGCATGCTCTCAGCCTAGGGCCACCGACCGGGACCGGGCAGATACCGGCCGAAACTCGGGGCCCCGACGGCTCTCAGGCGACCCGCCGGATGGCCACGATGGACTGTGAACTCAACGGGCTGGTGATCACGCCGGTCGAGGAGTCCTGAGCGTGCACGATCTGCCCATTGCCGATGTACATTGCCACGTGACCACCGCCATAGGAGACGATCAGATCCCCCGGCTGCAGATCGCCGTAGCTGACCGCATAGCCGGCCGAGGCTATGGCATAGCTGGTGCGTGGCAGGGAAATCCCCACCGAGGCGTATGCAGCCACCATCAACCCGGAGCAGTCGTAGCCGCCCGGCCCGGTCGATCCCCAAACATAGGGCGCACCAAGCTGGCTGAGAGCAAAAGCAACGGCGCCTTGGGCGGCACCGCTGGCACTGCCAGCGGACGGCACCGGAGCCGGCCGGGTAGGTCCGGTGCTGGGGGTGTTGGCTGACGGCTGGTCGTTGGCGGGCTGCTGGGCCGCTGCCGCCTGCTCGGCAGCCCGCGCCTCGGCGGCGCGCGCCTCTTCGGCGGCTCGGGTTTCCTCGGCGATCCGGGCTTCCTCGGCCTTTCGGGATTCCTCCGCCGTCTTTGCCTGCTCGGCGAGCTGCGCCTGGGCCTCAGCCCTAGCCTGCGCCTCGGCGGCCTTGGCGGCGCGCGCCTCCGCCATCCGGGTCCGCTCCTCGGCTCGCTGGGCGTTCTCGACGGTGACGGCATCGAGCGACGACCGATCGGAATCCCGCGAGATCGACTGGGGATCATTCACCGGGATAGTGTGGGAAATCCGGTCCTGGGCCGCCGATACGTTGTTCACCAGGTTGGGCACGACCAGCACCGCGCCCGCGGTAGCTGCCGTGGCCACCCCCAGCAGGGTCCTGCGCAGCCGCAGCGACGAACGCCGCAGGCCACGGGGCAACTGGGTGGCCCCCCCATCGACAACCACGACGGGATCCTCGTCCGGTTCGAAGCCGATCCCCGGGGCCAACGCGCAGGTAGCGGTTGACAGGGCGGATACGCTGCGCAACTCGTCCTCAAGGGTCTCAAGGGTCAAGGCGCGCCGCGCCGAACCCGGCTTCTGTTCCAGATCGGCGTCTTCGACCGGTTCCAGCAACGCTCGGTGTGCGCTCATCATGTCCTCCGAGTTCTCCGCTTGGTCAGCGGACCGTCACGTGCACGTGATCGTAATGGTTCTGGGTCGGGCTGCCACGGTCAGCCATCCAGACGAAGCCGGCGCCCGGGGCCCAACTGCCCCAGATGCGTTGCTCAAAGATGATGTATTCCACGCTATAGGTGGACGAGTTCGCGACCAGCCAGTTGGCGATCTCCCAGCCTTCGTCGGAGCTACTGATCATGATGTCGATGGCCTGCCCGGCACCGTGGTCATCCGACGATGGACGCCAGCCACCGTAGCTGGTCACGTTCGGGAAGCGGGCGCAGATGGCCTGAAAGGCGATCCGCGCCTGGGAGGTGAGCCCCAGGCTGGATCCGTCGCCATGGGCGCAGGCACCGGTCGCCGGCGGATCGCTGGGCTTCGCCGGCTCCTGAATGGGGGCGGTACCGCTATTGCCCGGTGCCACCGGGCTAGGCGTGGCGGCGGCCTCCTCGGCAGCCTTGCGCTCCTCGGCAGCCTTGCGCTCCTCCTCCGCGATGCGGGCTTCCTCGGCCTTGCGAGCCTCCTCACCGGCACGGGCCTGTTCGGCCAGCTTGTCCTGCTCGACGGCGCGGGCCTCCTCGGCCGCCTTCGCCTGGGCTTCGGAAACCGGATCGACCACCGGGGCGCGATCCTCATCGCGGGTAACCTGCCCCCGATCGCGATTCCCGCTCACCGCCTGCGAGATGTCGCTTTGGGCGCTCACCCCGGTCAACGCGTTCGGAATGATCAGGGCCGCCCCAACCGTGGCGGTCGCAGCCGCGCCAAGCATCGTCCGCTTCACGCGTCTGGTGCGGGTCAGCTTCCGCCCAGCCGGGCTGATCACGGCCGGCGCGCTGGCCGCCGACACGGCATCGCCGGTCAGCGGCTCATCCGGCTCAAAGAAGACCATCTCGCCGGCTGTCGCAGTCCGGCGCGCAGTTACGCTGAACAGTTCCTCCGCGAAAGGCTCAGCCTCGACCGCCGCGCGCCGGGCGGCGCCACGCCGGAAGGCGGCAAGGGAGAACTCCTGCTCGTCGGGGATCTCCGACTCGATCAGGGCACGTCGTGCACTCACAGACTACTCTTCCGTTTGCGGTCAATTCCTGAGAGGAAGCTTAAGGTGTTCTTCAGGCCAACTCAAACCGATTGTGCAGATTCATGCCGAAGAGTTTCGTTATCCCCTGTCAGCGCCGCCTCCAGATAGGGCCTGGCGCGCAGCCTGAGCCCAGCCAGATCACCACCCCCGATCGAGTCGCCTAATAGCTTGTCAGCGACGAATACCGCCCGGGCACCGGCAGCCAGCCAGACACGCGCCTCATAGCTGGAATCGGCGCCACGAGTAGTCAACGCGATGTCTGGCAACAGCGCGACAAGATGAGCCGCATAAGAATTGCCGAAAACTCCGGCTGGTACCACCTGCACCGCCGACACGGGATCCGCCCAGGCCCTGGCCACCTCGCCGGGAGTGAGCGCACCCACCAGTGTGGGCACCTCGGCGGCGACCAGCAGATCCACCGCTTGCGGCGCGCCCAGGCTGCTGGCAAACTCGGCCCCCTCGGCGATGGCCTGCCGGGCCTGCGCGATATCCCGCACATCATGGACGCCGAAACAACCCCGAGCAGCGAAAACGGCCCGCAACTCGCCTGGGCGAGCGCCAGTCGCCGGCAGGCTGAAAGCACGCAATCCCTCCTGGATGAGCACCTCCACCGGGGCGATCAACTCGGCCACCCCCACCGCCGGCAGCATCACCACCACCCGGGTCGCCAACACCACAGCGGGCAGCGGCACGCGGCTGACGTCATCGGGCATGACCCCAATCATGACAGGTCATGCGGCGAAGCCGATCCGCAGCACGGCGACACGCAGCAAACCCACGACCGGGCCGGCCACGGCAGCGGCCAGGAAAACCGATAGCGGCCGCCGACCGGCCTGCTTTAGGCAAACCGCGGCCGAACTCCAAACCGGCAGCCACGAACACCGGAGACAAGACCGGTGCGCAAAGCGCCGGCCGGCGTCACGATCAGCGGAGCAGCGGCATGCCCGTAGCCGGTAGCCGACACCGAGGCGATCGGGCAGGCATAGCCTTCGGGCACCCGCGCCGCGGAAAGCCGGTAGTCGCGCCGGCCGGCCGATCCGATACCGCGCAGACAGCCATGGCTAGCGATCGTGCGGGCCGGCAAGCGCCGCCGCAAGCAAGCGTGTCACAATCGGCAGCATGTCCACCGCCCCGCTCGCCCGGCTGCTGGCGGAGCTGGGCCCGATGCCCGACCCGGATGAGCTCTACCTGGCCTTCGAGCGGTGGGTAACCGGCCAGGGCATGGCCTTGTATCCGCATCAGGCCGAGGCCCTGCTGGCCACGGTGACCGGGGCGAACACGATCATCACCACCCCCACTGGTTCCGGCAAATCGCTGATCGCCACCGCGGCCCACGTGATCACGCTGGCCAATCGCGGCCGGGTCTACTACACCGCCCCGATCAAGGCCCTGGTGAGCGAGAAGTTCTTCGGCTGGGTCGCGGACTTCGGCGCCGACCTGGTGGGTATGGTCACCGGGGACGCCTCGGTCAACCCGGAAGCACCGATCATCTGCTGTACCGCCGAGATACTCGCCAATATCGCCCTGCGGCAGGGTGCGGCAGCCGATATCTCGATGGTGATAGCCGACGAATACCATTTCATCGCCGACCCCGACCGAGGCTGGGCATGGCAGGTGGCCACCACCGAACTGCCGCAGGCACAGTTCATGATCATGAGCGCTACCCTGGGCGATGCCGGCGAGCTGGCCGCCGGCCTGACCGCGCGGACCGGGCGGCCCACCGAGTCGATCGCCCAGGCGGCCCGGCCGGTACCGCTAGTCTTCAAGTGGTCGCTGGATCCGCTACCCGAGACCCTGACCGAACTGGTGCACACCGGTGACGCCCCCATCTATCTGGTGCACCCGAGCCAGGCCGCAGCCACCGAGCAGGCCCAGGGGTTGCTCAGCACTCGCCTGGTAGACACCGCCCAGCGCCACGCCATCGTCGCGGCGCTGGGTGGTTTCCGGTTCGCCCGGGGATTCGGCGCCACCCTGGCCAAGCTGCTGCGGGCCGGCATCGGCGTCCACCACGCCGGGCTATTGCCCAAATACCGCCGCCTGGTCGAAACCCTCGCCCAGCAGGGGATGCTGAAGGTGATCTGCGGCACCGATACGCTCGGGGTCGGCATCAACGTGCCGATCCGCACCGTGGTGTTCACCACGTTGAGCAAATTCGATGGCCGCCGGCAGCGGCTGCTGCGCGCCCGCGAGTTCCATCAGATCGCCGGCCGGGCCGGGCGTCCCGGGTTCGACCCGGTGGGTCACGTGGTGGCCCAGGCCCCCGAATACCAGATAGAAAACGCCCGCCTGCTTGCCAAATTCGCGGGGGACGAGAAGAAACTCAAGTCGGTGCGCCACAAGAAGCCACCGGAGGGTTTCATCAACTACACCGAGGCGAGCTTCGAAAGGCTGATCGCCCAGACCCCCGAGACCCTGCGGGCCCGGCTGGAGGTAACCCATTCGATGCTGCTCAACCTGCTGCAGCGGGACGAGGACACCGGCGTGGCCCTGGCCCGGATAGTGCGGGCCGCGGTCGGGGACCCCGGCCGGCAACGCCGCCAGTTGCGCCGGGCCGTGCGGTTCGGCCGCTCGCTGCTGGCGGCCGGAGTGGTCATCCGGCGGCCCACTCCCACACCAGGCGGCCGCCGATTCGATCTGGCCCCCGGCCTACAAGACGATTTCGCCCTCAACCAACCGCTGTCGGCCTTCGCGATGGCCGCCCTGGACGCCCTCAACCCGCAGGCCGGCGACCACTTCCTCCAGCAGGTCAGTGTGATCGAGGCGACCCTGGAGGATCCGCTGGCGATCCTGCTGGCCCAGCGATTCCACGAACGGGGCGAACTGGTGGCCCAGCTCAAACAGGACGGCTACGACTACGAGGAACGCCAGGAGATTCTGGCCGAGGTGAGCTGGCCGCAGCCGTTGGCCGAGGAACTGGCCCAGGTACACGCCGCCTTCGCCCGCACTCGGCCATGGCTGGTGGAACACCAGCTGCACCCGAAATCGATCGTGCGCGACATGTACGAGCGGGGCATGACCTTCACCGAATACGTGGCCTTCTACAGGCTGCAACGCAGTGAGGGCCTGTTGCTGCGCTATCTATCGGACACCTGGCGGGCGTTGCGCCAGACCATTCCGGCCAGCGCCCACACCGACGACCTGGACGACCTGATCGCCTGGCTGGGTGAACTCATCCGGGCCACCGATTCGAGTCTGGTGGACGAATGGGAGGCTCTCGCGGCCGGCATCGCCACCGGGGACCGGGGCACCGCATCCGCCGATCCACCGGCGGTCCATCCGCTCACCGGCAATCGGCGCGCCTTCACCGTGCTGGTGCGCAATGCGATGTTCCGGCGCGTCCAGTTGTGCGCGGCGGACGATCCCGATGGGCTCGCCGCCTTGGATACCGAGACGCCGGACGCCGGTTTCACCGCCGAGGACTGGGACGCAGCCCTGGGCGAGTATTGGGACGAGCACGACGATCTCAACGATGGGCCGAGCGCCCGCAGCCCGCAGCTGTTCATCGTGGAACCGCAGCCCGGCCGGCACTGGCTGGTGCGTCAGATCGTCGACGATCCGGCCGGCAACCACGACTGGCAGATCACCGCCGATGTCGACCTGGCCGCCAGCGATGAGCAGGGCGAGCTGGTGGCCCGGGTGATCCATTTCGGGCGGCTGGGCTGACTAGGTGGGCCGGCGCGCGACCCGCCTTCCCGGGCCACCCGGCCGGCTGCGAGCGCGCCCCCCGGATCCGACCGCACCCGGCCCCGGGTATCGCAAAACCAGCCCACGGCAACACGCCACCGGCATGACACGATTGGGTTACAACTGGGATGCTCCGCTTCCGGCGGTGGGCAAACACCGGTAAAACTTCGCGCAATGGTACCACCGGCCCAGAGCCGTACACACCAAGACAGGAACCGCATATGCGCAAACAATTCCGTGTACTCACCGTGGCCACCGCGGCAGCACTGAGCCTGGCGCTCGCCGCTTGTGGCGGCGCGGGGAGCGCCAACAATCCGAGCGGCGGCGCCGGGGGCGGCGACATCGTCATCCGCGGTTGCGCCCCGGAGAACCCGCTGGTGCCCGGCAACTCTTCCGAAACCTGCGGCGGCGACATGGTGACGGCGATGACCGCCGGGCTGATCCGTTACGACACCGAGACCTCAGATCCCAAGCTGGACATCGCCGAGTCCATCGAGACCGAGGACAACGTCAACTTCACCGTCAAGCTCAAGCAGGGCTACAAGTTCCATGACGGCACCGAGGTGAAGGCACACAACTTCGTGGATGCCTGGAACTACACCGCCGCCTATGCCAATGGCCAGGCCGGCGCCTACTTCATGGGTGTCGTCAAGGGCTACGACGAGGTGAGCAAGCAGGACGCCACGCTGACCGAGATGTCGGGGCTGAAGGTCGTCGACGACCACACCTTCACCATCGAGGCCTCCGAGCCGGTTTCCAATCTGCAGGTGCGGCTGGGCTACTCGGCCTTCGCGCCGCTGCCCGATTCGTTCTTCGAGGATCCGGCAGCCTTCGCCGAGGCCCCGATCGGCGCCGGCCCGTTCATGCTGGAGTCGAAGAGCCCCACCGAGTACAAGTTCGTGAAGTTCGCCGACTATTCCGGCGATACCCCGGCCCACGTCGACTCGATCACCTTCCGTGTCTACACCGACGATTCGGCCGCCTACAACGATGTCGTGGCGAACAACCTCGACTACACCAACAACATCACCTCAGACTTCCTGGTTGACGAGCAGTACAAGGCCGACCTCGAGGGACGCAACCTGGTGCGCGAGACCGGGCGTTTCGCCGGCATCGTGTTCTCCTCGAACGACCCCCAGCTCAAGGACAACCTCGATCTTCGCCGGGCGATCTCGATGTCGATCGACCGGCAGCTGATCATCGATCAGATCTATAACGGTATCTACAAGCCGGCCTCCGGCTGGGCGCCCAGCGTGGTCTCCGGGGCCACCGATTCCGCCTGCGGCGACAACTGCAAGTTCGATCCCGAGGCCGCCAAGCGGCTCTACGAAAAGGCCGGCGGCTACAATGGCACCCTGACCCTGACGGCCAACGGCGACGGGGGTCACAAGGCCTGGACCGAGGCCGTCTGCAATTCGATCCACAACACCCTAGGCACCTCCTGCGTGGTCAACCTGACCGCCGATTTCAAGGAGTTCAACAAGCTGGTCGATTCCGGCGAGCTACAGGGTATCTTCCGCACCGGCTGGCAGATGGACTATCCGTCGATCGAGAACTTCCTGGCGCCGACCTATGGCACCGGAGCCGATTCGAACTGGTCGCACTATTCCAACCCCAATTTCGATGCCAAGCTGAAGGAAGCCGCCTCGGCCCGCAGCAACGAGGATGCCAACAAGCTGTATCAGGAGGCCGAGCAGATGCTCGGCATGGATATGCCGACGTCTCCGCTGTGGTACCCGCAGACCGTGGTCGGCTGGTCCGACCGGGTTGAGAACGTGAAGATCAACGCCTTCGGCGTCCTCGACTTCACCCAGATCAGCCTGAAGTGAATCCTGCATCGCCTGCTTGAACAGCACGAGACTGGCCGGTCTCCGAACGTTCGGGAGACCGGCCAGTTCGTTGTTGCCCTAGAGTGCAACCCAGACCACCGACCAGGAAGGCGACCATTCGATGGGGACTTACGTCCTGAGACGCTTGCTGCAAATGATCCCAGTGATCATCGGCACCACCTTCCTCATCTACTGGATGGTCTTCTCGCTCGGCGACCCCACCGTGGGACGCTGCGGCGAGCGGCCCTGCCCGCAGGCCTATGTGGACCGGCTGACCGCCGAATACCATCTGGACAGGCCCCTGCCCGAACAGTATGTGCGCTACATGGGCAAGGTAATGACCGGCGACCTGGGCACCAGCTTCAACGGCAGCAAGGTCTCGGAGCAACTCGGCACCCGGTGGCCGACGACCATGAAACTGGCCACGATCGCCATCGTCTTCGAGTCACTGATCGGCATCGGCGGCGGCCTGCTGGCGGGGCTGCGAAGACGAAGCTTCTGGGATTCCCTCGTCTTCGTCACCACCCTGCTGATCATCTCGATCCCCTCGTTCGTGCTCGGCTCGGTCGCCCAGATGGTATTCGGGGTGCGGTTGGGCTGGTTCCCGGTCACCGCCACCCAGGGAACCTGGGGCCAACTGTTGCTGCCGGGTTTCGTGCTGGGGTCGATGTCGATGGCCTATGTGGCCCGGTTGACCCGCAATTCGCTGACCGACAACCTGTCCAGCGACTATGTGCGCACCGCCCGCGCCAAGGGCCTGTCGCCCGCCCGGATAGTGGGGGTGCACACCTTCCGCAACTCCCTCATCCCGGTGGTCACCTTCATCGGTGCCGACTTCGGGGCCCTGATGGGCGGGGCCATCGTCACCGAGCGCATCTTCAACATCCCCGGCATCGGCGGCTACATCTACCACTCCATCGTCACCAAGGACGCCACCGCCGTGGTGGGCACCATCACGCTGCTGGTGCTCGTCTTCCTGGCCATGAACCTGATCGTCGATCTGCTGTATGGCGCCCTGGACCCGAGGATTTCCCATGAGTGACATCAGGCCACTGCACGACGAGACAGTAGACCCGGCCATGCTGCAGCGTGACGTCGATGCCGATGGCAGCGGCATCGACCCCGAATCGGTGGTGCACGCCGCCAAGGAAGACGCCCGCTCGCTCAGCCGCGATGCCTGGGACGACCTGCGGCGGCGGCCGGCGTTCTGGATCTCGGCGATCCTGATCGCGTTGATGCTATTGATGGCCGCATTCCCACAGCTGTTCACCTTCTTCGCCCCCCAGACAGATCCGGGATTCGCCCAGCTGGCCAACGCCCGCAAGCCGCCCTCTGCGCAGGCCTGGTTCGGTTTCGACACGCAGGGCTATGACATCTATGCCCGCACGATCTATGGCGCCCGCGCATCGATCCTGGTCGGGATACTGACCACCGCCGGCACGCTGCTGTTGGGGGGCGCCATTGGGCTGTTATCGGGTTTCTACGGTGGCTGGCTCGATTCCCTACTCAGCCGGGTAGGTGAGATCTTCTGGGCGATCCCGCTGCTGCTGGGTGGGGTCTTGTTCATGACCAGCTTCCCGTCCACCGCGGAAACCCCATACCTGGTGGTGGTGGGCAAGGTGGTGCTGGTGCTGTCCCTCCTCGGCTGGCCACGCATCGCCCGGATCATGCGTTCGGCGGTGCTACAGGTCAAACCGCTGGACTATGTGCAGGCGGCCCGGGCGCTGGGTGCCACCCGCTGGCAGATCATCACCAAACATGTGCTGCCCAACTCGTTCACTTCGGTGATCGTGGTGGCGACCATCGACCTGGGGGCCTATATCGCCACCGAGGCCACCCTGTCCTTCCTGGGTATCGGGCTGCGTCCCCCAACCGTCTCCTGGGGTATCGCCATCTCGGACGCCTCCGGCCTCGGCATGCTGCGCAGCGCACCGCACATGCTGTTGTTCCCCTCGCTGTTCCTGTCGCTCACCGTGCTCGCCTTCATCATGCTCGGCGATGCGGTGCGCGACGCCTTCGATCCGAAGGGCCGGTGACGCCATGTCCGGCAAAACGACCAGCCGCCCGGGCGGTTTGAAACAGCTGACCACCTGGCAACCCGGCGGTACACCGCTGCTGGATGTCCGAGAGCTGAATGTCGAGTTCCGCACCCGCGATGGGGTCGCGAAGGCGATCAACGGAGCAAGTTTCCACCTGGACGCCGGCGAGTCGCTGGCTATCCTGGGCGAATCCGGCTCGGGTAAATCGGTCACCGCGCAGGCGATCATGGGCATCCTGGACAGCCCACCCGCGTTCGTCACCGGCGGCGAGGTGCTGTTCCGGGGCGTCGACCTGCTGAAA
Source organism: uncultured Propionibacterium sp. (assembly GCA_938036835.1). Taxonomy (GTDB): domain Bacteria; phylum Actinomycetota; class Actinomycetes; order Propionibacteriales; family Propionibacteriaceae; genus Brooklawnia. Next base: position 15,389 of record CALHWB010000036.1, read on the forward strand.
CTACCCGACGATCAGCGTCGCCAGGTGCGGGGCAGCAGAATAGCGATGATCTTCCAGGACGCGCTGTCGGCGCTCAACCCGGTGTTCACCGTGGGCTGGCAGATCGCCGAAATGTTCCGCGTCCACAAGGGCATGAACCGCGCCGATGCCCGCGATGCCGCGGTCGGGCTGATGGAACGGGTCAATATTCCCGGCGCCAGACAGCGGGTCAACAACTTCCCCCACCAGTTCTCCGGCGGGATGCGCCAGCGCATCATGATCGCGATGGCGCTGGCCTTGGATCCCGAGGTGCTGATCGCCGACGAGCCGACCACCGCGTTGGATGTCACGGTGCAAGCCCAGATCATGGAGCTGCTGAAGCAGCTACAGCAGGAGACCGGCATGGGGCTGATCCTGATCACCCACGACCTGGGGGTGGTAGCCGATGCCGCCGATCGGATCAATGTGATGTACGCCGGGCGAATGGTCGAGTCGGCCGGGGTGAACGAACTGTACGCCAACCCGGCCCATCCCTATACCGAGGGATTGCTCAACTCGATTCCCCGGCTCGACCAGCAGGCTGGCGAACTGGCCGCCATCGGTGGGCTGCCGCCGAACCTGACCAGGATTCCGCCCGGCTGCGCCTTCAACCCGCGCTGCCGGTATGCCCGGGAGGTGTGCCGGGCCGATCCGATACCCGCCCTGACCGATCTGGGCGCGGGCCGCACCAGCGCCTGCCACTTCACCGCGGAATTGCTGGCTGGGGAATTGCGCGTCCCGGCGGCCGAGGAGGACGACCATGAATGAGAGCATCCTGCGCGCCGATGCGCTGAAGAAATACTATCCGATCAAGAAAGGGGTGCTGCGCCGCACGGTCGGCCAGGTCAAGGCGGTCGATGGGGTGTCGTTCGGGCTGGCAGCCGGCGAAACCCTGGGGGTGGTCGGCGAGTCCGGCTGTGGCAAATCGACGCTGGGCCGCCTGCTCGTCCAGCTTGAGCGGCCCACCTCCGGGGTGGTGGAGCTGGCCGGCCGCCGGATTCGTCCCGGCGAGGAACTGCGGCGGGCCCGGCGCGACATCCAGATCGTCTTCCAGGATCCATATACCTCGCTGAATCCCCGCATGACGGTGGGCGATATCGTCGCCGAGCCGTTGCTGATCCACCGGAAGGCCATCGGCTTCAAGGGGTCGGTTCGCGCCCGGGCCAGGGAACTGATCGACCAGGTCGGCCTGAACCCCGAGCACATCAACCGTTACCCCCACCAGTTCTCGGGCGGTCAGCGGCAACGCATCGGCATCGCCCGCGGGATAGCGCTCAACCCAAGGGTGCTGATCTGCGATGAGCCGGTATCGGCGCTGGACGTCTCGGTGCAGGCACAGGTGGTAAACCTGCTGGAACGGTTGCAACGCGAACTCGGTTTGTCTTATGTGTTCATCGCCCACGACCTGGCCGTCGTCCGGCACATCTCGCATCGGGTTGCGGTGATGTATCTGGGTCAGATCGTGGAGACGGGCGACCGCGACGCGATCTACCACCACCCGATGCACCCCTACACCCAGGCGTTGATGTCGGCCGCGCCGGTACCCGACCCGGTGCAGCAGGCCAAACGCCAGCGGATCGTGCTCTCGGGCGACGTGCCCAGCCCGGCTAACCCGCCGGCGGGCTGCCGCTTCCACACCCGTTGCTGGAAGGCCACCGAGATCTGCCGCAGGCAGGCGCCCGGTACCATCGCGGCCGATGGCACCGACCCGAGCCACGTCACGGTGTGCCACCACCCGGAGGAAAGCTTCGCGGTGCTCTCCGGTTAGGAAGCCGCCGGACGGCCATGCCCAATAGCGGAACCGGGATCGGGCGAGCCAGCCGGTCAGCTACCAGAACTGGCAGTCCTTACTCGCATCACAAGCCGAGGTGGCTCGTCGCCAAGAAGGGAGTTGGGCGTGCCCCAGACGGGCAAGACGCGGCGCCGGGCGACGGCCGGGCTCGGCCCGCGGCCGGCGATCACAGGCATATCAGAAATGTCAGACGCGGAGTCTAGATTTGTTATTGGATCGACGTGGTTCTCGCGCTGTGGTGGGCTGAGCTGTGGAAGCCCGGCGGCGAAGTCCTCCCGTTGGCGTTCCACTCCTTCAAGGGTGGCTATGAGGAGGCTGCGGCTACCCTGCCGCTTAACCACGTCACCCGGAACGTATCCGACCTCGACGCCACTTACCTCAACGATGCTCTGACCGCGCTAAACGTGTAGGACCGTGACGCACCACGGAAGCTGGAGCCAGCGCTACAGCGTGTTGTCGAGATCTTGCGGCCCGGCGGCAATGGCTCAGTGAAGGCGGCATACCTGCAGTTGGCGGAGGCCATCGGCGACGTGTCGACACGAGAACTCCGCGCGCCTCACCTCGCCCACACAAAACGGCTCGCCCAGCTACAAGAGCGACTGAAGTTTCCTGGACGTCCAGTTCCTGGTCTGACAACCCATCAGGCTAAGGGGGCGAGTGGCAGGTCGTCGGGCTTCGCCTGAGGCCGGACGAACAGGCAGCCTTGGCCGCCGGCCTCGACAGCGCTCAGGACCTGCATCGCATGACCTACGTTGCCTGCACCCGCGCGCGAACGCACCGTAGAGCTCATACCCCAACCGACACCTGCTTCCCGAGCGCCCAAGCGGCGAAAGGGCCGCGCGAGCACCACCTAAACGCGATCCGCGCCCGGTCCGCGAGACACCGAACACTAGGGCACAGCGACCACGGCGCATCCGTGCGCCTCAACCGTCGTTCGATCGTCGTTCGACGCCCGGAAGCGTGGTGGTGTGCTTTGTAAGCCCCCGACCTCGTCGCCAGATGAAGAGCCCACCCCAGTGGATGACCAGATCCTATCCGCGAAGCCAGGCGCGAGGTCGGGTGGGTGCTCGGCCCTGCACATGGTGGCCGCTGCTTTGCCACCGAAGCCGTTCAGGTGGTTCTCGATCTTGACTTTAGCGTTACCGGCTCCATCGCATAACCGCGCAGATGGATGCCCGCAACAGCACCTCCGCGGCACTGGCACGCCGCCCGGGATCGCGACCGGAAGCCCACCACGGCCAGAATTGGTTCAGCAAGGGCGAATGGACCGACACCGCGTCACCCGGCGAGCCCACACCTGCATATCGGCCCATCAGTACCGACAGTCCAGACGAGCCACGCCCCAGAACCGTGGAACGAAGCGTAATCAGCTACTATTATCTGTAGACATTCCGTACCGTCCGAGTGGAGGTGAGGACATGACACCGATCACCCCGTCAACCGCTGACCGCGCTGGACTGTCCCGCACCGGCCT
>CALHWB010000037.1 GCA_938036835.1 uncultured Propionibacterium sp.
GGCGGTCGCCGGCCGGCAGCCCGCCACCCAGCGGCCGGGTAGCCAGCCCCCCGCGGCGCAACGTCCCGCCGGCCAGCGTCCCGCCCATCCGGGACGAACCGGCCAGCCGCCAGCGGATGGGCCAGCTCGCTCACCGCAGGGTACCCCGGTATCTGGGCAGCCGCCGGGTGGCCCGGCCCCAGCGGGAGTGGGTACCGCCGACCTGCGCCGGCTGTGGCCGCAGATTCTAGACGAGGTGAAACGCCGTAAACGTTTCTCCCACGCGCTGATCAGCCAGAACGCCCATGTCATCGAGGTGCGGGGGCGCGAATTGCTGCTCGGCTTCGCCAACCAGCCCACGTTGGACCGCTTCCGGGATGGGGGCAGTTCCAATGTGCTGCATGATGCGATCGTCGCGGTGCTGGGCGCCGATCTGCATGTTTCCGCCGCGGTCGATGGCGGGCCGAGCCAGTCTGGCCCGGCCGCTCGTCCCGCCGAGCAGCAGCGCCCCACCCGGGGAGCGACTCGTCCCGGGGCCGGGCACGGCGCCGCTGACCCGGCGGCCGATGGCGAACCGGCCGGAATCGCCCCGGTGGGTGGGCATCGCCCACACCACGGGTTCGCCACCGAGCCGCCACCCGAAGAGGATTGGTCGGATCAGGCGGCCGCGGACGATATTGTGCTGGACGAGTCCGGTGAGGACGCGGCGCAGTTGGTCGTCCGGGAACTGGGCGCGCAACTCATCGAGGAGACCGAAAGCTGAATCGGCTGCGGCGAACCGCAGGTCGGGATCATCAGGAAGGGACGATCATGATTCCAGAGGGCATGGACATGGGCGCGCTGCTCTCGCAGGCGCAGGCAATGCAGGAACAGCTGGCGCAGGTCCAGGAGGAGATGGCCAACGCCACCTTCACCGGCACCGCGGGGGGCGACCTGGTTTCGGCGGTGATCACCGGGGGCGGCGACATCGTCAGCCTGACCATCAAACCCGAGGCGGTCGACATGGAGGATCTGGACTCGCTCAGCGATCTGATCATCGCGGCCATCCGGGATGCCAGCGCCAAGGCTGGGGCCAAGGCCCAGTCGATGCTGCCCGATCTCAGCGGCATGGGCTTTTGAGGACGTCGGCAGTTGTACGACGGACCGGTTCAGGATCTAATCGATGAATTGGGCCGGCTGCCCGGGATCGGCCCCAAGAGCGCCCAGCGGATCACCTTCTGGCTGCTCGATCAACCGGTCGAGGACGTGAACCGCCTGGCGGAGGCGCTCGTCGAGGCGAAGCATAAGGTGCGGTTCTGCCAGGTCTGCTTCAACGTCACCGACCAAGAGGTCTGCCGGATCTGCCGCGATGAACGTCGTGACCCGACGGCGATCTGTGTGGTGGAGGAGAGCAAGGATGTGGTGGCGATCGAACGGACCCGGGAGTTCCGGGGTCGCTATCACGTCCTGGGTGGTTCGATCAGCCCGATCGTGGGCCGCGGCCCCGGAGACCTGCATATCGCCGAGCTGGTGCGCAGGCTGTCGGATGACCGGATCGCCGAGGTGATCCTGGCCACCAACCCAAACCTGGAGGGTGAGGCTACCGCCACCTACCTGTCCCGGCTGTTGGGGCAGACCCCCGGCATCCAGATCAGCCGGCTGGCGTCCGGGCTGCCGGTCGGGGCGGATCTGGAGTTCGCCGATGAGGTCACCCTGGGCAGGGCCTTCAGCGGGCGCCGCTACGTCGATTGAACGCTGGATGCCGGCGCTGGCCGGGCCGCACCGGTGGCGCGGGTCTGCGCTACCCGCCGGGCCCTGGCGGGGCACCTCGGTGGGATCGGCGGCCGGCATGGTTCCTGCGGTGCGCTCGCCCGGCCGGGAGTGCGCATTGTCGAGGTGGCATCCCGGTGCCACCCGGCCGGGCGCCGCAGGGGCCAGGATTCGTCCCGGCTGGGTCAGTAGTCATCTTCGCCGTCTGGATCGTCGTGGTTCTTGCCGGCTCTCCCCCGGGGCGGGTCAACCGATTTGTTGAACTTCTTGCGGGTCACATCGACCCCGCCCCAGAAGCCCAATCCGTTGATATGGACGATCGGATCCTCCGGGGACGGGGTACGCCGCGGGTGCGCGTGGTTGAGTTTGCTCCAGCCGAAGGCCCCCATGAAGCCGAGGCCGTTTACCCGCACATCCATTTCGGGTGGGACGATCACATCGATCCCGCCCATCACCGCGATGCAGGTGATGGTGACCTCGGGGCTGGTGAAGACGGCATCGCGCAGATCGACGGTGGCACCGCCCAACGCCCCGACCACCACGTGCCGGCGGGGCACCACCCAGCGTCCGGCGCGCATGGCGCCGCTCATCACGGCCAGGGTCAGCTGGTTGGCCGGGGTGTCCGGGCTCACGATCCGCCCGGGCAGCCTGCTGTCCTCGTCCGAGGCGAAGCTGTCATGGATGGGCACTGTGGCGGCCGGCGGCGCCGGTAGGATGGCGCCCGGCCGCTGGGGCGCCAGATATCCGGAGACGTTCCCTAGGCCGGCGGTGAGCTGGTCGATCTCCGTCAGGTATTCGGCGGCGAGCACCTTCTGGCTGCGGCGCGAGAACTCGTCGCGGTCCAGTTTGCCGGTTCGCCAGGCTTGGGTGAGGGTGTCCAGGGCCGATTGGCGTTGGGCGTCGTCCGCGATCGTCCGATCCTGGTGTTCGGCGATCGGCTGCTGCGGGTCCAGTGGCCAGGACCGCTGATTGTCGGACCACGCACCGAGTTCGTTCATGGCACCACTCTAGAGTTGACGGCGCACCGCTTGCCGGTCCGCCGGGCTCACTGCGGTCCGGCGCGCCGGCCCACGATTTGATTCAATATTGAACCTTAGGCCAGTAAGTCGGGTTGACAGCGTGGTTTACCGGATCGTTGGCTGCCATTTCGGGCAAAGGATCGCAAAGCGAGGGAATGCCATGGCCGGACCGCTGATCGCTATTGCCCTTATGACAAGCCCTTTTGTCACTATTAAGGGTTTGGTAAGGGTAATCACCCAAGTACCCCGGATTGGAATCCTTATTCCTCTTGGAATTGCCAATCTAGCTTCGACCGGCTAGAGTAAAACTCGGTTCGATCAATGACGACGAATCGATGAAAGGCCGGCGGCCTGCCCTCTGTCCCCCGTGGAGCGGCGGGCCGCCTTTCATTTCCCCGATGGCCTGGGTAAACACTTCGATGGTGGTGCATGGTTCCCCGGCTTCGACCAGCCCGGTTATCCCCGGCGCAAGATGCTCACTTCTGGCAGGCCTGCGCTGCGGCCGGTACCTGCCGGGGCGGCCAATCGGCGAACCGCACCTCGATGATGGCTGTGGTGTCGGTTAGCGGGCAGTTCGCCGCTATGTAGTACACGAATGGCTCGGTGTAGGCCTGCGGCGTGGCTCCGGCGGCGTCTCCCGTCAGGGTCCGGTCGATTTCTCCAACGGAGAAGGGCACCGGCGATTTGCCGGATTCCAGCAGGGAACCCGTAATCGTTCCGGCAAGTTGGCAGGTTCTTCCGGAGATATTTGTGAATACTATTCGATTTTCCACAACCTGTTGTCCAGGGAGCATGGGCAGGCCGGTGGAGGGGAAGGTGCCTTCCGAATGGGTCTGCACATCGGTGACGGTGCACACCGGAATCGGTGTGGGCTCGGTCGGCGATGGCGTCGGGGTCGGACTGGGCGGTATATCGCCGGTCTGAGTTGCCGAGGCCGGCGGTTGAGTCGGACTGGGCGGCATCGGGACGGTGGTGGTCGCCGGCAACTGCCCCGTGGTGGGCACGGGCGGTGCGATCCCGGTGGCGGTGAGCGATGCCTCCGCCGAGCTGCGGGTGCTCGGTGGCGGAGAGGATGCCGTTGGACTCGGCGCCTGGGAAGCCGGGCTCGCCGATGTTTCCCCGGAACTCTCGGAAGACTGTTCGCTGGTAGGCGCCGAGGAAATCTGGCTGATACTGGTTGATGAGCTGGCCGGATCCTGGGTGTTGTGCACCGCGTTGTTGGTCAGGCTGAATCCCACCACCGCTAGCGCCACCACCATGCCGCCCGCCAGCACGGAGAGGCTACGCACCCGGGTCAGCTGCGCACCCGCATGGTTGATCGAGGCTTCGGCCAATCCGGTACTGAACGCCGTCGCCCGGGCGGGGGTATCGCGAAGTTGCCGGAAATCGTCAAGACTCATCGCATATCACCCCCTGCCGCCGCCCGGCGTCGGACCGTGCTGGCCGATGGGCTGCCGGATCTGGGCCGTCGTCGCGGAGGTGGTCAACTCGTCTCTGGGGCTGAGTTCGTTGCGCATCTTGGCCAAGGCCCGGTGCGCGGTCACCCGGACCCAAGACTCGTTGCGTCCCAGCTGTTTCGCCACGTCGGCTGCCGGCAGATCGTCCAGATAGCGTCCCACGATGACCGCTCTTTCGTTGGGGTTCAGAACGGCCATCCCCTGGGCTACCTGGAGTTCCAGTTCCAGCTCGGGCCAGGGATCCACGTCATTGGGCACCTCGATAACGTCCGAGACCGTTTCGGAATAGCTACGTCGCCGGGTGCGACTGAGGAAATGATTGGTCAGAACCGTCTGCAGATAGGCCGCTGGATCATCGGCTTTGCGGACCTGACGCCATTTCATCAGCGTCGTCACGGCCGTCTCCTGGACGAGGTCCTCAGCCAGATACCAGTCCCTGGCCAGTAGCAGCGCACGCCTGAACAATGCCGGAGTCTGGCTCTCGACCAACTCTCGGTAGCCGTCGGGGGCAGCCATCTGTGTCCTCTCGGATTAGACCTGGACAGGTGATAGCTCGCGGCGGTCACCCCAATACGACTGGCCATGAGCACCTTCATTCTAGCTGGCATACCCGGAGATTGACATCCGGATGGTTTGCACGACCCCGCATTGCCGTGATCACGGCTTTCGTCTTCGCCCCCCGACTGAAGACTCGCTACGAGCCATGATCACGACAGGTGCTGGCGGGCGTCCCCCCGAACGCCCACCAGCAGCCGACCTTGACATCACACCCATCCAGTGGATGCCAGTCGCGGCCGGGTGCAGCGCATCGGCACTACCGCCCACCCCCCAGCGGTTGGTTCTGCTGCGCGCTACACCTACATGATGCTTTGACTCCGGCGAAGCGTTACAACAGGTTTCGAACCGTTTCGATCGATCCTTGCCTCGAGCCTCGCTCCCTCGCAGGAAGCCCGGACGCCTCGGTGTGTGCGAGTGGGCCGTTAGCGGGATCGACGCCGGGTAAGGCGACCCTGGCGTGTGGGTGTGGGTTTGCTCCGCTGCCGGGACGCGACCGGCGTGCGTCATCGACCCGCCGGGATTTTCGTTGCCGGATGGCGGCGACTAGACTATCGCTGCTGCAAGGCTGTGATGGGGCCATCACCCCGGAGTTGCCGGAAGAACGGCTGGCCGGCCCAGCCAATTAGAACCGGCCGCAGCGATATTGAGTGGGGAAGCCGTCAGGACTTCCCAACAAGGGTGGTACCGCGGACGCCCGCACCCGGGTGTTCGTCCCTTGACTGGCAAACGACAAGGGATCTTCTCGCGATGAGTGACACCATTCAATCCCAGGCCGGCGGCTATCGTGCCGTGCCTGCCCAACTCGATCTACCGGCGATGGACCACGAGATCTTGCAACTGTGGGATCGCAACCAGACCTTCCAGCGCAGCTGGCAGGCCAGCGCGGCCGGCGAACCCTGGACATTCTTCGAGGGCCCACCGACCGCGAACGGGCATCCCGGCACCCACCACGTCGAGGCACGGGTCTTCAAGGACGTATTCCCCCGTTTCAAGACGATGCAAGGCCGCCGGGTCGACCGCAAGGCCGGCTGGGATTGCCATGGGCTGCCCGTCGAATTGGCGGTCGAGCAGGAACTGGGCATCGATCACAAGAGCGAGATCGAGGCCATGGGAATCGCCGAGTTCAACCGGCTCTGCCGGGCCTCGGTATCGCGCCATGTCAGCGAGTTCGCCGAGCTGACCCGCCGGATGGGCTATTGGGTCGATCTGGAGCAGGCCTATTGGACGATGGATCCCGCCTACATCGAATCGGAATGGTGGGCGCTGAAGCAGATCTTCGACAAGGGCCTGCTCGTCGAGGATCATCGGGTCGCCCCCTACTGTCCCCGCGATGAGACCACCCTGTCCGATCACGAGGTCGCCCAAGGCTATGAGGATGTTACCGACCCCTCGGTCTATGTGCGTTTCCCGCTGGCCAGCGGGCCCTGGGCGGGCGCCGACCTGCTGGTATGGACGACCACGCCGTGGACCCTGGTCGCCAATACCGCGGTCGCGGTGCATCCCAAGGTCGATTATGTATTGGCCAGTAGGGGTTCCGACCGGGTGGTGGTGGCCGAACCGTTGTTCGCCGTGGTGCTGGGCGACTCGGATCCAGACGCCGGGCAGCCGGCCTGGCAGATCGTCGAACGCCGTACCGGGGCCCAGATGGAATGCTGGGAGTACCGGCGGCCCTTCGAACTGGTCGAGTTCACCCGCCCGGCCAATTTCGTGGTGCTGGCCGACTATGTCACCACCGAGGACGGCACCGGCCTGGTGCACCAGGCCCCCGCCTTCGGCGCCGACGATATGGCGATTTGCCGATCCTATGGGCTGGAGGTGGTCAATCCGATCGGGCAGGACGGCACCTTCGACCCGGCCGTCCCGCTGGTAGGCGGGCAATTCTTCAAGTCCGCCGATCCGGTGCTGGTCGCCGACCTCAAGACTCGGGGCCTGCTGTGGCTGGAGCAGCCCTATACCCACTCCTATCCGCACTGCTGGCGCTGCCACACCCCGCTGATCTACTACGCCACCCCGTCGTGGTATATCCGCACCACCAAGATCAAGGATGCACTGCTGCGCGAGAACGAGGCCACCAATTGGTACCCCGAGCACATCCGGCACGGCCGCTACGGCGACTGGCTGGACAACAACATCGACTGGGCGCTGAGCAGGTCCCGCTACTGGGGCACCCCGCTGCCGATTTGGCGCAACGATGCGGACCCGAGCCGGATGATCTGCGTCGGTTCCCGAGCCGAGCTGGGCGAACTGGCCGGCCGGGATCTGTCCGGTCTCGACCCGCACCGGCCCTTCGTCGACGAGATCACCTTCACCCTGCCCGGCGAACCGGGTACCTACCGGCGCGTCCCCGAGGTCATCGACGCCTGGTTCGATTCGGGATCGATGCCGTTTGCGCAATGGGGCTACCCGTGGGTGCCTGGTTCGGCCGAGAAGCTCGCCGAGAAGTATCCGGCCGATTTCATCTGCGAGGCGATCGACCAGACCCGAGGCTGGTTCTATACCCTGATGGCGGTCGGCGCCCTGGTCTTCGACCGGTCCAGCTACCGCAACGTGCTGTGCCTCGGCCATATCCTCGCCGAAGACGGCCGCAAGATGAGCAAACACCTGGGCAATATCCTGCTGCCGATCCCGCTGATGGACGAACACGGTGCCGACGCGCTGCGCTGGTTCATGGCCTGTTCGGGTTCACCCTGGTCGGCCCGCCGGGTAGGGCCCGGTGCGCTGGGCGAGACCGTGCGCAAGGTGCTGCTGACCTACTGGAACACCGTGGCCTTCCACTCGCTGTATGCTCGCGTCAACGACTGGCGGCCCGCCGGCCGGGCCCCGGCGGTGGCCGGCCGCCATGTGCTGGATCGCTGGCTGGTCTCGGCCACCCAGCAGCTGATCGCCGAGGTGACCGCCGATCTGGAGGACTTCGACACCCAGCATGCCGGGATGCTGCTGCAAGTCTTCATCGATGAACTATCGAACTGGTATGTCCGGCGTAGCCGGCGACGGTTCTGGGATGGCGACCCCGGTGCCCTGTGGACGCTGCACGAGACCTTGGACGCGTTGACCAGGCTGATGGCACCCCTCGTACCGTTCATCACCGAGCGGGTCTGGCAGGATCTGTTCGCGCCGACCAGGCCCGAGGGGCCGGATTCGGTTCACCTGGCGAGCTGGCCGGTCGCCGACCCAAGCCTGATCGATCCGCGGCTGGGGGCGGCGATGGCGCTCACCCGCCGCCTGGTCGAACTGGGCCGGGCCGCCCGGGCCGAAGCGAAGGTGAAGACCCGCCAGCCGTTGACCAGGGCGCTGATCGGTTCTGCCGCCCGGGCACAGTTGGACGATGAGCTGGTGGCCGAGATCTGTGCCGAATTGAACATCGGCGCGGTGGCGACCTTCGATGCCGCCGGCGATGTGGTCGACTACTCGGCCAAGGCCAACTTCCGGGCCCTGGGCAAGCGCTATGCCAGGCAGACCCCGGCGGTGGCCAATGCGGTGGCCGCGGCGGATGCCGCCCGCCTGGCCGCCGGCCTGGCTGACCATGGACGGTTCACCTTGCCGGTGCCGGGCATCGGAGATGTGGAACTGACCGGCGACGATATCTTCATCACCGAGCGGCCCCGGGAAGGCTGGTCGGTGGTCGAGGACGATGGCCAGACCATCGCGCTCGATCTCGGACTGACCCCGGAACTGGTGGCGGCCGGCCGGGCCCGCGAGGTGGTGCGGTTCATCCAGGAGACCCGCAAGGCGTCCGGTCTGGAGGTCAGCGACCGGATCGAACTGGTCTGGGATACCGCCGATGCCGAACTGGCTGCCGCGATCGAGGCCCATGCCGGTCAGATCGCCGATGAGGTGCTGGCCATCGGCCTGGGACGCGGCAGCGCCGCAATCGATTGGGTGTCCGATCCCGAACTGGGTTTGCAGATCGCGTTGCGGCGCGCCTGAAGGCGGGCCATGCGGGGGCTGCGGTGTGGCCGGCACGCCGGAGCCCCGCATGGCCCGGCCTGGCCGGCCGGTCACGCTGGGATCAGCGCGGCCACCATCACCATGGGCAGCGAGACCAGCGAGGCGGTTGCGGTGACGGTGGTCATCGTCTTCAAGGTGCCCTGGGTGGTCAGGCCCAGCAGCGATTTGAACATCCAGAAGAAGTTGCTGTTCACCTGTAGGGCGAACATCGACCCGGACGCAATGGCCAGTCCGATGATCACCGGGGCGACCGGCAGCGAACCGGCGATCGGGGCAAGGATACCGGCTGCGGTGATCGCCGCCACCGATACCGAGCCGATGGCTAGGTGCAGCAGGGCCGCGATGAACCAGGCCAGCAGGATGCACACCACGCCCGGGATGCCGCCGCTCACCGAGAACAGGCCACCCAGCAACCTGTCCAGGCCGGTGGCCTCGATGACCGCGCCCAGCGATCCGCCGACGCCGGTGACCAGCAGGATCTCCCCACTGGTGCGCAGGCCATCCGCGAAGGCCTTGTCGGTTTCCTCGCCGCCGGCTCTCAGCCGGGCCATCGTATAGGCGCCGAGCAGGCCGAGGAACAGCGCCACGTTGGCGTTGCCGATGAAGTCGATCAACGGGTTCTCCACACCCGCTAGCCGGGCGAACGCCCCGAAGGCGATCATCAGCAGCGGCACCAGGATCGGGGCTAGAGCGAGCGGCAGCGGGAGCCGCTTGTCCCCGGTTTCCCCGGCGGCCAGCCGCGCGGGATCGGTACCGGTGGGGGATCCCGCGTCCTCGGCGACCGGCCGGGCGGCTACCGCGTTCCCGGTTCCGTCCGATAGCCCGCCGGGATCCTCATCGGTTTTGGCCTGCCACCAGCCGCGATTCAGCAGCCGACGGAACAACCACACGGTGACCAGGGCCGTAAGCGGCCCGATGACCACACCGAATAGCAGATATACGCCGAGCTTGATCTCCATCAGCCCGGCGATCGAGATGGCCGACAGGCCGGGCACCACGAACACGTAACCGCAGAAGACACCGGTGCCCAGCGCGCCGGCCAGCCAGGGTAGGCCGAGGCGGCCGATATGCCGGGATGAGGACCGCGCCACCGGGGCGGCGAGCACCACCTGGACGTCGACATAGATCGACGGGGCGATGGTGGCCAGCGCCAGCGCCAGCGCATAGGGCAGGCGTTGGGCCGGAACCACCCGTACCAGGGCATCGACCATCACCTTGAAGGCCCCGATCCGGTGCAGCAGCGCGCCCATCAGCACGCCAAAGCCGATCAGCAGGCCGACCTTGACCATGATCTCGCCGAAACCCTCGGTGATGGCCTTGACCGTCTCGGTGAAACCCACGCCGGAGGCCAGACCCAGGTAGCAGCATCCCAGCACCAGGGAAACCACCGGATCCACCTTGAAGCCGATGATGAGCCAGATGATCGCGATGATCGCGATCGCAGTGTGTAGTGCAACCATACGCGCGACTCCTTGATCCGGTGGCACGTCCTCGTGCCGTCATCCAAAGGCTGCCCTCCGGGCCTCCGGAGGTGCATCCTTGTGTTCATAGTGTTCACCGCGCCCCACGGTGCCGCCGCGCGCAATGACCATCGTATCGGTGTGCTTGCCCTTGCCGGCACCGAATGGGCGGGTTCTGCCGCAGAATGGGGGCTATGGACGAGCTGCGCGTGCTGGTGGTGGGCGATGAGCCCGGGGCCGCCGCCGACCACGCCGGATACGTGCGGCGGGTGACCGGTTTCGAGGTTACCGGTATCGCCGCGAGCGCCCGCGAGGCGCTGCGGATCCTGGCCCGGCACGACATCGACCTGGTGTTGCTCGACCTGGGGCTGCCCGGTGGGCACGGCCTGGAGGTGGCGCGCCTGATGCGGGCCACCGGCGCCACCGCCGACATCATGACCATCACCGCCGCCCGTGATGTCGAACTGTTCCGGGCCGCGGTCTCGCTCGGGGCGGTCGGCTACCTGCTGAAGCCCGTCACCTTCGCCGATCTGCGCGAGCGGCTGGCCGCCTACCGACGCTATCGTGCCGGTCTGGCGGAGGCGGACACGATCAGCCAGAGCCGGGTGGATGCCGTGCTGCGGGAACTACGGCACACCGCCAGCCCTGGCGCCGCCACACCCAAGGGCCTGGCGGCCGAGATGCTGGACCGGGTGATCGCCGCCCTGCAGGTCGCCGGCCCAGCCGGGGCGTCCGCCACCGAGATCGGCCGGCAGGTCGGCAGTTCGCGGGTGACCGCTCGACGCTACCTACAGTATCTGGCCGACGAGGGCCGCGCTCAGCGGCGGCAGCGTCCCGGCGAGGCCGGGCGACCCGAGGTGGTGTTCAGCTGGCGGTCATAGGCCGTGGGCGACCGGGCGCGATCGCCGCTGCGGGGCACCCGCCGGTGCCGAACCCGACCGAGACGCCTTGCCAAACTGCGGATGCCATAATCCGCGGGGGCGCGGATCGTGGCCGATCGGGAATTCTCCGCAGCCGGCAATTGTGGTAAAGCCTGGGATGCGCTTGCCATTGTGTTGCCAAAGTGACCCTTTGCTGTGATAGGAGAAGCTCATCCAGACAGGGTAAGTGTGGGGATTGGCAAGCAGGTTTAGCTCATTATTCGACGCCGGTCCCCGTTGTCTGAATGCGTTTCGCATTGTACGGATGGTGAGCGATCGATTGCTTTCTTGGTGCAGTTGCGGAGCCCCTGCCTAGAATCGAAGCCGTTGTCAACGACAGGAGGCGCGACCGAATGGCCGAACAGCATAAAAGCAGCAGCGCGGCCGATGCCTGCGCGGCCAATCCACGAGCGGGCCGTCCCCCACTGGGCATCGGGTCGCGGCGGCAAGCAGTCGATCCGAACCACCCGGCTCTGGAGCCGCCTCGTGCCGACCTCGATTACGAGCGGCCCGGCACCCTGGACAGGTCGGTATTCGGCATCGCGGCCGTGGTCGTCCTGGCCTTCGTCGCCTGGGGGATCACCAGCCCCGCGACATTGAAGACCGCCTCTGGGGTCGGATTGGACTGGGTGGTGACCAATTTCGGTTGGCTGTTCGCCCTATCCGCCACCGGCATGGTGGCGTTCATGATCTGGTTGGCGCTGTCCAAGTACGGTTCGATTCCGCTGGGGCGAGACGGTGAGGAGCCGGAGTTCTCCACGGTGTCGTGGATAGCGATGATGTTCTCTGCCGGGATGGGGATCGGCCTGATGTTCTACGGCGCCGCCGAGCCACTGGCCCATTTCGTCACCCCGCCGCCGGGCACCGGTGAGATCGGCACCGCCCGAACCGCGATGGCTACCGCCCTGTTCCACTGGGGGCTGCACCCTTGGGCCATCTACGCGCTGGTCGGGGTGTCGATCGCCTACTCGGTGTTCCGCAAGGGCCGTCCCCTGACGATCTCGGCGGTCTTCGAATCGCTGCTGGGCAAGCGGCAGGCGGTGGGTGCGGCTGGCAAGATAGTCGACGTCTTCGCCATCTTCGCCACCTTATTCGGCTCGGCCACTTCGCTGGGCCTGGGGGCTTTGCAGATCGCCGAAGGCGTCCGGATCCTAGGCTGGGCGGGCAATGTGGGCAACACCTTCAACGTCATCCTGATCACGGTGTTGACGATCTGCTTCATCCTGTCCGCGGTCTCCGGCATCTCGAAGGGTATCCAGTACCTGTCCAATATCAATATGGTGCTCGCGGTCGCCCTGGCCCTGTTCGTGTTCGTCGTCGGCCCGACGGTGTTCATCCTCAACCTGGTACCCACCACCCTGGGCAGCTATCTGCAGGACCTGATGTTCATGTCCGCGCGCACCGGGGCCGACGGTTCCGGCGCCTCCACCTGGTTGTCGGGCTGGACCATCTTCTATTGGGCCTGGTGGATCTCCTGGACTCCCTTCGTTGGCATGTTCATCGCCCGGATCTCGCGGGGCCGCACCATCCGGCAGTTCGTGGCCGGCGTGCTGCTGCTGCCGGGCGCGGTGTCGCTGGCCTGGTTCGCCATCTTTGGGGGCGCAGCCATCGACGCCCAAGCCAACGGTGTGGATCTGGCCGGTGCCGGCTCCCAAGAGGCCAAGCTGTTCGCCCTGCTGGGCACCCTGCCCTGGCCCAGCGTGACCGCGGTGATCGTGATGGTGCTGGTCGCAATCTTCTTCGTGTCCGGCGCGGACGCCAGCTCCGTCGTGATGGGCACCATCTCCGAGAACGGCACCATCCAGCCCCGCCGCTGGACGGTCATCTTCTGGGGCGCTGCCACCGGCGTGGTGGCAGCGGTGATGCTGGTGGTTGGCGGCTCGGACGCCCTGAGCGGCGTCCAGTCCATCACGATCATGGCAGCCTTCCCATTCATGCTGGTTATGCTGGCCATGGCGGTGTCACTGGCCAAGGAACTGCACTCCGACCCGCTGATCGTCCGCAGCCGCTATGCGCGCAAGGCGATGGAGTCGGCGATCCTGACCGGTGTCAGCCAGCATGGCGATGACTTCACCTTGTCGGTCAGGAAGTCCCCACCGGGTGAGGGCGTCGGCGCGCTGGTCGATGAAGCCGACAGATCCGGGGATCTCCCGGCGCTCGCCGATGAGAGCGACGGTGCGGAATCGATCGGCTGAGCCGGCGCTCACTAGACGGCCCACACCGCATTGACCGGCACCCGGGCTCACCGGTCATCGGCCGGCGAGCCGGCCATGGCCCGCGGGTAACCGCCTAGGATGGGTGGTCCAAGGAGGCGACATGAACCAGTTCGGTCTTGACCATGGCATCCCGGCGGGGCGGTGCGCTGCGGGGGGACGCCTGATCCGCGGTCTGGTGGGCGCGGCGGCGGTCGCAGCGCTGCTGGCAGCCTGCGCGGCGCCGGAAAGCGAACCCGGGGTGTCGGCTAGCCCGGCGATCGGTTCGGCGACCCCGACCCCGACCCCGATGCCGACGCCTACCCCGACCCCGACGCCTACCCCTACCCCTACCCCGACGCCGTCCGAGCCGGCACCACCGGCGCCGGTGTTGCCGGCCACCGTGGGTTCCTATCAGCAGACCGCGCCGGATGCGACGGGCTACCAATCCGGCTATGTGCGGGAGGGCGCGGTGATCCAGGTGCTCTATTCGGAGTCCGGCGATCTATCCCTGGGCACCGCCGATCTCGCCGAACCGGAACAAGCCGGAGCCTGGACCTGCGGGATCAGTTCGGCTGCGGACAACCTGATGTGCGTCGCCCAGGCCTATTCCGGCTTCGTCCGGCTGATCGGCGATCGGGAACGGGGACGCGACATGCTGATCGAGTTCGGCGATCAGTTGCTGCTCGACTGGAAATGACCGGCCGCCATCGCCGGCTACGCCCGGGACCCGGCTCCGGCGGCTGACTTTTGCCGGCCGCGCTGCCGGTCAGCAATGCGCGGCGGCCACAGCCAGCCGCAGCGCCGCCTGGAAGCAGGTTTCCCGGTCGGCCGGGCTCATGTTGTGGGCTGGCTCCAGCAGGTGGTCCGAGACCGTCAACACCGCCAGGGCCTGGCGTCCGAACTCGGCGGCCGCACCGAAGATCCCGGCGGCCTCCATCTCCACCCCCAACACCCCATACCGGGCCAGCTTCGGCAGCCAGTCCGGGTCGGGATTGGACAGATAGAAGTGGTCATGCGAGTTGACCATGCCGACATGGACGCGTTGATCGCCCGATGCGGCGTCCACCGCCGCCCGGGCAAGCTCGAAACTGGCCACCGCCGAAAAGTACAGACCGGGAAGGCGCTGCTGGTTCATGTTCGAGTCGGTGTGGGCGCCCAGGGCCACGATCACGTCGCCGATCGCCACCCGATGGGCGACGCCGCCGCAGGTGCCCACCCGGATGACCCGTTCAACCCCGAAATCCTTGAACAGCTCGGTGGCATACAGGGTTGCCGAGGGCATACCCATGCCCGAACCCATCACCGATAGCGGTTTGCCGTTCACCGTGCCGGTGAAACCGAGCATGCCACGCACCTCGGTGACCAGCCGGGCGTCCGGCATCAGCAACTCTGCGATGCGTTGCGCACGCCGGGGATCGCCGGGCATCAGGACGGCCGGGGCGAAGTCGCCCGGTTCGGCGGCGATATGGGCAGTGGACACGGAGGCTCCTTTCGGCAGGATGGACGGATCACGGATAGGGGATGCCCTCGGCGGCGGGTGGCCGGGCGGACTTCACGAATCCCGCCACCGCCAGCACGGTCGCGAGATATGGGATCATCTGTACGAATTCGGTGGGGATCGGCGCGTTCAGGGTCTGGATGATGAACCCCAGGTTGGTGGCAAAACCGAACAGGGCGGCAGCCGCCACCGCCCCGGTGGGCCGCCAGCGGCCCAGGATCATCGCGGCCAACGCGATATAGCCGTTGCCGGCGACCATGTTCTTGCTGAAGGCCAGCCCCAGGCCGACGGTGAACATCGCGCCGCCGAGACCGGCCAGCGCCCCGCCCAGCAGCACATTGCGCCAACGCAGCGGATTCACCTTGATGCCGACGGTGTCGGCGGCCTTGGGATGCTCGCCAACCGCACGGGTACGCAGCCCCCAGCGGCTGCGGAAGAGCATGAACTGTAGCCCCGCCACGATCGCATACATCAGGTACACCAAGATGTTCTGGTTGAAGAACACCGGGCCGGCCACCGGGATCTCGCAGAGCCCGGGGATCGGCAGCCTGCGCAGCGACAGCGGCTGGTTGAAACGCTGATTGGCCCCGCTGAGCACCGCGGCCAGCAGGAAGGAGGTCAGCCCCAAGGCCAGCATGTTGAGCACCACCCCGACGATGATGTGATCCACCCGGTACTTGATGGTGAACAGCCCCAGCAGCGTCGAGATCAGCATGCCGGCGACCGGCGCCGAGATCAGCGCCAGCCAGGCATTGCCCGTTGCGGACGCCAGCACCGCCCCGAGGAAGGCCCCGAACAGCATCTGCGCTTCGATAGCCAGATTGATGATGCCGCTGCGTTCGCAGACCACCCCGGACAGGGCACCGAAGACCAGCGGCACGGTGAAGGCCAGGGCGCCCGCGAGCAGCCGTACCACCGGCATGGTCGAACCGGTACCGGCCACGACCCAGGCCAAGAAGCCGAGAACGAAGAGGATCGCCGCGATGCCCACCGCCCACAACCGGATGGGCTGACGGCCGACCGCCCGCCACCCCACCCCGATGGCGACCACGAGCGTACCTGCGGCCATGACCAGGATGAATGCCCGTGCTGGGACGACCATGTCGGGAATCGTCAGGTGTGGGGCAGCCCCCGACATCGCGAAGGTCGAGGTGCCCGCCGAGGTCAAACCCATCCACAAGGTCACCAGGGTCATCAGCGCGGTGGTCACCGGCCAACGCCACTGGATCGCAGACTTCGCCGCGGCCACCGGGATGGCTGCGGGCTGCGAGCCCGGGATACCCCGGTGCTGCATGACCGTGTCGCTCATCGGGCCTCCTCAGCACGCGGGCTCGGCAATCGCAACAGCCAGCGCACCAGCGGGGGCGCGGCGATCAACAACACGATGATGGCCTGCGATACCTGGACGATGTCCACCGGGATATGGGCGGCAGCCTGCATCAGGGAACCGCCGGCATTCATCGCGCCGAACAGAATGCCGGCGGCGACTATGCCACGAGACCTGGAGCCGCCCAGCAGGGCCACCGTCAGGGCGTCGAAACCATAGTTTGCGGCCACCCCATTGGTCAGGAACTTCTCGGTGCCCAATGCGGGTGCCGTGGCAGCCATACCGGCCAACGCCCCCGAGATGGCCATCGCCGCGACGATCGTGGCTGCCACCGAGATGCCTGCGGTGCGGGCCGCCGACGGGTTCGTCCCCACCGCCTTGATCTGGAAACCCAGGGTGGATCGCTCCATCAGCCACCACACGGCCACCGCCATCGCCAGCGCCAGCACAAAACCCCAGTGCAGGCGGAACTGGGCGCCCAGCAGCAGCGGGTAGGACGCGCCGGCGTCCACCGTCAGCGAGCGGCCCGGGAATCCGCTGCCCACGAATGCCCCGGTCTTCAAGGCGTAACGTAACAGCAGCGCGGCGATCGAGTTCAGCATGATGGTCAAGATGACCTCGTTCGAATTGACCTTCGCCTTCAGCACGCCTACCACCAGCGCCCACAGGGAACCAGCCATCATGGCGGTCAGGATCGCCACCAGCAGATGCAGCACCGGCGGCAGGTGCCAGGTGAATCCGACGAAGCCGGCCGCAATCGCCCCCATGATCAGCTGTCCCTGGACGCCGATATTGAACAGCCCCCCGCGGAAGGCCACCCCGACCGCCAGGCCCGCAAAGATCAGGGGCACCGAACCGGTGAGCGTCTCGGTGAGCGGCCGGATCGCCCGGGCGAAGCTGCGGGCCTCGTAGTCGTAGAGGGCACCCCGGAACAGCGCGGTGAAATAGTCGCCCACGGCATGGCCGATGGCGGTGAACAGGTCGCCGGGCCGGGCGAAGAAATAGCCGGCCGCGCTGGTCACTGCGGGATTGAAGGCGGCCACTAGCAGCGCGCCGATCAGCAGGGAGACGACGACCGCGGCGGCTATCACCACCCCGCCCGAACTCATGATGTCGCGTAACACCACTCGGAATGGTTCCCGGGCCGGTGGCTTGGCGTCCGGCCGGCCTGGCCCGTCCGCCGATTCCGGCCGGTCGTCCCCGGGGACCTCGTCGTCGGGCTGCCGATGGTCCTGAGTCACTGGACCCCTCCTGCCTGCTGGGCGGTGGCCTCTTCGAACGGGACGCCGGCCATCATCAGGCCCAGAACCTCCCGGGGGGTGCCGGCCGGCACGATACCCACCAGCCGGCCGCGATACATGATGGCGATCCGGTCGGCCAGCGCATCGATCTCGTCCAGTTCGCTGGAAATCAGCAGCACCGCGGTGCCGCGATCGCGCTCGGCGACCATCTGCCGGTAGATGAACTCGATTGAGCCCACATCGACGCCGCGGGTGGGTTGCGAGGCAACCAGCACCGCCAGCGGCCGCGACATCTCGCGGGCCACGATCACCTTCTGGGCGTTGCCGCCCGACAGGGTGGTGATCCGGTCGTGGACATCGGGGGTCCGCACATCGAACCGGGCCCGCAACCGGTTGGCGTTGCGATCGATCTCGTCCAGCTTCAGCGCCAGGCCGCTGGCGAAAGGCGGCCGGTCATGCATGTCGAGCACCATGTTCTCGGCGATGGAGAAGGACTGCACCAGACCGTCGCTCTGCCGGTCCTCTGGGATATAACCGAGCCCGGCCCGCAGCCGGTGCTTGATCGAGCGATGGGTGACCGGCTGCCCCGCCAGCAGGATCCGGCCGGTTGCCGGGGTGCGGTCGCCGAGGATCGCCTCGGCCAGTTCGGTCTGCCCATTGCCTTGAACGCCGCCGATGGCCAGAATCTCCCCGCCGGCCACCGAGCAGGTCACGTGGTCGACCACGGTGCGGCCGGTCTCGTCCAGCACCGTCACCTCCTCCAGCGCCAGCGCTTCGCTGGCCGGCTGGGCGGGTTGCCTGTCGACGTTGAGCCTCACCGCGCGACCCACCATCATGGCGGCCAATTCGGTCTCGGTCGAGCCGGGCTGGGCCCGCCCGACCACCCGGCCGCGCCGGATCACGGTGATCGCGTCGGCCACCGCGCGCACCTCGCGCAGTTTATGGGTGATGAACACGATTGCGGTGCCGGAATCGGCGAGCTGGCGCATGATCGCCATCAACTCGTCGGTTTCCTGCGGGGTCAAAACCGCGGTCGGTTCGTCCAGGATCAGCACCTGGGCCTCTCGAGACAGCGCCTTGATGATCTCCACCCGCTGCTGGGCGCCCACCGACAGGTCGCCGATCATCGCGTCCGGGTCGATGTCGAAACCGAAACGCCGGGACAGCTCGTCGGTGCGGGCTCGGGCCTGGCGGCGGTCGATCACCCCGAACGGCCCGGTGGGTTCGTAGCCCAGGGCCACCGACTCGGCCACCGTGAAAACCGGCACCAGCATGAAGTGCTGATGCACCATGCCGATGCCGGCGCGTACCGCGTCGCCGGGGCCCCGGAAACCGACCGGCTGGTCGTTGATCAGGATCTGGCCGCCATCCGGCTGGTAAAGGCCGTAGAGGACGTTCATCAGGGTCGATTTGCCGGCCCCGTTCTCGCCCAACAGGGCATGTATCTGACCGCGTTCGACGCTCAGATCGATGCGGTCGTTGGCGATCAGCGAGCCGAACCGCTTGGTGATCTGTCGCAGCTCAAGCAACATTGCCCAGCCTTCCCATCTCGGCAGTCCCGGCACCCAGAAAGCAGACTCGGATGACCACCCCAAGTGCGGCCACCCGAGTCGGCATCAGGCTATTGGATCACGGCTGGTTCGGCGACTCAACCTTGATCGTGCCGGACTTGATGTCCTCGATGACCTTCTTCACTTCGGCCTTCAACTCGTCGGAGACCTTCGAGTCGAAATCGTGGTACGGGGCCAGCCCGACACCCTCATTCTTCAGGGTGCCGATATAGGGATCGGCGGCGAACTTGCCGTCCGCCTCGGAGCGGATGGTGTCGAAGACCGACTGGCCGATCTCCTTCATGACCGAGGTGATGATGATGCTGCCGTCCTGGCTGGTCTCGAAGCCATCGGAATCCACCCAGACGATCGAGACGCCATTGGCCTCCTTGGCGGCCGCGAAGGCGCCGGTGCCCGAGTTGCCGGCCACCGGCATGATGATGTCGCAGCCCTGGGATATCATGCCCGCGGTGAGTTCCTTGCCCTTGGATGCGTCGGAGAAGTCACCGGTGAACGAGCCATTCTGGGCGGCCCTGTCCCATCCGATCAACTCGACCTTGGTGCCCTTGGTCTGGTTGTAGTAGGCGATGCCGTCGGCGAAACCGTCCATGAAGATCGACACCGGCGGAATCTGCATGCCACCCCAGGTGCCGATCTTGTTGGACTTGGTCATGCCGGCAGCCAGGTAGCCGGCCGCGAACGCCGCCTCGGCGGTATTGAACAACAGGGGTTTGGCGTTCGCCAGCGAAAGCTCCTGGTTGTTCTCGGTGATCGAGGAATCGATCAGGGCGAACTTGATATCCGGATTGGCCCGGGCGGCGTCCCGGATGGCGTCGTTGATGGTGAATCCGACACCGAAGATGATCGTGCAGTTCTGCGAAATGAGATTCGCGACATTGGGGGCGTATTCGGCCGAGGAGTGCGATTCGGCGGTGGCGGACTGCACGCCCAGCTCCGAAACGGCACGGTCCAGACCCTGCTTGGCCGACTGGTTGAACGACTTGTCCTGGAAGCCGCCCTCGTCGGAGACCAGGCAGGCCTTGACATCGGACATCTCGCCGCTGGCCGAGGCGGACCCGCCAGCAGATGGTGGAGCACCGCAGCCGGCGGCGAGAGCGACGGCACCCATCAGGCCGAGCCCGGTGAGAACACGGAATCGTGCTGCCACGTTTCCTCCTTGTATGAAACGACTTGGTGGTGGAGACCCTAAGCCGGGATCTGGGCTTAGGCCTCAGCCGGAGGCTAGCATGCCATCGTGGGGAGCGAATCTTCGGCGAACCGCTTGTGACGAAAGCGTAACCGATCCTTGATCCGGGCGGTCGCGTGCTCCGGGAACGAGGCCCGCCGCCGCCCGATCCGGCACGCCGGGGCAGTCGTGTCGCGGCCGATGCGGTTAGGCTGCTTGCTAGGCAAACGGCACTCGACGCGGCAGGAGACGCAGATGGAGGCAATCGTTGCGGCCACCGAGTGGATCGGCGGCGATCCGGATCCGGCCGACCGGGCCGCGCTGCAGGCGCTGATCGACCGGGCGAGCGGTGGGGATGCGGCCGCCCGGGCCGAACTGGCCGATGCGATGGCCGGACCGCTGGTTTTCGGCACGGCCGGCCTGCGCGGCCGGGTCGGGGCGGGCCGCAACCGGATGAACACCGCCGTGGTGACCACCGCGACCGCCGGGTTGTGTACCGTTCTGAAACAGCGGCTGGGACCCGGTTTCCGGGTGGTGATCGGCTACGACGCGCGGCATCGTTCGGCTCAGTTCGCCCGCACCGTGGCCCAGGTGGTGGTGGCCGCCGGCGGCCGGGCGAGCCTGCTGCCGCGAGCGCTGCCGACCCCGCTGCTGGCCTTCGCCGTCAATCGGCTGGCGGCCGACGCCGGGGTGATGATCACCGCCTCCCACAACCCACCGGCCGACAACGGCTACAAGGTCTACCTCGGCCCCAGGCTGGCCCCCGATGGGCTACCGGGCGCCCAACTCGTGGAGCCGGTGGACCGGCAGA
This sequence comes from uncultured Propionibacterium sp., assembly GCA_938036835.1. Taxonomy (GTDB): domain Bacteria; phylum Actinomycetota; class Actinomycetes; order Propionibacteriales; family Propionibacteriaceae; genus Brooklawnia. Next base: position 20,899 of record CALHWB010000037.1, read on the forward strand.
TCCAGGCCGCCATCGCGGCGGCCGGGCCGGCGTCCGGCGTCCTCGTGGCCGATCTGGGACCGTCGGACGCGGCACAGGCCGCGCAGCCCTCGGGCGGTCGGCCGGCGGGCACCTCGCGGTCTACCTCGGCGGCCGGCTTCGAACTGCTGGGAGAGCAGATCGTCGCCGACTACTGCGCCGCCGCCGCCGAACTGCTGACGGACCTGCGACGGCGCACCGGCTGGACGACCGGCCTCGCCGGGCTGCGGGTGGTGCTCACCGCGATGCATGGGGTGGGTACGGAGGTCGCGGCCCGGGTATTGCGGGGCGCGGGACTGACCGATCTGCATCTGGTGGCTGCCCAGTGCGCCCCAGACCCGGATTTCCCGACCGTAGCCTTCCCCAACCCGGAGGAACCCGGTGCCCTGGACCTGGCCATCGAGACCGCTCGAACGGTCGATGCCGACCTGGTGGTGGCCCTCGATCCGGATGCGGATCGCTGCTCGCTGGCGGTACCGGATGCCGCGAGCCCGGCCGGCTGGCGACAGCTCACCGGCGACCAGTATGGGGCGCTGCTCGGCGAGCTGATCGGTCTGGCCCACGCCGGTGAGCAGGGCAGCTGCCTGGCGCGCTCGATAGTGTCGGGATCGTTGCTCGACCGGATCGCCGAGCGGCACGGCCTATCGGCCGCCCAGACCTTAACCGGGTTCAAGTGGATCGCGCGGGCTCCGGGCATCGTCTATGGCTATGAAGAGGCCATCGGCTACTGCGTGAACCCCGAGGTGGTGCGCGACAAGGATGGCATCACCGCGGCGCTGGCCGCCTGCCTGCTGGCGGCCGAGCTGAAACGGGCCGGCAGCAGCCTGCTGGCCCGCTGGGACGAGTTGGCCTGCAAGTACGGGCTGTACTGGACGGCGCCGCTGAGCTTCCGCGTCCGGGAACCGGCCCTGATCGAGCAGGGCCTGGCGAGACTGGCCGCCAAGCCGCCACAAACCCTGGCGGGTTCGCCGGTGATCGAGTTCTCCGATCTCGCCGAGGGCTATCGGGGGCTACCCCCGGCCAAGGGGTACCGCCTGCAGACGGCCGCCGACGACCGGGTGGTTGTGCGGCCCTCCGGTACCGAACCGAAGCTGAAGTGCTACCTCGAGGTCGTCTGCCCGGTAGCCGATCCGGCGGCGCTGCCGGCGGCCGAGCGGGCGGCGTCCGAACGAATCGCCCAGATCAAACGGGAACTCGGCGAACTGCTGGGGCTCTGAGTTCGGGCGCCCCGGCCGCGTTCGGAACCCGGCGGCCGGCCGGGGATCGAACGGTGGGTCAGCGCAGCAACCGGTTGGCGCAGCCGATCGCCTGCGAAACGTATCCGCCGCCGAAAAGCGCGGCATGAACCAGCAGCATGTGGAATTGGTGCAGTCCGACTCGATCCGCCCAGCCATCGGCGAGCGGACTGACCTCCTGGTAACCCGCGCGAATCGCTGCCAGCCGGGGGACGCCGAACAGGGCCAGCTCGGCCAGGTCGGTCTCGGCGTGACCACCATGCGCAGACGGGTCGATCAACGTGCCGCGGGCGTGACCCGCACTGGTGTCCCAGACGACGTTGCCGCCCCACAGGTCGCCGTGGATCCGCGCCACACCGCCGACCAGGCTGGGCTGTGGCGCATCGAAGTGCTGCTCGGCGATGAGGTCGATGGCCCGGTTCAACGGCCGGGCCGCCTCGGCTGGGATCGTCGCTCGCTGTAGGTAGGGACGCAGCCGCGCCTCGGCATAGAACTCACCCCAGGACCCCCAGCGGGGTTCTGCGCTCACCGGCGCCGGCAGCTCGGCCAGGCGGGCGGCCGATTCGGGCAGTCCCGGCGGGGGAGCGCCCCAGTGGGCCGCACCGGCCGCGTGAGTACGGGCCAGGGCGCGGCCGAACTCGGCCGCCTGGGCCGCGGTGGGCTGGCCGTGGGACATCCGGCGGGTCGTCAGCCAATCCTCCCCCTGGCCGGTGATCTCGGCGGTCGGCGCGCCGCCGGCCGCCTCGGCAAGCCACCGCAGGCTGGTTAACTCGGTGGCGATACCCTGACGGCTGCCGGTCTTGCGGAAATCCATGGGCCGTCAGCTCGGGAAGGCCACCGCCGCGGACCACGCCCGGTCCACCTGGTTCACCAGTTCGAGGCGTTCGGGATGGTCCAGGAACATCGCGTCGGCTGCGGCGATCGCGATTGGCCGCAGCTGGGCGAGCGACAACCCGAATGCCTCCCCGACCAAGGCGTACTCCCGGCTCAAGGTGGTTCTGCTCATGAGACGATTGTCTGGATTTAGGGTCACGATGAACCCGAGCTCCAGCAGCATCCCGACGGGATGACTGGCCATCTGGGGCGCCACCCCGGTTTGCAGGTTCGAACTCGGGCAGACTTCCAGCGGAATGCGCTGATTGCGGATGAAGCTGGCCAGCCTACCCAGATGGTATTCGCCGTCATTGTCGCGGGAAATATCCTCGATGAGGTTCACTCCATGGCCCAGACGCAGCGCCCCGCAGACCTGCACCGCCTCGTAGAGGGATTCGAGGGGGCCTTCTTCGCCGGCATGGATGGTGTAATAGAAGTTGCCGGCCCGCAAGCGTTGGAAGGCAGCCAGGTGTTTCGAGGGCGGATTTCCGTTTTCTCCGCCGGCCAGATCGAAACCACTGACCAGATTGGTGTCGCGATGGCGTAACGCCAATTCGGCGATTTCCAGGCTTCGGTCGGCATGCCGCATTGCCGTGATCAACTGCCGGGCGATGAAGGGATGCCCCGCGGCGCTGGCCTCGGCGGTTCCGGCGCGCAACCCGGCGGCGACCGCCTCGACGGCCTCGTCCAGGCTGAGTCCCCGGCTCAGATGCTGCTCGGGAGCCCACCTGGCCTCGGCGGCGATCACGCCGTCCGCCACCTGATCGAGCACCCATTCATGGGCCACCCGTTGCAGGTCCTGTGCCCGCTGTAGGCAGGCGATGGTGTGTTCGAAGGTGGACAGATAGCGTGCCAGCGACCCGGAACTGGCCGCTTCGAAGAACCAATCCTCGAGTTCCTCAGGGGTTTGGGCAGGCAGTTCGTGACCGATCTCGGCCGCGATATCGAGCATTGTCTGGGGGCGAAGCCCACCGTCCAGATGATCGTGCAATGAGACCTTGGGGAGGGTCTTGAAATAGGCCTGGGTGCTCATGTGCCCAATGGTAGTTAGTTGACGTGCCGAATTGCCGAATCAACGAAAGTTGTTTTGCCGCTTTCCCGGCTCAGGCCGGGGAAAGCGGATCAACGCAAATCGTATCGGGCCGTCAGGGCGGATTGTGGCCGGTGAACAATGCCGAGGGATACCGCCGGTTTCCCGGCGGCCTGGTCGCCCGGCGGCGGCGCCGCCGTCCCGATCGCTGGGCCCTGCCCGGCCGCGACCAGCAGGACGGATCAGCCCAGCATCGAACGATCCGCCAGCTGGGCGCTCTTGATCTGGTCGAACCGGCCGAGCAGATCGGCGACCGTTGCCTCTTGTTTCTGCCTGCCTGCGAGTTCCAGGATGATCCGGCCCTCGTGCATCATGATCAGCCGATTGCCCAGCGCCAGCGCCTGTGCCATGTTGTGGGTGACCATCAGGGTGGTCAGCCGCTGGCGGGCGACCAGTTCCGCGGTGAGCCGGGTGATCAACGCCGCGCGCTGCGGGTCGAGGGCCGCGGTGTGCTCGTCCAGCAATAGGATCTGCGGCTGGGTGAATGAGGCCATTACCAGGCTCAGCGCCTGGCGCTGACCGCCGGAGAGCAGCCCAACGCGGGCGCCCAGGCGGTCTTCCAACCCCAACTCCAGGGTGCGCAGCTCATCTCGGAAGATCTGCCTGCGCCGCCGGCTGACACCGAGACGCAACCCCCGGCCGTGGACGCGGGTCCAGGCGATTGCCAGGTTCTCCTCAATGGTCAGATGCGGGGCGGTGCCGGCCATCGGGTCCTGGAAGACCCTGCCGACATACCTGGAAACCCGATGATCGGGCAGTTTGGTGACGTCCCGGCCGGCTATCCGTACGGTGCCCAGCTCCGGGCGGTAGCGGCCCGCTACCACATTTAGCAGCGTCGATTTTCCCGCCCCGTTGCTGCCGATCACCGTGACGAAGTCTCCGGTGGCCAGGCTCAGACAGATGTCACGCAGTGCGATCTTCTGGTTTACCGTCTGCAGGAAAAAGCCCTTGGACACGTTGCCGATCTCCAGCATCGGCCCGGCCCGGTCCCCGATAGCGTGCTCAGCCATTCTTGCGTCCTGTCCGTTTGGTGACCCCGGTGCTGGGCGGCCTGGCGTCCCCGGAGTCGAGTTCCTCCGGGTCCGGGGTGTCCCACGGTTCGACGACGAACTGGCGTCCGCGGCTGCGCGCTCGGTTGAGCACGTCCCAGCGCGGTGTCACGAGCGCCGCGACGACAATCAATGCGCTCAGCAGTTTCATGTCGTTGGGATCGAACCACCTGATCGACAGGGCGATCTGGATGATCAGCCGATAGGTCACCGAGCCGAGCACCACCGCAATGGTGGTTATCCAGATGCGGCCATCGCTGAACACCGCGGTACCGATGATCACCGAAGCCAACCCGGCCACGATCAGGCCAATTCCCATTCCGATGTCGGCATAGCCCTGGTATTGGGCGAACAGGGCCCCCGACAGGGCCACCAGGCCATTGCTCAGGCCCAGGCCGATCAGTTTCATCGCGTCGGTATTGATGCCCTGCGCCCGGGCCATGCCCTCGTTGTCGCCGGTGGCCCGCAGCCCCAGACCCAGGTCGGTCGACAGGAACCAATCGAGCGCCAGGACGAAGGCCGCCACCAGCGCGGTTAGGATAGCCACCGAGGCCCAGGTGGCTTGCAGCCCGGCGTCCCGCAGCGGGGTGAACAGGGTGCCGGTGCGCAGCAGGGGGATGTTGGCCTTACCCATGATGCGCAGGTTGATCGAATACAGCGCGATCTGGGTCAGGATGCCCGCCAGCAGTGGATGGATCTTACCCAGCGTGTTCAACAGCCCCGTGATCAGGCCGGCGACCACCCCCACCGCGATCGCCAGGGCCGTGGCCAATCCCGGATGCCAGCCGGCTACCAGGGCGATCGCCGCGGCGGCGGCCCCGGTGGTGAAGCTGCCGTCGATCGTCAGATCGGCGAAATCCAGGATCCTGAAGGTCAGGTAGACGCCTAGAGCCATCAACGCGAAGATCAACCCCAGATCGAGTGCGGCGATCATCGTGCCTAGTTCTCGACCGTCTCGTCCGCCTCGTCCAGCAGGGCCTGCGGTATGGTCACGCCCATTCTTCCGGCGGCCGCGGTGTTTAGCACGAGCTTGGGAGTGTGTTGCGATTCCACCGGCAACTGCCCGACCTCGGCCCCCTCGGTGAGGATACGGACGGCCATCTGGCCGGTCTGCCTGCCCAACTCGTGGTAGTCCAGGCCGTAGGTGATCAAGGCGCCCCTGTGTACCGAATCGGTCTCGCCGGCGATGACCGGGATCCTCCTGGCCTCGGCGACCTGCAGCACCGAGTCCAGGCCGGCCACGACGTTGTTGTCCGTGGGGACGTAGATCGCATCCACTTCGAGGCCTTGGGCGGCCTGTAGTACCTCGGAGGTGGTAGTGACGGTCGATTCGACCACCTCCAGGCCTTCGGCCTGGGCGGCCTTCCGGGCGATGCCAACCTGGACGGCCGAGTTGACCTCGCCGGAGGAGTAGATGATGCCGACCCTCTTCGCATCCGGATCGAGTCGTTTAACCAGGGCGATCTGTTTGGCGACGGGATTCATGTCCGTGGTACCCGAAATGTTGCCGCCGGGAGCCTGGGTCGAATTCACCAGATCGGCGGCTTCTGGGTCGGTGACCGCGGTGAACAGGATCGGGATATCGTCGATTACCTGGGCCGTGGCCTGGGCGGTGGGGGTAGCGATGGCGAGCACCAGGTCGAGTTTCTGGCTTGCGAACTTGTTGGCGATCGAGGTGGCGGTCGCCTGGTCGCCCTGCGCATTCTGCTCGTCATAGGTAACCTGTAACCCGGCCTGCGCCAGGGCCGCCTTGAAGCCCTCGCGGGCCGCGTCCAGCGAGGGATGCGAGACGATCTGGGTGATGCCGATCCGGTAGGCACCGGTTGCGGCCGCCCCACCCGGTGTGGAATTGGGGCTCCCGGGACCGGCCTGCCCGCCGCCACCGCAGCCGGCGATGGCGAGCGCCCCGGCCGCCAGGAGGGCAGACAGCATGCGCAGCTTCATGTTTGGGTCCTTCCAACTCTCGGCCTCGCCGCCACGGCGGCGAGCCCATTCCCGCGCCACGGGCACCAAACTAGTCCCTCGCCCGCGACCCGCGGGCGATGTCTCACTGGGGTGGCGGCACCCGGCGATTGGCTTCCGGGTTTCCGGGCAGCGCCCCGGCGCCGCGGTGGAAAGGCCGGAAACCGCCGCCTCGTCCCGGGGCGGCGGACCGCTCGGGCCGCCGGTCGCGCCGGCGGCCGTCATGATGCCGGCGATCCGGCCGCTCTAGGCCGGCACCGGCCGAGGCGCCGGCGCGGGTCGTCGGCGCCTACCTTGGTGGCGTGGCTCTCGGGGCGGTCACCAACTGTTCTCCGGACGATCGTCGTCGCTGCGATACCGGTCCTGGACCTGTCGTCTCATTCCGGGCTCGCCCGGTGTCGTGGGCTCGCCGAGGCACCGTTTTCGTGACCTGCCGGACCGTCTGTTGCTGACCGCCGAGACGATCGCGATCACCACGAACAGGATAAGCACCCTGCTTATGTGAGCCGATCCGGTTGCCAGCACGAATATCAGGAGCGTCCCGATGATCGCCGCCTTGCCCTGCCAGGTGTTTATCTGGTCAAGCAACCGCCAAACCTTGGCTGGCGCGCCGGCCGGCCGCCGGCCGGGGGCCGCCGCGGGCCGGTATGGCATCAACTGCTGCGCGTCTGCTGGCCCATTGCGCCAGTACTGGCCCTCGGCCAGCGGATCGGTGCCGATCAACGCGTTCAATTCGGTGGCATCCGTGGTGTGCAAGGCCACCTCGACCCGATGGTTGAGACCGCCGGTGTCTAGGTAGCCGGCGGCGTGCCGGCGGCGCAACTCGGCGATCACCCGGTCGCGATCCAGATCATCAATCGGTTCCACGCGCCCACCATAGAACGACCGGCAGACTACCGGATAACCTTACCGTGCCGTTTTAGGGCCGTTTTAGGCCGGTTCGCGCTCGGTTTAGCCGGCCCGGCGCGCTGGGCCACCGACCCGCCGGAACACCAATATGGGACGGCGCAGTAATCCGGTCCCGAGTGGTCGAACCGATAGAGTTGACCGCGTGTCGAGCACGGAATCAACCAACCAGCCGGCCCGGCCCGGTCGCATCGTCCAGAAGTTCGGTGGGTCGTCGGTCGCTGACGCCGAGTCGATCAAGCGGGTCGCCCGGCGCATCGTGGCCGCCAAACAGGCAGGCAATGAAGTGGTCGTGGTGATCTCGGCGATGGGCGATGCCACCGATGACCTGATGGATCTGGCGCTGCAGGTCAGCCCACAGCCACAACCCCGCGAACTCGATATGCTGCTGACCACCGGGGAACGCCAGTCGGCAGCCCTACTGGCGATGGCCCTCAACGATCTGGGCGCGGAGGCCCTCAGCTACACCGGCAGCCAGGCGGGTGTGATCACCACCGCCCAGCATGGCAACGCCCGCATCATAGATATCACACCCGGGCGCATCGAGAAATCCCTGGGCGATGGCCACATCGTAATCGTGGCCGGCTTCCAAGGTGTCTCGCAGACCACCAAGGATGTCACCACTCTGGGGCGGGGCGCCTCCGACACCACCGCGGTCGCCCTGGCCGCGGCCCTGGGAGCCGAGGTCTGCGAGATCTATTCCGACGTGGATGGCGTCTTCACCGCCGACCCGCGCATCGTGCGGGGAGCCCGGCAGATCGAGCGGATCGGCTATGACGAAATGCTGGAACTAGCCGCCTGCGGGGCCAAGATCCTGCACCTGCGCTGCGTGGAATACGCCCGCCGGGAAGGGGTCACCGTGCACGTGCGCAGTTCATTCAACAACCGGCCAGGCACGCTGGTGTCGGGCTCGGATCGGAAACCGAAGGGGAATGGCATGGAAGAGGCCATTATCAGCGGTATCGCCCACGACCGTAGCGAAGCCAAGATCACCGTCGCCGGGGTGCCGGATCGTCCCGGCGTGGCGGCGGTCGTCTTCGATGTGGTTGCCGCGCACGACATCAACGTTGACATGATCGTGCAGAACGTTTCGGAGATCGCGACCGGGGCGACCGATATCACCTTCACCCTGCCGATGAGCGATGGCAAGAAGGCCGTCGATGCCCTGAACGACGCCCGCGAACGCATCGGATTCGCCGATCTGCGCTATGACGATCAAATCGGTAAGGTATCGGTGGTCGGCGTCGGAATGCGCACCCACCCCGGGGTGACCGCAAGATTCTTCAAGGCATTGGCCGCCGTCGGGGTGAACATCTCGATGATCTCCACCTCCGAGATCCGCATCTCGGTGGTGGTGGACGCCGCCGACGTGGATATCGCGGTACAGGCCGCGCACACCGCCTTCGGGCTGGACGCCGCAGAGGAGGCAGTGGTCTACGCAGGAACGGGTCGTTGACCCATCCGGCTGGCCGGCGCTACAGGCGACCCGAGCGAGCCGCCACCGACGGCGCCCCCGAGCCCATGCCACCGCCGCACTGGGCGGAGGATCCGGAAGCCTTCATCGACACCCGGATCCTGGACCGGCGCGAGCTGCTCGCCGCGCTGGCCCAGCCACGCTTCGAGACGCCACGAGCCGAGACCGACCGGGTCGAACCGGACGAAACCCCCCGTTCGGCGGCCGAACTGACCGCTGAGATCGATCGGGCGGACCGGCGCAATCTGGGCCGCAACTCCCTGCTGCTGGCCTCCGGCACCCTGGTCAGCCGGGTCCTGGGTATGGTCAATGGCACGCTGCAGGCCGCGGTACTCGGCTCCCGGGTCGTCGGGGATGCCTTCAGCGCGGCCAACACCCTGCCCAACTTCATCCTGGTGCTGCTCTCGGGCGGCATCTTGAATGCGGTGCTCATTCCGCAGATCACCAAGGCGATGAAAAGCCCCGACGGCAGCCGGGAGTTCGTCGATCGCCTGGTCACCCTGGCACTGGCGATGACCGGACTGGTGGCGTTGATCTGCACCGCAGGGGCGGCGCTGCTGATCCGCGCCATCACCTCGCTGCGCGGCCCGGCTCTCGAACTCGCCGTCGCCTTCGGTTACCTGTGCATGCCGCAGGTGCTCTTCTACGGTGTGTTCGCGGTGCTCGGCAACATCCTCAACGCCCGCGGCAGCTTCGGCGCCTACGGCTGGGCCCCGGTAGCCAACAACGTGATCGCCATCTCGGGCGAGCTGGTCTTCCTCGCGCTGTGGGGCACCCAGGAAGACCCGGCCAGCTGGACCCCGGCCATGATCTGGGTACTGGCCGGCACCGCCACCCTGGGCATCGTCGTGCAGGCGGTGATCCTGATTCCCGCGCTGGCCCGCAACGGATTCCGCTGGCGTCCCCGTTGGGGGTGGCGCGGCTATGGGTTCGGCAGGCTCGGGCGTTTCGCGGCGCTCACCTTCACCGCGCTGGTGATCGCTCAAGGCGGTGGCCTGCTGGTCGTCCGGGTGGCCACCTATCTGGTTGGCCGGCCGCGCGGGCCGGGCGAGTTCATCCCGGGATACTTCAGCTATCAGCGTGCTCTAGCGCTGTTCCAGATGCCCTATTCGCTGATCGCTGTCTCGTTGCTCACCGCGCTGTTCCCGCAGCTGGCCAGGGCCTGGCAGCGACGCGACGATCCCAACGTGGGCCTGCGCGATATGCGTGAACTCGTGTACCGCGGCCTGACGCTGCCGATGGTGGGCATCATCCCGGCAAGTGCGATCTGCATCGCCTTGGCGGTGCCGGTGAGCAGGGTGGTCTACTTCTCGATGGGGCCGCAGGAGGCCCGGGGCGTGGCGACCCTGCTAGCGGTGATGGCGGCCAGCATGACCGCGTACACCGTGGTCACACTGCAACAGCAGTACTGCTTCGCCACCGAGCAGGGGTGGACCAATCTGTGGATGCAGTGCCTGGTGACCGGAGTCCAGATCGGGTTCGCGCTGTTGGGCCTGCTGGTGCCGCCCGGTCTGGGCATGGCGGTGGTCTGCTTGGGCATGCTAGTCGGCAACGGTCTGCTGGCGGTGGTGTTCGTCCTATACGCGCGGCGCCAGATCGGCCCGTTCGGGCTGCGCGGTGTGCTGGTACTGTACCTGCGGCTCGGAGTGGCTTCGACGGTGGCCGGGCTGGCGGCGTGGCTGGTCAGCGGCGTGCTGACCGGTGCCGGGCCGGCCGCCATCGGCCGCCACCTGTTGGGTGGCGCCGCGGGCGGCGTGGGTTTCGCGCTGGTATTCGTGGCGCTGGCGAAGCTGCTGCGGATCGGGGAGTTCTTCGATCTGGTGGATCCGATCCTGCGCAGACTGCGGTTACCGGTTGGTGGCCGGGAATAGAATGCGGTGACAGCCTGGTTTAAGGTAGTGGAAGTCGCAATCACTCGCTACGGAAGGACCGCAGTGACCTACAAGGTTGGCTACATCGTTGGCTCGTTGTCCAGCAACTCCATCAACCGGCGGCTCGCCCAGGCGTTGGCGAAACTGGCCCCGCCGGAACTCGAACTGGTGGAATTGCCGATCCGCGGTGTTCCGCTGTACTGCCCGGATCTGGAGGCAGACCTTCCGCCGGCCGTCCGCGAATTGAAGGACGGCATCGAGTCGTGCGATGCGATCCTATTCGTCACCCCCGAGTACAACCGATGGATTCCCGGCGTGTTGAAAAACGCGATCGACTTCGCCAGCCGCCCCTGGGGCAGCAACTCATTCGCCGGCAAACCGGCCGCCATCACCGGGACGAGTCCTGGCATCCTCGGTGCCGGCTTGGCCCAGTATCAGCTCCGTTCTCTGCTCGGATTCCTCGATATGATCACGCTGGGTCAGCCGGAGGCATATATTCAGTTCCGTGAGGGGCTCCTCGCCGACGATGACAGTGTCGTCGACGAATCCACTCGCGTCTTCCTGGCTGGCTTCATGCAGGCTTTCGCCGCGCACATCGGGCGCGTCGTAGCCTGAGGCCAGGTTCGGTGGTCGAGCGATCAGGCGAGTCTTCGCTTCGGCCGCCATGGGCCCGTGTTCCCATGGGGAGGGATTAAGGCGGGCTCATCAGCAGGTCACCTGCGCGTCCCACCGCCCGCCGCGGATGGCGGCGATTGGCTCGGGGTAGCGGCACAATACGCGCAGGTGGCCTGCCTGACTTTATACCGGGCCACGGCGTGACCCGGTGGTGTCCTAGACGGCCAACTCCGCCGGATAGTGATCCCTGGTATCTGCGTCGTCCCAGTCGATATCGCGATTCAACAGCCAACTCAACGCGCTCAGGCGCTCGCTCACCACCTCGGCATCCGTGCCGGGAATGCTGCCGCCCCTGCTGTGGGCCCGATCGAGAGCCCACGAGACCGAGTACAGGCCCTCGTATTCATCGAGCAGCCCGGCGAGCTGGATCAAGGCGGCGTCGGCCAGGAAGGCCTGCTCGCCACGGGCGAGCACGGCGGACTTCACCTGTTCGGTGACGCAGCTATGGGCGGGCCAGTCCAAGGTGGTGCGTCCCAGCGCCCACAGCAGTTCCTGGGCTGCCTCGATACGCCAGGACAGTTGCAGAGCCGCATGCGGGTCGCGGCTGGCGAGCAGATCCCGCTCTGCGGGGGTGAGCACCTCGAAGGACTGTGGAAACGCCTGCCGCATGCGGTTCGGGTCGAGTGGGTTGCCGGCGGTCACCGAGCTGGCGAAATCGGCCACCATCACCAGGGCGATGGTGCGTAGGGCCGTCGTCCGGCCGTCCCGGGGAGTCAGTTCGGTCAGGCTGCGGACGGGAGGCAGCGCCGGCGGCACCTGGATATTCTTCGCCTCCCCCAGCCACATTCTGGCCAGGGCAGCCCGCTGGGTGGCCTCCGGCATGATGGGCACTCGACCGGTCGGGTTCCCGTGGGAACCGGGCAGCAGCGGCCGGCCTTGGGGGTCCAATACCGCTCCATCGGCGACCAGCACCGCGTTCGCCTCCTCGGCCCAATCGTTGAGCTGGCGTAGTTGCGCGGTGTCCGAGATGTCGATGTCGAAACAGTAGGCCCGCTGCACGTCTCGCAGGTGATGGCGCAATGCCAGCCCGGTCGGGTCCAGGGGGTCGGACCGCTGGTCGGTGAATGCGGTGAAATCCGCCAGGTGCTTGATGAGGGTCTGGTCCAGCTGGCCATCTCTGGTCCACCGGGGACGCTCGTCGATTGCCGTGAACCCATGCGGGCACGCATCGGCACGGGTCGAGTACGCGTTGATTTGCATGGGCCAAGACTAGGGTCGTGCGAGGCCTACTGGAAAGCCCGCGGTCCGGGGTCGGTGCCGCGGCCCGGCGAGGACGAAGACGATCGCCGCCGCCCAGGCGATCCACGGGCCCACCCGGAGCCGGCCGGTGGCACCCGCCCAAGCCGGCGCGATTGCGGTTGGCCAGCAGCCCAATGAGCGCCAGGACGGCCAATGCGGCGATCGCGAAGACCAGATCGGGCACCCCGGCGAGCACCCGCGGGGCGCCGTATTCCAGTTCGGCCTGGCGGTCAACGGGCAACCAGCCGATCAGACCGGCGGTGCCCTCGGCGGTCAGCAGCACCCCACGCCGATGGCCGGGATTCCAGAAACCACCGGCAGCCAAGAGTCGCGCCAGGCGAACCGGCCCAACCGCAGCGCCACCTGCCGAGGCCGCAGGCCATTCCTCGGGCGCCGAGACGCCCCCATGGCAGGGCCAATACCGGCGGCGGCAGCGGAATGCCCAGCAGCTGGAGACCGCCGGCGAGGATCACCAGGGTTCCCACTACGGTGATCGGCAGGTCGCGATGCCCGGCCAGGACGGCTCCCAGCCCGGCCGCCAGCACCCCGAGCGGCACCAGCGTGGTGAGCAGGCCTGGATAGCACAGGCCCGTGCGGCCCAGCAGCCGGCCGGGAATGGCAAAGACATAGGCGAAGAAGGCCGGCAACGGCGATACCGAGCAGGGCGACAGCAGCGAGCGGAGCCCACCTATCAGGGTGTCAGCCAGACCGATATCGATCATGCCGGCCGCTGCCGGCGGCTCACCGCTGGACGCCCGCCGCGGTCAGCTCGTTGTCTAGGGCGCCCCGGAAAACATCGATCGGATGGGCCCCCAGCACGCCGGTGTGACCGATCAGGAAGGCCGGTACGCTGCTGAGGCCCAGCCGGCGGCCCTCGGCCAGATCGGTCAGGACCGCGGTTCGGTAGTCGGATGAATCCAGGTCGGCGGCGAACCGCTCAATGTCGGGTACCCCCGCTTGCTGGGCGAAGGAAACCAGACGCTCCCGGGGCAGATCCGGGTGGCCGCCCTCGGCTATCCCATTGGCGGCGATCGCCGACAGGAACTCCCAGAACCTGCCCTGGGCGCCAGCCGCCCGCCCGGCGATCGCCGCTGCCATCGACTGCTCGCCGAACACCGGCATGTCGCGAAACTCCACCCGCACCAACCCGGTGTTCACGTATTCCTCGACTATCGACGGCAAGGTGTCCTGCTCGAACTTGGCGCAGAAGGGGCAGCGATAATCGGCATATTCGATCAGGACGACTGGTGCGTCCGGGCTGCCCATCGCCAGCGGGTCGTCCGCGATGCGCCGCGCCAGGTCGAGTCTGGGGCTGGTCTGTGGGCTGCCGGGGTTCGTTGGCTGGGGAATGGGGGTATTCCCGGTGGAAGCCGGACCGGTCTGCCCCGGGGCCGGGGTATCGGTCCGGGCGGGGGCAAGCTGGACGACGAAGGCCAACAGCCCGGCAACCACGGCACCGCACAGGAAGCCCAGGATGAAGGTCCTGTTGCGTGCCGCATTGGCGAACTTGGCCGGGTCGGCTGGCTCTATCAAAGCAAATCCTCGTGGTCGGGGTGCCCCTGGATGGCATTCAGCCTCATTATGGCCCAATCGCGCGCCGCAGTCCGGCCGCCGGCAGGGGACTCGGCTGTTCCGATGGTGTCTAGCCCGATGCGGGGATGAGCCGTATCGGAATGCGGGAAATCGGATCGGCGAGCCGGGTAACCGGTTTGCGTGGCCGGCCGGTTAGGTGGCTTTGCGGTCAAGGTGCGGCGGTGCATTCGATAAGGCATCGCCGCACCGGCGGTTTCGGCCACGTGCTTGGGATGGTGCCCTTGGGAGGATACCGCAGCCCGGCTTGGGACCCGGACTGCGGCACCTGCTCCCTTGATTCAAGCAGTCGCTCCCCAATGGCGGTGCGACTCGTCAAGGTTAATTCAGATCAATGCCAGATTCCAGCCATCTAGTGAGCTAGCTCACCAAATGTCTTGGCCCGAATGCCGGCTTCCGGGCGCTGGCATGCCGCATTGGGCGGCACACCGACTGGCCGGAAACCGGCTTCCGGGAATCGCGCCTTGGGCCGCCGGTATTTCCGGGCCGGCGATCGTGGCCGATTAGCTGGCGATCTGCCGCAGGGCGTCGAGATCGTGCACCATCATGGAATGCCCATGCATGGTCAGCCATCCGCGATTGGCGAAATCGGCGATGGTCTTGTTGACGGTTTCCCGGGTCAGACCGCACAACTGGGCCAACTCGGTCTGGGTCACTCGATAGCCCAGGCTCAGTCCGTCCGGCCCGGGCTGCCCGAAACGGGTCATCAGATCGTTGATCACCCAGGCGACCCGGGCCGCCGCGTCGCCGTTCAGCAGCGAGGCTAGCCGACGACCCATCGTCTCGGTCATGTTGACGAATACCGCCAGCATCAAATTGTTGAAGTCTGGCCTTGTCATAGCCATCTCGTAGGCTGAAGCCGAGGGCATCGCCAGCACCCGCGCCGGGGTCATGGCGGCCGCCGATGTGGCATGGCCGCTGGCCTTGTCGAACCGGGCGGCGAAGAAGTCCTGTGGTCCGATCAGTCCGGCGAGCGTTTCGCCACCGGTCTGGGTCGGGTGCCTAAACTGGACCCGTAGATGACCCGTGGTCACCAGACACATGAGACCACCCTCGCCGCCGGTTAGTTCTTCACCGCGGCGAAGCCGGATAAGAGTAGCCCGGGAAAATGCCTCCCGGATGGTTTGCTTGCTTAGCCCCCGACGGGCAATTGCCAATGCCATATCAGATCCACTGTGGATTGGCCGCCCTGTGACCGTCATTTTGTTACCTCCTACGCTTGCGTCCCCAGTCAAGCGGCGTGAGTCGCTGTTGCGCGGCGGTGAACGCACCGCCTGCGACTCACGAAACCCAATGATGGTGCACACCGGCCGGAACCCCAATGTCCTGCGGGCAATCGTCTACTTTCGTTGATTGGCGCAGCTGGCCGGCGCGCGACCCGCCGACGGGCTGCTCGCGGGCGTCGGCGGGGGCCGGCCGGGACGCTTTACCGGGGCCGGGTACCGGCCACTCGCCGGGCGGTGGAGCGTTTATGGGCGCGTCCTGGGGCGATGACTCGGCGAGCGTAGTACCTCTTGTAGGGCCTGGCCTGGGTGAAGAACACGTCACGGGTGTTGGCCCAGCCGGCCAGGGCGTGGTCGGTGAACTCGGAGCCATTGTAGCGGTCGATGCCGGTGACTTGACTGCGAACGGGACCTGTTCGACTAACGAGTCGGACGCGGCCCGGATGTGGGCGTGGGCGTTGTTACGGATCGCGGCGGTGAACACCCGGCCGGTATGCACGTCGGTGAAGTTCACGCTCCGGCAGGACTCGCCCTTCAGGGAGGGGCCGCAGTGGGCGACGGTGTCGACTTCGAAGAACCCTGGCTCGGTTTCGACCTCGTCACCGGCTTTGCGTAGCGTGATCGAGTTCCGCAGCGGATCGCCTGGTTCCGTGGCCGTCTTCCCGCGGATCGGACCACGCTGTTTCACCGGTGCGAGGTACCTGTCGATCGTCGCGGCTGCCATCGACAGCTTCGCTCCAACCTCCCCCCATCGTGGCCAACCCACCTTTCCCGGGGAAACTACGTGAGGTACGGCCCCTACCCACGCGAGGACGCTACGTGAGTATCGCCGGCGAGTGGTACCGAACGGCGATCTAGGATAGGCTATCAGCCGGCTTGGAGGCCATCGGGGTGTAGCGCAGCTTGGTAGCGCGCTTCGTTCGGGACGAAGAGGTCGCAGGTTCAAATCCTGTCACCCCGACCAAAGGGGTTACCGATGGCACACTCATCCGCGGTGCGGGTGCCCTGCGCCGGTCTCGTGGCCGCCTTCGCGAGCCGTGCTGCCCCTTCGGGCTCGCCGGTGCGGTTCCTCGTCCGGAAGGCAAACGCAATGACGTCCGCTACGCGAAGTGGCGTAGCGGACGTCCCGGGCGCGTTCGGTGCATTTTCGGCAGTAGTGCGCTTCCTAGAGCTGCTTAGCCGCCGCCCTAGGTTGTCTCCTCCCGCTCCGGTCGGGGTCGTGGTCGTGTGGGGCTGACCTCATCTCAAGATATTGCCATATTCGTATGGTAGTGGCAAGGTTAGGACGTGGGAACGCTGAGGTTCGTGGGCGCACCCGGCCGAACCGACGAGACCTGGTGGAAGTACGCCCACGCTCTGGGCTTAAGATTGCAACGCGCTCGCCTAGCCAAGGGCCTAAGCCAGCAGGCCGTTGCCCACGCGGCGGGCATCTCCACGTTCACCTACCAGAAATTCGAGAAGGGCGAATCCCGGCCTGGCACCCCACTGAACCCGCGTCTACGGACGCTGTTCGCGTTGGCTGATGCCCTGGGAGTGCAGATCGTGGAGTTGGTTGGGGGTAGTCCCGCCCCCGAACCACCGATCCGATATGGCGCCAAAGCGAACTCGGCGCGGCCCACCGGCCTAGCGTCCGACCGGATACGCCTGCGCTGGCAGCGGCCCCGACGGGTTTGTGCAAAGCTGCGGGGCTATTCCCTGGCCGACGAATAGCGGGCCCGGGATTGCCGGCGGCTCGGCCGGTGCGCTCGGTGCCCGATCCGGCTCAGTCGCGGGGGACCAGGCGCAGCAGGGTCGCCTCGGGGCGGCAGAAGAGCCGCAGGGTGACCGTCGGGGCCGTCCCGAGGCCAGCCGAGACGTGCAAACCGGCGGTGCG
Organism: uncultured Propionibacterium sp.; assembly: GCA_938036835.1. Taxonomy (GTDB): domain Bacteria; phylum Actinomycetota; class Actinomycetes; order Propionibacteriales; family Propionibacteriaceae; genus Brooklawnia. The sequence continues at coordinate 37,977 of CALHWB010000037.1, forward strand.
TCCGCCGGCCGACCAGGAACTCAGCCCGCTGGCCTGCTCGGTGGGCAGGTCGCAGTTGTCGATGATGGCCCGGTTCACCGGCAGGCAGATCTGGCCGCCATGGGTGTGCCCGGCAAAGATCAGCTGGACGCCATCGGCGGTCATGGCGTCCAGCACCCGCCGGTAGGGGGCATGGGTGACGCCGATGGTCAGATCGGCATCCGTGGCGACCGGTCCAGCCACCTGGGCATAGTCGTCCAGGTCGTGGTGGGCATCGCCGGTACCCCGCAGATCGATGGTCAGCCCGGCAACCTGCAATCGCGCCGACCGGTTCTCCAGATACACCCAGCCGGCGGCCGTGAAGGCGTCCCGCATTCGCCGCCAGGGCATCTCCGGTGACTCGACCCGATGGGGCCGGGAATTGCCGAACAGATAGCCAATCGGGTTGCGGAATCTGGGCGCGGACAGGTCGTTCGAGCCGAAGACGAATGCGCCGGGCCGCCGCAATAGCTCGCCCAACGCGGTCAGCAGCGGTGCCAGGGCGCTGGGCTGGGAGATGTTATCGCCGGTGTCGATCACCAGATCGGGACGCAACCCCGCCAGCCGGGAGACGAACTCGCGTTTGCGGTTCTGATGGCCCATCAGGTGGATATCCGAGATGTGCAGTACCCGCAGCTCGCGGCGCCCGGGCGGCAGCACGGGCACCCGCACCCGGCGGACGACGAACGCGCGGGCCTCCACCCAGGCGCCGGCTGCCATGCTCCCACCCAGCAGGCCGGCCGCCAGCGCCGCACGACCCGCCGGTTTCGTCCAGGTCACCGCGGCCGGCTTGTGGTCTGGGGCGGGGTATAGGGCGACACCCAGGGCTCGAACTTGGCCGGCGGCAACCCCGACAGCATCGGCTCCATCACCCCCCGCCAGATGACGCCCGCGTCGCTTCGCCACAAACCGCTGATCGTGGTACCAACCGGAGTCAGCTGTGCGTGGGTGACATCGCGAGCCTCCGGGATGGTGTCCTTCCACCTGGGGTGGTTGTTGTCGATCGCGATCACCGTAGAGGTCGACAGATAGGGCGAATAGCCGACGAAGGCCGAACTCGACTGGGAGTTGTCCGAGGTACCGGTCTTGGAAGCCTGATCGATGCCGTTGCTGATGGCCGTCGACGCGGACAGGCCCTCCAGGTGGGTCTTGTTCAGCACGTAGTTGACCCCGTCGGCCACCTTCGGGTCGATGGTCTGCTGGCAGTCGGCGCTGGGCACCGGCACCTCCGCCCCGTCGGTGTTGGTCACCGAGGCCAGGATGATCGGATTGCAACGCACCCCACGATTCGCAAACGTGCCATAGCCCACCGCCATCGACAGCGGGGTCACCTTGGCCGCACCCAGCGTGAAGGCGGGTCGCTCGTCGAAGTCGTGCAGGGTCTGCTCGTTGCCGACCGGCTGGGCGATCTCCACCCCCGCCCGCTCGGCCATGTCGACCGCGGCGCAGGGGCCTACCCTCTTTTCCAACTCGATCCAGTAATTGTTGACCGAGTACATCATGCCGGTGACCATGTTGAACGAGCCCTGATCCTTTCCGGACACCGCGTTGGTGGTCTGGTAGTCGGAATAGAGCACGAACGAGCCGCCGTCGCAGGTGCGGAAGGCGTGGCCTCGCCAGTTCTGCACCTTCCTGACGCTGAAGCTGGTGGAATCGGGGAAGTTGCCCTGCTGGATGGCGGCCGCGGCCGTCCAGGTCTTGAAGGTCGAGCCGAACAGATAGCCATCGGCGCCGCCCATGTCATAGCGCACCGAATAGTTCCACCGGGTCTCGCCGGGGCCATCGCCCATCACCGGCCGGGACTGGGCCATCGCCACGATCTGGCCCGTCCGCGGATCGACGGTGTCGGCCACCGCGATCACGGCATCCTCGGGGCCGACGATGCTGCTCACCGCATTCTGGGCGACATCTTGGTGCCACGGGTTGACGAATAGCTTGATGGTGAGCCCCGCACGGTTCAGGGTGTTCCGGCGCTCCTCCGGGGTGGCACCGAGCTGGGTCATCTGGTCGCTGGTCAACACCCGGGCCGCGTAATCGCAGACGAACGGGTAGCGGGTGCCCTGGCAGCCGTTCGAGGCGGACCGCACCCAGGCCGGATCGTAGGGTTCGGCCGCCGCGGCATCGGCGATCGACTGCGGCATCCCCTGATAGCGCACCTGGGCCTCCAGCACCTCGACCCGCCGGTCGAGGGCCGCCTGGAGGTTGTTGACCGGATCGGTCTGACCGGGATTCTGCACCAGCCCCGCCAGCAGCGCGGCCTGGGCGACGCTCAGCTGGCTCGCATCGATGCCGAAATAGTGCCGCGCGGCCGACTGCACACCGTAGGCGCCATCGCCGTAATAGGCGATGTTCAGGTAGCGCTCCAGGATCTCGTTCTTGGTCAGGGTCTGCTCCAGGGCGATCGCATAGCGCATTTCCTGGATCTTGCGATCCATGCTGGGTGCCTGGGCATCCTCGATGCAGGTCGTCTCGCCATCGCACAACTGGATGCGCACCTGCTTGACGTATTGCTGGGTGAGGGTCGAGCCGCCGCCGCTGATCGAGCCATTGCCGGCATTGCCGATGGCTGCCCGGATGATGGATTGCAGGTCGATGGCACCGTGCTCGAAAAAGCGATGGTCCTCGATCGCGACCTGGGCCATCTGCATCTCCGGCGAGATCTTGTCGAGCGGCACGTATTCGCGGTTCTCGTCGAAGAAGGTCGCCAGTACCGAGCCGTCGGCCATCAGCATGGTGGATGCCTCATACTGAGCGGGTACGGATAGATCGGTGGGCACGTTGCGCAGGGCCTCGGCACCGGCCCTGGTCGTGCCGGCGGCCAGGGCCGCGAAGGGGACGCCGAGACCGGCCGCAAGCACACCGGCCAGCAGGCTCACCGCCCCAAACATCAACAACGAGTAGGCTTTGGTCGCCACGTTCTTGACACTCACCCCTCTAGATTACGCGAACCAGACCAACCGATCCCCATCGCGGCGGTGCATCCCCGGGGGCGGAGCGTCCCGGGCAACCGGGACGACGATGGCAACAAACCTGCCGGGGGACTGCGACCCCGGTGGCATCGGCGGGCGATCCGGTGGGGTTTGCGGGATGAGATCAAACGCCCCCGGACGGCCGATCTCGACCCTCGATGAGGGGACGGCTAACGGGCCGGTTCCATTGACCTGCGCGGAGGTGTAGGTTTGGCAACATCCGCCCAAGGAAGGAGCGCGTGCCCATGGCCGTTCTGGATCCTGAAGACTGGCCGCTGCGGGCCAAATGCAGAGGCATGAACGATGCGCTGTTCCCCGAGGGCAAGGATCAGAAGCGGGCGAAGTCCATCTGCATGGGTTGCCCGGTTCGGGCCCAGTGCCTGGCCGAGGCCCTCGACAATCGCATCGAGTGGGGTGTCTGGGGCGGTATGACCGAACGTGAGCGCCGGCAATTGCTGCGGCAGCGTCCCGATGTGAAGTCCTGGTCGGCGGTGTTGAACGCCGCCGTGGGCGGCAAAGCCGCGGCTCGGCTGGCGGAGTCCGACTGCTCGGCCGGACGCGCCGAGCGGGCCGCCGATGCGAGTCGTGCGACCGACTGGCGACGCTGAACAAAGCCCCGCCCATCGGGCCGGTGAGATTGAAATCCTGCTGGGCCGGTGGGCCGGAAGACGGCCGCCTGGGGCATTGGTCCGGGCGGGAAACATGCTGTTAGGCCGCAAAAATAGCCGCCAAAGGGCGTTCTTGGGCAAGATATTTTGATGTAAGCCGGCTTTGGCGCAAGTCTTGCCGCTTCTTGCCAACCAAATGAAATCTTTCCCGCAAGCCTTCCATCGCCGCAATTGCTGTGGCTAAGCTCGGGCATCAGGCGTGTGTTGTGTGGCGTTAGCCTCATGTGTGGTGTTGACCTCATAGTTGAGGGGGAGTAGTGAGTATCAACGAAGTCATCGTGTGGATTCTGATGGTCTGCATGGCTCTCGGTGGCATCGACCGGGCGATCGGCAATCGTTTCGGGCTCGGAGAGAAGTTCGAAGAGGGCATCAACGCGATGGGCCCGCTGGCGCTGTCGATGGTGGGTGTCTACTCGCTGTCGCCGGTCCTGGCGAAGGTGCTTCAGCCGGTGCTGGGCCCGGTATTCAAGCTGGTGGGTGCGGATCCCGCCATGTTCGCCGGCACCCTGCTGGCCAATGACATGGGCGGCTACCCGTTGGCATTGCAGATGACCGGCAATCCGGATGTCCAGCGGCTGTCCGGCCTGGTGCTGGGCGCCATGATGGGCGCGACGATCGTGTTCACGATTCCGGTCGCCTTGGGCATCATCAACAACGACGACCGGCCTTTCCTCGCGCGTGGCGTCATGGCGGGTATCGTCACCATTCCCTTCGGCGTGCTCGTCTCGGGCCTGGTGGCGGGCATGAACCTGGGCTTCGTGGCACGCAACACGATCCCGATCGTGCTGGTCGCGATCCTGCTGGCCCTTGGCCTGTGGTTCAAGGCCGATGCGATGACCACCGGCTTCCTGTGGTTCGGCAAAGGCCTGGTGTTCGTGATTTCGATTGGCCTGATCATCGGGATCCTACAGGCGATGCTGAGTCTGTGGCCCACCGCCGTGGACGTCAATGGGTCCAACGTGTTCGTGCTGGCCGGCTCGGTCGGCGCCGACGGCGTGGCCGGCTCCGATGCCTGGTACCTGCTGCCGGCGACCGACGGCTTCGCCATCGTCGCGAGCATCGCCATGGCGCTGGCCGGTGCCTTCCCGGCGGTTCATCTGATCGTCACCTTCGGCAAGAAGCCACTGGCCGCCGCCGGCAAGCTGCTGGGTGTCAACGACACCGCCGCGGGTGGGTTCATCGCCACCCTGGCCAACAACATCGCGATGTTCGAGATCATGAAGAACATGGATGCGCGCGGCAAGATCCTCAACGCGGCCTTCGCCGTGTCGGCGGCCTTCGCGTTCGGCGACCACCTGGGCTTCACCGCCGGTGTTCAACCCGACATGATCGCCCCGGTGATCTCGGGCAAGCTGGTCGCTGGCATCTTGGGCGTGGCCGTCGCCTACCTGCTGTTCGCGCGCACCTTCAAGGCCCATGAGCCCGGCAGCGCCGGCAGCGCCGTAGCGGTCGCGGCCGGATCCGCCGGGGAGGCACCCGGCGAGGCCGGGCAGGCGGAGGGCTGAGCACGATGCGAATCGCACGGGTGGTCGGTTCCGCGGTATCGACCATCAAGACCGAATCGTTGCGGGGTAGCAAGCTGCTCGTGGTCCGGGCGGCAACCATCGCCGATGAGCTAGTCGGTGACCCGTTCGTGGCGGTGGACGCCGTCGGCGCGGGCGAAGGGGAGCTCGTGCTGGTCAGCGAGGGCAGCGCAGGACGACAGACCGATTACACCAACGACGCCCCGGTGGATGCGGTGATCATGGCGATTCTGGATTCCCTGGAAGTGGCCGGGCAGACGACCTTCCGCAAGGGATGACCCGGACGAGATGACAGATCCCACCCGCGGGCATGCCGGGTGACCGGCGGCGGTACAGGCGAGACGTACTCAGGGAGGAGGCCAGATGACCAGCAGGGAAATGCTCAGCGTCGGTATCGACGTGGGCACCACCACCACACAGCTGGTGCTAAGCCGGTTGACGGTGACCAATCAGGCGCGCATGGGCCTGGTGCCCCGGCTAGACATCGATGCCCGTACCGTGCTGTACCAATCCGAACCCTGCCTGACCCCGCTGCGTGCCGCCGACGAGGTCGACGTCGATCGCCTGGTCGAGCTGATCCGGGGCGAATACGCCAAGGCTGGGGTGGCGCCCGGCCAGGTGGAAACCGGTGCCGTGATCGTCACCGGGGAGACCGCCCGGGCACGCAATGCGGAGGCGATCCTGCACGGTCTGGGGGATCTGGCCGGCGATTTCGTGGTCACCGTCGCCGGCCCGAATCTCGAATCCCAGATCGCCGGCCGCGGCTCGGGGGCGGCGGACTGGTCGGCCAGCCACTATTCGACGGTGGTGAACGTGGACATCGGCGGCGGCTCGTCCAACGCGGCGATCTTCCGCTCCGGCAGCCACGTGGCCTCGGCGGCCGCCATGGTCGGCGGCCGCCAGGCCGTGCTGGACGCGGCCAGCGGACGGCTGACGCATCTGGCTCCGTCCGGCCGGGCGATCGCCGGCGAACTGGGAATCGACCTGCGGGTGGGCCAGGTGCCCAGCCTGACCGAACTGCGGCGGCTGACCGACGCCATGGCCGAGATCGTGGTGGAACTCTGTCTCGGGGAGCGCTCGGCGCTGGGCGACAAGACCGCCCTCAGCGATCCGCTGGCCACCGACGGCACGACTGCCGCCTATTTCATCTCGGGCGGGGTGGGCCAGCTCTACTACGACGAGGTACCGGCCGGCACCCTCGCCGAGGTGACCCGCTTCGGGGATGTCGGCCCACTGCTGGCGCGGTCGCTGCGGGAGAACCCCCGGTGGGCCGCGCTGCGGGTGGAACGTCCCGTCCAGACGCTGCGGGCCACCGTGCTCGGCGCGGCCAGCCAGCAGGTCAGCCTGTCGGGTTCCACGATCTGGGCGGAGAAGAACCACCTGCCATTGCGCAATGTGCCGGTCATCGAGGCGCGCCTCGGCGAGTTGGCGGCCGGGCTGACCGATGCCCCGGCCGTCGCCGGCGCGCTGGCCGCCGGAGTAGCCCGGTGGGACCGCGGCGATGACGCCGAAGGCGACTTCGCGATCGCGCTGGATCTGCCCGATCGCCTCAACTATGCAAACATCACGGCGCTGGCCACCGGCATCGTGGATTTCGCCCGCCGGCACCTGCCCGCCGGCCGGCCAATGGTGTTGATCACCGAGGCCGACTACGCCCAGGTGCTCGGGCAAACCATCAAGCAGCAGCTGACCGATCTGCCACTGATCGTGGTTGACCAGGTGCAGCTCGGCGAGGGGGATTTCATCGACATCGGCGAACCGTTGTTCGACGGTCGCGTGGTGCCGGTTTCGGTGAAGACCCTCGTCTTCTATCGACAAGCCGACCCAACATGATCAGCAAGGACAGGAGTAGCGGCGTGGATATTCGGTATCGGGAGGTGAAGTGATGCTGCTGCGAACCAAACTTTTCGGGCACACCTACGAGTTCGCCGACATCAAGGATCTGCTGGCCAAGGCCAACGAGGAAAAGTCGGGCGACCAGCAGGCTGGTATCGCGGCCCGTTCGGCGGCCGAACGCGTCGCCGCCAAGCATGTGCTGGCGGAGGTGCCGCTCAGCGTCCTGCGCGAAAACCCGGTCATCGGCTATGACGAGGACGAGATCACCAGGGCCATCGACGATGCCATCAACGAGACGATCTACAACGAGATAAAGGGGTGGACGGTCGGCGAGTTCCGCGAATGGATCCTATCGAATTCGACCACCGGAGCAGACATCGCCCGGATCAGCAATTCGCTGACCGGCGAGATGATCGCGGCGGTCGCGAAACTGATGGGCAACCTGGACCTGGTGGTGGCGGCCAAGAAGATCCGGGTGGTCACCCGCTGCGCCAACACGATGGGTTTGCCCGGCACCATCGGCTCGCGCCTACAGCCCAACCACCCGACCGATTCGGTCGAGGGTATCCGGGCCGCCACCTACGAGGGCCTATCGTTTGGCTCGGGCGATTCGGTGATCGGCATCAACCCATCCGATGACTCGGTCGGCTCGGTTACCCGCCTGCTCGAGATGACCCACGGCATCATCGAGAAATGGGGGATTCCCACCCAGAACTGCGTGCTGGCCCATGTCACCACCCAGATGGAGTGCCTGAGGCGGGGCGCCCCATCCGGGTTGATCTTCCAGTCCATCGCCGGTTCGCAGAAGGCCATGGAGAGCTTCGGCGTCTCGGTCGGATTGCTGGACGAGGCCTACGAGCTGGCCAAGAAGCACTGTTTCACCGCCGGCCCGAACTACATGTACTTCGAGACCGGCCAGGGCTCGGCGCTTTCGGCGGACGCGCACAACGGCGCCGACCAGTTGGTATTGGAGGCCCGCAACTATGCCATCGCCCGCCGCTGGAAGCCATATCAGGTGAATACGGTGGTCGGCTTCATCGGCCCGGAATACCTCTACGACTCGGTGCAGATCATCCGCGCCGGCCTGGAGGACCACTTCATGGGCAAGCTGGCCGGCGTCTCGATGGGCTGCGATGTCTGCTACACCAACCACGCCAAGGCCGACCAGAACAGCAACGACAACCTGGCGATTCTGCTGGCCGCTGCCGGAGTGAACTTCATCATGGGCATCCCGATGGGCGATGACGCCATGCTGAGCTACCAGACCACGAGCTACCACGACGCCCCGTCGCTGCGCCAGGCACTCGGCCTGCATCCATTGCCCGAGTTCGAGAACTGGATGGAATCGATTGGGTTGTGGAAGGGCGGCAAACTGACCGATATCGCCGGCGACGCGTCCTTCTTCCTACAGAGGTGAATGAGTGATGAGCCAAACCATTGAGGAAATCGTCGCCCGGGTGATCGCCGAACTGCGCCGCGAGGGCCTGGAGCCCAGCGCGGTGGGGCCGGGCGCGGCCCAGCAGTCGGTTGTGGAGCACCGCGGTGGCGAGCTGACCATAGACCTGGCCGATCCGACCCGGGATGAGGCCCGGCACGCGATGCTGGTCGATAATCCCCACGACGCCCACGGCCTGCGCAACCTGATGGACTGCACCAGTGCCCGGCTCGGCGTGGGCCGCGCCGGCCCCCGGCCCCGCACCCAGACCGTGCTGCTATTCCAGGCGGACCACGGGGTCACCCAGGATGCCATCTACGGCGAGGTCGCCGAGGAGACCAAGCAGGCCTTCGACCTGTTCACCGTGCATTCGAAGGCCACCGACCGGCAGGAATTCCTGCTGCGTCCCGACCTGGGCCGGCTGCTCAGCGATGAGGCCAAGCAGACCATCGCCGAGAAGTGCGTGAAGTCTCCCGATGTCCAGATCTGTGTGGTGGACGGCCTGTCCGCCGCCGCGATCGACAACAACTTGCCCGATATCTACCCGGTCATCGAGCAAGGCCTGAAGGCGGCCGGGCTCACCGTGGGCACGCCCTTCTTCATCCAAAACGGCCGGGTCGGTCTGATGAACGACATCAACACCATCATCAAGGCCAAGGCGGTGCTGCTGCTGATCGGCGAGCGACCCGGCTTGGGTATCGCGGACGCGATGAGCGCCTATATGGGCTTTGATCCCCAGCCCGGCAAGTCGGATGCCGACCGTGACCTGATCTGCATGATAACCACGCACGGCGGCACCAACCCGCTGGAGGCGGGCGCCTACATCGTGGAATTCATCAAACGCATGATCAAATACGGCGCATCGGGCATCAAACTCCGCGAAGTCGCCGGAGACTAGGCAAGAAAGGTTGTAACTATGGGAATCCTGGCACCTGTCAAGCCGTCGATCCTGGCGGTTCGCATCATCCCGAACGTCGATCGCGGGTTCGCCGAGAAGCTTGGCCTGGCCGACCGTCATCGCGCGCTCGGCCTGATCACCTGCAATATCGACGACTCGCTGTATGTCTCGCTGGACGAGGCGACCAAGTTCGCCGAGGTGGATGTGGTCTACGCCAAAAGCTTCTATGCCGGTTCCGGCTACCCATCCGGTCCGCTGTCGGGGGAGATCATCGGCATGCTGGCCGGGCCCACCCCGGCCGAGGTGCGCGCCGGTGTGGATGCCTGCGTGGCCTACTGCGAAGAGGAGGCCTGGTTCTATTCCGCCGACGAGGCGGGCGAGTTGAACTTCTTCCCACACCTGATCTCCTCCACCGGCAGCTACCTGTCGAAGGAGGCCGGCATCGCTGCGGGGCAACCGCTTGCCTACCTGATCGCACCGCCGTTGGAAGCCACCTATGCCCTTGATCTCGCGGTGAAGGCGGCCGACGTCTCCGTCCAGGTCTATTTCGAACCACCGAGCGAAACGAACTTCTCCGGCGGTCTGTTGACCGGTACGCAGAGCGCCTGCCGGGCGGCCTGCGCCGCCTTCCAGGACGGTGTCTTGGAGGTCGCGTGCTACCCCAAGAAGTACTGAGGAGAATTCGAATGAGTCAGACCAACTTGGATGCCGACCTGCGCTCCATCCAGCAAGCCCGCGATCTGGCGGTGGCGGCCCGGGAGGCCATGCGGTCCTTCCAGTTTGCCTCCCAGGCCCAGGTCGATCGGATCTGCGCGGCGATGGCGTCCGCAGCCATGGCCGAGGCCGGACGCCTGGGACAGCTGGCCCACGACGAGACCGGTTTTGGCTATCCGGCGCACAAGAAGCTCAAGAACGAATTCGCTGCCCAAGGCGTCTGGGATTCGATCAAGGACGTGCCCACCTGTGGGGTGCTGCGGCGCGACGAACAGCGCAAGGTGGTCGAGATCGGCTGGCCGGTCGGGGTGCTGTGCGCACTCACGCCGTCCACCAACCCGACCTCCACGGCCATCTTCAAGATCCTGATCGGGGTAAAGGCCCGCAATGCGGTGGTGGTCGCCCCGCATCCGTCGGCAGGGAACTGCACCGCCGAAGCGGTGCGGGTGATGGCCGAGGCAGGCGAGGCGGCCGGCATGCCCAAGGGCCTGGTGAGCTGCATGACCGAACTCAGCCTGCCGGGTACCAACGAGTTGATGAGACACTACGCCACCTCGATGATCCTGGCGACCGGCGGGCCCGGCATGGTGAAGGCCGCACACAGCGTCGGCAAACCGGCCCTGGGTGTCGGGCCGGGCAATGTGCCGGCCTATGTCGACCGCAGCGCCCATATCGTACGGGCCGCCCAGATGATCGTGGAATCGAAGTCGTTCGACTGCTCGACCATCTGCGCCACCGAGCAGGCGGTGATCGCCGACCGGCCGATCGCCGACCGGCTCAAGGCCGAGATGCAGGCGCGCGGTGCGCAGTGGCTGACCAAGGAGGAGGCCGATCGACTGGCGGGCCTGATGTTCCGGCCCAATGGGATGATGATCGCCGAATTCGTCGGACGCCCGCCGCAGGAACTCGGCGCCAAGGCGGGCATTCAGGTACCCGATAGCACCCGGATCCTGGTGGCCGAACTGGGCGGTGTCGGACCGAGATACCCGCTATCGCGGGAGAAGCTGACCAGCGTCATCGGCTGGCTGGTGGAGGACGGCTGGCGGGCCGGCTGCGAGCGGGCGATCGAACTGCTCAAGTTCGGCGGCGACGGCCATTCGATTGTTATCCACTCGCGCGACGAAGAGTCGATCCTCGCCTTCGGCATCGAGAAACCGGCCTTCCGGATCCTGGTCAATACCTGGGGCTGCCTGGGTGGGGTGGGATACACCACCGGGCTGCGGCCCTCGTTCACCCTCGGTCCCGGCGGCATCGGTGGGGCGGCGGTCAGCGACAACATCACCGTGGAGCATGTGCTCAACATCAAGCGCGTCGCCTACCACCTGAACCAGGCTCCCGAGGTCGCTCGTGCCCACGGTGGCCGTCTGGACGGCGTGGAAACCGAGGCGGCCGAGGAAACCCCGCCGGCAGCCAGCCCGGTTGCGGCCCCGGTCGCCTCCGGCGCCACGGATGCCGCCCTCATCGAGAAGGTGGTCCGTCAAATCCTGACCGAGCTGCACAAGTGAGGTCCAAGGAGATAGCCGATGGCAGAGGAAACCCAGACCAAACCGGAACGACGACTCCGCAAGGTCGAACCAACCGGGTCGCGCCGACCCCGGCGACCTGAGCCTGAACCCGGCGGAACGGCCGCACCGGCCGGCACGGCCCCCCCGGCAGCGGATCCTGCGGAACAGGTGACCAAAACAACTGAACAGGCAACCGAAGACCGGGCCGAGGCAGCCGCTAAGGCCCCCGACCAAGCAACCAACCAACAGCAGACCGCTGTAACCACCAAAAGGAGTACTCCAATGGCAGATGTCCAGATGATCGCGCTCGGCATGGTCGAGACCAAGGGCCTGATCGGCTCCATCGAGGCGGCCGATGCGATGGTCAAGGCAGCCAACGTGAAGCTGATCGGCAAGGAGCAGATCGGTGCGGCCTATGTGACCGTTTTCGTCCGTGGCGATGTCGGCGCGGTGAAGGCCGCGACCGATGCCGGTGCGGCTGCGGCTGGCCGGGTCGGCGAACTGATCTCTGTGCACGTGATCCCGCGTCCGCACAGCGACGTCGAGCTCATCCTGCCGCGCCACGCCGCCGAGTGAGCCGAGCCCTCGCGACCTGTTGTCGGGCGGCTGCTGCCGAGCCGGCCCCGGGCCCCATTCCGGGTGGCCCGGGGGCCGGCCCGGTCCGGTGCGCCCCGACCCGCCGAATGCATAGCTGACATTGCCGAAAGTGAGCCACCATGGGCAAAACCGTCATCACCGCAGCCGAGATCCAGCAGGCTGCGGCCAGCGGGCAACTGGTAGTACCCGCTGGCGCCATCGTCACCCCGCTGGCCTGCGATCTGGCCCGCGATCTGGGGGTCCAGATCGTGACCGGTGGCCGGCCGGCACCGGCGAGCGTTCCCGCCGGTGGCACCGTCCCAGCCGCAGACGACGAACTGTCGGCGAGGGTCCGCGCGATCGTGGCTGGATTATTGGCTGCCGGTGGAGCCGGGGTGCCGGCCGCGGTGCAGAAGCGCCCGGTGCGGCATGCCAGCATCCGCGAGGCCCGGCTGACGCCCTTCCCCTATCCCGGCCCGCCGCCGGAAATGAGTGTCAACACCGTCGACGTGGTGACCGCAGACGATGGCTCCCCGGTGGCGGCTGGCTATATGACGCTCACCAAGGGGTCCTTCCCCTGGACGCTGACCTATGACGAGGTGCAGATCGTGCTGGAGGGCGAACTGCACCTGGGTGGCGAAGCCGGCGGTCAGATCGGCTACCCGGGCGATGTGCTCTATGTGCCCAGGGGCTCGTCGATCACCTTCGGCACGCCGAACTGGGCCAAATTCGTCTACGTGACCTTCCCAGCAAACTGGGAGGACCAGATCAAATGATCATCACCGAAGCTGAGTTGCGTGACCAATTGCGCCGCCCCACCGTAGGCGCCCAGGTCACCATCCCGGCCGGTGCCCGGCTCTCCCCAGCGGCCGCAGACTTCGTGAAGCAGTGGTCGCTGGTGGCCGTCGAACCCGATGCGCCCCCGGCCGCCGGGGCTACCGCGACCGGCGCGGCCACGCCACCGGCCCCGGCCCACCCGGGCGATGCCGCCGGCGAGAACTGGGACAAGGCCGCGGTCTTCCCGGTCAATTTCGCCGGCGAGGTACCCACCTGCGTCTGCTGCGGGATGGCGGTCACCAAAAAGGCTTCCGGGCTGACCCAGCTGAATGCCACCCACTATGCGCCCAAAACCCATCCACGGATCAAGCTGCGGGGCCGGGTGGATTCCTTACATGCCCTGGTGCTGCTGATCCAGCGGATGGCCCGCACCGCGGGCCAGGCCGGTCTCGCCCGCGATCTGGGCACCGTGGCCGCCTACTGCCGGGAGCTCACCTCGGCCGAATACAACGAACGCCCGGTCGCCGAGTTGCGCCTACAGAGCTGGGATGCCGAGGAGATCCACAAGGTGACCCATGACCCGAAGGGCAGCCTGGGGATCGAGCACCTGACCATCGACGAGAACTGCGCGGAATTGCAGTACTGGCTGAACATGGCCCGGGCGAACTCGCGGGAGATCGAGATCACCGCGATGGAGGCCTTTCCCAGCCCCCATCACCCCTACGGGGCCAGCATCTGCCATGCCTTCAACCGGCTGAGTTCCACCTTCTACTTCCTGCAACTGAGACTAGCCGCCGGGGTGGGTGAATGAGCCCTAGCATCGCCACCACCATGCAGGCGGCCGCCAGCGCACTGGCCAGGCCCCAGCGCATCGACGCGGCCACCCCGATCCGGGTCGGGGTCGATCTGGGCACCGCCTGCACCGTCATCGTGGTCACCGACGAACAGGGCAGGCCGTTGGCGGCGGCAAACCAGTTCGCCGATGTGGTGCGCGACGGCATCGTCTGGGATTTCGCCGGAGCGATGGATGTGGTGCGGGGCTTGAAAACCAGACTGGAGGAAGACACCGGACGCGAACTCGGCCAGGGGGCGGTCACCGTCCCACCCAGCACCTCAAACTCCGACCACCGCGCCCACCGCTATGTGATCGAGGGCGCCGGCATCGAATGCGATGCGGTCGTGGACGAGACCACCGCCGCGAATGCGGTGCTGGGGGTGCGCGATGGCGCGGTGGTCGACATCGGTGGTGGCACCACCGGCGTGGCGATCCTGCGCGGCGGCGAGCTGGTGCGCACCGTGGACGAGCCCAGCGGCGGCACCCACCTGTCATTGGTCATTGCCGGAGCCCGCAAGATCTCCTTCGAGCAGGCCGAGAAACTCAAGATGAATCCCGAGCTGCATGCCGAGCTGCTGCCGATCGTGCGTCCCACCCTGCAGAAGATCGCCACCATCGTGCGTGCAGCGGTACGCGGCGAACGAATCCGGCAGATCCATCTCGTCGGGGGTACCGCGGCGTTCACCGGTATCGCCGGCATCATGAGCGAGGTCACCGGGTTGCCCAGCATCGTGGCGCCCGAGCCCATGCTGGTCACCCCGCTCGGGGTGGCCAGTTGGGCCAATCCGATCCCTGGGAAAGGAGATCCCCGGTGAGCGATCGGACACCGTTCCAGCTGCGGGCCTTCTGCCACCTGGACCGTATCCAACCCCAGTTCGCCGCTTTCGTCGGCGCCATCTCCATGGGCTCACCGCCGGTGGAGGGGATGAGTAGCCTGTATGTCGAAATGTCCCCCGGCAACTGGGTGTTCCGAATCGTCGATCAGGTACTGAAGGCCGTGGACGTGCAGCCCGGGGCACAACTGGTCGAACGCCAGTTCGGCATGTTCGAGGTGCACTCGGCCGAGCAGTCGGAGGTGCTGCGGGCCGGCGAAGTCGTGCTAGAAATCCTCGAATTGCAGGCCGACAGCCGGATCGCACCGCAGATTGCGTCCGAGCAGATCATCACCAATGTGCACCCCTACCAGGCGCAGGTGCTGAACCGTACCAACCGGGGCACCATGATCGAGGGCGGCCAAACCATGCTCGTGATGGAGGTCGAACCGGCCGCCTACATCACCCTAGCCGCCAACGAGGCCGAGAAGGCCGCGAACGTCTTCCTGAACCACATGAGCAGCGTAGGGGTCTACGGGCGCATGTGGCTGTCGGGCACCGAGGCCGACATCGTCGCTGCGCATCAGGCGGCGGCCACAGCCATCAACCAGGTCACCGGGCGATAGGAGGCCCAGCATGTCACGACGGATTCTGACGAAAACCAGCATCGACGAACTGCTCGGCGCCGGCCGCACCGAACTGCAATTGCAGGCCGGTGACATTGTCACCGACCTGGCCCGCGAACACGCCCAGCAACGCGGCCTGCGACTGATCCCGGCAGCCGGTGGGCTGCGGGCCGGCTCCCCAGCCCCGGTGGCCGCGGAGCCGACGGAGCCTCCCGCAGGGACCGCCGCCGAGGCGAAACGGGCCGGCTCCCCAGCCCCGGTGGCCGCGGAGCCGACGGAATCTCCCGAAGAAACCGCCGCCGAAGTGAAGCGGGCGGTGATCGCGGCCCTCGGCCACGAACCGGCCGATCTGGACGCCATCATCGCCCGCGTCGTGCGCTGAGGAGGAGCAAAGCGTGAGCACCGAGTCCGGACGTCCGGCGGTCTACCTGTGTCCCACTGGACGCTGCCCGCAGCTGCTGCAACTGCTGGCCGGGTTGCTGCCGGAATTGCAGCGTCGCCACGGGCAGGTGGGGGTGTTCCGGCCGATAGTCGCCGACCCCGGCGACGACCAGGTGTTGTCTGCGGCGCTGGAACAGATCGCGGCGCGCAGCGGCATCGAGCATTGGGGCACCACCGCCAACGAGATCCTGCGCAATCCGACGGCTGCGCTGTCCCAGGTGATCGACCGGTACGCCGGGTGCGCTGCCAACTATGCCGCGATGCTGGTATTGGGCAGCGAGTACGACTGCTCGCTGGCACCCGTCGAGTTCACCTGGAACACCCGGATCTCGGCGAACATCGACGTGCCGATGATTCTCGTGGTACCCGCTACCGGCGGTGCCGCCGAAACCGTCCAGCGGGCCGAGGTGGCCATCGACGAGGCCACCCGCAACCACGCGCAGGTGCTTGGGGTTTTGGCCACCCGCAGCGTGGATCGGCAATTGACCGCCGCCGATCTGGCCGCCTTGCCGGTGCCGGCGTACGTGGTGGACGAGATCACCGATCGGGCCAGCGACCTGGCCGCCGCCCTGAACCCGCTCGGCGGCCGCGTGGTGGCCGGGGCGGCCGAATTGGCCGGATTGCGCAGCAGCGACCTGCTGATCGCCGACATGGGCCTAGTCAACCTGCTGCCGCTGCTGCGGGGCGATCGGACCGTGCTGTTCTCCGCCGATCGCAAGTCGATCCCCCTGGGTATCCTGATCGGTGCGGCCGCCGGCCGTTTCCCGCTCCCCGGCGCGGCCATCGCAGCCGGCCCCTGGCAGTTGTCGGAAGACCTGGTGCGGCTGTGGCAGCAACTGGCTCCCACGGTCCCGCTGATTCGCACCGAACACACCACCGAGCAGGTTCACCTGAGCCTGCAGGGCCACGGCCTGGCGCCGTCCCGGCTGAACACGGTGCAGATTCACCGAGCCCGGCGGCTGTTCGCCGAGCAGGTCGATCAGGACGCGCTGCTGGATGCCTCGCGGATCGCCGGCGGCGATGGCGTGGTCACCCCGTTGATGTTCGAGCATCGGCTGCTTACGGACGCTCGCCGGGCCGACCGGCATATCGTGTTGCCGGAAGGCGTGGAAGAACGCATCCTGCGGGCCGCTCACCGGCTGCTCGGCCAGGGTATCTGCCGGCTCACCCTGCTGGGCCGGCCAGCCGAGATCGCCGATCGCGCGGCCGGGCTCGGGCTCGACATCTCGGCCGCCCAGCTGATCGAACCGGCCGGCAGCGAGTTACGTGAGCGATTCGCCGCCAAATATGCCGAATTGCGGGCCAAGAAGGGCATCACCATCGAGCAGGCTCGCGAACGGATGCTGGATGTCAGCTATTTCGGCACCATGATGGTCTATTCCGGGCTGGCCGATGGCATGGTGTCGGGTTCGGTCAACACCACCGCGCACACCATCCGTCCCGCCCTGGAGGTGATCAAGACCAGGCCGGGCGTCTCGGTGGTCTCGTCGGTTTTCCTGATGTGCCTGCCCGATCGGGTGCTGGTGTTCGGTGACTGCGCGGTCAATCCCAATCCGACCCCGGAACAGGTCGCCGACATCGCCATCAGCTCGGCGCTCACCGCTCGCCAGTTCGGTATCGAGCCCCGGGTCGCCATGATGTCCTATTCCACCGGCGACTCGGGCAGCGGGCCGGATGTGGAACTCACCATCGAAGCCACTCGCCTGGTGCGGGAACGGGCCCCCGAACTGGCGGTGGACGGGCCGCTGCAGTATGACGCCGCGGTGGAACCGAGCGTGGCCCGGACCAAACTGCCGGATTCCCCGGTCGCCGGCCGGGCCACGGTGCTGATCTTCCCCGATCTGCAGACCGGCAACAACACCTACAAGGCGGTGCAGCGCAGCGCGGGAGCGCTGGCCATCGGGCCGGTGCTACAAGGCCTGAACAAGCCGGTCAACGACCTATCACGTGGAGCCCTGGTCAGCGACATCGTCAATACGGTGGCGATAACCGCGATCCAGGCGGGAATGGACTGAGAACAGGATGCAATACATGCAAGCCGCCGTCGTCACGCAATTCAGCCGCCCGCTGGAGTTGCGAGAGGTACCGGTGCCCGAGCCCGGCCCCGGCCAGGTGCTGGTACGCGTCCACGCCTGCGGGGTGTGCCATACCGACCTGCATGCCGTCCACGGCGACTGGCCCGACAAGCCAGAGCTGCCGCGGATTCCCGGGCACGAGGCGGTCGGTGAGGTGGTGCAGACCGGTGCCGGGGTCGACCAGTGCGCGATCGGCGACCGGGTCGGAGTGCCCTGGCTGCACTGGGCCTGCGGACGCTGCGAGCAATGCCTTTCGGGCTGGGAGACGCTGTGCAGGCGTCAGACCCGCAGCGGCTATGACGTGGACGGTGGGTTCGCCGAGTACGTGATCGCCGAGGCGGGCTTCCTGGCCCAGTTGCCCAGCGGACTCGACTACCTGCACGCCGCCCCGCTGATCTGTGCCGGGCTGACGGTCTACAAGGGACTGATGATGGCCGACGCGGACCCGGGCGATTGGGTGCTGATCTCGGGGATCGGTGGGCTCGGGCATCTGGCGGTGCAATACGCCCGGGCGATGGGCTATCAGGTGATCGCCGCCGATGTCGAGGATTCCAAACTCAACCTAGCCGCCAAACTCGGGGCCACCATGACGATCAATGTGCGCACCACCGACCCGATCGGTTACCTGCAGCGGCGGATCGGCGGTGCCCATGCAGCCCTGGTGACCGCGGTCTCGCCGGTGGCGTTCGGGCAGGCCGTCGGCATGATGCGACCCGGCGGCACGGTGGTGCTGAACGGGCTGCCGCCCGGTGACTTCCCGCTGAACATCTACGACATGGTGATGCGGGCCATCACCATGCGTGGCTCGATCGTGGGCACCAGATTCGACCTGGACCGTGCCCTGCACCTGGCCGCCCAAGCCCGGATCGAGGCGACGGTGCATCCGGCCCGCCTAGCCAACATCAACGATGTGTTCGCTGACATGCAGCGCGCCGGGCTGCCCGGGCGTACGGTACTCGAAATGGGGTAAGCCGCCCATGACCCGCGAGGTGATCAACAGTGTCGGCATCGACGTCGGCACATCGACAACCGAACTGGTGTTCAGCAGGTTGACCATCGAAAACCTGGCGGGCCCGGCTTCGGTGCCCCGGATCTCCATCACCGAGAAGCAGATCGCCTATCGCTCTGCCGTGCACACCACCCCACTGCTGCGTCCCGATCTGATAGATGCGGCGGCGTTGCGCCGGATCGTGCTCGCCGAATACACCCGCGCCGGGATACGACCCGATCAGGTGCGCACCGGGGCCGCCATCATCACCGGGGAAACCGCCCGCGCCGTCAACGCCGACCAGGTATTGGCCGCCCTCAGCGAACTCGCCGGCGACTTCGTGGTGGCCACCGCCGGGCCGGAACTGGAATCGGTACTGGCCGCGCGGGGCGCCGGCATCGACCGGTACTCCGAGCACTCCGGCGGCGTGATCGCAAACCTCGACATCGGCGGCGGCACCACCAATATCGCGGCCTATCGGCGTGGCCGGCTGCTGGGCACCTGCTGCCTGGACATCGGCGGCCGCCTGGTACGGATCGCCCCCAGTGGATCCGGAAACCCGGCCGTCGGGCTGGTGACCACCCCGATAGCCGAGCTGGCCCGGGCCAACGGCATCCAGTTGTCGGCCGGCGAGGATGCCGATCCGGGTAAACTGCTGGCAGTGGCCAGGCTGATGGCCCGGCAATTGGCGATGGCGCTGCGCCTGGTGCCCCAGGACGACTGCCACGCCAGGCTCTACACGAACACCGGACACCGGCTGCCGGCCTCGATCGTACCCACCGAGATCAGCTTCTCCGGTGGGGTGGCCGACCTGATCCGGCCCGGCCCGGTAGCCGACCCGTTCCGCTATGGCGACCTGGGGGTCCTGCTGGGGCAGGCCATCGCCGAGGACTCGGCCTTCGCGCGACTGGACTGGCATCGCGGCGCCGAAACCATCGGAGCCACCGTGGTGGGGGCCGGCGTGCACACCACCGAGATCTCCGGCTCGACCATCGAATATGCGGCTGCGCTGCTACCGCTGCGCAATGTGCCGATCATCCGGATCCCGCCCGACGCGGAAACCGAACCGGCGAAGCTGGCGAGCGAAATCTCCAGTCAACTGGCGATCCTGCACCCCGAGAGCGCGGCCGCCACGGTGGCGATCGCGTTCAGTGGGCGGCATGCCACCACATTCGCCCGGGTGCAGGCCTATGCCCGGGCGATTGCGCAGGCCGCGGAACCGGTGCTGGCCGGGCCGAATCCGCTGATCATCGTCCTGGAAAAGGACTGCGGCAAGGTTCTGGGGCAATCGCTGGCCGCCCTGCGCGGCCGCCGCGACGACGTGGTGTGCATAGATGGGGTGCAGACCACGAGCGGTGACTACATCGATATCGGACAACCAGTCGGCGCCGGGCGTGCGGTGCCGGTGGTGTTGAAGACGCTCGTCTTCAACGATCAACACCGAAACAATAGGAGGAGTGATGAGGCTCAGTACCAGCCTGAATGGGGTGATGTTCCGGTTCCGTGACGTCAAAGACGTGCTGGCTAAGGCCAACGAGCCCAAATCGGGTGACCGGCTGACCGGGATAGCCGCAGAGACCGCAAGCGAACGGCTCGCGGCGAAGGTGGTGCTGTCGGAGCTTACGGTTGAGGACCTGACCGAGAATCCCACCGTGCCCTACGAGGACGATGAGGTCACCCGGGTCAACTGGGATGGATTGAACCAGCCGGGCTATCAGGCCATGAAATCCAAGACCATCGGGGAACTGCGGGAATGGGTGCTCGACCAGCACACTAGCCCAGACACTCTGAAACGCTCGGGACGCTGCTTCACCGGGGAGGTAGCTGCCGCGGTGGCCAAGATCATGACCTCGATGGATCTGGTCTATGGCGCATCCAGATACAACTACATCACCCACTGCAATACCGAGATCGGGCACCGCGGCACGATCTCCTACCGGGCGCAAACCAACTCCACCACCGACGATCCCGAAACGATCGTGCTCGGGCTGGCCGAGGCGGTCAGCTTCGGCTGTGGGGACGCCTGCCTGGGTATCAACCCGGTCAACGACGACGCGGCAAACACCAAAGCCATCGCCGAAGCGGTTTTCGGATTCATGGTGCGCAACGAGGTACCCACCCAGGTGGTGGTGCTGTCCCACATCACCACGCAGATGACGGCGCTGCAGCGGGGCGCCCCGCTGTCGATGGTCTTCCAATCGATAGCCGGTACCCAGGGGGCCAACGACGACTTCGGGGTGAACCGGGCGCTACT
Organism: uncultured Propionibacterium sp.; assembly: GCA_938036835.1. Classification (GTDB taxonomy): domain Bacteria; phylum Actinomycetota; class Actinomycetes; order Propionibacteriales; family Propionibacteriaceae; genus Brooklawnia. The sequence continues at coordinate 58,927 of CALHWB010000037.1, forward strand.
CCAGGAGGCCTATGAGCTGGCCCGCACACAGGGGCAATGCCAGGGACCGAACCTGCTCTACTTCGAAACCGGGCAGGGCTCGGAGGTGTCCATCGGGCGCGACTGCGGTGTGGACGAAATGACCCTGGAGGCCCGCACCTACGGCTTCGGCAGGTTCTTCCGGCCCTTCATGGTCAACAACGTGTCCGGTTTCATCGGTCCGGAAACGATCTATGACGGCAAGGAGCTGATCCGGGCCAATCTGGAAGACCATTTCATGGGCAAATTCCTCGGTCTGCCGATGGGCATGGCGCCCTGCTGGACAAACCACACCTCGATCACCATGGACGACCAGCAGCAGGCCACCATGCTGCTGGCGCTGGCCGGGGCCACCTACTACATGGGCGTGCCATTGGCCGACGATGTGATGCTGGCCTACCAGGACACCAGCTTCCACGACGATGCGACCCTGCGTGAACTGCTTGGCCGCACCGCCGCTCCCGAATTCCACCGCTGGATGGTCTCGCGAGAACTGTGCGATGAGCGTGGCGTGCTCACCGACAAGGCCGGCGATGGTTCCCTATTCATCAAGTGAGGATCCCCAATGACTACCGACCATGAACTCGAATCGATCGTCCGGCAGGTCCTGGCCCGGCTCGGCCCCGAAGTCCTGGCCGGGCAGGCCAGCGGCCCGGCAGCGGCTGCCCGGCCCGGCCCGGTTGCCGTCGCCGACGATGAGGCGATCCCCGACGTCCGGGCGGTCGACTACCGGCAGATCTACCGGGTGCCGAACGCGGCCAATCCCGAAGAGTTCGCCCGGATCAAGGCTCGCACCTGGGCGCGACTCGGGCAGGGACGGGTGGGGCCGCGCTATACCACCCAAGGGCTGCTGCGCTTCTGGGCCGACAACGCCGCCGCAATGGACGCGGTGTTCACCGATGTCCCCCAGGATCTCCTGGACAGGCTGGGACTGTTCACCGTGCAGACCAGATGCCGGTCCAAGGACGAATACCTGACCCACCCGGAGCTGGGTGCCCAATTCGATTCCGCCGTGCTGGCTGAGCTAAAACAGCGCTGCCAGGCCAACCCACAGGTGCAGGTCTATGTCGCCGACGGGCTGTCCTCGACCGCGGTCGAGGCCAATGTGCCCGAACTGCTGCCGGCCCTCACCCAGGGGCTGCAACTGCACGGGCTGGGCATGGGTACCCCGTTCTTCGTCAGATACGGCCGGGTGCGTTCCATGGAACCGATCTCGGAAACCCTGGGCGCCACCGTGGCCTGCGTCCTGCTGGGGGAGCGGCCGGGGCTGGCCAGCGCGGAATCGCTGAGCGCCTATCTGGCTTTCGAACCCAGGGTCGGCATGTCGGAGGCCGACCGGACCTGCGTGTCGAACATCCACAGCGAGGGCACCAACCCGGCCGAGGCCGGCGCCCATATCGCCGACATCATCGACCAGATGATCAAGCAGCAGGCTTCCGGGATCAACCTGAAGCTATGAGCCGGCGGGCACCTGCCTTGGGGCCGGGCGTGCCCGGCCCCGGGAACCCCGCGCCCCGATGCGGGGCTGGGCAGGGCCTCCTCGGCCCGGGAGATGGGCCTGCCCGGTGGTGCGGGGTCCCGCGGGTCACCACTCCTCGTGGGTGTTGGCGTCCCAGGCCGCCTGCTCGCCCAGATCCAGGGTGGCCAGGTCCGCCATATCCCGTTCGGTCAGCTCGAAACCGAACAGGTCGGCGTTGCTGCGCCAGCGGGCCGGCCGCGCGGAAGAGGGAATCACCACCGCGCCTTGCTGGACCGCCCAGCGCAGCACCACCTGGGAGACATCGACCCCCAGCCTTCGGGCAATCTTGGCCGTGACGATCTGACCCATCGGGTTTTCGGCCCCGCCGAGTGGCCGCCACCCCTCGGCAACGATGTCGTGCTCGGCCAGGAAGGCGCGCAGCCCGGTGCGGGCCAGCGCCGGGGAAAGCTGGATCTGATCGATCACCGGCCAGACCCCGGTCGCGGTGTGCAGTTCCTCGAGCTGATGCGGCAGGAAATTCGAAACCCCGACATGCCGCACCAGGCCTTCGGCCTGCAACTCCAGCATCTCGGCCCAGGTCTCCACCGCCAGCCCGCGCGAGGGGTTCGGCCAGTGGATCAGCAGCAGATCGACATAGTCGGTGGCCAGCCGGCGAAGGGATTCGGTGAGCCCGCGGCGGGTATAGCCGCGGCCCTGGTCGTTGCCGGCGATCTTGGTGGTCACCATGAGCTGTTCGCGCGATACCCCGGAACGCTTGATCGCCGCTCCGACCGCGCCCTCGTTGGCGTACTGGGCGGCGCTGTCGATCAGCCGGTAGCCGGCGCGGATACACTCCGCCAGCCCATCGGCGAGCTCGTTGCCCTTGGCGAACAGGGTACCGGTACCGACCTGGGGGATCTCCCCGCCGTCCCGGAGGGGAACGGTGGGGATACGGATGCTGTCATCATTGGCCATACCCCCACTGTGGCACAGCCGGAAAGGCCCGGGCCGGGATCCCCAGGGACCGCACCCGGACGTCGTGCCGCCGGTTACCGGTATCGCGGGGCCGAGGACGCCCATCGGCGCTGCCCGGGCCCCCGGCCGGGCAGGACGCAAGGTTTGACGGCCAGACCCGGATCGGCCCGGACGATGGTGATGGTGGGCCCGGCGTGGGGCAACCCATGCCGGTACCCGGTCGTCCAGGATTCACAGCAGGCCGCGTTCGAAGGCCACCCGTACCGCGGCGGCGCGGTCGTTGACCCCCAGCTTCGCGTAGCTGTGCACCAGATGGGTTTTGATCGTGGCTTCGGAGACCATCAACTCGTCGGCGACCGTCCGGTTCGTCCCCCCAAGGGCGATCGCCCGCAGCACCTGGGTCTCGCGTTCGGTCAGTGTGGGCTCGCTGCGGCGCCCCGACAGGGCATCGAACACCACCGGGGCCAGCACCGGCCGGCCGGCCGCGACCTCCCGCACCGCGCGGATCAGTTCGTTGCGGGGAGCGTCCTTCAGCAGATAGCCGCTGGCCCCGACACCGATCGCGGCCGTGATATCCCGGTCGGTGTCGTAGGTGGTCAACACCAGCACCGGGACCGTAACCCCGTGCTCGCGCAGGGTACGGATCGCGCTCACCCCGTCTCCATTGGGCATGCGCAGATCCATCAACGCCACATCGGGCCGGGTGCGTTCGATGACCACCACCCCTTCGGACCCGGAGGCGGCCTCTCCGACGACAGTCATATCGGTTTCGCGGCTCAGAATGCCGATCAGGCCATCGCGGACGATCGGATGATCGTCTACCACAACGATGCGCAACTGGTGATTCGGCTGGTCAACACTCATCTTGGGATGGCTGCGCTGACGGTGCAGCCCGCTCCTTCCCGGCTCTCGATCTCAACGCTGCCGCCGTGGGCGGCTAGCCGCTCCGCCATGCCCGGCAGCCCGCGGCCGGGGTTCAGCCGGTCGGCGCGGAATCCGCGGCCGTCATCGCGGACATCGAGGCGTACCTCGTCGTCCCCGTAATCCAGGCTGACCACGACCCGGTTCGCCCGGGCGTGGCGGGCGGTATTGGACAGGGACTCCTGCGCGATCCGCAACAGGTCCGCGTCCGCACCGGTGGCGCCGGGTTCGCCGGTGAGCACGAACCGGGCCGCCAGCCCGGTGCGTTGCCCGGTCTGGGCCACCAGTTCGGCCAACGCGGCCGGCAGCGGATCGGAGTCCAGCCGCGGCGAGGCCAGCGCGCGCACGGCGCGGCGGGCCTCCGCGAGTGCCTCCCGGGCGGTGGCCAGGGTGCGGTCCAACCGGGCTGCCAACTCGGGATCGTCGGATTGGGTGGCCGCCAGCTGGGTGATGATGCCCACCAGCCCCTGGGCGACGGTGTCATGGATCTCCCGGGACAGCCGGGCCCGTTCCTCTTGGATTCCGGCCTCCCGCGCCTGGGTGACCAGTTGGGCGCGCAGCAGATCGGCTCGCCGTTCGGCGGCCCGTAGCTCGGCGATGGTCTGCTCCAGCTTCTGCATGGTGCGCAGGCGCTGCTGCTCCACCAATTGGATGACGGCCACCACGGCCAGGTTCACCGCCACCAAGATCGCGTAGAGGGGCCAGGAAGCCAGCGACCCCCGAGGCCCGCCCATCTGGGCGGCCGCCGTGATCAGCGCGGTCAATACCAAGGATGCCGCCCGCTGGGGGGCCGAGAAGGCGCGCGGGGTCTCCAGGTAGCCGATGAACACATAGGCGCCGTACACCGGCGAGATATACACCAGCGGTGCACCGCACAGCAATGCCGGCCAGTAGCCCAGCGGGCGCGTCCGCTGGTCGGATTGCGCGATCAGCAGCCAGCCCCGGTAGCCCAGCAACACCACGGTGATCGCCACCATCGCGGGTACCTCGCCGGGGTGCACCAGCGGCCCGACCAGGCGCACCGACACCAACAACGAGATCAGCAGCATCAATACGGCGATCCAATCGGTGACCGGTGGCTTGGTCGAGTTGTGCACGGTGCCTATCCTGCCCGTTCGAGACGGCGGATCTGGGGGGAACGGGGCGGTTCGCGGTCATTCCCAGCGGAAGGTGCGAATCGCGACGGCAAACCCGAGGACGGCCCAAACCAGCAGGCAGACCGGTGGCTGCCAGCCGGGCGCGGTACCCGAGGCCGCATGCACCAGCAGGGACACCGCCGCACCGCCGGGCGTCCAATCGGCCAGGGCGGCCAGCCAGCCGGGGAACTGGGCGCGCGGCAGCCACATGCCGGCCGCGAACCACATCACCGCGGCGAAGGCGGTGCCGGCGGCGCCGGCGACCCGGGGATTGCCGATGACCGAGGACGACATGGCGCCCAACCCCAGGAAGGCGACGGCGCAGGGCACGGCGGCCAGGGTGGCCAATAGCTGATGGCCGGTATCCTGCAAACCGAACGGCAGCGGGAACAAGGCCAGGAATGCGGCCACCAGGATCGCGATGACCAGCGTCAGCGCCAGCACGGCCGCCAGCAGGGTGCCCGGATGCACCGGGGTGGTGCGCAGCCGCCGCAGGAAACCGGACTCCCGGTAGCCGCCCAACACCGTCGGCATCGTCTGCAGCGCGAGGGTGGTCATCGCGAAGACGATCAGGGTCGGCTGGTAGGCGGTCACCACGCTGAGCCCGCCGAAGACCATCGAGGGTTGCCGGGCGCCGGGAATGCAGCACATCACGATCAGGGCGGCGATCGGGATGAGTACCGTCCAGATGATGGTGGCGGGGGAACGCAGGGTGAGGCGTAGCTCGTTGCGGAAGAGGGCGATTGCGGCGGTCATATCTGTTCCTCCTGGGGTGCCGATTCGATGATCCCGGTCCTGGTGGGTTGGGTCAGGTGCAGATAGGCATCGTCCAGGCTCGGCCCGGTGATCCGCAGTTGACCGGCGGTGATACCCCGGTCGCTGAGCAGGGTGAGCAATGCCTGGGGGACATCGGCGGCACCCTGGACGATGATCCGGTCGCCATCGCGGTCCACCTTGCTGACACCGGGCAGTCCGGCCAGGCCGGCCAATTCGACGGGTGCCGACGGGATGAAAGCGATGGTCTGGTCGCCGGCGCTTTCGGCGAGTTCGGCCGGGGTGCCCTCGGCGATCACCCGGCCGGTGTCGATGAGGTAGATACGGTCGCACAACCGCTGGGCCTCGGCCATCGAGTGGGTGACCAGCACGATCGTGGTGCCATCGGCGGACAGGTCGGCGAGGTGGTTCCAGACATCGCGCCGCGCGGCCGGATCCAGGCCGGTGGTCAACTCGTCCAGGATCGCGATCTGCGGCCGTCCCACCAGGGCCAGCGCCACCGACAGCCGCTGCTGCTGGCCGCCGGAAAGCTTCTCGAAACGCTGATTTCGCTGTTCGGTCAGGTTGAACCGGCCGAGCAACTCGTCGGTGCCGCGGGGATTCGGATAGCAGGCGGCGAACAGCTCGATGGCCTCTGCGGTGGTGATACGGGCGGGCAGCCGGCATTGCTGCAATTGCATACCCAGCAGGTGGCGCAGCCGGGGATCGTCGCCGGCCGGGTCGATGCCGGCCACCAGAATCCGCCCGGCGTCCGCCCGGCGCAGCCCGCCGATGCATTCGACCGTAGTGGTCTTGCCGGCCCCATTGGGGCCCAGGATGCCGACGATCTCACCGACGTCCACATGCAGGTCCACCCCGTGCAGCACCTGCTTGCCGCGGTAGCTCTTCTTCAACCCGCTGACCTCGATGATCGCCATACCCCAAGCCTGGTTCCGGGCGGCAGGCGGGACATCAACCGGATGGCCGGACCTGGCCTCAACCGATCGGTTGAGGCCAGGTCTTCGGCGTGGCCGGCTGGGCAACTGCCGGAAGGGACGCCGGCCGGTCCGCCTAGGATGTGGCCATGCGGCACCTCACCTGGCAACCCACCGCCGACCCGGACGTCCGGCTCACCGGCTATCTGCACGATCCGTCCGAGAAGTACGCGAATCTGGCCGCCCGTCCTGCGGTGCTGGTCTTCCCCGGCGGTGGCTATGAGATCTGTTCCGACCGGGAGGCCGAACCGGTGGCGTTGGCCTTTGCCGGCGCCGGCTACCACAGCTTTGTGCTGCGCTATCCGGTGGGGGCGGCCAGCCAATGGCCCGCCCCGATGCAGGCTGCCGAGGGCGCCCTGCGGTTGATCAGCGACCAGGCTGCGGAACTCGGGGTGGACACCCAGCGGATCGCCGTCGCCGGGTTCTCGGCGGGCGGCCACCTGGCCGCGGCCCTGTCGGTGCTGGGATCGGTGCGTCCGGCCGCCACGCTGCTGATCTATCCGGTGACCACCGGCCAAACCCTGCGGCTGTGCAATCGCGGCGTGCACCCCGCCCCCGACCTGCTGGCGGCGCTGGACTCGACCTGCCCGGCCACCTTCCTGGCGCACACCGCATCCGACGAGCTGGTACCGGTCACCGACTCGCTGCGATACGCGCAACGGCTTGCCGAATGCCAGATCCCATTCGAGCTGCATGTCTTCCCGAGCGGCGCGCATGGCATGTCGCTGGCCGATTGGTCGACCTCGGGTGGGGTGCCGGACAAGCAATCCGCGGTGTTCGCCGGCTGGCGGCCGCTCGCGATCGCCTGGCTCGGCAGGACCTTCTCGCTGTGTTGAGCTGCACCGGCCGGCACCGGCGAGGCCACTAGGCTGATGGTATGCAAGATGCGCACCCCACCGGATGGGAATATTTCGTGGCTCCCGTGCTGAGCCATGTGGCCCAGCAGATCCTCAACAACTTCGGCTCCGAGGGCTGGGAGCTGGTGCAGCTGGCGCCCGGCCCAAACCCGGACACCCTGGTCGGATACTTCAAACGCCCGCTCCGGGAGCACAACGATGCTGCCTAGCGAACGCCTAGCTGCAGCCCATATCGTGTTGCCCGAGCCGGTCGCCCCGATCGGTTCCTACCTGCCCGCCAAACAGGCCGGCCAGCAGATCCACACCAGCGGTCAACTGCCGATCGATGCCGGCGGCCGGCTGGTGGCCGGCCGGTTGGGCGCCGGCCTGCAGGTGGCCGCGGGCCAGCGGGCCGCGCGGATCGCGGCGTTGAATGCGGTCGCCGCCGCCGCCGGGGTGGCGGGCCATGTGAACGAGATCAAACAGGTGCTGCGGGTGACCGTGTTCGTCAATTCCGTTCCCGGATTCACCGACCAGCCCCAGGTAGCCGACGGGGCCTCGGATGTGCTGTTCGAGATCTTCGGCGAGGATGGCCGCCATGTGCGCAGCGCGGTCGGGGTGGCGGCGCTGCCCCGTGATGCCGCAGTCGAGGTGGAACTGATTGTCGGGATCTGACTCGGCCGGCGATCCGGCGGTCGTGTTCGGGCGACTGCGCCGGACGTACCCGGACGCTCGCTGCGAACTCGAGCACCGCAACCCTTTCGAACTGTTGATCGCCACGGTGCTGTCGGCCCAGTCCACCGACGCCGGGGTGAACAAGGTGACCCCGGTCCTGTTCGCCCGCTGGCCGGATGCGGTGGCCCTGGCCGGGGCGGCGCAGGCCGAGGTGGCCGAGGTGATCCGTCCCACGGGATTCTTCCGCACCAAGGCAGCCAACATCATCGCTCTTGCCCAGCGGCTGGTGGTCGACCATGACGCTCGCGTGCCCGCCGACCGGGCGGCCTTGGTGCGGCTGCCCGGGGTGGGACGCAAGACCGCGAACGTGGTGCTGGGACACGCCTTCGGGGTGGCGGCCCTGCCCTGCGATACCCATGTGCTGCGGGTTGCCGGCCGGCTGGGCTGGCTGGCAACCACCAAACCCGAAGTGGCCGAGCGGCAACTGGGTGCCCTGTTCGCACCCGCGGACTGGACGCTGCTCAGCGACACCCTCATCTTCCACGGCCGGCGCTGCTGTCACGCCCGGCGGGCGGCTTGCGGGGCCTGCCCGGTGGCCGAGTGCTGCCCATCGAATGGGATCGGCGAGCCGGACCCGCAAGCCGCAGCCCGGTTGGTCAAGCGGCCGTGACCGGGGCCTTCGCGGCGCTTGCCGGCAAGTTGGCCGCCGGGAGCCCGACCGTCCGGTGGCGCCCGCAACGCCGTCCCCCGGGGCCCGCCCGGGCGGCGGTGCTGCTGCTGCTCGCCGAAACGGATCGGCCGGATCTGCTGTTCACCGAGCGTTCGGCTCGGCTGCGCAAGCATGCCGGCCAGATCTCATTCCCGGGCGGCGGCCTCGAACCGGGCGATGCCGACGCCACGGCCGCAGCGCTACGCGAGACCCGCGAGGAGATCGGTCTGTGCAGCTCCGAGATCCGGGTGCTGGGGCGACTCCCGGCGACCGGGCTGGCGGTCAGCCGGTTCGATGTGGCACCGGTGGTGGGTGCCTGGTCGGGCCGCGACGAGTTGCTGAACGGCTCGGCGGACGAAGTGGCCGCGATTCACCGCTGGACGCTGGCCGATCTGGCCGACCCGGCCAGTCGCTGTACCGCTCGGCATCCATCGGGCCGTCTCGGACCCGGCTGGCGGTTTGGTGAGGTCTTCTTGTGGGGGTTCACCGCCTACCTGACCGATGCCCTGCTCGATTTGGGGGGCTGGGCGCGCCCCTGGCCGCACGAGCGAGTGCTGGACGTCCCGGCGCGCTTCCTGGACGACCGGGGACCCGTCCGGGGCTGAGGCTGCCGCCGGGGGGCACGCGCCCGACGGCTGGGCGGATCGCAATCATGGGGCCCGCGGCCCGTCCCACGAGGTCTCGGCAGGCAGTTTGCCATGCTCTCGGGTGATGGCCAGGGCGTCGTCGGGAATCCGCTGCTGCTGGGCGTCGGCCGTCCCCGTCTCGATCGCATCGGCCACCGCCGACAGGCTCGTCATGGTCTCGGCGATGGTCGCCTCGGGCAGCCGGACGCGGACGATGCGTCCCCTGCCGAACAGGGCCAGCACCAGGGCAAGGACCAGGAAGACCACGGCAATGGTCAGGAACCCCAGAGCCAATGCGGTCAGTGGGTGACGGTGCGCGATCTCGGTATAGCACACGGCGAAGGCGAAGGCGGCGGCCAATACCAGGAGCTTCAGCGCGGTGAAGGCGATGAAGGCCGCTGCGCCGAACAGCCCCGCCCCCAGCCCGCCGTTCTTCAGACTGGGTCGCAGTTCGGCCAAGGCTAGTTCCTTGAGCCTGCCGATCATCTCCGGCACGGTGGTGCGCAGCACCCGAAGGTAGTCGCCAGCGGTGGGACGCTCAGCCATGTGCATTTCCTTCCTGATTGCCGCCGCCCGGATGCGGTCAAGGTCAGCCTAGTGCTCCGGTGCCTGCATGGCGTGCTGGCTGCCGGGATTGCTCGCGGGCTCGGCGGCTATGCCGGCAATCGGCTGATCACGGTCCGCCGGGGCACGGCCGGGACGAGCCGGCGGCGGGCACCGCTAGGCTTGCGAGCATGACAGCCGAGGGGTCCGGCCGCGTCGCCCGGGGGTTAGCCCTGGGTGTCGTTTCGGCCTTCTGCTTCAGCACGGCCGGGCCGCTGGCGGCGGGTCTGCTGGCCACCGGATGGTCGCCATTGGCCCTGGTCGTCGTGCGTTCCGCGGTGGGCGCGATGGTGCTGCTGGCGCCCGCTCTGCTGGGCCTGGCGGGTCGTTTCGGATCGCTGCGGGAGAACTGGCGGGTGATGGCCCGGTATGGGGTGCTGGTGGTTGCCCTGACCCAGATCGGCTATTTCAACGCGGTGCAGTACTTACAGGTCGCCCAGGCCCTGCTGCTCGAGTTCCTGGCCCCGGTCGTGCTGGTGGGTGTGCTCTGGGTGTGGCGAGGCGAACGCCCCGGATTGCGTATTCTGCTGGGCAGCCTGCTGGCGATCGGCGGTCTGCTGTTGGTGCTGCGGGTTTTCGAGGGCCAGGGCGGACTCGACCCCCGCGGGGTCGTTTGGGGAATGGTGGCCCTGATCGGCAACTCGGCCTACTTCTTGTTCTCATCCGATGCCTCCCATACGCTGCCGGCGCCGGTGCTGGCCGCGGGTGGCCTGGCCGTGGGCACGTTCGCGTTGGCCGTTGCCGGGGCGGTTGGGCTGCTGCCCTTCACCGCCGCCAGCGAACCGGTGTGGTATGCCGGTCATCGAATCGCCCACTGGGTGGCGCTGCTCGCATTGGGGATGATGGCCTCGGCGTTGTCCTATCTGACCGGTATTCAGGCCGCCCGGTCGCTCGGGCCGCGGCTGTCGAGCTTCGTCGGTTTGGGCGAGGTGCTGTTCGCGGCCGCCCTGGCGGCGTTGCTGTTGGGGCAGTTGCTTGGCGCTGCCCAGGCGGTTGGTGGGGCGTTGGTCGTCGGTGGGGTGGTGCTGGTGCGGCTCGGCGAGCGCCATGTGGGCGGTCCCAAACCTGCCGGCCCCGGCTAGGGCCGCGCCGGCCGTCGGCCTGGCCACCGCGATTGCGCCCGGCCGGGCTGGCCGATGCGGTGCCTATCGACCGGCCGGCTGCGCTGGCGGATTCCGGCTCCCGCCCGGGCCGCGGGACCTACCGGCGCCGGTCGGCACACTTTGACGAGTTGGGCTCGGTCCCGTTGGAGCGATTGCCGGGTCCGGCTCAAAGTGGAATCACCAGCGCCCCGTCGTTGAAGGTGATGGGTGTGGTCAATTCGTGGTGATCTACGTGGGCGCGCCAACAGCGCAACTGATAGGGCAGCCGCAATTCACCCAGCGAGGCCGAGTTGTCGAAGATCTGGCGGGCCTCGGCCAGCACCTCGCGCCGCCGGTGCTCGCCCAGGGCGGCAACCGCCGGTTGCCGGCTGACCAGGTCGATCATATCCGACCGGTTGATCGGCACCCATAGGCGGAAGTCATGATAGTCCAGCCGGGGAAAGTACTTGCTGGACAGCAACTCGGCGTGCGAGTCGGTGGACTTACCGGACATCGCGTGCGCGTCCACGCTGCGCATCAGCCGGATCAAGCGGCGTACCCAGGGCACCGTGTCATCCCGGGCGATCTGCCAACCCGCCACCCAGCCCCCGGGTTTGAGGGCACGGCTGAACTGGGCTAGGGTCCGCCGGCGATCGGCCGCGGTGCTGCCGGGCGGCAGCCGCAGGGCTCCGGTCAGCAACACCACCTGCGCCACACAGGGCTGCACGGGCAATTCGTCGGGTCGTGCGGCCCAGGCCAACAGCCTGGGGTCGCGGGCGGATACCCGGGCCAGGCCGGCCGCTCGTGCCGGATCGCTGGCCAGGCACACCAGTTCGTGCCCGGCGGCCAACAGCTGCCGGATGATCGGCCTGGCCGGGTCGATCAGCAGCACCGGGACCGGCTCATCGCCGACGAGCCAGTCAAGGGCCGCCTGGGGAAGTTCAAGGCGGGACATGGCTCCACTCTAGGAGACCGCCTGCCGGCTCTTCCGGTGGCGGCGCGCCATGGGTGCGGTGCGGACGCAGGGGTTGTCCACAGCCGCGCAGACAGCTGGCGAATCCGGGCTGCCGGGCAAACAATCCAGGCATGTCGGTACCCCTATTGATCTCCGCAGACGACGCCATCATCGAGACGGTGCTCGCCGCCGGCGCCGCGGTTCAGGTGAATCCGCTGGTGGCTCGCGATAGCGAGCGGATCCGACGACACTGGGCAGGGGCCCGGGTGGTATTGGTCGGGGTGGATCAGGCCGCCGCCCTCGCCGCCCTGGGGTTGCCTCGCCGCCGGGGTGTGCACCTGTGCGGTGGCGACTCGCGCGAACTGCTTGCCTGGTCGGTACCGCTGGAGGCTCCCGCGCTGCTACTGCCGGATCAGTCGGGATTCGTCAGTTCCCTGCTGGATGCCCGTGCCGAACTCGATCGTGATCGCGCCCGGCTGATCCGGGTGATCGGCGGCTGCGGCGGGGTGGGGGCCACCACGCTGGCCGCCGGGCTGGCCCAGCGCGGCCAGGCGCGCGGCCTGCGTGCGGTCCTGGTGGAGCTCGACCCGGCCGGCGGGGGCATCGATCTGCTTTTCGGCGCCGAACAGCTTCCGGGCTGGCGCTGGCCCGATCTTGCCTCGGCGACCGGCCATGTCGGCGATCTGGGTGGTCAACTGCCCAATTCGAGTGGCGTCGATCTGGTTTCCTTGGGGCGTTCCAGCAGATCCTCGGCAGACCTGCGGCAGGTCGGCGGGTTGCCCCGCCCGGAGGCGGTACGGGCCGTTCTGGCGGCGCTGACCCGTAGCCACGATCTGGTGGTGTTGGATGCCGGAGCCCACCCGGAGACCGACCCGGGGCCGCTGGCCAGCACGATCGTGTGCGTCGCGGCCGAGGTGAAGGCCGTGGTGGCGGCTCGCTCGAAGGTGCTGTCCCTGGGTTTGGGCGATGCCCGGATCGCGGTTCGAACCGGGCCCGGACGACACCTCGACCCGGAGTTGATCGGCGAAACCCTGGGACTGGCCTGTTGCGGAGTCGTACCCCACGATCCGCGATTGCCGGTTGCCTTGGAGACCGGTGTGCCGCCGGGCCGGGGGCGGCGGAGGTTCGCCCGGGCCTGCGACCGGATACTGCACCAGCTGCTGGCCGAGAGCGCGGCGGACCGATGACCGACGAAGAGCTGGAATTGATCCGAGTCCGGCTGGCTGGTCTGGGACGGGCCTGGCTGCCTCAGGATGTAGCCACCGCCTTGCGGGATCTCGGGCTGGTCGTCAGCGACGCGACCGTGCTGTCGGCCGTGGAGGCGTTGCGGCGCGGCAGCATCGGCGCAGGCAGGCTGGAACCCCTGCTCGCCCTGCCCGGACTGACCGACGTCCTGGTCAACGGGCCGGACCGGGTGTACATCGATCGGGGCGGGGGGCTGGAATCCACCGGCATCTCGTTCGAATCCGATGCCGAGGTGCGCCGGCTCGCCACCCGGCTGGCCGCCAGCGTCGGGCGGCGGCTGGACGACGCCTGCCCCTTCGTGGATGCCAGACTGGCCGACGGCACCCGGCTGCACGCGATCCTGGGTACTCTGGCCGACCCCGGTACCTGCTTGTCGTTGCGCATTCCCGCGCGACGCAGCTTCGCTCTGGAGGACTGGGTGCGCACCGGTGCTATCTCGCCCGGCATGGCCCGGTTGCTGACCGCGCTGGTCGACTCGCGAGTGGCCTTCCTGATCTGCGGCGGTACCGGATCCGGCAAGACCACCCTGCTCGCCGGGCTGCTCGGGCTGGTGCCATCGGATCACCGGCTGCTCATCGTGGAGGACTCCCGGGAGCTGAACCCCGACCACCCGCACTGTGTGCGATTGGAATGCCGCCCCCCTAACTCGGAAGGCGCCGGGGCGATCACCATGACGGACCTGGTGCGTCAGGCCCTGCGGATGCGACCGGACCGGCTGGTGCTCGGGGAGGTGCGCGGTGGCGAGCTGTGCGATCTGCTGGCGGCGTTGAACACCGGCCACGAGGGGGGCTGTGGCACGGTGCATGCCAACTCGGTGCGCGACATACCGGCTCGCCTGGAGGCTTTGGCGGCTCTCGGTGGGCTGAGCCGAGATGCCTGCCACGCGCAGATCGCCGCGGCCCTGCGGGTGGTGGTGCAGGTCAACCGGTTGGCGGATGGCCGGCGCTGCGTCGGGCAGGTGGGAGTGATCAGGCGAGTGGCTTCGGCCGGGATGACTGTCGAGGTGGGCGTCGACTGCGGCGCAGACCGGCAGCTGCGTGCCGGCCCGGGCTGGGCGGCGCTCGCCGAGCTGACCGGCTGCCAATGGGCCGAGGTGGGCACGGCATGACCAGCATGACCCTGCTCGCCGGCTTGATGTTGTCGATTGCCCTGTGGGCTTGGCTGCCCCCAGACTCATCGGCCCTGGTCGCTGATCGGTTCGGCGCCGAGGCCCGCGGTCGGCCACGCCCGCCCGGGTGGCTACCCCCGGCGGTAGGGCTGGCCGGCCTATTGGGGGTGGCCGCGTTGCTGGTTCCCGGATCCCTGGTGCTGGTGCTGCCCGGGGTTGCGGTGTCCACCACCTTGACCTGGCTGTGGCGGCATTCGATGGCCGAGCGGAACCGGCGGGCCCATGCCGATGAGGTGGTGCATGCCTGTCAGGGATTGGCCGCCCAGCTGCGGATCGGCGAGATCCCGGCCAGGGCGTTGACGCAGGTGGCCGCCGACGTGCCCCTGTTGGCTCCGGTGGCGGCGGCCCAGGCGATCGGTGGGGATGTGCCGGCCGCGTTGCACGGTATCGCGGCCCGGCCCGGTTGCCAGGGGCTGGCCAGCCTGGCCAGGTCCTGGCAGCTGTGCGAGATCACCGGCGCACCGGTGGCGTTGGCGGCCGAACGGGTGGCCGAGGGGCTACGGGCGGACGCGGCCACCGAGCGGCTGGTCTCGGCCGAGCTGGCGGCGTCCCGGGCCAGCGGCCGTCTGCTGGCCGGGCTACCCGTGCTCGGCGTGGGCCTGGGCTATCTGGCCGGTGGCAACCCGATCGATTTCCTGCTGCACAATCAGTGGGGACGCATCGCCGCGGCGCTGGCCGTCTGCTTGGTCTGTGCCGGGTTGGTGTGGACTACCCGGCTGGCCATGGTTGACCGGGTCGATGAGCAGAACCGATGCCTACCCGGTCCGGGGCCCGGCGGCGGTGCCGTGGCCGGTTCGGCGGGCAGTGGCATCGCCGGCATCCAGGGGGAGCGGTGCGGATGATACGGCCGGATCGAGCCGGCCCAGGCCTTGGTGCCGGCGCAGCCGGGCAACGGTGCCCGGGATGAGCGGCGCGATCCTGGCGGCAGTCGCCCTGGCCGCCGCGTTGTCGGCTCTGCTGCCGGCGCCCCGGGCTGCCTTGATCGCTGGCCTGTCACCGAACCGGGGCCGGCCGGTCGTCCCGGCTGCGCTGGCCGGCTGGCTGGCCAGGTCGCGAAGGCTGCGCTGGCGGCTCGGTCTGCTGGTGGGTTGCGCCGGTTGGCTGGTCGGTAGGCAACCTCCGGTGGCCCCGGTGCTTGCCGCCGGCGGTGCCATGGCGGCCATGGCCTTGGTTCGCTGGCTGGAGGGCGAACCCGGACGGCGCGAACAGCAGATGCTGACTGCTCAACTGCCCGGTTGCCTGGATCTGCTTGCCCCCGCCCTGGCCGCCGGTATCCCGCTCAGAGCCGCGGTACGGCAGGTTTGCGCGCTCGCGCCGGAACCCAGCGCGGCCCTGCTGCGTGGCGTGCTGGGGCATCTCGACATCGGACGCAGCGATGCACAGGCCTGGGCCGGGCTGCATGACCACCCGGTATGGGGAATGATCGCCCGCGACCTCGCCCGGTGCGCCGAATCGGGCACCGCGGTGGCTCTGATCCTGGAGGTGCATGCCACCGAGGCCCGGGCCCGGGCCCGGGCGCAACGTGAAGCAGCTGCCCGGACCGTGGGCGTGCGTTCGGTGCTGCCCTTGGTCTGCTGTTTCCTGCCCGCGTTCGTCCTGGTCGGCGTGGTGCCCATAGTGGCTGCCACGATCGGCGCCGTGCTGAATCGCTGAATGGTTGTCCACAACCGCTGGGAAGAATGACGGCTGCGGATTTGCCGGCAAACAATCTTTGCGAATTCGAAACGCGGATTCCCACCCGAAAGGAAGCGATAATGTCGAACGATCACACCAGCGAGATCATCGAGGCCGACGCTCGGTCGATCATTGCTCCCGAGGCCGCCGATAGCGGCGTGCGCGGCCCGATTGGCCGCATGAACCGCGCATGGCAGCGCGGTATGGCGACCGCCGAGTATGCTGTCGGCATTCTTGCCGCCGTGGCGCTGGCCCTCGTGCTGCTCAACATATTCACCAACAACGACTTTTTCACCGCGATGCTCAAATTTGTTGTCGGTCTGCTCGGCAAGGTCGCTGGAATGATTCCCTGAGCTATTCCTGGGCGGGGCCGGGCACCGCCGGATGGCCGCCCGGCCCCCCTGCCTACCGGTGCACCGAGGAGAATCTGATGATGTGTTTTCGTGGGGTCCGCCCGGCGGTTGCGGACGCGGGACCGGTACTCGGGCTACCCGGCCGGCCGGACCACCGGCTGCGTGGCATGGTGACCTTCGAACTGGCCATTGGCATGCTGGCCGCTTGTTTGCTCGCAGCCATGTTGGGCTGGAGCATCAACCTGGTGGTGCTCCGGGCGCGCTGCCAGGACAGCGCCGTCCAGATCGCTCGCCAACTCGCCCGCGATGACGAGGCGGCCGCTGCCGAAGCGATCGAATTGGCGCCCCCCGGAGCCGCGATCGGCAGCGAGTACGGCCCGCGGGGGGTCAAGGTGACGGTCACCGTCCGGGCGAGTTGGGGCCGTCTCGGGCCGGTCGAGGTGACCGCCAGCGCGGTATTCCCCAGGGAAGGCCGGCCCCGGTGACCGGGAATGCCGGCCACCGGACAGCCGGTTTCCGGGCGCGGGGTGCGGCCTGGCCATCGTCCCGGGTAGGCCGGTCGGCGGTTGACCGGGCCGGTAGCGAACGGCCGTTCGGCGCGGCAGCCGCGCATCGGGGAGGCAGCAGCCTGACCTTGGCCGTGCTGATCGTCCTGGTCGCGGTGGCGGTCGTCGGCAGCTGGCAGACGGGGTGGCTCGCCTCGGGAGCCCGGGCCAGGTCTACTGCCGACCTGGTGGCCTTGGCCGCGGCCCGGGCCCAGCAGCGTGGCCGCCCGGCGTGCCCGGTGGCCGGGCAGACGGCCCAAAGCAACGCCGCGGAACTGGTGTCTTGCCGGGTACTGACCGGTTGGGGAGAGTTCGTGGTGGTGGTCGTGGTGGACGTTCCGGCGCTGCCCAGGATCGCCGGCGCGCCCCAACGGGCCAGGGCCGAATCCCGGGCGGGGGTGGTGGCCCAGCCGGCCGGTGACCGGCCGGTCACGGCCGGCGGGCGGTGAGCCCGGACCCGGCCAGGAAGGACCGTTGGGACCACGGACCATGAGCAGCCGGCCTGTACGCCCACCTTCGTGGGACTGTCGCTGGTCAACCTCTGTTCCGCCATGATCTCCTACCTGTCGGTGCCGACCATGGCGGCCCATGCCGCGCAGGCCTACGGGGCCGGTCCGGCGGCCGGTGGGGGTCTGCTGCAGGATCGTTTCGGGGAGCGGATGGTGCTGGCTCCCTGCCTGCTCGCGCTGGCCGGCTCGCTGGTGGCGGTCGCCGACTCCGCGGCCCTGCTCCTGGCCGGCGCGGTGGCCTTCGGCCTGAACTGGGGCACCATGGTCACCGGCGGTCAGGCCGCCGCCGGGCGCACTGGCCGGTGAGGACGCTCTGCCGCGTCCCGGCCGGACGGCTAGGTCAGCCTCGGGGGATCCGGTAGTCGACTAGCCGGCAGGTCCCGGCGTCCAGCGCCGGCCAGGGGCAGTCGAACCTCAAAACCGCGATGGCCGATGTCGGATACCCGGCCGCTATCGCATGCCAGGCCGGATGATCGTCGGGGATGGCCAGATGCTCGACCAGTTCGATGACACCGGGGAAATGCGCGATCAGCAGGGCGGTGGAGACCGCCCGGGGCAGTATCCGCAGCGGTTGCCGCAGATCGGCCAGCCCGGCCTCGTACAGCCCCGGTAGATAGTCCACCACGGCCTGCGGGGCGCCCCCCAGCAAGGCCTGCGACCAGGTCTGCCTGGTCCGGATGCTGGTCGAACACAGCACCCGGTCGATCGGATAGCCAGCCAGCATCTCCCCGGCGGCCCAGGCATCCCGCTGCCCGCGATCGTTCAGCGGCCGGTCATGATCGGCGACCCCGATCGCCCGGCCCGATTTGGCGTGTCGCATCACCAGCAGCATCCCCATGGGCCAACTGTAGTAGTCCGGCGGTGTCTCCTGGCCTTATCGCGATCAGGCGGCCAGCAGCAGGCCAAGCAATTCGGCGGCCGCCGGGCGATCGAGGGGCTGGTTGCCGGTGCCGCATTTCGGCGAGACGCAACACTTCGGACAGCCGTTCCCGCAATCGCAGTCGCGCAGCCGTTCCCAGGCCGCCAGCCAGCAGGGCCCGGCCACCTCGAAGCCATGCACCGCAAAGCCGGCGCCGCCAGCCAGACCGTCGTGAATGAAGATCGCGGCCCCACCGGCATCGGGATGGGCCACGCTGGACAATCCACCGATATCCCAGCGATCGCAGGGCGCGAAGACCGGCAACAGACCGATCGCGGTGTGCTCGGCGGCGTGGACGGCACCCGCCAGCCGGCCCACCCCACCGCTCAACGCGGCGGCCACCTCGTCGGCGATCCGCAACCACACCGCCTGGGTGCGCATCGAACGCTCCGGCAAGTCCAGCGGGGTTTGATCCCAGATCCGTCCGCTCAGGGCGTCGCGCCGCAGAAAACCCAGCACCCGGTCGGTCAACTCCACCTCGCCCAGACAGATCCGGCCGAGGCCCAGGGCACGGGAGTCGGTTTCGGCGACGATCCGCAATTCGGCGGCGACCAGCGCCTGGGTGTGGTATGGCAGTTCTCCGGAGACCACCAGGGCCACCCGCTCGGCGGGCGAGTAGTCGGTCACCAGCCACTGCTCGCCCTGGTGCAGATAGACCGCGCCCGGGTGCACCGTCCGGTCGGCGGCCGACCGGTCGACCTGGCCGATCACCCGGCCGGTTGCCCGCTCGACGATCTCCACGCTGCTTCCCCTGTCGCCGCGCAATTCGATGCCGGCGCCCGCCCGCCGGTCCCCGGCCCAGAACCAGCCGGTGGGCCGGCGCCGCAATCGTCCCGCCGTCACCTGGCGGTCGGCCAACTCGCCCATGGCCGGCCCGAACCAGCGCTCGTCGGCGCCGGTCAACGGCAGTTCCGCGGCGGCTGCGGTCAACTGCGGTCCCAGTATCCGGGGATTGTCCGGGAACAGCACCGTCTGTTCGACCGGGCGATCGAAGATCAGTTCCGGATGGGCCAGCAGATGCGCATCGAGCAGGTCATCGCCGGCCACCAACACCACCAGGGCGTCGCGGGCGCCTCGTCCCGCCCGGCCCGCCTGCTGCCAGAAGGACGCCAGGGTACCCGGGAAACCGTTGATCACCACCGCGTCCAGCCCGGCGATGTCAACCCCGAGCTCCAAGGCGTTGGTGGCTGCCACCCCGGCCAACCTGCCCTGGCGCAGGTCTTCTTCCAGCTTCCGCCGGTCCGCGGCCAGGTAACCGGCCCGGTAGCTGGCCACCCGGCGGCCCGACTCGATCTGCTGGCCGGCCTGCAACGCGACCACCTCGGCCTGCTGGCGGCTGGCGACGAAGGCGATGGTCTGCAAGCCCTCGTCTACCAGCCGGGCAAGCAGCCAGCTTGTCTCCCGGCCGGCGGCCATGCCGGGCCGCCACAGCACCACATCCCGGGCGGCATGCGGTGCCCAATCCTGGTTGACCTCCACCAACGGTTGGGGTTCGCCGATGAGCCGGGCACCGGTCCGGCCCGCCGCGCTGCAGGTTGCGGAGGCCAGGATGAAGGTCGGGTCGGCGCCGTAGCGGGCGCACAACCGGCGCAACCGGCGCAGCACCTGGGCGGTCTGGGCGCCGAAGACGCCTCGGTACCGGTGGGCCTCGTCCACGATCACATAGCGCAACGATCCGAGGAAGCGGGACCATTTCGCATGGTTGGGCAGCAGCGAGTGATGCAGCAGGTCGGGATTGCTCAGCACGAAACCGGCATGTTCGCGGGCGAACCGCCGCTCGGCGGGTGTGGAATCACCGTCCACGGTGGCCGTTAGCCAACCGGGCGGGCCCAGCCGGGTGGCAGCCGCGCGCTGATCGTGGGCCAGCGACTTGGTCGGGGCCAGGTACAGCGCGGTATGCCGGGCCAGGCCGAGCCGGCTGCGCAGGTCATTGCCGGGCCGCACACCGGCCCGGCTTGCCGGTACCGCGGTGGCTGCCAGCACCGGCAGCAGGTAGCCCAGCGACTTGCCGGAGGCGGTGGGTGTGCTGACCGCCACGTGCCGCCCGGACCACGCGGCCTGCGCCACCTCGGCCTGGTGCTGCCAGCAGCTTTCGATGCCGGCCCGCTGCAGCGCGGTCCGCACCTCGTCTGGGCACCACACCGGCCAATCGGCGCGCCGGCCAGCGGTGCGGTCGCGATGCCGGATGGCGATCGCGCGTTCGTCGCCGGCCAGCCAATCGGGAACGCTCACCATCCCACCCTGCCACGCGCGGCGCGCCGGTGCCCGCGGCACAACCGGGTCACGGGCCTGCATCGTCCTCGGCTAGGCATGGTGTTGTCCCCGGCCGGGGACATAGCATTGCCGCAGCGAAGCGCTTACGGGAGGAAGAATGCGACAGCCGATTCGATGCCTCTGGATCACCGTACTGCTCGGATTTGCGCTTGCCGGATGCGGTTTCAATTTGCCCGGCATGTTGCAGCCGGAACCCGGCGGGCCCACCGCCGCCAATCCCGCCACGGGTACCCCGACGCCTTCCCGGCACAGCGTGCCACCGCCTAGCCAGTCGGTACCCCAGCAGACTCCCAGCACCAAGGCGAGCAGCGCCGCCACGCCGGCGGATTCCGCCATACCGGCACCCGATCCGGGTACCCGGGTCGTCCAGGGGACCGCGGCCTTCACCAGCCCCACCGGTCGTATCGTCTGCTTGATGGATGGCGCCCAGGTGCGTTGCGAATACCTTGCCGAAGCCGACTGGAATGCACCCAAACCGGCCGACTGCTCGGCCTCGGCAGGACGAACCCTAGTAGTGGCCGCCGGGTCGCAGGCTGGCTGTGGGGGTGACACGCTTGCGGGGTCGGCCAAGCCCGGCAGCCCCGAGACCGGCTGGTTCGACCAGTCTAAAGACACCGTGTCCAACCATGACCAGGTGCAGCAGGCCGCGCTCGGCTATGGCCAGCGGCTCAGGGTGGGCGGCTTCGAATGTCTCAGCGAATCGCGTGGGGTCACCTGCACCAACGTGGTGACCAAGGCCGGCTTGTTCATCTCGCGGGAATCCTACGAGCTGTTCTGATCCGCGCCATCGGCCGTGAACCGCCCGGGTAGCTCGCCGGGCCGCCACCCCAGCCCGGTGCCCGGTGCTACCCGGCCGCGTCCGATGCGGGCCCGCGCACCGATCCATGGCAGGGTGGGACCGTGAATCCGATCGCTGGCTTGCGTGACCGGCTCTTGGCAGCCGGCTACCGGGCCGATGCCGTACTGGCGCGGCTGGGCAGCGCCGGGCAGCAGGGCCTGGCGCGGAACACGACCATCGCCGCCAAACGGGCACTGGGCGCGGACCGGGACCGCCAGGCCACCTTGATCAGGCTGTTCTGCCTGGCGGCCGAGGTGCCGTTGGCCGACGCTCGGGCCGCGCTGCCGGTAGCCGGACTGGTGGCTGCGGGCCTGGTGCAGATCCGGGGCGACCGGGTACGGGCCGAAGTAGACATCCGCCCCTATGCCTTCGAATTGCCCGGCGGCGGGCAGTGGGATGGCTGGGTGGTCTGCGATCGCACCCCCGGTCTAGACCACGATCTGGACCCGGTACGTCCCGATTTCGTGCTCAACGCCAGCCCCGCCTCGACCACGCTGGCCCAGCTTACGATCCCCGACCAGGTGGCCTCCGCCCTGGATCTGGGCACCGGTTGCGGGGTGCAGAGTCTCCACCTGGCCACCCACGCGGCCCGGATCGTTGCCACCGACATCAATCCGCGCGCCAGGCGACTGGCCCGGATGACCTTCGAACTCAATCGGCTTCCGGTCGAGGTACGGGCCGGCAGCCTATACGAACCGGTCGCCGGGGAACGATTCGACCTGATAGTCGCCAACCCGCCCTTCGTGATCGGCCCCGTTCCGGATCCGGCCGGCCGGCTGCTCTACCGGGATGGCGGGCTACCCGGGGACGAGCTGGTGCGCCGGGTGGTGCAGGGGGCCGGTGCCCGGCTGCGCCCCGGTGGCACCGCGCAGCTGCTGGCTAACTGGGCGATCACCGCTGAACCGGTTGCCGACCGCCTGGCCGCTTGGGCGCCGGCCGGGGCCGACCTGTGGGTGATCGAACGAGAACGGCTTGACCCCTACGCCTATATCGAACTCTGGCTGGCCGATGCGGGGCTCAACCACACCCCGGAATGGGCTTCGCGCTATGGGGCCTGGCTCGACCAGTTCGACCGGCTCGGCATCCAGGCCGTCGCCATGGGCTGGATCACCGTGGTCGATGCGGGCCGGGTGCGGCCCGAGTTCTGCTATGAACGCTGGACGCATGAGGTCGCCCAACCGGTCGGGGCGGCCCTGGCCAACCGGCATCGGGCGGTGGGCTGGGCCGGCAACCCGGATACCGGCCTGCTGGCCACCAACTGGCTGGTTGCTCCGGATGTGGTGCAGGAGACGCTCGGCCGGCCCGGAGCCGCCGACCCGCAGCATATCGTGTTTCGTCAGACCTCGGGGCTGTGCCGGGCCCGGCAGGTGGGTACCGAATTGGCCGGGGTGGTGGGCGCATGCGACGGCACCATGAGTTTGGCTACGATCATCGATGCCGTGGCGCGGCTGCTCGACCAGGAACCCGGGCAACTGCGCCGCCGGCTGCTCGGGGACCTGCGCGAGCTGATCGTCGACGGCTATCTGCGCCCGGTCTGACCTGGGACAGGGCCACCGGGGTCCCGGTGACCGCTGAGCCCAACGCTCGTCTCGATCGCGGAACGGTCGGATATTCCCCAGCTGGGGTGGCGTCGGGGACGCGGGGCGCTATCATTCCCGACGCGGGGCGCTACCATTCCCACTGTCCGCTCCACACCCAGCCACTCAGCGAAGGATTAAACTGTGGTCACACCCTCCCGCAGACTGGTGATCGTCGAATCGCCAACCAAGGCGGCCATGCTCTCCCGCTTCCTCGGGCAGGGGTATGTCGTGGAATCCAGCCGCGGCCACATCCGTGATCTACCGACCAGCGCCGCCGAGGTGCCGGCCAGGTACAAGGGCGAGCCTTGGGCACGGCTCGGCGTGGATGTGGCCGCCGATTTCGCCCCGCTGTACGTGGTCAGCCCCGACAAGAAGACCACCCTGCGCAGGCTGAAGCAGCTGCTCACCGAGGCCGATGAGCTTTTCCTGGCAACCGACGAGGACCGCGAGGGAGAGGCCATCGCCTGGCATCTGCTCGCGGAACTGAAACCAAAGGTGCCGGTGAAGCGGATGGTCTTCCACGAGATCACCCCGGAGGCGATCGCCCATGCGGTCTCCCATCCCCGCGAACTCGACTATGACCTGGTCGATGCCCAGGAAACCCGCCGGATCCTCGACCGGCTGTACGGCTATGAGGTCAGCCCGGTGCTGTGGAAGAAGGTCATGCCGAAGCTGTCGGCCGGGCGTGTCCAGTCGGTCGCCACCCGGTTGGTGGTCGACCGGGAACGGGACCGGATGGCCTTCATCCCGGCCGGCTACTGGGATCTGACCGTCACCCTGGACGCCGGGGAGCAGGCGAACCCGCGGCTGTTCGACGCCCGCCTGGTCGGCTTGGACGACTGGCGGGTGGCCCGCGGCAACGACTTCGACGGCAATGGCGAACTGACTACGGACGCCCTGGTGGTCGACGAGCAGACCGCCCGCGACCTGGCCGGGCTTCTCCCGGCGGCCAGTTTCAGGGTCGCATCGGTCGAGACCCGGCCGTATACCCGGCGCCCGGCGGCCCCATTCCGCACCACCACGCTGCAACAGGAGGCCGGCCGCAAACTGGGTTTCACCACCGACCGCACCATGCGGGTCGCGCAGGAACTCTACGAATCGGGCTTCATCACCTATATGCGCACCGACTCGGTGGCCCTGTCCAGCCAGGCCGTCCAGGCCGCTCGCGCCCAGGCGGCCGCCCTGTTCGGCGCCGGCTACGTCCCCGGCAAACCGCGGCACTACGCGTCCAAGGTGAAGAACGCCCAGGAGGCCCATGAGGCGATCCGCCCGGCCGGGGACGGCTTCCGTGCCCCCCAGGAGACCGGACTGCAGGGCGACCGGTACCGGCTGTACGAGCTGATCTGGCAGCGCACCCTGGCCTCCCAGATGGCCGACGCCCATGGTCAGTCGGTCGGTGTGCGGATCGCTGCCGAGCTGGCCCAGCGGTTCACGCCGGTAGGCGGCCCGGCCGGTGCCGGGATCCGGCGGGCCGTCTTCGGGGCATCCGGGCGGACCATCACCTTCCCCGGCTATCTGAAGGCCTATGTGGATGCCGGAGAGGAGGACCGGGAGGATGCGCTGCGGCTGCCGGTGCTGGAGGCCCAGCAGCCTCTCGAACTGGCCGATGCGCGGGCCGAGGGGCATCAGACCAGGCCGCCGGCCCGCTACACCGAGCCCACGCTGATCGCCAAGCTGGAGGAGCTGGAGATCGGGCGGCCGTCCACCTATGCTTCGATCCTGCGCACCATCACCGCGCGCGACTACGTCTACAAGAAGGGCACCGCCCTGGTGCCCACCTGGCTGGCCTTTGCGGTCACCCGCCTGCTGGTGGAGCACTTCGCCGAGCTGATCGACTACCAGTTCACCGCCGCGATGGACGACCGGCTGGATGAGGTGGCCAAGGGCGAGGCGGACAGGCTGGCGGTGCTGCGGGACTTCTTCTATGGCGATGACGCGGATTCCCACACTGGCCTGCAGAAACTGGTGAACAGCCTGGGCGATATCGATGCTCGGGGGTTGTCGACCTTCCCGGTCGGGGAGCCGGCCGAGGGTGTCAACGTCCGGGTGGGGCGCTACGGCACCTATGTCGAGGACGCCGGCCAGCGGCGGGCCAATGTGCCGGAGGATCTGCCGCCCGACGAGCTGACCCTGGCGCGCGCCCGGGAATTGCTGGCCACTCCGCAGGGGGCCGAACGCGAGCTGGGTACCGACCCGGCGACCGGGACGCCGATAGTGGCCCGCTCGGGGCGCTACGGCCCCTATGTCACCGAGCAGCCGGCCGTCGATGCCTCGCTGCCCAAGTCGAAGCAGCCTAAACCGCGGACGGCCTCGCTGTTTCCGGATATGACCATCGACAGCGTCACCCTGGAGCAGGCCCTGCGACTGCTTAGCCTGCCCCGGCTGGTCGGGGTGGACGGTAACGGCACCGAGATCACCGCCCAGAACGGACGCTACGGCCCCTACCTCAAGCGTGGCACCGATTCGCGTACGCTGCCCAACGAGGAGGCGCTGTTCACCGTCACCCTGGCCGAGGCACTGGAACTGTTCGCCCAGCCGCGCACTCGTACCCGCCGGGCGGCCGCCGGGCCACTGGCCGAACTCGGCAGCGATCCGGCTACCGGCAGGCCCCTGGTGATCAAGGATGGCCGTTTCGGGCCCTATATCACCGACGGGGAATACAACGTGACGGTGCCGCGCGGCATCCCGGTGGAGTCGATCGACCTGGCGCGGGCCGCCGAACTGCTGGTCGAGAAGCGGGCCAAGGGGCCGGTGGCCAAGAAGGCAACCCGGCGCCGGGCCGGCGCCCAGGCTACGAAATCGGCCACCGCGGCGGCCGCGAAGGGCAAGAAGGGCAAGACTGGAGTCAACGGCAAGCCGGGCCGGGCTCCGCGGGGGTGACCGGCTCGCACAGACGGCAGGGAGGAACGATGGCCAAGACGACCCGCCACTACCGTTTCGAGCTGCCCTACCGGATCGCTGCGCCGGTGTTGGCCGATGCCGGTACCGGTATCGACCGGGTGCTGTTGCGTGGCCGGCGTGATCGGCGGACCGGCACCGTGACCCTGCTCGACACCACCGATGAGCGGCTCAGCTGGGCGGGTATCCTGTTGGCCCATCAGGTTGTCGGCGACTGCGGTCGATGGCTGCTGCGGGCGCCCGAGTGGCAGCCCTGGCTGCCCGCCGAACGAGAGGAACCGCTGGATGGGGGCGACGAGTTGCCCGAGCGATTGGCCGTGCTGCTGAAGCCGTTTCGACGGCGGGCCCCGCTGGGGCCGGTGGCCGAGGTCGGTACGGAACGGGCCGGCTATGCCCTGTTGGATGAAACCGGGGTAGAGCTTGGGCTGCTGCTGGATGACCGGGTCACCGTGCGCCGGGGCGGGCTGGCGGTGGGCCGGTTCCGGGAGGTGAGTTTCGAACCGGGCGCGGCGATGCCGGCTGCGGCCCGTAGCGCGGTGGTGGACCGGTTGCATCAGGTGGGCGCGGTTCGGGTCGACCGGTTCCGTGAGCCCATGGACCGGCTGGTGGAGTTGCTGCATCCGGTGCCGGCGCCCGCCGAGCTGGCCGATCCCGGGCAGGTCGGTCTGGAGGAGTTCCTGGAATGGCTGTTTGCCTCCCGGCTGTTTGCCTTGCTGCGGGCCGAGCTTCAGGTGCGGTGCGGCCAGGTGCCCGATACCGGGCTTCTGCAAACCGAATTGGGCGAGCTTGCCGAACTGCTGCGCGGGTTGACCAGCCAACTGGATGAGGTGTGGGCCAACGAACTGGCCTGGCATCTGGACAGGCTCGGTGCGCTGAGCGTCCGAACCGGGGTGGACGAGTTGGGGGAGCACTATCAGGATGTGCTGGACGCCTTGGCCGCTGCGGCCCGGGCCCCTCGCCTGCGGGCCGGCGGGCCGGCCGGCGAAACCGGTGGGCGGCGCACCGCCCGTGAGGTGCTGGCAGCCGACACCGCCAGGCTGGTCGGTTGGCTGGTTGGCCGGTTGGATGGTTTGGTTCCCGAGCGGGGCGACGCCGATTGGGCCGAGGCTCGCGATCTGGCCGCACGCCTGCTTCGCCAGCTGAGCGCCAGCGAGCCGGTGGCCGGCAAGGTGCGGCGTAGGCAACGCCGGATGCTGCACCTGTTGACCCGGCTGGACGCCGCGGACAATCCCGGACGCGAACCCTCCCCGGACGATCTGGCCAGGCTGGGGGCCCAGCGGGCCTACGAGGAGGGCCGGCGCTATCAGGCCGGGTTGGATGAGGTGCTCGGGCTGCGTCGTGAATTGCTGGCCGGCTGGCCCCAGGTGCGGGCCGCGCTGCTGGCCGACTGGCCGGGCGCGTCCCCCACGGGCTCCCGGGCCGTGCCCAGCCGGGAAGCCGGGCCGGTGCCGACCGGGGACGGTGAGCGGTGAGCAGGGGACTGTTTGTGGTGTTCGAGGGCGGCGACCGGGTCGGCAAATCCACCCAGGCGCGGGCCCTGGCTGCCGGTCTCGCGGCGTCCGGTATCGCCCACATCCTCACCCATGAGCCGGGTGGCAGCCCGGTGGGCCAGACCATTAGGCAGTTGCTGCTCGACCCGGCCAGCCGGTTGAGCGACCGGGCCGAAGCCCTGCTCTACCTTGCCGACAAGGCCCAGCATGTCAGCCAGGTGGTGCTGCCCGCGTTGGCCGCCGGGCGGGTGGTGGTCTGTGACCGCTATGTGGACTCCCTGCTGGCCTATCAGGGGGCCGGGCGGGCCCTGGCCGTCGATGAGCTGGCTCGGCTGGCCGACTGGGCCACGCATGGCCTGCGACCCGATCTGACGGTGCTGTTGGACGCCGACCCGCGGCGTGCGGTGGCCCGGGTGTGGGGTAAGGATCGCCTGGAAGCGGCCGGGGAGGATTTCCACCTGAGGGTTAGGCAGGGTTTCCTGGCGCTGGCCCAGGCCGATCCGGAACGCTACCTCGTTTTGCCCGGGTTGATTTCGGTGCGGGAGATCGCGGGCCGCGTCCGTGCCGCGGTGGGGGAACTGCTGGGCCGCGAGCTGGCCGAACCCAGACTCGCCGATTCCGGTGGGCGGCTGCGGGCTGGCCGGCGATGACCGAGCTGACCGGGGTGTGGGCCGAGTTGGTCGGCCAGCAGCGAGCGGTTGCGGTTTTGCAGGCGGCGGCCCGGTCGGCCGCCGGGGACGATCCCCGGTACGCCAGCCGGCATGCCATGACGCATGCCTGGTTGATTACCGGTCCTCCGGGGTCGGGGCGCAGCAATGCCGCTCGGGCGTTCGCCGCCGCCCTGCAATGCCGGCGGGCCGGCTGTGGGGAGTGCCAGGCCTGCCGTACCGTGCTGGCCGGGTCGCATCCCGATGTCACCTGGGTGCGCACCGATAGGCTGTCTATCGGGGTCGAGGAGGTGCGCGACCTGGTTTTGCGGGCGGCGATGAGCCCCACGACCGGCCGCTATCAGGTGATCGTGGTGGAGGACGCCGACCGGATCACCGACCGGGGGGCCGACGCCTTGTTGAAGTCTTTGGAGGAGCCACCGCCGAGAACCGTCTGGCTGTTGTGCGCGCCTACCGCCGATGACGTCATAGTGACGATCCGCTCCCGCACCCGGCAGGTCCGGCTGCGGACGCCCCGCGATCTCGATGTCGCCCGGTTGCTGGCTGACCGCGATCGCATCGATCCCGGGCTTGCCGCCCAGGCGGCCCGCGCCGCCCAGGGCCATATCGGGCGTGCCCGCGCGCTGGCCCGCAGCGCGGCTGCGCGCGATGCCCGCCATCGGGTGCTTCAGGTGCCGGGCAGCCTGACCAGCGTGGCCGCCTGCTTGCAGGCCGCGCAGTTGCTGGTGGACGCCGCCCGCGAGGAGGCGGAGCGGCGCACGGAGCGGTTGGACGCCGCCGAGCTGGCCGAACTCAGACAGGCTCTCGGGTTCGGTACGAAAGGGGTCCGGCCCCGGCAGGCGCAGGGTGCGCTGAAGGCCCTGGAGGATCGGCAGAAGCTGCGTCACAAGCGACTGGAACGTGATGGGTTGGATCTCGTGCTGACCGAGCTGACCACCTGGTACCGCGATGTGCTGGCGGTGCAGTTGGGGGCGGTGGATGCCGCCGGCCCGGCCCAGGCGACCGGCTCGGTGGGTTTGATCAACGCCGCTGCCGGGGATCGGATCGCCCGGGCGGCCGCCAGCTGCTCACCCGAGCGGACCATCCGGCGGGTGGACGCGATCCTGGCTGCCCGGGAGGCCTTGGAGCATTCGGTCGCCCCGCTGCTGGCCATGGAGGCGCTGCTGCTGGAACTGGCCGAGCGGAACTGAACCGGCCGCCTGGGCGTCCGCAGATCACGAGCCGGTCACAAGAGCGTGTCACTGCGCCTTATCTGGGCGGGTTTGTTCGAGGATGGGCATTGACGTATCGGTTTTGGACACCAGTGAGGCCATTGTGAGCAGCACCATTGGGCAATCGGGATCGGACCTCACCGACCTGGCGGATGAGGACTTCTGGGCCAATGTGAGCCCGCGCCGTAGCCAGTCGCCCACCTTCGCTGGTGCCAGCCCTGCCGTGCCCCGCGATCCCCGGGTGCTGGAGGCGGAGGCCGCCGATCTTGCCGCCCGCCGGGCCGCCGAGGAGGCGGATGCCGCCCAGTTGGCGGCCCAGGCCGCAGTGGCTAGGGCCACCGAGGCTAGGGCCGCCGCGGACCGGAGCCGTGCCGATCTGGCTGCCGCGCACGATGCGGCCAGGGCGAAGGCCGAGGCGGCCGCCGAGCAGATCAAGCAGGAGCAGCAGCAGGCCGCCGATGCGGCCGCCGCCGCGCGGGCCGAGAAACGCGCTCGCCGGGACGAGAGGCTTGGGGCTAGGACGACGGTTCCCGAGGTCGAGCCGAGGGTCGTGACCGTCACCAAACGCAGCACCGATGCTTTCCCGGGGGCCTTGGGCCTGTTCTTGTTGCGCCTGGTGCTGGCCGGCTGGGCCGGCATCGTCGGCTGGCAGTCCTTGACCGATCGCGCTGCGGTCGTCGACGCCTTGGTGAAGGTCGGTCTGCCGCAACCCGCCGCCGGGCCGATGTCCTGGCTGGTGGGGGTGGGGTTGATCGGGTTCGCCTGCCTGTTGCTGTTCGGGGTGGGCACCAGGGTTTTCGCGGCTGTGCTGTTTGCCGGGACGATCGGGTTCCTGGCTTTCTTCCGGTTTGGCCCCTTCAGTCCCTTCCTGGAAGGCCATTTCGGCTTCTACGGTGATCGCGATGTGCTGGTTGCGGTGACCTCGCTGCTGCTGGTTCTGGTCGGTGGTGGCGGCTGGTCGCTGGATGCCGGAGTCCGGCGGCGCAGGGCGGCGAGCCGGGAGGCCGCTACAGTCGAGTGAGCAGTGGTCGGGGCGGGGTCCGTCACCGGCTGAGGTAGTGAAAGGTGATCGATGCCCCGAGTCCGAGTCCTGTCCGTGATCGCCTTGGCCGGCCTGCTGTGCAGTGCCTGTCTGCCGCGTCAGCCTTCCGGCGGCGGTAGCGGGCCGGAATCCTCGGCCGGCGGTTCTTCGCCGGCGCGGCCGCGCTCCTCGGCCAGCAGTTCGCCGGTCCCGCCCGGCACGCACACCATGCCGTGGCCGGATGAGGTCTATGTGGGCGCCGAATCGCCTGATCGCCCGGGCGTCGAGGTGCCCGGTGCGACGCCTCCCGGGTTCGTCGAGGCGCCACCCGGCAGCGGCGTCGATCGCTACCTGGGGCAGCAGTTGAACTGGCAGCCCTGCCCGGACAAACCCAGCCACCGGTGCACCAAGTTCGCGGCGCCGCTGGATTGGGAGAATCCCGACGGGCAGGCGATCACCATCGCCATGCGGCTGGTGCCGGCCGCTCAGGAGTCCACCGGATACCTGTTCGTGAATCCGGGGGGGCCGGGCGGCTCGGCCCAGGATTATGCGGCCGGTTTCGATGCGACGGGTCTGGAGCACTATTCGATCGTCGGGCTGGATTCCCGGGGCTCGGGCGAATCCACCCCGGTGGTTTGCGGCTCCGGGCCGGAGACCGATGAGTTCTACAACGCCGATTCGACCCCGGACGACCAGGCCGAACGCGATGCTCTGGTGGCTGCCCAGCAGCGGTTCAACCAGCAGTGCCGGGACCATTCGGGTGCCTTGCTGGATCACATCAGCACCATCGAGACGGTCTATGACTATGACCTGGCCAGGCAGCTGCTGGGGCAGCAGAAGCTGGATTTCTATGGCGTGAGCTATGGCACCTTCCTGGGGGCCGTCTATGCCGAGTTGTATCCGCAGAACGCCGGCCGGCTGGTGTTGGATTCCGCGGTCAATCTGATCCCGGATTCCGAGGTGATCCAGGCCCAGGGTTTCGATCTGAGCATGCGTAACTTCGCGAAATGGTGCGCTGCCGAACGGGACTGCGGCCTCGGCGATAGCGAGGATGCGGTGGTCGATCGGGTGGTCGGTTTCCTGAATGGTCTGGACGCCCATCCGCTGCCCGGCGACCAGACCCGGCAGCTCACCCAGTCGTTGGCGGTTACCGGGCTGATCCTGTTCTTCTATTTCGGTTCCGATGAGTACCCCACGCTCAGCAAGGTGCTGGCGGATACGATGGCCTCCGGCGACGGGGGCTACCTGTTGCGGGCGGCCGATTCGATGAATGAACGCCTTCCCGATGGCACCTACGGCGGTCTCACCTACGCCTTCCCGGCGATTCGCTGCGCGGATTCGGCCGATCACGGGGTGGCTGCTGCATTCGACGATTGGCTGGGGGAGAATTCGGCGAGGGCGCCGATCTTCGGGCCGCTGTTCGGCCCGGATCTGGTCTGCCCCTTGTGGACCGCTCGGCCGGCTCCCCAGATCGATTTCAGCGGTACCGGGGCACCGCCGATCCTCATCGTCCAGAACACCGGGGATTCGGCCACGCCCTATCAGAATGCCCAGATCATGGCCGAGGAACTGGAATCCGCGGTGCTGGTTTCGCGGGATGCGCCGGGCCATGGTGCCTATACCGCCGGCAGCGCCTGCATGGACACCATCGTGCGGGACTATCTGAACGACGGCACGGTGCCGAAGGAGGGCATCACCTGCACCGACGGCTGAGCCGTGGGGCCGGTGGGTTTCGTTGCCGTGGGCGGTGCCGGTATAGTGCTCCTGGCTGATCCGCCGGTCGGCGCGCCACCTTAGCTCAGTCGGTAGAGCGACGCTCTCGTAAAGCGTAGGTCTGGGGTTCGATTCCCCAAGGTGGCTCGGGTGGCACGGCATGCACGGCTATCTGCCGCCGGGCAGCCCCTACGCTGCCACCTCCAGCGTACGCTGGGCATCATGCGCTCGCTAGCGGGTTCGTCCCGGAAGCCGCGTCGCTTCGTCTTCTGGGGCGGCCAATCCCTCTCGATCGTGTGCGACCAGGGATGGGGCTTTCTCTGGGCCCTCATAATTGTGGAGATTCTGCAGGCCAGCGAGGGCGTGTTCGGTTTGGCCAATGCGCTGGCGTACGCCGCGCTCGCAGTGGTTCCGCTCTTCCTGACCCCCCCTGTTTCGCGGCCACAGCCTGTTTAAGACCATGTCGTTGTTGGATCTGCTACGTTCTATGCTCACGCTCGGCATCGCTGCGGGTGTGCTCCTTCGGCGGATCGATTTGGTCTGGGCGATCGCGGCGGTGGTCATGATGAGTTCGTTTGCGGGATTATTCCAGAGTGCGTTCTACGCAGTTCTCCCCGATATCGCCGGCGACCAGGATGAACTGACGCGCGATAATGCCCGTCTGTCCATACTGATATCGACCGGTGGCGCCGCGATGCCGGTGATTGCGGCAGCCATGTCGAGCGTTGCGTCCCCAAGTTCGGTCCTGGCGCTGATCTCAGTCGCCTACTTCGTGTCTTTCGCCACCCTGCAGGTGGTCGCCGCATCCCCCGCCGGCGAGGAGGGGGATAGCTCCCCCCGCGTGGATCGCTATCTGTCGC
Organism: uncultured Propionibacterium sp.; assembly: GCA_938036835.1. Lineage (GTDB taxonomy): Bacteria > Actinomycetota > Actinomycetes > Propionibacteriales > Propionibacteriaceae > Brooklawnia. Next base: position 91,636 of record CALHWB010000037.1, read on the forward strand.
AGCTCGCCCGGGGAATCCGGGTGGTGTTCCGTGACCGGCTGGTCGCCACCGCGACGGCTCTCTCCGTAACGTTCAACCTCGTCGCAGAAATGGCCTCCACCATTGCACCGTTGCTCATCTTGAAGCGCTGGAGCCTTTCCCCACAACTGTTTGGGTTCTTCTCGTCCGCGGCCGCCGTCGGCGGGATCCTGGGAGGATTCGTGGCCGGCACGCTCGTGAAGCGATTGGGGATCGTCCGCAGCCTCTACGCATCGACCGCCGTAGCCGCCGCCGTGTTCGCGGTCATGGGGCTGGCGGCCGCCGGTGGGCCTTCTTGCTTCGTCCCCCTCACCATCTTGGAAGGACTCGTCGCCGTCGCGACTGTGGTCTTTAACGTCGCCAATGGCACGCTTCGACAGCTGGTCGTCCCTCGCGACCTATTGGCGCAGACCTTCGCCACCGTGCGGCTGGTAGCCGCACTCGGCTCTGCTGCAGGAGCGGCGCTGGGCGGGGCCGTCGCGGCGGCTGGCGGCGGTTGGATCGGCTTGCTGGCCGGAGCCGCCATCGCGGCGCTGGCGGCTGTGCTCGCATCGCAAATCGTGCGCAGCGACAGCCGGGTACGGAACGGGACGCTGCTTCCGGCCGGTGAGACTCCGCGGCTCGGCGGCGACTAGGGTGTTATCCGCGCACGCCACCGGGCCGGCGAGGCTAACGGAAGACCCCGCATACGCCGCCGCCGGCCGGTCCGCCCCAATGGCGGGGTGGGTGTGCCTGACCGGTTTCGGTGGTCTCGGGATGGAGCGGTGGAACATGACCGGGCCGGCACTCGCCCCCGGCGTAGGGCATGCCGGGCAGGCTCGGTAGATTGACTGGCGTGTTGGACTGTGTGGTGATCGGGGCCGGTCTCGCGGGTCTGACTGCAGCGACGGAGCTGGTGGATCGCGGCTTGGATGTCACGGTGCTGGAGGCTCGTCAACGGGTCGGGGGCCGCGTGGAAACCGTGCAGCATGATGGCCAGGTGGTTGACCTTGGGGGCCAATGGGTCAGCCCGGGGCACCATCTGATGCTCGACCTCGTCCAGGCCGCCGCTCTCGAACTGATCAGCCCGCAGGAGGGCGATCTGCTCATCCGCTCCCAGGGCGAGGTCTACCGCAGCCAGGCGGTACCCGAGCGCAACCACTCGCTGACACCCTTCGAGATGGCCGATCTGGGGCAGGGGATCCTGCGTTTCCGCCGGCTGGCGGTGCGCATGGTCAGCGATCTCGCCTGGGCCGCGGCCAACTCGGCCTGGCTCGCCCAGCCCCTGGCGCGCTGGGTGCGGGCGAATCTGCGCACCCCGGCCGCCCAGGCGGATTTCACCGGCGTGCTGGCGGCCGCGAACGGCCATGGCGTCGATCAGATCGAATTGTCCGGTGCGCTGGATCTGACCAACCGTGGTGTCGATCTGGAGTCGCTGTTCACCGTCAGCGGCGGTCTCAAGCACCGCCGGGTGCTTGGCGGGATGGCGCAGTTGGTCGAGTACCTGGCCGATGGCCTGGGGGAACACATCCAACTCGGCCAGGTGGTGACCGGAATCGAGCGCGGCGGCGCCCAGGTGGCGGTGCACACCGCATCCGGCGATCGGGTCTGCGCCCGCCGGGCGCTGGTCACGCTGCCGCCCTGGCTAGCGGATCCGCTCGGCTACGATCCGCCGCTGCCGCAGTGGCGTGCCGAGGTCACCCACCGCACCTCGCCGGGCAATGTCATCAAGGCCGCGGCCATCTATGCCAAGCCGTGGTGGCGGGCGCTGGGCCTGAGCGGCCAGATGAGTGCGGACGAAGGTCCCGTCCGGGTTACCTTCGACATCAGCGATCCGGGTGGCCGGGGCGTATTGATGGGTTTCTTCGAGGGCGCCGAGGCGGTGGCCTTGGCCGGGCAGGCTACCGAGGAACGCGAGCGCGTCTTCGTCGCCGCCCTGGCGGAGATCTTCGGCGCCGAGACGACCGCACCGCACGGCTATATCGATCGGGACTGGGCGCTGGAGAGGTTCACCGGCGGCAGCCACGGCGCGCATTTCTCGCCCGGGGTGTGGACGGTCAACGGTCAGCTCTTGGCCGAGCCCGTGGGCCTGGTGCATTTCGCCGGTTCCGAATACGCGGCCAAATCGAATGGCTACCTGGAGGGTGCCGTCCGGTCGGGGCTGGACGAGGCCCGGGTCATCGCCCGCGCCCTCGATCAGGAACTCGTGCGATAGCGGCCACCCCTGGTGCGCGATGGCGCGCCGGCGGTGGTCTTGGGGCCGGCGCTCCCGCTGGCCCGGGGAGCAACGGGTCGGGGCGGACTCCCGGTGGGCGCGGGTCCCGCCTCGGGCGGCCGGCACCTTACCGGTGGGCCCGCTGCGGGTGTCGCCCGGATCCGCACCGGAGTCCTGCCGGGGATGCCCCGGCAGGTGTTGTTCTCCTATCCGATCTCGCCATCGATGATGCGTTGCAGCAGGGGCGCCCAGCGCTGTACCACGATGGCCGAGCGCAGGATCGCCAGCCGGGTGCCGGGGTTGCCGGGCCGCCGGCCGCGCCGAGGGTGGGCGCCGGGCCGCTGCGGGTTCCGCTCGGCGGCCGGGGCCCGTTCGACCGTCCCGGTCCGGTCGCCTGCGGTCTCGTCCGGGGCCGCGGGTGCGCTCATCCGGTCCGCCTGGGCAAAGTAGCGGCCCCCACCAGCAGGATGGCCAGGCCGCAGCCGGCGGTCACGGTCAGATCGGTCCAGTAGCCGGTGGTCACCTCCGTACTATCCAGCAGTTCGGTCATGGCGTCCACTCCATAGCTCATCGGCATCGCCGTCGACAGCGCGTGTAGCCAGTCGGCCATGTCGTCGCGGGGCACGAAAAGCCCGCACAGCAGGATCTGGGGGGTCAGCATTACCGGGAACAGCTGCACCGCCTGGAATTCGGTCCGCGAGACGGCCGAACCCAGCAGTCCCAGGGCCATCCCCAGCTGGGCGGACGCGATCGCGGTGAGCAGCACCCAGCCGGTGCCCCCGGCGACTTCCATACCCAGCACCCAATGGGTGTAGCCGGTGCCGATGGCGGCCTGCGCGCAGCAACAGCAGGTCGTGACAGCGAGCCGGTTCGCCCAGCACCAGCACCCGGCCGCCGGCGATGCGCTGGACGCCGACGATGCAGCGCATTAGGGTGGTCTTCCCGGAACCGGAAGGACCCAGCAGGCCGGTCACCCGGCCGGCCTGGATGGACAATCGCAGGCCATCGAGCACCTTACGCCGGCCCCGGATGACCCGCAGATCCGCTACCTCGATCGCGACGTTCATGGGTTCAGACTGTCGCCTGCCGGTTCCGCGCTCAAGCCGTGGGGAATTCTTCCCGCCGGTCAACGATGGCCATCGCCCGCCTGTCAACCGCACAAAGTTGGGTGGGTTCGCCGATAGCCATCGCCGGTGGGGAATTGTCTCGTGGTCCGGCGACCCGTTTTGGGCGGTCGCGAGGGCTCGCACGCCGCCGGCCGGTCTCGGCGTACCGGTTTAGGCCGGCCCCGGTGGCAGCCGGTCAGCAGTGGCGATGGGGAAAGTCGTGGGCGTCATGCCGCACCGCATTGCTCAGTTCGGTGATCGCCGCGCGGCCTGCGGAGGGATCCTCCGAACGGGAACTGGCCGCCATGGCGATGGCCACCTGGGTGCCGTCGGCCAGCTTCAGCAGGCCGAATTGGCGAACCAGCAGCCGGCCGTTGGGCAGCCTGGCCCAGGCACCCTTGGAGTAGCTGAGGGGAATGGTCTGTAGGCCCCACATCTGATCGGTTGGGTCGTTGAGTTTCGACAGCACCGGGAACGACTTGTCGATATCGCAGGCCAGCGCGCCCATCAGGTGGGCCTGGTCGTCGAGCGACCATTCGGTGTACAGGTATGGCGCGCCGGGGCTGTCGGGGTGTTCGGCGGGCACGCGGGTAGCCCAGTCCCCGTAGGCGCGCAGCAGTTCGGTGGTGCGTTCGGCGGCCTCGGCAGGATCGCCCAGGAAGGCCCAGAGCGCCGCATCGGCCGCCGCCGAGTCGTCGGCCAATGCCCGGTTGAAGACGTATTCGCGATCCAACGGTTGGTTTTCGCCGGCCACGATCGCCATCGCCATCGGGACATCCACGGTGGCCAGCGCGGGCCCGTCGCGCAGTATGCCTCCCTGCCAGGTGATCTGGGTGCGCGCATAGTAGGGGGCGACCTGGCCTATCGAGATGCCGAGCGAGACCCGGTACCGCTGCTCGATGCGGCGGATCTGGGCGGTCAGCTCGGCCAGTTCGGGTGCCGGCGCGAGCTGTGCGGGGGGTACCAGTGGTGTGGGCGGCCCGGTGGTGGGGCTGGCGCCGGGCGTCGAGGTCTGCGGTGGTGGCGGCCGGCCGGTGTTGCTCCGGGTGGCGCCGAAGGCGATGGAGGTCACCAGCAGCACCGCGATGGTGAGTACCAGCGCGGCCAGCGGGGTACGACGCAACCAGGCCGGCAGCCGGCCTTTCTTGGGGTGGCCAGTTGTCGAGGTACCCTTGGAGGCATCGTCGGTCGTCGAGCGGTCGATGCTCATCTGGACCTCCTGATGGCCGCGGTGGGTTGGTGACGCCGGCGGCGGCGCTGACTACTAGTATGGCCGCGGGCGCAGGGCACGCGGCAGCGCGCCAGAGGTGGTTTTGGGGAGATGTTCTGCGCCAGGTGCTGGACACGGGTGGGAGCGCATGAGCGCTTCTGCCATGAATGCCACGCCGATCTGACCGCTCCCGGATCGGTTCAGTTGGCGGATCCGCGACGCGCCCACCAGCGGAATCTCACCGCCTCGGGTGGCGGAGTCGGGTCGCTCGCCTCGCCGCCGCGGCAGGTGCCACCGGCCAGCCCGGGACCGGCAGCCGCCGGACGGCCCGGCCCGCCGCAGCCACCGTCCGCTGCGCGATCGCCCGAGGTCCCGGCGCCGGCCGGCGACGGTGGCGGTCCTGCCTCGAAGGCACGGTCTTCGCTGCCGGTTCCCGGCCCACCGGCAGCCGGTCCGTCCGCGGTGCAGCACCGGGATGCGGCGCCGGTTCCGGACGCCTCGGCCGCGTCATCCGGCACCGGTCCGGGCCTGCGCCGCTTGCCGGCGATCCGTGGCCTTGACCCCGGGCAGTGGGCCGGGATCCGGACAAAACTGGTCGGTCTGGGGGAGAAGGCCCGCCAGGCCGTGCAGGCCAGGCTGAACCCCCCGCAGCGGCCTCCGGCGTCGGCCGGTTCCCCGCCTGCCCGTTCGGAACCGTCGCCGCGGCCGGCCGCCGGTTCCGGTGTGCGTCAGCCGCCAGGCCCGGTAGCCGTGGCGCCCCGGCC
>CALHWB010000038.1 GCA_938036835.1 uncultured Propionibacterium sp.
CGCCGGCCGGCGGCGCCACTGCCTCGGCGACGGTTCCGGCCGGTGGCGCGGCAGCCACGGATACTGCGAGGCCGGCGGGCGGTGCACCGACCGGTTCCGCTGCCTCGGCAGAGACAACGCCTGCCGCCGGCTCGGGGGCCACCGCCAGCGGCGGGACGGCGGTCGCCGCCTCGGGCGTCTCGGCGCTCTGGGCCGGCTCGGGTGAATCCGCGGCCGTCGAGGCGACGGTGGACTGCTGGGCGCCCCCGGCCGGTTCGGCGTCCCAGGTCGGGGTACCGACCGCGGTGGTCCCGGGGATGCCCGGTTGCTCGTCCGGCTGTTCGGATCCCACCGCCTGGCCTGGCTCCGGAGCCTCCGGGGAGACCGGTCCGGTGGCGCCGTCCTGGGTCACCACCGGTGCGGGCACCGGCTCGATCACCGGCACCGCGGGGCCGGCCACCTGCGGTGCCGGTTCGTCGGTCACAGCCATCCGCTCGGCCGGTTCGATGGGCGTCGAGTCGTCGGCCGGGATGGTCGCGATGCCGTAATACTCATACAGTTGGGCTTCCTCGTCGGCGTCCAGATGCTTGTCGGGATCGACCCGCGGGGCGTCCTTTACCCGTTCTGCGGTGTAGGGCACCTTGATGCGCCCGTCGCCGATCTCGGCCTGCTCCAGCGGGACGAAGGTCTCCTTCAATCCGAACAGACCCGTCTTGACCGTCACCCAACTCGGCTGCCCGGTCTGGTCATCGAGGTAGACCTGGCCGATACCGCCGACCCGGTTCCCGGCGACGTCGATCACATCGGAATTGAACAAATCCTCGTAGTTGCTGTCCGCCATGCTTTGGAGTCCTTTCTGGGTGCAGACAAAGCGCGTTCCAACAGTGCCAACGCTATTGCCTCCATCGTTGGCACCGTGCCGATATCCGCGACGTTCTCAATCATGCCGGCTCAAGACTGCGGCCGCGTCGGGGGTTGCTGGATCGCCGCTGGCTGGGGCTCGCCCGCAGTGGCAGACGGGAGCGCGGTGGTTTCGGCCGAGCGTGGGGTGGCCGTCCGGGCCGGGATGGCCTCGGCGGCACCCGGATCGGCCATCGATTCGGAGTTCACATAGGGCAACCCATAATGCCGGTAGACCTCGGCCTCCTGTTCGGGGGTGAAACGCCGGCCCGGCGACTGCGGAGCAGTCTTGATGGCCTCGGCGGGATACGGCACCTGGATCAGCCCGTCGCCCAACCGGGCATCGGCCAACGGTACGCAGACCTCCTTGTTGCCGAACAGACCGGTTCTGGCCGTGACAAAGGTCGCCTCGCCGGTGGCGTCGTCCAGATAGACCTGGCAGACCCCACCCACCCGGTTGCCGTTGGCGTCGAGCACCGCACTAGCGCAGAGGTCATCGTACTCGGGCATATAACCCCCTCGATCGGTACACTACTTCGGTTGTCGGTCGGTTCATTCGGTGCGGTTACCCCTTCATCAGGCGTAACCATCCCCGATGGTGCCGATCAAGGCGCAACTGCAACCCGTCCAGGCGCATCGCCACGGCGGCAATGACCACCATAGCGATGGCCACCGCCACCACACCGAACAGTATCGTCCATCGTGGCCCGGACACATCACCCAACCAGCCAACCACCGGGGAAACCAGCGGGGTGACCCCCAGGATGACCAGACCCCACAGGGACATCACACGCCCTCGGTATTGCGGGTCCGTGGCCCCCTGCAACAGGGTGTTCGTGGTGACCAATGCGGTTATCGTGGCCAGCCCGACCGGCACCTGCAATGCCACAAACAACCTGAAACCGGGGGCGAAGGCCGCGCACAGGTTGAACACCACATACCCGGCCATGCCGAGCAGGATATGGCGCAATCGGGGCCGGCGGCGGCCGGCCGCCCATAGCGCCGCCGCCAACGCCCCGACACCCATCGCCGACCCGACAATGCCGTACTCGCCCGGCCCCAGCCTGAACTGTTGGGTGGACATCACCGCATTCGAGATCTGGAAGTTGAAGCCCAGCCCGCCGACGGCCAGCCCACAGGCGAGCAGGATCAGCAAATCGGGTCTGTGCAGCACATAGGCGAAACCCGCCCGGGTGCTGCCTCGCCCGGTGGCCACCGGCGCAGGATGCAACTCGTCGGTATGCAGCCCCGCCAGGGCGATCAGCATCACCGCGTAGGACATCGAGTTCAGCGCCAGGACCGGCCCGGTGCCGAATGCGGCGATCAGAATGCCGGCCAACCCGGGCCCCACCAGGCGGGCGACATTGAAGCTGGTCGAATTCAGGGCGATCGCGTTGGGCAGGTTGGCCGGCGGCACCAACTCGCTGACGAATGACTGCCGGGCCGGCACATCGAAACTAATCGCCAGCCCGTCATTGAGGGTCAGCACGTAAACCATCCACAGCTGGGCGTGCCCGCCGAGCACCAGCACCGCCAGGACGAGGGCATCCAGTCCGCAGATCGCCTGGGTGGCCATCAGGATCCGGCATTTGGGCAGGCGGTCGGCGACCGTGCCGGCGAACGGAGCCAGTAGCAGTTGGGGTGCGAACATGATCCCGGTCACCAGACCGAGTGCCGAAGCCGATCCGTTGGTCAGCTCAACCAGTACCAGCCAGCTCGCTGCGGTGCGACCCAGCCAGGTGCCGATATTGCTGAACAATGCTCCGGTGAAGTAGCTGCGGTAGTTCCGGATTGCGAGGGAGGAGAATATCGCGACCATTGCGAAGAACGATCCTAGTGAGGACCGCATTCCCGGCCCGGGTGGAGCGGGAATGCGGGCTGGGGCATGAGTCGGGCCTACCCGGCTGGGAGCCGGGCAAGGATTCGTCTGGCCGAGCCTGGATCACAGCCCGCGCAGGAAATCCGGATCGTCGTCGGGAGCGATCGGTCCCGGTCCGCGCGCCGGCCCGGCTTGCGGCCGGCCGAAGAACAACCAGGTCAACGGGCCGATCAGGGGGATGCAGATGACCGTCACCGCCCACAGCCATTTCGGCATCCGGCGAACCTCGAAGGGACGCGATTGGGCCACCTCTATCGTGCAATAGACCGTCAATGCGATCAGCACGATTACCGGTATCACGCGTCCCATGGCACCAGTGTAGAGGACCGTTCTCGCTACTGGGCACAGTCCTCTGGGGGCGGATCGCCGGGTCGGTGCCCAGGCTGTGGGTACCATGGGCCAATGGCCGGTCCGCTGCTTTGCTGTGCTCCTGCCGAGGTGGTCGAACTGCTGCCGGGCGCGCTGGCCGGGAACTACCTGCTGGCTCCGGTACCGGATGCCCGCACCGCCGAATTGCTGAGGCGCACCGATGCGCCGCCGTCGACCGCGGCGGTGCTGATCTGCACCTCGGGGTCCACTGGGCGCCCCAAACAGGTGCTGCTTCCGGCTGCCGCGTTGCGGGCGGCCGCGGATGCCTTCCGGGTGTCTCGAGGTGGGTTCACCTGGTGGTGTGCCCTGCCGGTACATCACGTCGCCGGACTGATGGTGCTGGTCAGGGGCCTATTCGATCGCGATCATGGGGGTTTGGGGGTGCGATTCGTGACCTCCGATCTGGCCGGGCTGCGCCCGGATGGGGGCGTCAACGCCATCTCGATCGTGCCCACCCAACTAGTCCGGGTGCTGCGGGACGCGGAACGTACCGCGGCGCTGGCCAGCTTCGATCTGGTGTTGGTCGGGGGTGCGGGAATGCCCGCCGGGCTGCTCGACCGGGCCCGGGCCGCCGGCATCGCGGTGGTAACGAGCTATGGCATGAGCGAAACCTGCGGTGGGTGCGTCTTCGATGGCCGGCCGCTGCCCGGTGTGGCTCTCGCCCTGGCCGCCGACGGCCGGATCAGCATCGCCGCCGATCAACTGTTCAGCGGCTACCGCGGCGATCCGGGGCTCACCGCCGCCAGGCTCCGGGACGGCCGGCTGTACACCAGCGATCGTGGCGAATGGGACGAACACGGTCGTCTGCGGATACTGGGTCGCCTAGATGAGGTGGTGATCACCGGTGGGGAGAACGTGGATCTCGCCGAGGTGCAACGCGTCGTGGACGATCTGGTACCCGGCCTGGCCGCGGTGTACCCGGTGGCCGACGCCGAATGGGGCGTCCGGATCGTGCTGGCCACCCCGGACGACCGGTACGACCTGGCCTGGTGGCGGGGCCGGTTGGGCAGCCGGCTGCCGGCTGCCGCCCTGCCACGGCAGCTGGTGAAGCTGGCCGGGCTACCCCGCACCGCGGCCGGCAAACTCGATCGGGTCCGGCTCGGTGAGCTGCTGGCGGCCGGCGGCCCCACCGATGCCCGCGGCCCGGATTGAGCCGCGTCCCGATTCCCACTGCCGAACGGCTGGCAGGCCAGGGCGCGTGGTCCACCTCAACCGGGGCCGGCAGGCGGCTCATGGCAGGATTGGGTGTGCGACACCGTCGCGTCCGGTCAACCGTCAGTGCAGCAGGAGGTCAGGTGGCCAGCCTCAGCGAATGGGTCGAGGGGGCCCGCCTGCGGACGCTGCCGACGGCGGTCGCGCCCATCTTCGCCGCCAGCGCGGTGGCGGCAGATGCCGGTGCCCTGCACCCGGCTCGGGCGCTGCTGGCCCTGCTGGTGGCTCTTGGCTTGCAGATCGGGGTGAACTATGCCAACGACTACTCCGATGGCATTCGCGGCACCGATGAACAGCGGGTCGGGCCGCAGCGGCTGGTGGCTTCGGGAGCGGCCAGCCCCCGCAGCGTCAGGCTTGCTGCCTTCGGCTGTTTCGCGTTGGCTGGGCTGTTCGGGTTGGTGTTGGTGACGTGCACCGGGCAGTGGTGGCTGTTGGCCGTGGGGGCGGCATGTGTGCTGGCTGCCTGGCACTACACCGGTGGGCGCCGGCCCTACGGCTATCGAGGGCTGGGCGAGGTATTCGTCTTCGTCTTTTTCGGGCTGGTGGCCACCATCGGCACCGTGTACGTGCAGGCCGGCTGGATTCCCTGGCCCGGCTGGCCGGCCGCGGTCGCCATGGGGGCATTGGCTTGTGCGGTGCTGGTCTGCAACAATCTGCGCGATATCCGGACCGACCGCCGGGCCGGTAAGCGGACGCTGGAGACCATTCTTGGCCCGCGGCGCAGCCGGATCCTGTACGTGGGCTTGGCGGTGGTTGCCGTGCTCGGTGTGCTGATCGCCGCCCTCGGCATGACCTGGCAGGCCCTGCTCGGGTTGGGCATGCTGTTCTTCCTGTGGCCGGCGGGCCGCCAGATCGCCGGGGGTAGCCGCGGGCTGGCCCTGGTGCGCACCCTTAAGCTGACCGGTTTCGCCGAGCTGGCCGCCGGGCTTGGGCTGTATGCCGGCGTCCTGATCGGGAGTTGAGATGCCGGATGGCGGGCGCCTTGCCGCTGACGGTCCGGCCAGAGGTACCAGGCCACTGGACCGGAGCCTGTTCGATGAGGTGATCGTCCTTGCCCTACGGTTGCGGCGCAGGTTCCGCCGGATCGGCGTGCGCGAGATCGTGCTGTTGCGCAGCGGGGACCGCTGGCGGGAGTGGAGCCCCTTCGTGGAATATCCCGATGCCGAAGCGGCTCGCTGGTTGCGGGCCAGCCTCGAACCGGACGAACCGCCCCGGCTACGCGATTCGGTGCCGGTCAATGTGACTGTTCCCGTGTTGGATCCGCCGACGGCCGCCGAGCTGGTGATCGCCTCCGGTTGCCGTACCGCGAAGGTGAAGGTGGCCGATCCGCGCAGCGATCCGGCTGCCGATTTGTCCAGGTTGCGGGCGGTGCGCCAGGCGCTGGGCCCTACCGGCGGTCTCCGGGTGGACGCCAACGGGGCCTGGTCGGTGTCCCAGGCCGAACGGCTGCTCACCGAATGGGCGGAGCTGGATTTGGACTATGCCGAGCAGCCTTGCGCCGGGGTAGAGGAACTGGCCGAGCTGCGCGAGCGGTTGCGCGACCGGGGGACACCGGTACGGATTGCCGCCGATGAATCGATCCGGCGGGCGGCAGATCCGCTGCGGGTACGCGAACTGGGGGCCGCAGACGTGGCGGTGTTGAAGCACCAGCCGTTGGGCGGCTGGCGGCGCTGCCTCGGGCTGGGGGAGCGGCTTGGCCTGCCGGTGGTGCTCAGTTCCGCTCTGGAGTCCTCGGTGGGGCTGCGGATGGGGTTGCAGACCGCTTGCGCGCTGCCCGGCCCGGAACTGGCCTGCGGGCTCGACACCGCGCGGCTGCTGGCCGATGATGTGCTGGCCGAGTCACTGACCGCCCGGCAGGGCCGGCTACACCTGGGGGCACCGCCGGAACCGGACCCGGCGGTCCTGCGGCGGCTGCGGGCCCCGGCCGGCAGATGCGCCTGGTGGCTGGCCAGGCTCGACCGCTGCCTGGCCCTGGTGCCCGGCGGGGAGGAAGAATGAGTGTGACTCAGCGGGGTGGGCCGGTCGGGCCGGCGGCATGGCCGGCCGGTACCGGCAGGGGCTTGCCGGGCCGGGATGAGGAAGGAGTCGAATGAGTTCGGCTCAACTTGGTGGGGTGATCGCCGAATCCCTGGCGGCCGCCGGGGTGGGCGAGGTGGTGGTCTGCCCCGGCTCGCGCAGCACCCCGATTGTCGTGGGCCTGGCCGCATCGGCGGCTGCCGGCCGGCTGCGCCTGCACACCCGCACCGATGAACGCGGCGCCGGTTTCCTGGCCCTCGGCCTGGCCCGGGCCACCGGGATCGCCGCGATCGTGGTCACCTCGGGCAGCGCGGTGGGCAACCTGCTGCCGGCGGTGATGGAGGCCCGGGCCTCCGGCGTGCCGCTGATCGTGCTCAGCGCGGACCGGCCGGCCACCCTGGTCGGCACCGGCGCCAACCAGACGACCCGGCAGGCCGGCATCTTCGGCTGCCAGGTCGTCGCCGATCTACAGTTGAACAGCGCCGACGCCAACCCAGCTGCCTGGGCACAGGCCTGCTATCGCATCGTCGCGCAGGCCCGCGGGGTGCGGACGAACGAACCCGGGCCGGTACAGGTCAATGCAGCCTGCGCCGAACCTTTCCAGGCGGCCAGCGGCCACTGGACGCTGCCCCGGCCGCCGGCCTGGCAGCCGCGGCCCGCCCCGCCGGCGATCGGGCTGCCCTCGGGCCCGCGCACCGTGGTATTGGCCGGGGACGCCCCGCTGGGGGTGGGCCGGACGGCCAGGCGAGTGGCCGAACAGGCCCGCGTCCCGCTGCTGGCCGAGCCCAGCAGCAACGCGCGGGCCGGCAGCTGCGCGATCGCCGGCTACCGGTTGCTGCTGGACGGTGCATTGGGCGAACGAATCGAACGAGTGGTGGTGTTCGGGCACCCCACCCTGTCGCGGCCGGTGCTGCGGCTGGTCTCCAGACCCGGGATCGACCTGGTGGTGGTCAGCCACCGGGCGAGCTGGCCCGACCCCGGTTGGCGGGCCGGCCGGGTAGCCGACGCCGTCGAGCTGGCCCCGGCCGGGGACGACTGGCTGACCGATTGGCTGGCCGCCGATCGGTCGCGGCCTGATCCGCTGGCAAACCGGGGCCCCATCACGGGACCGGAACTGGCCGCACGGGTGGTGGCCGGCTGCCGGGGCAACGTGGTCTTCGGGGCTTCCAATCCGATCCGGGACGCGGATCTGGCCCCGATAGCCGCCGAACCACCCATCTGCTGGGCGAACCGTGGGCTGGCCGGAATCGATGGCCTACTCGCCACCGCCCAGGGCATCGCCCTGGGCAGCGCGGCCGCCACCACGCTGCTGCTGGGCGATCTGAGCTTCCTGCACGATGTCGGTTCGTTGCATCTGCCGGCCGGTCAGCCCGAGCCCCGGTTGCGCATCGTGGTCGCCGACGACAACGGCGGCAGCATCTTCGCCGGTCTGGAGGTCGCCCGGCAGACACCGCAGTTGCTGGCCGGACTGTTCACCATGCCGCACGGGCGCGATCTGGTGCGCCTGGCCGCCGGCTTCGGCTGGCCCGCGCACCGGGTAACCGAGCGGACCGCCCTGCTGGCCGCCCTGGCGGCGCCGATCACCGGCCTGGAGGTATTGGTGGTGCCGGTCGCGGCACGATAGCCGGCCGGCTGCCGTGCCCGGGCCGCCTACGCCGGGGAACCGCCCAACGGCCCTGGCGATGGACCGGCGAGGCGCCAGGCCCCGCGGTCGGCTCAGGTCTGCTTGCGCAGCCAGTCCCGCAGCGCGGCGGTGGCGCGCACATCGTCCTCGTTGTAATCGAGAATGCGCTGGGCGGCCTCGGCGCGGGTCTGGGCGTCGTCGGCGTGCACCGCCTCGGCGAACCATTGCTGGGAGTTCAGCCCGCCAGGGGTGTCGTCGCGCCAGGAAAACCCGGCGACCGCGTGGGCGACCACCTTCAGGCTGAGCCCGTGCGCCCCAAAGAAGTGCTGGCGAACGATCTCGAACAGATCGACGTGGCGGCCATCGACCAGCTTGTCGGAGCCGCGCAGCCCATGCGGCCCACGGCCGCTGGCCAGTTTCCGCAGATGCACCATCTCGTAGTCGGAATAGTGGTAGATGATGGTGCTCGGATGCTCGGCCAGCAGACTCCGTAGCCAACTCATCGCCCGGGCGGCCAGGGCGAGCTCGCCGGCCTCGTCGAGATCGGTGAACTCGGCGAAGCCATGGTAGCTGCCCGCATCGTCCGGGTCGCCGGGGTGGCGTACCAGGAATCCCCACAGATAGACCTTGTCGTTGGCCGAGGTCTCGATATCCCAGTCGACCTCCAGTTCGCTGACCGGCAACAAGATGGCCCCGGTGGTGGTGCGTTCCAGCTCCACCCCGGTGGCTATCATGCGCGCCCGCCGGGCTGCCAGCCGAAGCCGGTCCTCCGCGCCCGGACGATGCCTGACCTCGGGCAGATAGCGTGGCAGCAGAGCGTCCAGGTTGGTGTCCACCAGGTCGTGCACGCTGCGGATGCCCAGGCTGCGCAGTACCGAGATCTCGCGCACATCCAGCGGCGACTTGTCGATGCGCATGCTCAAGTCGTCATCGCCCAGCTGGGGCGCACAGACCTGCCACCACACGCAGGAACTGCATTCCCGGACGAAGATGGGCGCCACCATCGGCCGGGGATCCGCCGGGCCGCCGTTGCGTTTGCTGGCGACCTGGGCGACCTTCACCCGGAAGGTGTGCTCATGGTCATAGCGTTCCAGCGCCGAGCGTTCCTTCCAGCCTTGGACCGAGGTGCGCGAGAAGGTGCGGATCTGTTTGCGGCCCAATTCCAGCCAGGCGACCGCCAAGAATTGATCGTCCCCTCGGCGGGGCAGCAATTCCAGGGCAGGGACGTTGGCATCGCAGCCCGCAGCCGGGTGAGTGGCCGGTACCAGGGCGTCATTGCCGATCACCCCGGCCAGTGCGATGTCGCCGGCCTGCCAGCCGGCCGCCTCCAGCAACCGCCAGAAATGCGCCAGGTGCAGTTGATCGTCCTCACGACCGGTGCGGAACCGGGCGTTTACCAAGTCGAGGGCCTCGGCTGGCAGTGGCGTGGCGATTGGGCTGGCGGTGATCTGGGCGGGTCTGCTGTGCCGTTCGAGCATTCGCTTGGTGCGCACCTGTACCGGAAGGTAACCGGGCTTGTTGCGGCCCTGATCGGTGCCTCGAACCAATATCGGAGGGCTGCCCCGCCGATGCCCCCGGGGGTCGACCGGCAATCGGGGACCGACGATGATGCGGACACCGGCCCGCACGGCATCGCGGGTGGCGTCCTGGGCCACAGTCCAGTCCTCTTCGGCCAGGGGGCGGAGATCCACCGCGTCGGGACGGGCGACCAGCAACTCCAGCACGTGGTCGACGAAGGCGCGGCCGCCGAACAGTTCCTGCTGCAGATCGCTGCTGCCGCGCATCGCGAAGGCATCGATGCCATCCGGCAACCGCACGGTCCGATCGTGATAGTTGTGCACCTTGACCGGGCATCTGATCGCCGCATAGGCGTCCAGGATCACCGGCCGGGTGGGGCTCACGGCGCCCAGCCCCGGTGCAGGGCCACGATGCCGCCCGAGAGGTTCTTCCACTGGACGCCCCGCCAACCCGCCTGGACCAACAGCTCGGCCAGCGCGGACTGCTCGGGCCATCCCCTGATCGATTCGATCAGATAGTCATAGGCCGGGGCGTTCGAGCTGACCGGCTTGAGGCGTGGACCGACCCGGTCGAGATACCAGCGATACAGCCGGCGGAGGGCCGGGTGGGTGGGCGTGGAGAACTCGGCGACCACCAGCCGGCCACCGGGTTTGGTCACGCGCACCATCTCGGCCAGCCCGGCCAGTGGGTCGTGCACGTTGCGCAAGCCGTAGCTGATCGTCACCGCATCGAACACCCGGTCCCGGTAGGGCAGTGCCAGGCAGTCGCCGGCCACGAAGGACAGTTGTGGGTAGCGCCGGCGTCCCTGGCCGAGCATGCCCAGGGATAGATCGGTCGGGAAGGGCTGGGCGCCGGCCCTGAGGATGGGCTCCGAGGAAGTGCCCGTGCCCGCGGCCAGGTCCAGGATCAGCTCACCGGGCTGTGGATCGATGGCCGCCAACGCGGCTCGCCGCCAGGCCCGCACCTGGCCCAGGCTGAGCAGGTCGTTCATCAGGTCGTAGCGGGACGCGACCTGATCGAACATACCGGCTACGGCTTCGGGTTGCTTGTCGAGGTCGGCGCGTCTGGGCACTCCCCTACCCTGCCATAGCGGGCCGATGCCGGATGATCGGAACCATCCGAACGCATCCCGGATCCCCAGGTGCAATGAGGTGTCACCATTGCACCGGCGATCCGCTGAAGGCGCGGGGGCGCGAGCTGCTCCTGGCCGGCCGGCCTTCGCAGGCTGGCGGCGTGGGTGGCCGTGAGTTGCTGGTTTCCCTAAGCCACCGCCGGGGTATTCCCCGGTCGCCGCGATGAGTGCTATCGTGAGTTCGTCACGTGGCGAATCGGGTGCGAATCCCGGGCTGTCCCGCAACCGTGACCGGCCAAGGCCGGAAGCCGGACCAAAGCGTGAACGTCAGTAACCACCGTCTCGCCGTGGTAAGCGAGTGGGGGAGCAGCCTTCGGGCCGATCGTCCACGCAGCGCTGCGGCGGACCGGCACTGAAGGGCATGAGATGCGGACTCGGGGATTGGTTTCGCCACAGCAACGCAGGCTGTGTGTGCTGGCCGTGTCGGCATCCGGCCCACCCCATGAACCGGGTCATCCTCGCTGGCAAGCCGTTCTGCAAACTCCTCCTTGTGGTTACGCTGACTCAGCCGGCCGGTGACCCTTAACCCGCAACTCTGACCACGCCAACGGGGTTGCGTCTTTGCGCAGGGCCCGGCGTCACCGGTGGGATACCTGTCCCCACCGAACCACGCCACTGGCGCCGGGTCCTGCACCAACCGAAGGGTGCGTGGGGCTCAGATTCGCTCGTCGGAACTGATCAGGCCGATCTGCCCGACGAAGAAGGCCGCGATCACCAGACCCAATGCCATGTGGTCTTGCCCGGGGCCCTGTTGCCCACGGTGGCCTCCTCCGCCGTGGTCGAGATGCCGTCGGAGCCCAGGTGACTCGGCACCGCAATGGACAGCGCGGCCGCGCACAACCAGACATCGACCGACATCCTGGTCCACCTGGAGCGGCGGATCTCGATCGCCGGCCCCGGGCAGCTGTGGGGCGCCCGGGAGGATCGCGCCCGGATGGCGGATCGGGCACTGGCCGGTCACATCGAATTGGTTCGGCTGATAGGCAGCGGCGCGGCCGAGTAGGGCGGTGCGCTGGCCCGCAGGCATGCCCACGTCGATCGGGCCGAGGCCACCGATCAGGCGAAACGCACCCCGTAGGCCTCCAGCACCGTGCGGGGCAGTTCCATCCGGGCGGTCTGCAAGGGATCGACCACCTGGCTGATGGCGGCATTGCCGACCAGGGAGAGCAGCATCAGGGCGTCGGTGGCATCCAACTCGGTGACCGACACCAGGAAATCGCGCATCATGCGAGTGGCTTCGCCGACCGCGGCCCCCAGATCCTCGCGGGAGGCGATGGTGATCACCTCGTCCGGGGTAACCAGGCAGGGCAGCGGATAGGGCCGGCCCTTGAGCACGGTCAGCCGCAGCGTCACCCAGGCGGCGATCTCCAGCCCACTGACCGACACCTCGCCATCGCCCATGGCGGCGTGCACGTCGCCGAGAGCCAGATTCGCGCCCGGCACGTTGACCGGTAGATATAACGTGGCTCCCCTGGCGATCTTTCGGGTGTCCATATTGCCGCCGTGCTCCTTGGGGGAGCCGGTGGGTACCTCCTCATCCGCCGGTGCGGTGCCGATGACCCCGATCATCGGTTTGACCGGTAGCCGCAACCGGTCGTCGAACACCACCTCACCATCGGCGATGCGGAATCTGCGGGTACGTTCGACCACGGTGCCCGGCAGCGCCCCGAAATCGGGGTGGGTGGTCATGGTGCCGGTCTCGGCGGTCACGATGTCCAGGATCTCAACCTTCAAGGTGTCGCCCGGTACTGCACCGCGTACCGCGATCGGCCCGGTCGCCGGATTGACGCAGTCCCAGCCGACGGTGGAGAACAGCTGATCCTCCGAGGTGATGGTGTTGGAGAAGCAGTCCAGCGTCTCAATGCACACGGTGGTCCCGGAATCGACCGTGTGACAGGCCGGATGCTTGGGGGACATGGTCAAAACGACCCGGCTCGCGTCGATGCGGATCATGGTGCGTACTCCTTGCAGATCGGAAGGTAGGCTGAGCAGGCCTTTGCAGCCTAGCGGGACCGTCCGCCGCCCGCCGGCGGTGTCACCGGGCGGCTGGTGCGCCTCCGATTGGCGGGACCGGCCACAATGGAGACCATGGCCAAGCGCGAGACGGTCCTCAGGGTGACCGACCTGATGAAGAAGTACGGTGACCACGTCATCGTCGAGCGGTTCAACCTCACGGTGCAGTCGGGCGAGGCGATCGCCCTGACTGGGCGCAACGGCTCGGGCAAATCGACACTGCTGCGCTGCATCATCGGAGCCGATCGGCCCAGCGAGGGGCGGGTCGAGGTGTTCGGTCGCAAGGTGGCCGAGACCGACCCGGAGTTCCGCCGTGAGGTGGCCACCGTGGTGGACGATCTGGACTTCTTCCCCGATCTGTCGGTCGTTGAACACCTGGACCTGCTGGCGCGCGCACACGGTCTGGCCGACCCCGATGCCCTGGTTGACGAGGTGCTCGACGAGGTACAACTGGTGCCTCAGTCCGGGCAACTGCCCGGGACGCTGTCCAGCGGGCAGCGTCGCCGGCTGGCCCTGGCGACCGCCCTGGTGCGGCCCAAGAGACTGCTGGTCATGGACGAGCCCGAGCAACGCCTGGATGTGGAGGGCGTCGCCTGGCTGGGCGCCCGGCTCAAGCATGAGATGGGCAAGGGGTTGGCGATCGTGCTGGCGAGCCATGAGCCGAACCTGGTAAACGCGCTGGGCGCCCGTGTGGTGCGCCTGGGGGAGGCGGCCGAGGCCAGCGAATCGCAGGCCGAGCCGGAGTTGGGGCTGTGATGGCCACCAGCAAACGCCGGCGCCGCCAGTCGGCCCCCAGGCCCCAGGCCGCCCCGCCGCCACCTGCTCCGGTTGTTAGGCGTCCCCAGGTGGTCTACGAACGCGAGAAACCGTTCGTCGACGTGGCGGACTTCGAGGTCTATGCCGCCGACGAGCACCAGTTGCGCCTGCTGATGAGGGACTGGCGCAAGGGACGGGCCACCCGCACGGTGTGGGACATGATCGCCGACGGCTATGTCACCCTGTTCTCTTTGGCCGTCGTGGTGGCGATGGTGGTCAGCGGCATCATGTCGGTTCAGCAGTCCGCGGCCGGCTGCTCCGACCAGGGATGCACCACGGCACGTGAACTGCTGCCCTGGCTCACCTTGGCGGCGGTGCTGCTGGCGGCGGTCACCATCGCGCGGATCTTCGGCCCGGTGATCGCCTCGGCGGCCGAAGGATTCTGGCTGTTCGACGCGCCGATCCGGCGTGGCAGACTGCTGGCCCGGCGGCTCGCCGGGGTGGTGGCGGGGGCCCTGGTGCTGGGCTCGGTCCTGGCGGGGTTCGTCACCATGTTGACGGGGTTGGCCATGCCCGCGGTGGCGGTGTGGGCGGTGGCCATCGGGCTGGCCGCGGCCGCCGTGCTGGCCTTCGCGGCCGTCGAACAGGCAGCCGAACGAACTCTGCCGCTCGCCATCCTGCAGGGCTTGGCCGGGGTGCTCGCGGTGAGTGTCCTGGGGGTAATGGTTGCGGTTCAGGCCCGGGCGCTGGACGTCGAGTTGGGTCTTGCCCGCAGCGGACTCGCCGGGCTGGTTGTGTTGGTGGTGGCCGGGGCCGGGCTGGTCGTGTTCCTGGTATTGGCGTTCAGCCGGATAGAGCATGTCCGGCGAGCCCGGCTGGTCAGCGGGGGGGCATTGCTGAGCGGCATGCAGGGAGCCATGTTTGCCCTCGACTTTGCGCTGATGCGCGACATTCTGGTGGAGCGGCGCTGGGTGGTGCGCGGGCATGTTCATCCGGTCAGGGGACGCAGCACCGGCCGGGCTACCCTGATCTGGCGCGAGCTGGAGAAACTGCTGCGCAATCCCCGGGGGGTGCTGGTGCTGATGGCCAGCGCCATCGTCCCGCACGCCCTGCTGGCTCTGGGCCTGGGCAACCTCACCCCGCCGATCGCGGCCATCGTGCTGATGTTCGTGTTGATCCCGTTCTTCGATTCCCTGCGGGTGCTGAGCCGGACGAAGGGTCTGGCGCGGGCCTTCCCGATGTCCACCGCCGAGTTGACCGGAGCGCTCACCGCGGTGCCGGCCGGTCTGGCGGTGCTGTGGGCGCTGGCGGCCGCCCCGGCCTGGATATTGTCCGGCCGGGCTCCGGCGACCCTGGCCGGGCTGGGACACGCCTTGACCTATGGTTTCGTGACTGCGGTCGCCGGGCTGATCGCGGCCATCCGCTGGGTCAGCGCCCGGCCGGCGGACTACTCCATGCCGATGGTGGCCACCGGTGTGGGAGCGATGCCGCCGGGGCTGGCATTCAACCTGATTCGCGGTTTCGACATGGTGGCCTTCATCACATTGCCGCTGCTGGTGGGCTGGTCGCCGGTGGTCTCGCTGGGCATCGCCACCATCTGCTATCTGGTCCTGCGCAGCGGCGGGATCAACACCCAGGATCTCATGGAGCGGCAGGAGGAGGCTCAACGGGAGCTATCCGCGCTGCGTTCGGGGCAGAGCGCACCGACGCCCAGCGGCGAGAAGATCGGCTACACCCGGACCCGCCGGCCGGGCACCCGCTGAGGACGGCCTCGCGCTGGGACGCCATGGCCTGGCGCTGTGCGGGGCGAACGCGCTGGGTTGGTGGGGCTGCGGGGCTGCCGGAGGCCGGCTCCCGGCGTGCCGTGGATCGGGTCAGAACCCCATCGCATCTGCGGATGGGGGGTTACCCGGTCGGTCGTAGCGCGGCGCGCATGGGGGCAAACTTGACGTCGGTCTCGACCAGTTCGGCATGCGGGATCGACTCGGCAACCACCCCCGCGCCGGCATAGAGCCGCATCCGGCGTGGCTCGTCGGCGTCGAGCTGGCCGCAGCGCAGGGCGAGAGCCCATTCGCCGTCCCCCTGGCTGTCCACCCAGCCGATCGGGCCGGCGAAGCGTCCCCGATCGAGCCTCTCGTGCTCGGCGATCAGGCGCCGGGCCACCTCGGTGGGTGCCCCGCAGACCGCCGCCGAAGGGTGGGCGGCGTTCGCCAGCGCCAAGGTCGAGTGGTGTGCCAGGCCGGTGCCGCAGATGTCGGTGGCCAGGTGCAGCAGGTTCGGCAGCGCAAGCACATAGGGCGCCTCCGGTACGTGCATCGCGGCCAGGAACGGCCCCAGCGTGGCTACCACCGATTCGACGGCGTAGCGGTGTTCGGTGTGATCCTTGGTCGAGGCGATCAGGCGGGCGGCCTGTTGGGTTTCGTCGACTCCTTCGACCCGCGGCACGGTACCGGCCAGCACCCGGGAACTGATCAGGCCATTCTCGCGGCGTACCAGCATTTCGGGAGTGGAACCGACCAGGCCGGCCATCAGGTAGTTCCAGCAGTCGCCATAGTTGGTCAGCAGCCGGCGCAATGGCCAGCGTGGGTCGATGGCGGCATCGCTGTGTGCGACGATATCCCTTGCTACTACGACCTTGCTGGCTTCGCCCGCTTTGATCCGTTCGGTCATCTGCCGAACCGCCGCCATCCAATCGGTTTCGCCCAGGCTGCCCTGCGAGAACTCTAGGCGCGTGGGAGCCGCCGGTGGCGGCTGGCGGTGCGGCAGCCGCAGATGCACCCGGTCATAGCCGATACAGGTCAGCCAGGCTTGCCCACCGCGGCGACCGATGATGATCTCGGGGACGATGAGCACCGAGGGCAGCCGGGTGTTTCCTGGGTCGAAACAGAACGTGCCGTAGGCCAGCGGCCCGGTGCCGAAGCGTCCCGGCATCTCGGATTCGTTTTCGATGGTGTCGATCAGTTCGGCCCACCATTCCTCGGCAAGGCACATCGAATCGGTCTCGAAGCGGAGCAATTCGCCGATGGCAACGAATCCCTCCCTGCCGCGCAGGAAGGCGGCGTCGCCGGGACCCAGAAAGTCGACCAGCGGGCCGGGGTCGGCGATGCTGATCGTGGCTGCATGCAGCCGGGATGTCCCGGGATTGATGATCACCAGAGCAGGCTACCTGATCGGCCGGTTGTCCCCCAGCTCGGTCATCGCCGGCGGGCGTATCCAGACCGCTGGTTCACGGCCGGCCCCGGCGGGTTAGAATTCCGCCCGATGCCACGGTCAGGGGGTGCGCAATGGAGTTGCCGCAGACGCGTAGGAGCAGCATCGGAGGGCCCCGGGCCTCCATACTGGAACCATCCGAGCCCGATCGGGCCAATCATGCCGAGGTGATCGTGGTGGGCGCCGGTCCCGGCGGGTCGGCGGCAGCGGCCTTCTGCGCGCGGCAGGGGCTGGACGTGCTGCTGCTGGAGAAGTCCGGGTTCCCGCGCGAGAAGGTATGCGGTGACGGTCTGACCCCCCGTGCGGTGCGGATGCTCACCCGGCTGGGTATCGACACCAGTGCCTCGGCGGGCTGGCAGCACAGCCGGGGCCTGCGCGTCTACGGTGGTAGGCGGGGCCCCTTCGAGTTTCCCTGGCCGGTGCTGACCGAGTTTCCCGGGTACGGTCTGGTCTGCCCACGGTCGGTCTTCGATGACCTGCTGGCCGGTACCGCGGCGGCTGCCGGGGCCCGCTTGTACACCGGGGTCAAGGTGACCGATGCGATCCGGCACGATCGGAGTGGGCGGGTGATCGGCGTGACCGACGCCCGGGGACGCAGCTATCGGGCGCCCGTGGTGATCGCGGCGGACGGGAGTTCGGCCCGGTTGGCGCTCAAGGTGGGCCGGGAACGGCATCCCGGACGTCCCATGGGGGTGGCGGTGCGCAGCTATTACACCAGCCCGCGACACGACATGGCCTGGCTTGAGAGCTGGCTGGAGTTGTGGGATGGCCGGCCGGGCGATTCGAATCTGCTACCCGGCTACGGCTGGATTTTCCCGTTGGGCGATGGCACGGTAAACGCCGGCCTGGGCATGCTGAACACCAGTGCCGTCTTCGCGAAGACCGATTACCGGCAACTGATGCGTCGCTGGCTCGACGGCACCCCCGAGGAATGGGGCTACCGGGAGGCCAACCGGCTCGAACCCATCCGGGGTGCGGCCCTGCCGATGGCCTTCAACCGGGGCCCGCTGTACGCCGATGGCCTGCTGCTGGTGGGTGATGCCGCCGGCATGGTCAGCCCCTTCAATGGCGAGGGTATCAGCTATGCGATGGAGGCCGCCGAGATCGCGGCCCGGCAGGTGGCCGATGCCCGCGCGCGTGGTTTCGGTAGCCGGGGCGCCGAACTGGCCCTGCGCGGCTATCAGAGTGCGATGCGGGCCGAGTGGGGTGGCTACTTCCGGTTGGGCACCATCTTCGTGAAGTTGATCGGGAATCCGCGGATCATGCGGTTGTGTACCAACCATGGGCTGCCGCGTCCGGGGCTGATGCGGCTGGTCAACAAGCTGCTGGCGCATCTGACGGATACGCGCGGCGGCGATTTTGCCGATCGGATAATCAACTTGCTGACTCGATTTGTCCCCTCGGCGTGACGTTTCGGCCCTCCTGAGTCAGAATAGAGTTGGGTGACCGAACAGGGCGGTCGGCCGTCCACCCCGATCGGAATGGTCCGAACCGGTAGAAGGTTTTTACGAAGGTATCGAACGGAAGGATGCGGCGGGCATGAACGCCTATATCCCGATCGCCGGGCTGGTGGCTCTGGCCACGATCTTCGTCATCGTGGCCATCCCGTTGAGTACGGTGATTGGCCCGGTGCGCTACAACCGAGTCAAGTACGACTCCTTCGAATGCGGGGTACAAGCGACCCCGCAGCCTCCGCAGGGCGGCCGATTCTCGGTTAAGTATTACGTAACAGCGATGTTGTTTATTATGTTCGATATCGAGATCGTCTTTCTATATCCCTGGGCCGTGGCCTTCGGAATGCTGGACGGTCTGGCCGTGATTGCCATGATCATCTTCATCGTTACCGTTTTTGTGGCCTACTACTACGACTTGCGTCGTGGCGGTCTGGACTGGGCCTGACACCGGAAGGGATGAGCTATGGGTATCGAGGACAAGGTTCCGGCCGGGGTGCTGCTGACCACTTTGGAGGCCGTGGCCGGGTGGACGCGTAAGGCCTCCCTGTGGCCGTTGACGATGGGTCTGGCCTGCTGTGCGATCGAGATGATGCAATTCGGCGGTCCGCGCCATGACTGCGGTCGTTGGGGCCAAGAGGTTTTCCGGGCCTCGCCCCGCCAGGCGGATCTGATGATCATCTCGGGCCGGGTCAGCCAGAAGATGGCCCCGGTGGTCCGGCAGTTGTGGGATCAGATGCCCAACCCCAAATGGGCCATCTCGATGGGGGCCTGCGCCAGTTCGGGGGGCATCTTCAATAACTACGCCGTCATCCAGGGCGTGGACCATCTCGTCCCGATCGACATGTATATCCCGGGCTGCCCGCCGCGTCCCGACATGCTGATCGACGCCATCTTCAAGCTGCGTGAGCGCGAGGTGCAGTGGAAACGCATCGGGGCCGACCGTACCCGGGAGATCGCCGAGAACGAGCGGGTAGCCCTGCAGGCGCCGGCCCTGCTGGAGCGGAAGGGGTTCATGCGATGAGCGACGAGCCGGCCCAGCCCAATCCGGTCAGCATCAGCCATCCCGCGCTGGCCAGGCTATTCGCGGAGCAGCGGACCACCAGCCCGGTATTGGGGGTCCGCGAGGGCATGTGGGGCCCCGGATCGGGGCCGGGCGATTCTTCCGGTTTCGGCCGGATGCGGCGTACCGTCCAGTTCACCGCCGATGCCACGCCGCCGTTTGGCGGCTGGTTCGACGATGTGGCCAACCGGATCGCGGAACTGGTGCCGGGCTGCGTCTCCCGGGTGATGGTCTGGCGCGGCCAGATCACCTTCGTGGTCCTGCGCGAGAAACTGGCCGGGCTGGCCGCCCAACTGCGCGACGACGCGGCCCTGCGTTTCGAGGGCTGCATGAGCGTCTCAGGGGTGCACTATCCCGGGGATACCGGCGCCGAACTGCACGCGGTCTATGAACTGCTGAGCTACACCCACAACCGGCGCATCCGGCTGGAGGTGACCTGCCCGGAGGCCGATCCCCACATTCCCAGCCTTTGTGGGATCTATCCGATGGTGAACTATCACGAGCGGGAGACCTGGGACATGTTCGGCATCGTCTTCGACGCTCACCCCGGCCTGACCCGCATCCTGATGCCGGACGACTGGGTTGGCCATCCCCAACGCAAGGATTACCCATTGGGCGGCATCCCGGTGGAGTACAAGGGTGCGGTCGTCCCGCCCCCCAACGAGCGCAGGAGTTACCAGGCATGAGCGACAAGACCAAGCCGGGCGTCGGGGTCTCGGGGACGGAGGACATCTTCGCGGTTACCGGTGAGCCGCCCGTCGAGCAGGCCTATCTGGCGCTGGGCAATGACTGGGCGCAGATCATTGAGGCCCAACGCGAACGAGCCGATGAGATCATCGTGGTCAATATGGGCCCCCAGCACCCGTCCACCCATGGCGTCATGCGTCTGGTGCTTGAGATGGACGGGGAGACCGTGATGAGTTGCCGGCCGGCCATCGGCTATCTGCACACCGGTATCGAGAAGTCCACCGAGTACCGCACCTGGACGCAGGGCTCGACCTTCTTCACCCGAATGAACTATGTCTCCAATTTCCACAATGAGGCGGTCTATGCGATGGCCGTTGATGCCCTGCTGGGTATCACCGAGCGGATTCCCGAGCGTGGTCGTCAACTGCGGATGCTGATGCTGGAGGTCAACCGGGTGGCCTCGCATCTGACCGCGACCGGGGCGAACTGCCTCGAACTGGGCGCCACCTCCCCCCAGGAGGTCGGGCTGCGCGAACGCGAACGGACCCTGGAGTTCGTCGAGGCGGTCACCGGGCTACGGATGAACAATGCCTACATTAGGCCCGGCGGGGTGCAGAACGACCTGCCCGCCGATGGCATCGATCTGCTGGACGAATGGCTCAGGCAGGTTCGCAAGAACATCCCCGAGATCGCCGGTTTCATGCTCGACAATCCGGTCTTCAAGGCCCGTACGCAGGGCGTGGCCCATATGGATCTGAGCGCCTGCATGATGATGGGCGTCACCGGCCCGGTGCTGCGGGCCACCGGATATCCCTGGGATCTGCGCAAGACCCAGCCCTATTGGGGCTATGACCGGTATGACTTCGAGGTCAAGACCGAGACCAGTTGCGATGCCTACGGCCGGTTCAAGATCCGCTGCGAAGAGATGATGGAATCGCTGAAGATCGTCGAGCAGATCCGCGACGAATTGGCGGCCAGCACCGGCGAACCCTACCGGGTGTCCGATCCCGATCTGGAATGGCCCAGCGATCTGACCGTGGGCGCCGATGGGCAGGGCAACTCCAATGAGCACATCAGGCACATCATGGGCCAGTCGATGGAGGCCCTGATCCATCATTTCAAGAAGGTATCCGAGGGTTTCAAGGTGCCGGCCGGCCAGGTCTATACAGCCATCGAGGGGCCTTCCGGCGAGTTGGGCTGCCATCTGGTCTCCGATGGCGGGACGCGGCCCTACCGAGCCCACATGCGGGATCCAGGGTTCAGCCACGTCCAGTCGCTGCCGCTGATGAGCGAGGGCGCGCTGATGAGCGATCTGATCATGGCGGTGGCTTCCATCGACCCGGTCATGGGTGGTGTGGATCGATGACGAATCACATGTTGACAAGGAGTAGAACCCGATGAGTGGACATGATTTCGTCTCGGCCTATGACGATGCATCCGGCATCGACACCACCGATGCGAACACCAACATCGACGAGCAGACCATTGCCGAGATGCGTCAGATCATGGCGCGCTATCCCGAGCCCCGTTCCGCCCTGCTGCCCATGCTGCACCTGGTGCAAAGCGTGGATGGCCGGATCAGCGATGCCGGGGTGCGGATCTGCGCCGATCTGCTGGGCATCACCACCGCCCAGGTAAACGGTGTGGCCACCTTCTACTCGATGTACAAGCGGCGGCCGGCCGGCAAATACCACGTCGGGGTGTGCACCACGGCGTTGTGCGCCGTGATGGGCGGCGACATGCTGTTGGCGCAGATGAAGGAACGTCTCGGTATCGACGAGGGCGAGACCACCGCCGACGGATGTTTCAGCCTGGAACGCCTGGAATGCAATGCGGCTTGTGATTTCGCCCCGGTGATGATGGTCAATTGGGAGTTCATGGACCAGATGACCCCCGAGCTGGCGGCCGAGTTGATCGACAACCTGGCCGCCGGTCGCGAGGTGCATGCCACCCGCGGCGCCCGGATCACCACCTGGGCGGCGGCCGAGCGGGTGCTGGCCGGATTCCCCGATGGCCGGGCCGATGAGGGGCCGAGCGCCGGACCGGCGTCCCTGGCGGGTCTGCGTACGGCCCGGGAACATGGCTGGCGGGCTCCCGAGCCGCCGGCAGCGGAGGCAGGTGAGCAGCGGTGAGCGTCGACACCCTGACCCCGATACTTTCGAAGAACTGGGATCAGCCAAAGTCTTGGAAGCTGGGCAGCTACCAGGGCCAGGGCGGCTATGTCGCGGTTCGCAAGGCGCTGGCCATGAGCCCTGACGAACTGGTGGATCTGATCAAGGCTTCCGGCCTGCGCGGTCGTGGCGGGGCGGGCTTCCCGACCGGGGTGAAGTGGAGTTTCCTGCCCAAGGACAATCCGAACCCAAAGTATCTGGTCGTCAACTGCGATGAATCCGAGCCGGGCACCTGCAAGGACATGCCGCTGCTGATGGCCTCCCCGCATACCCTGGTGGAGGGCATCATCATCAGTTGTTTTGCGGTGCGCGCCCATCGCGCCTTCGTCTACGTGCGTGGCGAGGTGCTGCATGTGATCCGGCGACTGCAGCAGGCAGTCGGCGAGGCCTATGAGGCGGGCTACCTGGGACGTGGCATCTTCGGCACCGACTACGACCTGGACGTCGTGGTGCATGCCGGGGCCGGCGCCTATATCTGCGGTGAGGAAACCGCGCTGCTGGACTCCCTGGAGGGCCGCCGCGGCCAGCCTCGGCTGCGGCCCCCCTTTCCCGCGGTGGCGGGCTTGTATGCGTCACCCACGGTGGTCAACAATGCCGAGTCGATCGCCTCGGTGCCGGCCATCGTGAAATATGGCGCCGCCTGGTATAAGCAGATGGGCACCGAGAAGTCGGCCGGTGCCACCATCTATTCCGTATCGGGCCATGTGGTGCGTCCCGGTCAATACGAGGCCCCGTTGGGTATCACCTACCGGAGGCTGCTCGACCTGGCTGGCGGTATTCGTCCGGGTCACGAGTTGAAGTTCTTCACCCCGGGCGGTTCCTCGACTCCGATTCTCACCCCTGACAGCCTTGATGTTTCGTTGGACTACGAGGGCGTGGCCGCGGCCGGTTCGATTCTGGGTACCAAGGCCCTGCAAACCTTTGACGAGACCACCTCGGTGGTGCGCACCACACTGCGGTGGGTGGAGTTCTACAAGCACGAGTCCTGCGGCAAATGCACACCCTGCCGCGAGGGCAGCTGGTGGATCGTGCAGATCCTGCGCGATCTGGAGGCCGGGCGCGGTGCCGAAGGCGATGTCGATAAGCTACTGGACATCTGCGATAACGTGACGATGAAGAGCTTCTGCACCCTGGCCGAAGGCTTCGTGGCCAACGTGACCAGTTCGATAAAGCACTTCCGTGCGGAATTCGAAGCCGGATATCACACCCCTGCCTGGGAACTGTTCCCCTACGAGAAGAGCGTCTACTTCCCCGAGCATCGGGAGCGGATCATCGTAAGCGAGGAGTCGGACAAGTGAGCACCGACGTCAGCAAGTCCCCATCCAAGGTCGCCAGGCCGGAACTGGTTACCGCCACCATCGACGGTATCGAGGTTCAGGTGCCCAAGGGCACCCTGGTGATCCGGGCAGCCGAGCGATTGGGCATCGAGATTCCGCGGTTCTGCGACCATCCGCTGCTCGATCCGGTCGCAGCCTGCCGGGCTTGCATCATCGACGTGCCGGACGGGGGCAACGGGCGCCCGATGAAACCGCAGCCGGCCTGCGCCCTGACGGTGCTGCCGAATATGGTGGTGCAGACCGCTGCCAGCAGCGAGCAGGTGGCCAAACACCAGTCCGGGATGCTGGAGTTCCTGCTGATCAACCACCCGCTGGACTGCCCGATCTGCGACAAGGGCGGGGAATGCCCGTTGCAGAACCAGACCATGAGCCATGGACCCGGCGAGTCGCGCTACGGGGGAGTCAAGCGCACCTATCCCAAGCCGGTGCATATCTCGCCTCAGCTCCTGATCGACCGGGAACGTTGCGTGCTGTGCCAGCGCTGCACCCGGTTCAGCGTCCAGATCTCGGGGGACGTTTTCATCTCGCTAGCCGAACGCGGGGCCCTCAGCCAGATCAGCGCCTATGCGACCCAGCCCTACGAGAGCTACTTTTCCGGGAATATCGTGCAGATCTGTCCGGTGGGTGCCCTGACCAGCGTCGACTACCGCTTCCAGGCCCGGCCTTTCGATCTGGTCAGCACCACCACCACCTGCGAGCATTGTGCCGCCGGCTGCGAGTTGCGCACCGACCACCGGCATTATCAGGTCAAGCGCCGACTGGCCGGCGATGACCCGCAGGTCAATGAGGAATGGAGCTGCGACAAGGGTAGGTTTGCTTTCTATTATGGCCGGCAGCCAGATCGGCTGACCTATCCCCTGGTGCGCCGGGCGGGCGTCTTGGAACCAGCCAGCTGGCCGGAGGCCATCGATGCGGCCGTGGCGGGTTTGCGGGCGGCCGGCGAGCGGACGGGGGTTTTGACCGGTGGGCGGCTCACCCTGGAAACCGCCTATGCTCATGCCCGGTTCGCCCGTGCGGTGCTGGGCACCAATTCGATCGATTTCCGCGCCCGGCCCTATGGGCCGGATGAGGCCGGTTTCTTGGCCGCCGAGGTGGCGGGCCGCAGGCCGGGCGAGGTCACCTATGCCGACTTGGAGAAGGCCGGGCAGGTAGTGCTGGTGGGCTTCGAGCCCGAGGACGAGGCGCCCATCGTCTTCCTGCGGCTGCGCAAGGCCTGGCGCAAGCACCGTACGCGGGTGCGTGCTCTGGCGCCCTATGCCTCGGCCGGTACCCGCAAGATGGGCGGCACCCTGGTGCCGACCGTGCCGGGCGCCGAGGCCGCGCGGCTGAGTTCCATGGCCGGCGAACTGGACGCGAACACCATCGTTCTGGTCGGTGAGCGGGCCTCGCTGGCCCCCGGGACGCTTGCGATGGTCAGACAGCTGGCTGCCGAACGTGGCGTGCGCTGGGCGTGGGTGCCCCGGCGGGCCGGTGAACTAGCTGCCCTGAGGGCCGGTTGTCTGCCCACCCTGTTGCCGGGTGGCCGGTCGGTATCCGATGCCACCGCCCGCGTCGATCTGCAGGCCGCCTGGGGCGTCGAGCGGCTGCCCGATACCCCAGGCCTGGATACCGACGCGATGCTCGCGGCGGCGGCCGCGGGCGAACTGGCCGCCCTGGTCGTTTCGGGCGTTGAGATCGCCGATCTGGCCGATGCGGCCACCGCCCGGGCCGCGTTGGCCGCCGAGGGTGTGTTCGTGGTCAGCCTGGAACAGCGGCGCAGCGAGGCCAGCGAGCTGGCCGATGTGGTCTTTCCGGTGGCGTTGCTGGAGGAGCAGCCCGGCACCTTCCTCAACTGGGAGCTGCGGGAGCGGCGCGTGCAGACGGTCAACACCCGGGCGGCCAGCGCGATGACCGAAGTCCGGGTGCTGGCGGCCCTGGCCGATGCGCTCGGTCACGACTTGGGTTTCCGCACCCCGGCGACCGCTCGGGCATCCCACGACGAAATCGCTGACTGGCAGGGGGCGGGCATCGCCTGGCAGCCCACCGAGCAACCTCCGGACGCGGTATCCCCGGCGGGGGAGGGGCTGGTGCTGGCGAGTTGGCGATTGGCCGTCGATCAGGCCCGTTGTCTGGATGGCGCCGAGAGAGTGCGGGCGACGGTGGCCGATCCGGTGATCAGGGTTTCGGCCGTCACGGCAGCCCGGTTGGGCATCACCGAGGGTGCGCCGGTGCGGCTGAGCACCTCGGCTGGCTCGTGCGTCCTGCCCGCGAACGTCACCACCGACATGGTGGATGGCGTGGTGTGGGCCCCAATGAACTCCGGTGTCTCGCTTTCTGGGACGTTGCAGGCTCATCCGGGTGACCGGGTGGAGCTGGCGGTCGACAAACCTGCAGGAGGTGTGGAGTGACCCCGTTGGAGGCAGTCTTCGGTAATGACCCCTGGTGGATCGTGCTGATCAAGGTGGTCGCGGTTTTTGTGTTGCTATTGATCTGGACGATCTTCAACGTCTGGTTCGAGCGGCGGGTGCTTGGCAAGATGCAGAACCGTAAGGGACCCATCATGAACGGTCCCCTGGGTCTCGGCCAGGCCATGGGCGACGGTGTGAAGCTGCTGTTCAAAGAGGATTTCCGGCCGGCGAGAACCGACGGCTTGGTCTACAACCTGGCTCCGATGCTGACCGCGGTCGCAGCCTTCGCGTCCTGGTCGGTGATCCCGTTCGGCGGTGAGGTGCGCATGTTCGGGGTGCAAACCCACCTGCAGATCACCGATCTGCCGGTGGGGGCGCTGCTGGTGATGGCTATCGCGGGTGTCGGTTTCTACGGTTTCGTGCTGGCCGGCTGGTCATCCAACGGCACCTATTCATTGCTCGGCTCGATGCGGGCCACCGCGCAGGTGATCAGCTATGAGATCGCGATGGGGTTGTCGCTGGTGGCGGTGTTCATGTTCGCCGGTTCCATGTCGACCAGCGAGATCGTGACCGCGCAGGCGTTGCCCATCACCCTTTTTGGCCGGATCGTTCCGCTGTCGGGCTGGTATGCCCTGTTGCTGGCGCCCAGTTTCGTCGTCTACTTCATTTCGATGTTCGGGGAGACCAACCGCCAACCCTTCGACATGCCCGAATGCGAATCCGAACTGGTTTCCGGGCACATCACCGACTATTCGGGTTTCCGCTACGCCTTATTCTTCTTGGCCGAGTACATCAACATGGCTACCGTCTCGTCGGTGGCGACCACGCTGTTCCTGGGCGGCTACCGGCTGCCCTGGCCGTTGAATCAGATCGAGTTCCTGAACAACCCGTGGTTCGGGCCGTTGGTCTTCATGATCAAGGTGCAGGTGTTGATCTTCTGTTTCTCCTGGGTGCGGGCTGCGGTGCCACGGGTGCGCTATGACCAGATGATGGATCTGGGCTGGAAGGTTCTGATCCCGGTCAATCTGGTCTGGATCACCATGCTGGCCATGATCCGCGGGGCCTACCAGCATGGCTGGACCGGATCGCCGGTCTTCGTCGTCGCGGCGATCGTGCTGCTGGCGATTCTGTTGGCGGCTATCTGGTTCGGTGGTGGGGAACCCGAACCCGATGGCGGCGCAGTGCCCGGCGAACAGCATGATTTCGACCCATTCGCCGGCGGCTATCCGGTGCCGCCGATGCCCGGGCAGGTGGCGATCGGCACCGTACCGGGGCGGCCGGCCGAAGGCGACAGGGAAGCAACCACCGCGCCGCGGCGCGCGACGGCAACGAATGGAGTTGATGCCTGATGGGAGCCTGGTCAGGATTTGGCATCACCTTTGCCACCATGTTCCGCAAGACCTTCACCCAGGGCTATCCCCAGAAGGGCCAGGAGAAGGTCACTGCACCCCGATTCCACGGCCGCCATCAGCTGAATCGCTGGCCGGACGGGCTGGAGAAGTGCGTGGGCTGCGAGCTGTGCGCCTGGGCTTGCCCGGCCGATGCGATCTACGTCGAGGGTGCGGACAACACCGATACCGAACGTTTCTCACCCGGTGAACGATTCGGCCGGGTCTACCAGATCAACTACCTGCGGTGCATCTTCTGCGGCTATTGCATCGAAGCCTGCCCGACCCGGGCGCTGACGATGACCAATGAGTTCAAGATTTCCGATCGCACCCGAGAATCGCTGATCTATGAGAAGCAGGAGCTTCTGGCACCCCTGTTGCCCGGTATGGAGACCCCGCCGCACCCCAGGCGGCTCGGCGAGGACGAGAAGGACTACTTCCTGGGTCTGCCACCCACCGGCCAGCCCGACACCCGGGCCGGCCATGCTGCCAAGGAGACCGAGAAGTGATACCGTTAGTCACCGCCCAGGCAGTTGCCTTCTGGGTGTTCGCCCCCCTGGCGGTCGCCGGTGCCCTGGGCATGGTCCTGTCTCGTAAGCCGGTGCATTCGGCACTCAGTATCGCCGGCATGATGGTCGCCCTGGGCTGTCTATATGCCTCGCTGGACGCTCCTTTCCTGTTCGTAGCGCAGATCATCGTCTACACCGGCGCGGTGATGATGCTGTTCTTGTTCACGATGATGATCGTGGGCGTGGACACCACCGATTCGCTGATCGAAACGCTGCGCGGCCAGCGTTTCCTAGCGGGCCTGCTGGTCTTCGGATTCGCGGTCTTGCTGGTGTTGGCGGTGGGCAATTCGGTGGTCGAGGACGCTGGCTTCCCACCGGACGGCGAGAATGTGCCGTCCCTGGCCCAGATCGTGTTCAGCAACTACGTGTTCGCCTTCGAGCTGACCGCGGCGCTGTTGGTGATCGCTACCTTGGCGGCCATCGTGCTGGCCCATGGCGAGCGGCTGAAGAAGGCCGAAACCCAGCGGCAGCGCGTTGCCCGCAAGGTGCGCGAGTTCGCCGACCGGGGCGTTGATCCCGGTCCGCTGCCCGGACCGGGCAGCTATGCCCGGCACAACTCCATCGAATACCCTGCGCTGTTGCCCGATGGCCGGGTGGCGGAGCACTCGGTCTCCCCGGCCCTGGCGGTGCGTGGGGTGGCGGTCGTCGAGAACGACGGATTGCGGCAGGCGCACAAGACCGCGCTCACCCGCTTCGTCGCGGTGATCGACGAGAACCAGGGTGGCGATCGGGTCGCCCTGCTCAATCGCGATCTGGACGATAACGGCCCGCGCCAGTTGCCCGCCGCCGACGAGGAGGCCACCCGATGAGTCCCAATGCATACCTGGTGCTGTCGGCCATCCTGTTCTCCATCGGGGTGCTGGGTTTCCTGATGCGCCGCAATGCCTTGATCGCGTTCATGTCGATCGAGGTGATGCTGAACGCGGCAAATCTGGCGATGGTCACCTTCAGCCATGCCAACGGCAACCTGCACGGCCAGGTGGGTGCCTTTTTCGTGATGGTCGTCGCCGCGGCCGAGGTGGTCATCGGCCTGGCGATCATCATGATCATTTTCAAGACCAGACGCTCGGCATCGGTCGACGATCAGAACCAGTTGAAGTACTGAGGGGGCCGCGGTGAATCCAATGGAAGTCGTTGTACCGGTCGCGGCGACCGGCGCGTTCCAGGTCGCCTGGTTGATGATCGCCATTCCGTGCTGCGTAGCCATGGTGCTGTTGCTAGGCGGCCGGGCGACCGACGCCTGGGGGCATTGGCTTGGAGTGTGTGGCGCGGTCGCCTCCTTCCTGGTAGCCATCGTGGTGTTCTTCCAGATGCTGGGCGCCGAGGTCGCCGACCGGGCCGTGCGGGTGCCCATTTTCGACTGGGTCGACGTGGGCACCCTGCACCTGCGCGCCGATCTGCTGGTCGACCAGTTGGCTATCCTGTTCGCGCTGTTGGTCACCGGTGTGGGATCGCTGATCTTCGTCTACTCGGTTGGCTATATGGCCCATGACCCGAACCGGCGACGGTTCTTCGCCTATCTGAACCTGTTCATCGCGGCGATGCTCACCCTGGTGCTGGCCGATAACTATGCCCTGCTGTTTGTCGGCTGGGAGGGTGTGGGCCTGGCCTCCTATCTGCTGATCGGGTTCTGGCAACGGCGCCGTAGTGCGGCGCTGGCCGCTAAGAAGGCCTTCGTGGTTAACCGGATCGGTGACCTGGGCCTCCTCTTGGCCATGTTCACGCTGCTGGCGCATTTCGGCACCCTCAACTTCGCCGAGGTGAACGCCCACGCCGAGCAGCTGCCCCAGGGGTGGGCGACGGCGGTGGGCCTGTTCCTGCTGCTCGCGGCCTGCGGCAAGTCCGCCCAGGTGCCCCTGCAATGCTGGCTGCTGGACGCGATGGAGGGTCCTACTCCGGTTTCCGCGCTGATCCACGCGGCTACCATGGTCACCGCTGGTGTTTATCTGGTGGTGCGCAGCCACCACCTGTATGCCCTGTCCGAGGCCGCCTCGCTAGCGGTCTGCATCGTCGGTGCGGTCACCTTGATTGCCGGTGCCTGGGTCGGTTCCACCAAGGACGACATCAAGAAGGTATTGGCCGGCTCCACCATGAGCCAGATCGGTTACATGATGCTGGCTGCCGGAATCGGCCCGGCCGGCGGGGCCTTCGCCATCTTCCACCTGTTCACCCACGGCTTCTTCAAGGCCAACATGTTCCTGGGCGCCGGTTCGGTGATGCACGCGATGTCGGACGACACCGACATGCGTCATTTCGGTGGGTTGCGCAGGGCACTGCCGTGGACCTTCGTGACCTTCGGCATCGGTTACCTGGCCATCATCGGGATTCCGCCGCTGGCCGGATTCTATTCCAAAGACCACATCGTGGTGGCGGCCTACGAGCGCGGCCCGGTGTTCGGCGTGATCGCCATGGTTGGCGCCCTGATCACCGCCTTCTACATGACACGGCTGATGATGCTGACCTTCTTCGGCAAGCAGCGCTGGGCCGCCGACGCGCACCCGCACGAATCGCCCTGGGTGATGGTGGTGCCGTTGGTGGTGCTGGCCGCCGGCTCGGCGGTGCTGGGCATGCTGCTGAACACCGCGATTCAGCATTGGCTGGCCCCGCCCACCGGTGGGCATCCGCATGATTCGGGGTTGCTCGAGGTTCCCTGGCAGGGCTGGCTGACGCTCGTCCTGGTAGTGGTAGGCGTGGCTATCGGAGCATTCGCCTACCGTGGCGAGATCAGCTACGAACAGCCGCCCACCCGCAATCCCCTGCTCTATATCGGACGCAACGATCTGCTGGCCGACAAGTTCAACGATGCGGTATTCGTGCGGGGCGGGGGAGCGCTGGTTTCCGGCGTCCAGCAGGTCGATGATCTGCTGATCGATGGCGGGGTGCGCAGCGCCGCCGAGATGACCGCTGGCCTGGGCGGCATTTTGGCTCGTCTGCAAAGCGGATACATCCGCAACTACGGTCTCGCAATGGTCTGCGGTGTCGTCCTGGTTTGCACCGTGACGGTCCTCGGCCGGTTGGGCTGAGGGGAGGAGTTCAGATGAACAACGCGATCCCCCTGCTCACCGCCCTGGCTGTGGCGCCGTTGATCGGTGCCGTGGCCTGTTTCGCGGTGAAGAACCGGATACGCAAATATGTGGCTTTCGGTGCGGCACTGGTCACGCTGGCGCTCGGTCTGGTCGTCTTCTTCCTGGCCGGCGCCCAGCAACTGGCCGGCGATCTGGTCTGGATCGACCAGATCGGCGCCCACTACGCCTTCCGTCTGGACGGCATGGGACGTGCCATGGTGTTGCTGACCGTGATCCTGGTGCCGGCCGTGCTGCTGGCCGAATGGCGGCTCGGCGAGCAGGATCCCGCATCGCACGCCCCTGCCAGATGGCAGGCCGGCACCTTCGGTGCCCTGGCCCTGATGCTGGAGAGCTTCGCTCTGTTCGTGTTCATGTCGGCCGATGTGCTGATGTTTTACATCTTTTTCGAGGCAACCCTCATCCCGATGTATTTCCTCGTGCAGGGCTGGGGCGGGGCCGAGCGTGGCCGGGCGGCCCTGAAATTCCTGCTGTTCTCGCTGGCCGGTGGCTTGGTGATGTTGTTCTCGGTGGTCGGAGTCTTCGTGGCCACTGCCGAGGCCGGTAAACCGAGCTTCCTGATCGGCGATGTGGCGGCTCTGGACCTCGACCATGCCACCCAGGTGATGCTGTTCGCCGGATTCTTCTTCGCCTTCGCGGTCAAGGCGCCGATGGTGCCAGTACACAGCTGGTTGCCCGACACGGCCGAGCAGGCCACCCCCGGTGCCACCACGCTGCTGGTTGGCGTGCTCGACAAGATCGGTACCTTCGGAATGATCCGGCTCTGCCTGGGGCTGGTGCCCAAGGCGAGCACCTGGGCTACCCCGCTGGTGGTCACCTTGGCTGTGGTGTCGATCGTGTACGGGGCGCTGCTGGCTATCAGTTCGAAGAATCTGCTGCGCTTGGTTGCCTATACCTCGGTGAGCCATTTCGGTTTTATGGTGCTCGGCATTTTCGCCTTCACCACCGCCTCGATATCCGGGTCGGTGTTCTATATGCTGGCGCACGGATTCAGCTCTGCGGCCATGTTCTTGGCTATTGGTTTCCTGCAACGGCGACGCGGTTCGGCCGAGATCGCCGACTTCGGTGGGGTGCAGACGCTGGCCCCGGTGCTGGCCGGCACCTTCCTGGTGGCCGGGCTGGCCACCTTGGGGCTGCCCGGTACGGCGAACTTCGTGGGCGAATACGCCATCATGAGTGCCTCCTGGCCCCGGCAGACCGTGCCGGTGGCGATAGCGGTCTTTGCCACCGTGCTGGCCGCGGTCTATGTGCTGTGGGCATATCAGCGGGTCTGCACCGGTGAACCCCCGGCAGAGGTAAGCCGGCAGGTGAGCGAGGACCTGTCGGTGCGCGAGAAGCTGGTCATCGGCCCGCTGCTCGGATTGTTGCTGCTCTTCGGTTTCCTGCCACAGCCGATGCTGGATGTGGTCGAGCCGACGGCCGTGGACTCGATGACCCAGGTTCAGTTGACGGATCCGGTTCCCGGGTCGAATGGAGGCAAGTGATGCTGGACGAGTTTCTCCCAGCCGCTCCAGTTCTGCTGCTGTTGGTGGGCGGCGTCGTCAGCGTGATCCTGGAGGGGGCGGTGTCCCGGCTGTATCGGGGCATGGTGCAGTCCTGTTTCACCGTGCTGATCCTGCTTGGCACCCTGGGCTGGAGCTTGGTCAATTGGGTAACCGGCCGGCCCCGCCTGGCGCTGCTCGGCGCTGTTTCGCTGGACGGCCCGACCTGGTTCGCCTGGACACTGCTGCTGGTTTTCGCGATGTTGGCCGCTTTGTTGTTTGCCGAGCGGCGGATCGGTGGCGGGGAATCCCCCTTCGCCCCCAACGCCGCTGCGGTGCCCAGTTCCCAGCTTGAGCGTGAGGCGATCGCGGCCCGCCAGGAACACACCGAGATCTTTGCGCTGCTGATGTTCTCGGTGGCCGGGATGATGGCTTTCGTCGCCGCAAACGATCTGCTGACCATGTTCGTCGCCTTGGAGGTATTCAGTTTCCCGCTGTATGTGCTGGCGGGGATGGCCCGGCGACGTCGGCTACTGAGTCAGGAGGCTTCGCTGAAGTATTTCCTGCTCGGTGCGTTGAGTTCGGGAATCTTCCTGTATGGGACTGCGCTGTTGTATGGCTTTGCGGGTGGGTTCTCCTTCGCCCTGATCGATGCCCGGGTACGCATCCAGGTCGAGACCCCGATGCTGCTGTTCACGGGCATGACCCTGGTGATCGTCGGTGTGCTGTTCAAGCTGGGTACGGTGCCCTTCCACAACTGGGTGCCCGATGTCTACTGCGGGGCGCCATCACCGGTGACCGCTTTCATGGCGGTATGCACCAAGATCGCCGCCGCATTCGGGTTGCTTAGGCTGCTGTTCACGGCATTGGGCGGCATGGTCTGGGATTGGCAGGTGCCGATCGCCATGGTTGCGGTGCTCACCATGGCCGTTGGCGCGGTCATCGGCCTGCGGCAGGAAGACATCAAGCGCATGCTGGCCTACTCGTCGATCGCTCATGCCGGATTCATCCTGGTGGCGGTGGTCGGCGCGCAGGCTGGGTCGCTCACCCGGTTTGCCGGTGCGCAGTCGGTACCGGCGGTGGGCATCTATCTGTCCGCCTACGGCCTGGCGACCATGGGGGCATTCGCGATCGTCACCCTGGTGCGGCGCTCGGGTAGCGAGGCCAATGGTTTCACCGCCTGGGCGGGTCTCGGGCGGCGCAATCCGCTGCTCGGGGTGCTGATGACGGTCTTCCTGTTGAGCATGGCTGGTATTCCGTTGACCGGTGGATTCGTCGGTAAGATGCTTGCCTTCTTGACCGGTTGGAGTGGTGGCTACGGCTGGCTGGTGCTATTGGCCGTGATCTTCAGCCTGGTGACCGCGGGATTCTATTTCCGTGTGGTGTGGATCATGTTCGGCAAGGAGCCGAACACCGAGACCGCGGTCGTCAGCCCCGGCAGCGGTACCCTGGTGGTCATCTGGTGCGGTGTGGCCGGTACGCTGCTGCTCGGGGTGTTGCCGGGTCCGTTGATGCAGGCGGCTGCGCAGGCTGCGACCTTTGTCCGCTGACCCGTTACAGTTGAAGTCCCCCGATGAGAGGATCAACATGACGGTTGGCACCGACGAGGCATTCACCACCTCCGTTGGTGACCTGCTCACCCAGATCGAGGAACGACTGATGAGCGTGGCGGTTGCGGACAATCCGTTCGTCACCGAAGCGGCTCGGCACGTCATTTCGGCCGGCGGTAAACGGTTCCGGCCGGCCATGGTGGTCAGTTGCGCGCATCTGGGTGCCGGCTTCGACACGCAGGCCCTGATCCGGGCGGCTCTCGTCGTGGAACTGACCCATGTGGCTAGCCTGTATCATGACGACGTCATGGACGAGGCCACGGTCCGCCGGGGAGCGCCCAGCGCCAATTGTGCCTACGGCAACTCCATCGCCATCCTGGTGGGCGACTACCTGTTCGCGCGAGCCTCCAGTGAGGTGGCCCGGCTGGGCGTGGACTATGTCGATCTACAGGCGCGGACCTTCGCCGATCTGGTTACCGGGCAGATCGCCGAGACCGTCGGGCCGGCGGCCGGCGAAGACGTCATGGCACACTATCTGCAGGTTCTGAGCGGCAAAACGGCCTCGTTGATCCGGACGTCCGCCCTGTTCGGGGGCATGGTCGCCGAACTGCCGCAGACAGAACTGGATGCGTTGGGCCGGTTCGGGCACGAGATAGGCATGGTCTTCCAACTGTCCGATGATCTGATCGATGTGATCGGCGACCAAACCGGCAAAACCCCGGGAACCGATCTGCGGGAGGGCGTCGCGACGCTGCCCACTCTGCTGCTGCGGGCCTCGACGAATGCCGCCGATCGTGATCTGGTTGCCAGAATCGACGCGGGCCTTGATTCCGATGCCGATTTGGCGGCCGCGCTGGCGGCTCTGCGGCACAGCCCGGTCATCGAACAGGCCCGGCAGCAGATCTCTCGGCGGGCCGAGATCGCTCGCGGGTACCTGTGGCCGCTGCCGGACGGCCCGGCCCGGCGAGCCCTGGCCAGGCTGTGCGACGAGGTGGTCACCCGATCTAATTGAGGCCCGGCGGTCGTTGGCGGGGTTTGTTCACTCGCGCGGCGGGGAGGCCGGTTGGCCTGTCTTCGGGTCCAGCCGCCGAAGCGGGCTGGTTCTCGGACCGGCGATTCGAGAACCAACCCGCCTGACACGAGGTTCGCCAGCAGCGGTGTGCTTACCTTGGCTCAGAAAGCGGTGGGCCGTCCGGGCTATGAGACCACTTCACCGTAGACATTCGCGACGGGCTGACCAGCCTGCAACATAAGGAAAAGCAGAATAAACGGACCGGCAATCGGGATCAGCACCAGCAGGAACATCCAACCGCTCTTGCCGGTATCGTGCAACCGGCGGACGTGCACGGCCAGGGTAGGCAGGAACAGGCCGAGCCAGACCAAAGCCTGCAAGAATGCCAGCGGGGAGGTGCCGGAATCTCCGGTGGTGACCCTGACTAGGCTGGATATAACGATTGACAGGATAAAGGTGGCGAGGAACCAGATCACCCACTCCCGGCGGCTGGCGCGCCCCTGGAAGACTACATACTTAGACAGGGTGAATTTGAGCGATTCCGTAATGGTCATCGATTCTCCTCGAAAAGGTGTATAACGCGAACAGCATACTAGCCATGACGGTTCACCAGATCCGAACCCGTTCGGCGGGATCCAGCCACAGCGCATCGCCGGGTGAAGTGTCGAAGGCGGTGTGGAAGGCAGCCACATTGCGGGCGGTCTGGTTGCAGCGGATCTCGTCCGGGCTATGCGGGTCGGTGGCCAGCCGCTCGCGTAGCGCCTCGGGACGCGTCAACCCCCGCCATGCGGCTGCCCAGCCGAAGAAGAAGCGCTGGGCAGCCGGAATGCCATCCACTGGTTCGGCCGGACGTCCGGCTCGCTCGGTGGCTAGCAGCCAGGCCTGGTAGGCGATCGCCAGCCCACCCAGATCGCCGATGTTCTCGCCCAGGGTCAATTCGCCGTTCACCTTCACGTCTGGCACGGCGCTGGGGGCCAGGGCGCCGTATTGGGCTACCAGGGCGGCGGTGCGCTGTTCGAAGGCGGCCTTGTCGGCCTCGGTCCACCAGTTGCGTAGCCGGCCCTCGCCGTCGCAAGTAGACCCCTGATCGTCGAAGCCGTGCCCGATCTCGTGGCCGATCACCGCGCCGATCGCGCCATAGTTGACCGCATCGTCGGCGTCCGGATTGAAGAAGGGTGGCTGCAAGATGGCGGCCGGGAAGACGATCTCGTTGCGCAACGGATGATAGTAGGCGTTGACGGACTGGGGATACATCAGCCATTCATCGGGGTCGATCGGCTCGGATAACTGCTCGATCATATGATCGAATTCGAAGCTGTCCGCACGCAGCACGTTGCCCAGCAGATCGTCGGGGTGCACCTCTAACCTGGAGTAGTCCCGCCATTTGTCCGGATAGCCGATTTTGGCACGTAGCTTGGCGAGCTTGTCGAGTGCCTCCGCACGGGTCTGGTCGGTCATCCAGTCGAGCTGGGCGATCGATTCCCGATAGGCGGTCAGCAGGTTGGCGACCAATTCGTCGGCGCGCCGCTTGGTCTGCGGCGGAAAGTATCGCGCCACATAGTTGCGGCCCACCGCCTCGCCGAGCACCTCCTCCACCAGCGCGACCCCACGCTTCCAGCGTTCGCGCAGTTCCGGGATGCCTTGCAGCCGGCGACCATAGAAATCGAAATGCTCCTCGACAAGTTCGTCGGGCAGCCAGGGGGCCAGCGCATCCACCAACTGCCAGCGTGCCCAGGCTCGCCAGGCGGGCAGCAGTTCCTCGGTCACCAGTTCGGCGAGCCCGGCGCAGAAGGTGTGCTGCATGTTGATCACCCTGGACACCGTCTCGATCGGCAACTCGGCGCCGGCCAGTATCGCTGCCCAGTCGATGGCCGGCGCGTCGGCGGTGAACTCGGCCCAAGTCTGCGGGTGGTACATCTCGACCATGTCGCGGGTTCGTACTTTGTCCCAGTGCCGGGCCGCGATCCGGGTTTCCAGTTCGAAGGCGAGCTCGGCCTGGGGCCCGGCCTCGGCCACGCCGCCCAGTTCGAGCATCCGGGCCATATGTTTGCGATAGTGGTCCCGTATCTCGGCGTGCTCGGGCAGCCGGTAGTATTCCTCATCGGGTAGCCCGATGCCGGACTGGGCGACGAAGACGACGTGATGTTTCGGGTTTCCCGGGTCGGCGTCATTGCCGAAACTGACCGGGGTGTCGATTCCGTGCCGCATCGACCAGCCCCAGAAACTCGCCAGGTCGGCGAGGGTGGCTATCCGGTCGATACGGGCCAGCAGGGGACGTAGCGGTGCGATGCCGGTTCGGTTCACCTCATCGACCGCCATGAACGAGGTATAGAGATTGGCGATCCGCGCCGCATCCGGGTCCGGCCCATCGGTGGTCTGCTCCTCAACGATCTCCCGCACCGCGCGCTCGGCCGCTTCTCGCAGCTCGTAGAAGGCTCCCCAACTGCTGCGATCGTCCGGGATTCGCGCCGAAGCCAGCCAGGCCCCGTTGACATGCCGGAACAGATCGTCATTCGGCCGGACGGCCGGATCGAAATGGGAGAATGCCAGTGCCTCAATGCTCACTCACCCCAGCATACCTATCGGTTGCCGGTGATCCGGTCGCCCGGTTGAGGAGAACTCGGCGGTCCGCATCGTTCACCGCGGCCCACCCGAGGATTCGTTCGGTAAACGGTGTGTTCCGGCCCGGTGCTTTCACTAATTGACGATGATTTCGACAGCGACGGTGATTTCGGCTCCGTTGCCGCAGACGATATCCCGGTGATTTCCATTTGAGCCCGGCGGTCCGCCGAGCTCATAGTCGCATAATCGGTTGAAACCATGGTTAGGCAACGGTAGGGCTGCGCATATGGCGGAAGACCGCGTGGCCGGCCGGCACCCCAAGCAGCCAGGTACAGCCATGAAGCTTCACATCCGATGGGGATCTCCCGGCTAGCCCCCGGGCCTGCCCCACAGCACAGTCAGCTGATTGCCACGCCCAGCCATCAGCGAACCGGAGCAGGTGGCCAGCACCGGTGACAGCACCTGGCGTCCGTTGGTGCTGCCGTCGGAATAGGTGAAACTCACCGCAAAGGTCAACTGGGCGGTCAGCTGTCCCTGGGTTTGATCGCGGGGGTCGAGCGCCACACTGGCTTCGCTCCAGGGGTCGCCGACCAGTTCCCAACGCACCGAGGAGGGGTCATAGGGGGCCGAACCGATCAACCGGTTGGGGCACTGACCGTATTCGAGACTCCCGGAGGACAGGCAGGCATTGAGCGCGACCTGGCCCGCCTCGAGCAATGCCGTGCGGCCGGCGTCGGTGAGCAGGGGAGTGAGTACCCGCTGTACCCGGCCGTCGTAGTCCAGATTGGTGATGGCGATGGTGCTGGTTTCGGGATAGTCGACCAGCGGCAGTCCGGTGCTGACCACATATCTGCCCGGCAGCAGTTCGGCCACGCCACCGGGAACGGCGACCCCGTTCAGCAGCACCGGAAGGTTTTCGGCGTTGGGTTTTTGCAGTTCGACCTGAACGGTGGCGTTGGCTAGCTCCCAGAAACCCGAATCGTCGCGAACCACCCGGAACTGCGTGGTCACCTCCTGATCGCCGATCCGGTAGGAGGCCGGCACCACCGTCGAGGGGTTGTCAATGGCTGGCACCTGGATGTCGGTGATCGGGAAGGCTGCTAGCGAAACCCGATAGGCCTCCGAGGCGATCGCGGCCGGATCGCCCGACCCAACCTTGCCCAGCGACATGGCGGTCCCAGTGTCACCGGTGGCGAGCGCAGTCAGATAGGTGCGTACCAGTTCGTCGGCCCGTTCGATGCGGGGCCCTGCCGACTGGGAACCCTGCACGATGGTGTCCGTATCCGGTTTGGGGTTGTAGAGGAACTTGACATATGCCCACCCCGCCCCAACCGCCACCAGCATCACCGCGACCAGCCAGGTGAGCAGGCGCCGCACCGGGAAGCCGGCGGGTTCCGGTTCGGGTTGCTCGACTGGGATCTCATAGCGATCGGCGGGCCGGGCGAATCTGCTCGCCGGAGAGCCGGGTGGGGGAGCGATGCGCCCCTGGTGGATCGTGGTCAGCTCACCTCGGATGGGGGTGAGCTGCGAGGTCGGGTCGCTGCGGTGGGCCCCCCGGGGTGATACCGGACGCTCGAAGCCAGCTGGTTCTCCGGTCATCCTGCCTGCCCTCCAATCGGTCCCTCAGCCGACCACCCAAGTGTCGGTGCCGGTCAATAGGGCTTGAATGGCCATTGCCCGGTCGCCGGCATTCCCATTGTTACCGATGGCGGCCTGGATCTGCGAGCGGGACAGATCGTCGAAGGTGGGCCGGGTCACCTGGCGGAAGATCCCGATGGGGGTTCGGCGCATCGGGCCGGTATCGGTCAATCTGGACAGGGCGAATGCCCGGGTGGGATCGGTGGCGTGGATGTCGTGCACCAACACCGCGTCCAGGCCGATCTCGGCTACGGGCGCCAGCCGCAATTCCCCGCCCGGGGCGG
This sequence comes from uncultured Propionibacterium sp., assembly GCA_938036835.1. Classification (GTDB taxonomy): domain Bacteria; phylum Actinomycetota; class Actinomycetes; order Propionibacteriales; family Propionibacteriaceae; genus Brooklawnia. The sequence continues at coordinate 39,272 of CALHWB010000038.1, forward strand.
CCACCGCACCGAGAACGCCCCCACCGGTGAGGATCGGCTCGCCGTGCCGTAGGGCGATGATTCCCTCGCCGTCTGGCGGGCCGAGTCCCTCCCAGGCGCCGTCGTTGAAGATCGGACAGTTCTGGTAGATCTCCACCAATCCCGCCCCGCGATGGGCGATCGCTGCCCGCAATACCTCGGTGAGCTGGGGGCGATCGGAATCGATGGCGCGGGCCACGAAACTGGCTTCCGCACCCAGGGCGAGTGAAACCGCATTCAAGGGTCGCTCCAGGGAACCGGCTGGGCTGGATTTGGTCACCTTGCCGGTCTCGCTGGTGGGCGAGTACTGGCCTTTGGTGAGGCCATAGATGCGGTTGTTGAACAGCAGGATCGTCAGGTTCAGATTGCGCCGCAGCGTATGGATAAGGTGGTTGCCGCCGATAGACAGGGCATCGCCATCCCCGGTGACGACCAGGATGGCCAGATCTGGCCGGGTGATGGCCAGGCCGGTCGCAATGGTCAGCGCCCGGCCGTGGATCGAGTGCAGGCCATAGCTGTTGACATAGTAGGGGAATCGAGACGAACAGCCAATTCCCGATATGATAACAACGTTCTCGCGCGCGATGGCCAGGCTGGGGAGCAGCGCCTGGACCGCGTTGAGCACCGCATGGTCACCGCACCCCGGGCACCAGCGCACCTCCTGGTTGCTGGCGAAGTCCTTGCGGGTTTGAGCGGTCGACGCCAGGGGGACGCCGGCCAGGCCGGCGGGTAGTTCAGTCATGCAGGGTCTCCTCAACCAGATCGGCCAGATACTCGGTCAATTCGCCGGCGTTCAGTGGCAGGCCGCGTACCCGTGACCAGGCCCGCGCATCCACTAGATAGCGCGACCGCAGCAGCCCGGTGAGCTGACCGAGGTTCACCTCGGGCACCACCACTCGGGCATGGTTTTGCAATAGGTCGCCGAGATTGGCCGGTAGCGGGTTCAGATGACGCAGATGTACCTGCGCGATGGGCAACCCGAGCGCGCGGACGCGTCGTACCGCGGCGGTGATGGCACCCCAGGTTGAGCCCCAGCCGACCACCACCACCCGCGCGGCGTGGGCAGGATCGTCCAACACCGCATCGGGTACCCGGATGCCCGCGATGTGATCGGCGCGCAGCCTGACCATCCGATCGTGATTGTCCGGATCGTAGCTGACCGCGCCGGCGCCGGCGGACTTCTCCAAACCACCCAGCCGATGGGCGAGACCGGGGGTGCCGGGAATCGCCCATGGCCGCGCGAGGGTTTGCGGATCGCGCAGATAGGGCGCAAATTCGCCGGTGGCGGTATTCGGGGCCGTCGCGAACCCGGGGTCGATCCTAGCCAGCTCGGACAGTTCGGGGATCAGCCAGGGTTCGGAACCATTCGCCAGATAGGCGTCCGACAAGAGCACCACCGGGGTGCGCTGTTCGACCGCGATCCGGCAGGCGGCGATGGCGGCATCGAAGCAGTCGCTCGGCGACTGAGCAGCCAGCACCGGCACGGGCGACTCGCCGTTGCGGCCCCACAGTGCCTGCCCCAGATCGCCCTGTTCGGTTTTGGTGGGCATTCCGGTGGATGGCCCGGCGCGCTGCACGTCGACGACGACCAGCGGCAGCTCGGCCATCACGGCCAGGTTGATCATTTCCTGTTTGAGGGTGAACCCCGGCCCCGAAGTGGTGGTGACCCCCAGCGCGCCACCGAAGGAGGCGCCCAGCGCTGCACCCACGGCCGCGATCTCGTCCTCCGCCTGGAAGCATTGCACCGCGAGGTGTTTGAGCTTGGCCAGTTCGTGCAGCAGGTCGGAGGCCGGCGTGATCGGATAGGCACCTAGGAACAACGGTAGCCCGGCCAGTTCGGCCGCGCTGACCAGCCCTAACGCCAGGGCTTGATTGCCCGAGATCTGTCGGTAGCGCCCGGCGGCCCGGGCCGCCGGAGCGACGGTGAAGCGCACCGCGAACGTCTCGGAGGTCTCCCCGTAGTTCCAGCCGGCCCGTAGCGCGGCGATGTTGGCATCGCGCACCGCGTCGTCGGCTGCGAACCTGGCGGTCAACCAGGCCACAGTGGGCTCAAGAGCACGACTATACAGCCAGCTGACCAGGCCGAGAGCCAGCATATTGCGGGCCCGGGTGACCGACTTTCGTCCCAGCCCGAACTGTTTGACCGCCTCGGTGGTCAGGACGCTCAGATCCACCGCAACCAACCGGTAGCCCGCCAGCGAGCCATCGGCTAGCGGGTTGTCCGCATATCCGGCATGGTTTAGATTGCGTCTGGTGAACTCGGAGGTGTCGGTGATCAGCAGGCCGCCTCTGCGCAGTGCGGGTAGATGCACCCGGAGCGCCGCCGGGTTCATGGCGACCAGCACATCCAGGTCATCGCCGGGGGTGAGGACATCTCGGTCGGCGAAATGCACCTGGAAACTGGAGACTCCGCCCAGGCTGCCCCGGGGGGCGCGGATCTCCGCGGGAAAGTCCGGCAAGGTGACGATGTCATTGCCCTGGTGGGCTGCCTCGACGCCGAACCGGTCACCGGTCAGTTGCATGCCATCGCCGGAGTCTCCGGCGAACCGCACCACGACCCGGCTGACTTGCTGCGGCACCGCTTTCCCCGGTGCATTCGGATTCGTGGGCACCCAACCTAGCCTAGTGGCCCAGGCGATGACCGGCCGGCCCGCGCACCCGGGAACGTAGGCTGGGGCCCATGTCTGATGACCCTCGGGGGCCCCGGGCCACCGCAGATGGCGGCGGCCCGGTCACCGTGGTCGCCGAACGCTGGGCAAGTGTGGGGGCCGCTTGGCGGGAACCGAACGTGCGGCGCGGTCTGCTAGGTACGGTGCTGATCACCGGGGGTGCCTTGTCGCCAGCATATCTGCCGCGCAACTCGCCGTGGTGGCGCTGGTTCACCGATCTTGATCTGACCGGCACACCGGTACGTCTGTTCGGCACCCTGATCACCATGGCCGGCCTGCTCCTGCTGGTGGACGCCTGGTTCCGGCTACGCCCACGGCCGGACGCGACCGAAGCCGGAGGCCATGCCTACAGTCATCTGCGCCATTGGGCGATCCTGGCTATTTGGGGTACTCCCTTCCTGTTCGCCCCACCCATCTTCAGCCATGACGCCTATAGCTATGCAGCCCAGGGATGGCTGATCCACAACGGCATCAACCCCTACGATGCGGGGCCGGCGGTGTTGCCGGGGGCGTTCGCCGATCAGGTCTCCTGGGTGTGGCGGGAGACGCCGGCGCCCTACGGGCCGCTGAGCCTGCAACTGCAGCACCTGGTCGTCGATTTGACCGGTTTCCATCCCTACGCCGCCGCCGTGGCGATGCGCACGCTGGCACTGATCGGGGTTGGCCTGATCGGCCTGCTGATTCCGCGAATAGCCCGGCGCCGGGGCGCCGATCCCGCGGTAGCGGCGTGGTTCGCCACCCTGAATCCGGTATTGGTGATCGATTTCATCGGCGGGGCCCATAACGACTCGCTGATGCTGGGCCTGGTGGTGGCGGCATTGTGGGTGACCGGGCTGCCCACCTGCCCGCCCCCGCGGATCGGCCGGTACCGGGTCGATGCGCACCGGTGGGGAAGCAGCTGGTGGCTGTTGGGTGCGGTGATCATCGGAGTGGCTGCGGCCATCAAACAGCCGGCGATCCTGGCCGCCTATGCGCTGCCCCTGATGGTGCGTCCCTGGGCGGATTGGTCGGCCCGGGAGGTGTCAATTGCCGGCGGCCGCATGCTGGCCAGCATCGGCATCGCGATCGGAACCTTCTCGCTGGTGACGCTGGCGACCGGGCTGGGTTTCGGCTGGATCAACGCGGTAAACGTGCCCGGCATGGTGATGACCATCGCGCCGTTCACCGTGATCGGTCAGGGGATCCAGTTGGTGGTCAACGCCCTGGGGCACGATCCCACCGGTTGGGCGGCGATCCGCGCGTCCCGTACCGCCGGGGTGGTGCTCGCCGGGGTCGCCATCGCCGTGCTGGCGGTCACGGTGGCCCGCCGGCGACCGATGCGTTTCCTGGCGCTGGGCTACCTGATCGCCGCGCTGGCGCTACCCGCGGTGCGTAGCTGGTACATCTTGTGGGGCGGGGTGCTGCTGCCGCTGACCCGGGCGCGCAGCCGCGAGATCAATCTGGCCGTCTGGGTGACCGTGGTGCTGCTGTGCTACAACGGCATCAACATGTCGTGGCGCAACGACACCATGGCGTTGGGATTCGCGGCGGCGGCTGGTATCTGGTGGCTTGCCCATACTCACCAGCGGCTGCCGTTCGGGGCCGGTAATCCACGCCGCAGGCTGCCGGGCAGCGCCGCCCATTTGAAGCTGAGGAGGCGATCTTGACCAGTGAAGTGCTCGCCAGCGTGACCGACGGTATCGGCACCATAACCTTGAACCGGCCGAATCGGATCAACGCATTATCCGGTGGGATGATCGCCCGGCTGACCGAGATCCTTGAGCGGTGGGCCGGCGACGAGCGGATCGTCGGGATCACGATCCAGGGCGCTGGGCAACGCGGTTACTGCGCGGGTGCCGACGTACGGATCTTACGCGACTGGGTCCTGGCGGGCCGCGCAGACGAGGCCCTGGGGTTCCTGTTCGCCGAATACCGGCTGGACGGGCTGGTGGCCGCCATCGGCAAACCCGTCACGGCATATCTGCGGGGCATCTCGATGGGCGGTGGTCTGGGTTTGGGCCTGCACAACACCCGACGGCTTGGGGACGGCACCACCCGCCTGGCCATGCCTGAAACCGCCATCGGCCTGTGGCCCGATGTGGGGGTTTGCTTCGAATTGGCCCGCACCCCGGGGCAGGTGGGTGCCCATCTGGCCATGACGGGGCAGACCATCGACGGTGCCGATGCGCTCTGGGCGGGTCTACTGGATGAATGCCCGGGCGCCGACCCGGAAGATTCCCAGTTGGCCCGCGATGCCGCCTGGATAGATGAATGCTATGTCGGCGACGATCCGGTGGCGATCCTTGACCGGCTGACCGAGCACCCGGCTTCCGAGGCCCGCGCGGCCGCCGGACTGTTGCGGTCCCGGTGCCCCATGTCGGTGGCTGTGGCCCTGCAGGCGGTGCGCCTGGCCGCAGCCGCCCCCGATGTCGCCGCGGTGCTGGTTCAGGACACCACCTTGGCCATCACGGAATTCAACGACCCCCACGACTTCGTCGAGGGGGTTCGGGTGCGGATGATCGATCGAGGTGCGGAACCCCATTGGCGGCATGCCGGCCTGGCCGAGGTCGATCCGGCCGAGGTCGCGGCCCGGTTCGTATCCTGAACCGGTACCCGGCCCGGTGCGCCGGAGCCAGGCCGGTGAACTGGATCCGGCCGGCGGGCGTCGGGCATTCTCCGGTGGCCGGATCAAGACCTCAAATCTCGTAGTCAACCACCACCGGAGCGTGATCGCTGATTCGCGACTCGCGGTTGGATTCCCGATCGGTGCCACCGGTACGGGCCCGGCCGGCCAATCTGGGAGTGGCCAGGTGGTAGTCGATCCGCCAGCCGGTATCCCGGTCGAAGGCCTGCTCGCGCCAGCTCCACCAGGAGTAGGGGCCTTCGGCGTCCGGGTGCAGGTGACGGACGACGTCGACCAGGGTGCGCGGCGAGACGATCGAGGTGAACCAGTCCCGTTCCACCGGCAGAAAGCCTGCGGCGGTTTGGTTGGAACGCCAGTTGCGTAAATCCCGATTGGTGTGGGCGATGTTGAAATCCCCCATCACCAGGTAGTCCCGGCCGCGGGCTAGGGCCGCCCGCCGAGCCCGGCCCAGTTGCCGAGCGAACCCGCTGAGGAATGCCATCTTCCGGTTGTAACGGGCCACCGCTGCCGGGTCGGGTTCGGCACCCCGCGGCGCATAGGGGGTGTCCCCCTTCGGGATGTAGACGCTGGCGACTGTCAGCGGGAGATCGGTCAGGTCAACCTCGATGTAACGGCCCTCGGCGCCGAATTGGCGTAATTTGCGGGTCAGGCCGGTGGCGTCGTTCCCGGCTACGGGGGTGGGAGTGGCCTGGGGCGCCCAACTGACCGCCTGGGAACCCCAACTGCGGATCGCAGCCACCGGCTCGCGGGTAAGCAGAGCCACCCCATTGCGTCCGGCTAGGACGCCTGGGTCGTAGGCTACGTGGTAGTCGCCGAAGACATCCAGGGGCAGCCGGTCGATGGGGCAGCGGACCTCCTGCAACCCGATCACCGCGCAGCCGCGGGCGGCTCGCCAGCCGGTGAACCCGCGACGCTCGGCAGCCCGGATACCGTTCACATTGTGGGTGGCGATCAGCATGGCCGCCAACTTACCCCGATCGGTCGGGGCATGCCGGCAACTGCTATCGGGGAACGGCCTACCGGGCCGCTCGCCGCGGCCGGGCGCCGGCCGGACTCGATGGCGGAATCCGGTGCGTTCGGTGACAAAACGACCGGATCGGTTGTCCGGCGGGTACGCCGCCGGCCGAACGAAGGGTCGGCGGTGCCGGGGTGGGACGTCGGGCGGCCTGCGGTGTACGCCCCCGGGTACCGGCGGTTTTCCGCCGGCGCGACGAGGCGTCGATCGGCGGGAATACCCGGTAGGAGGCGATCGTTAAACTGGGGTCGTGCATGCCAGAGGCCGCAAGGACCGCCGGGGCTCCATCGAGGAGCCGAGTCGTAGCCGGATTGCGCTGATCGCGGTCGTCGCGTGGTGGGTTGCGGTGTTGTCCGGGGCGCTGGCCTGGCAGCTGCTCAACCGGTCCCTGGCCGACCCGCCGGCGCGCTGGCAGGCCAGGATCGGTACCTGGCTGGCCGGGTTCGCCATCCTCGGTCAACTGATCGGTATCGGGGCTGCCATCGGGGCGGTCTTGCGTGACCGTGGCCGAGTACGGGTGGGGGCCGCCCTGTTGCTTCTGCTGCCCGTGACCGGCGTCGTGGCCATCTGGATCGGGGTTTCGTCCACCGTCGTCAACCCGATCGACCTGCTGATGCCGGCGTGGTTGGTGATCGGCGGTACGGTGCTGTTGATCGGCAGTCTGCTGATCGTGGTTCCGGCCCGTCTGGGTTTGGAATGATCCGGTCTCGCGGTTGAACGCTGCCGATCGGCTGGTGGCGCGGCCCACCGGAGCCGGGCCGGGTCAGTTCTGGCGCGGTGGCCTGGTTGCCGGATGCAGCCGCACCAGGCAGCCGGACGGCGAGGCCATCGGCTCCAGATCCACCGTCGCCGGCTCCAGATGGGCTTGGGCTAGGGTTTGCACCATGCCGGCATGCACCTGGCAGACGATCTCGGCATTGCGGCGTGCTGCTACCAGCATCGGGCAGCTGCGCAGTTCGTAGCCGACGTCCGGGATCGGGCGGGGCTCGAAACCCAGTTCCGCGAGGTCGTCCGACAGATCCGCGTCCGGCCTGCGCCGCCTCAGGGAGGAGACCAACCGGCATCCCCAGCGTTGCCCGGTCTGCCGGGCCACCTCTTCGGGGTCCGGCAGGCCGCCGATGGTTTCGGCAAGGGCGGCAACCAGGGTTGGATAGGTGATGCCCTCACCCAGGCTGGTGGCCCGGTAGACCCGCGCCGGGCGGCCGGGCCTTGCCGAACGGGGATCGGAGTACTCTGCCAGCCCATCCTCGACCAACGCCGTCAGGTGACCTCGTACGGTGTTGCGATGCAGTTTGAGGTCTGCGGCCAACTCCACGATTCCCCATGGTTCTGCCCGGCTGCGCAGCCGATTCAGTACTCGCGCGCGAGCGCTGCTGATGCCCACGGCGGCCATGCTGGTATCGGTTGGCCCCGCCATGAGTCGGCTTTCCATTCCTCCACAATAGTGAGCCCGAGCCAGGCCGGCGCCTGCCGCCCCGGCAAACACCGCTGCCGGCGCCGGGCAGCAAGGTAGCCGCTGGTCGATGTGCGAGGATCAAGCCATGCAGATCCAGACCATGCAACTCGGTGGTCCCAGCCGGCCAGGGCAGGTCCTGAGGCGCGCCGGAGCCGCCGGACCGAGTGGCCACGCCCGGTCGTCGATCGCCAATGCGCTGGTACCGATCGATGGCCGGGCCGGAACCCGGCCGCGTGGCGATGAGATCGTGAAGGTCTCGGGCCGGTCAGCCGGGTTCCCGGTTCGGGTGGGTTGAGATGGAGCAAATCCTGGTCCAGGCAGCCGAGTTGGTCATTGGATTGCTGGTGCTGGGCCTGGTCACCTGGCTGGTGGCCCGCACCAGCCGGCGGGTGCTGGGCATCCAGGTGTCCACGCTGCGCGCGCTGCTGGTCAGCTTGATCGTATGGCAGGGGCTAGTCAGCGTGGTCACCTGGCTGATCGACGTAGATCAGTTCGTGGTGGCCGCTCCGGCCAATGTGGTCACCCTGGTGGTGGTCGGGTTGGCCACGATGTTGGGGGCTTTCGCCCTGGGCCTGCTGGTGCTGATGGTGCTTGAGGTTGTCGTACCAACCGGTTCGCTGCCGCCGTTGCGGGTGCTGCTGACCGGTTGGCGGGGTCGGTTCCGGCGCACTCGCCGGTACCTGCGTATCATGCTGATCCTCACCCGGCATGGCCTGAATGCCCAGCTGCGTGGGGTGCTCAACCCCGGGCAGACCACCGCCGGCTCGGTGCGGCGCGCGATGGAGGATGCGGGGGTGACCTTCATCAAGCTCGGGCAGATGCTCTCTACCCGAGCCGACCTGCTGCCGCCGGCCTACATCGAGGAACTGTCGCGGTTGACCATCGAGGCCGATCCGCAGGATTTCCGGCTGGTCGACAAGGTATTGACCGCCGAATTGCCCCCGGCGGGCCGGGCTCGGTTGCAGATCGCCGAACGGCCCCTGGCGTCGGCCTCTCTCGCCCAGGTACATGCGGCCGTGCTGGACGGGGATCGCCAGGTGGTGGTCAAGGTGCAGCGCTGGGGCGCGACCGAGCAGGCGAGCCTGGACCTGCAGATTCTCGATCGGCTGGCCCGCACGCTGGATCGCAACGCCGACTGGGCACACAATCTCGGAGTCGCCGACATCGTCCAGGGATTCACCGAATCGGTGGCCGAGGAATTCGACTACGAGGCCGAACTGGCTAACATGGCCGCTCTGCGGGCGGGCTTGACCGGCACCGGAATCCGCGTCCCGGACGCTTACCCGGAACTGTGCACCGGCCGAGTGCTGGTCATGGAACGCTTCGATGGCACGCCGATGGCCCGTGCTCAGGAACTGATCGCCGCGCTTACCGTCGCCCAGCGGCAGGAGACCGCCGACCGGTTGCTTGGGGCGGTGGTCAAGCAGATCCTGGGGGACGGGGTTTTCCACGCCGACCTGCATTCCGGCAACGTGCTGCTGTGGCCCGATGGGTCTTTGGGACTGCTCGACTATGGTTCGGTGGGCCGGCTGGACGCCGCGGCCCGGCGCAACCTGGGGCTGCTGTTGTGGTCGGTGGATGCCGACGATGCGGCGCTGGCCACCGATGCGGTGCTGGAACTGCTCGATCATGATTCCTCGCTTGACGAGCGGACGCTGCAGCGCAATCTCGGGGTGTTGATCACCCGGATGCGTACCGGAGGCACCGGCTCCACCCTGGTGTTCTTCCAGCAGCTGCTGAGCCTGGTACTGGCCAACGGCATGACCGTATCGCGTAATATCGCGATGGCCATGCGTTCCCTGGGCGCCTTGGAGGGTACGCTGCGCCTGTTGGACTCCGGGCTGGATCTGGTGGCCAGCGCCCGTGAGCAGGCCAGGGCCACGATCGGCGATGTCTCGGCCGAAGGCGCCCGGCGGGAGATCGCGAATCAGGCGGTCCGCCTGGTGCCCCTGCTGAGTCATCTGCCGCGCCGGCTAAACCGGATCAGCGAGGACCTGGCAACCGGCCGGTTTTCCGCTGGCGTGCGGATCGTCGCCCACCCGGACGACCGGGCCTTCCTCACCGGGCTGGCCAACCAGGTGGTTATCGCCGGGCTCGCCGGGTTTGCCGTGATCGGGGCGATCATGCTGGTCACCTCAAGCGGCGGGCCCCGGATCTACAGCTTCCGGATATTCGATCTGCTCGGCTACCTGCTTGGCTTTGGGGGCTTGATCCTGGCCTTGCGCTCGGTGGCCATGGTTTTTGGCCGCCGGACCTGAACCCGGGGCTTGAGAGGAACCTGACTCGTGGCTGCGCGGTGGGGCGAGCGGAACCGGGCGTGGCGTACCGGCACCGGTTGGGGAAGCGGGAGAAATCCCGCGCGGTGCGTCGGCTGGCTTGCCGGGGCGATGATGCGTATTCGGCGGTCCCGGGATCGCGCTGTGGCAGACTGCTTGGCAAGGGACGAAAGCGAGGAGACATGGGTGGAGTCGGCTGTGGGCCGGGCATGCGACGTCCCGCAGTGGTGCTGTGTGGGCCACCTGGATCGGGCAAGTCCACGGTAGGCAGGCTGATCGCCCAGGCGCTGGGCCTACAGTTCGTCGACACCGATGACCTGGTGGAGCAGGCCGCCGGGATGCCGATCCCGGAGCTGTTCCTCACCCGGGGCGAGGCGGCCTTCCGGGCCCTAGAGCACCAGATCGTCTTGCACACGCTGGAAACCTTTGCCGGTGTGGTGGCTCTGGGCGGCGGCGCTGTGCTGCACCCGGGTACCCAGGCGGCGTTGCAACGACACATGACGGTCTTCCTGGATGTGGATGTCTCCCAGGCATTGCCGCGGGTTGGCCTGTCGGGCATCCGGCCGCTGCTGATGGGCGATCCGGTAGCCAAGTTCAACGCGCTGATGGCGCAGCGCCGGCCGATCTACCAGAGCGTGGCGAAGGTCCAGCTCGACACGACCTGCCGCAGACCGCAGGACACCGGTGAGGACATCCTGCTCGCACTGATAAACAACGGCACGGTCGATCTGCCGCCCGGCCTGGTGCGCCAGACCGCGGCGCGGCATGCTCCGGCTAGCGTGATCACGGTGACCGGCCGGAATGGCTACGAAATCCGGCTCGGTTGGGAGCTGCTCGCCGATATCGCCGAGCTGATCCCGGCCGGCACCGAGCGGGTGCTGGTGGCGCACGAGTCGGTCATGGGGCCGGCCGCGGCACGAATCGCCGGACTGCTGGGCGAGGGCGGCCTGCGGGTGGTGCCGCACGAGCTGCCCGACCTGCGGGCGGCCAAGAACCTGACGGCGGTCGCCGAGCTGTGGGATGTCCTTGGGGAGCATCGTTTCGGCCGGCAGGATACGATCGTCGCGGTCGGTGGGGCGGAGGCCTGCTATCTGCTCGGCTTCGTCGCCGCGACTTGGCTGCGGGGTATCCCATTGGTCAATGTGCCGACCAGCCTGCTGGCCATGGTGGACGCGGGTTTCGGCGGCAAAACGACGCTCGATCTGCCCCGCGGACGCGACCTGGTGGGTGCCTTCCATCCGCCGTCCGCGGTGCTGTGCGATCTGGGGTTGCTGGCCACGTTGCCGGTCGGCCGGTTGCGTTCCGGGCTTGCCGAGGTCATCAAGATGGGGTTCATCGCCGACGAACGGATTCTGCAGTTGCTGGAGGCCAATGGGGGAGCGGATGCCCTCGACCTGCACTCGCCGGTTTTCCGGGAACTGATGGAGCGGGCCATCGCCGCTAAGGCCCGTATCGTCTCCGAGGACCTACGCGAAATCGGTTTGCGCGAGGTGCTCAACTACGGCCATACCCTGGGCCATGCCCTGGAGAACAGCGCCGCGGCGACCTATACCCATGGCGAGGCGGTGGCGATCGGTATGGTGTTCGCGGCCGAACTGGCCCGCGGGCTCGGCCACATCACCGATCCGGATGTGGTCGACCGGCATCGCCGGGTGCTGCAGATGGCTGGCCTGCCCATCGGCCTCACCGGGGCCGACCGGGCCGGACTCGTTGAGGCGATGAGCTGGGACAAAAAGGTACGCGATAACGAATTGCGCTTTGTCGTCCTGGAGGGCATCGCCAAATGCGTTATAGCCCGGAACCCCGCGAGCGGAGCGCTGCGACAGGCATTCGAGGCGATCGGGCGGGACTGACCGGCAGTAGGCTGCGCCACCCCGTGGCGGTCCGCACCCACCGGCCTCGGCCGGGCTTCGTCAAAGGCCGCTGGCCGCCGGGTGACGATGGCTTGCTGCGGGCCACGGTGGCGCCATGCGGGTGCCCGGTCGCATCCCTAACGGTAGTTGACGAACTGTACCGCGAAGTCGTAGTCGGCGGCCTTCACCAACCGTTGGACGGCCTGTAGGTCATCCCGGGATTTCGAGCTGATCCGCAGCTCATCGCCCTGGATCTGCGCCTTGACGCCCTTGGGTCCCTCGTCGCGGATCAGCTTGGTAATCTTCTTCGCGTTTTCCTGGCTGATGCCGTTCTGCATGGTGGCGGTCATATGCCATAACTTGCCCGACAGCTTCGGGTCACTGGCATGCACCGACTTCAGGTCGACGCCGCGGCGTACCAGCTTGGACTGGAAGACATCCCAGACCGCCTTCACCCGTTCCTCGCCGCTGGCCTGCATGGCTATCTCATCGCCGGACCATTTGATCGAGGCATCGGTGCCCTTGAAGTCGAAACGCTGGGAAACCTCCCGGGCGGCTTGGTTGAGGGCATTGTCGACCTCCTGCCGGGCGACCTTGCTGACGATATCGAAGGAGCTGTCTGAAGCCATGCTCCTCATCCTGCCCCAGCGCACCCGGCAAGCCAAGACCGTATCGGGTTGGCCGGGCGCTGTGGATTCAAGACGCCGGCTTTTGCGCTGGCCGGGTTTGTTGCTATCGTTTCCCTGCGCTGTTCAGCAGCCCGGCAGCTTGCCCGAGCGGCCAAAGGGAGCGGTCTGTAAAACCGTCGGCTCAGCCTACGATGGTTCGAATCCATCAGCTGCCACCAGAAATGTGTGGGCGCGCCAGGCGCCCACACGGCCGGTTCCCGGTGCTGCCGGGGTGTTTTCAGTCGACCTGGTCGCGGCCGACCACTTCGACCCACACTCGCCCGGTGACCCAGGCCAGTTCGAGGCGGATATGGCCGTTCGCGATGACGCAGCCTTCTGGGCAGATGGTGGTTTGGCTGCATGACCGTGCCAGCGATCCAATGCTGCCGGACGTGCCGCTGCGGGCCAGTACCACCGTGCCATCCGCGAATGCCAACCGGGCGACTTCCCGGGTGGCCGCCGGCTCGATCCGGCGCAGCGGCACCTGGCGGATGACAAGCAGCCTCAAGACGCGCTCCAGATTCGCCAGCCTGCGCGGGGCTTCTTCGCCGGCGACTTGCGCAAAGACCGCAGTGAGCTCGGCTTGGTCTGCAGGGTCAAAGCCGTTGGTAACCGAATCCCTGCCGGGCCCGAACAGCAGGAGGGACACGACCGCGGTCAACGCGAGCAGGATGGCCATACCAACTATGATCACGCTGCCAGCCATTCCCCAATTGTGACCCCTGCAACCGCCATGATTGTCAGCGTAGTTCGGTTTTATTAGGAGGCATCCCAGTGCAGCAGTCAGAGTTCTGGGAATCTGATCAACACAAAGTAGTCAGTATCAAGCTGGCGGAGTTCGGCCGGTTACTGGCGATCGAGCTCAATGCCTTGTGGCATCAGTATTATCGACCCGAGGAACTGCCGGTGCTGATCAACACGACGTTGGCGCTGGCCCGCGTCCACCAGATCGAGCAGGCCGATCGGGTGGAAACGCCGGCACCCGACGACGACGGGCGGTTGAACCAAACAGTGGCGAACTGGGAGCAGTTAACCCAGGCAGATGCCGATGCGGCAGAGGCCGAAATGTGGAAGGTGCTCGGCGAGGTGGAGAAGAATCTCGCTGCCGAGATGCCCACCGCCACGATCGAACGGCTCAGCAATGCCGCGCACAATGTGTCGATGGCGTGGGACGGGTTCATGCTCGCCGATATCGCCTTCGCCAAGGTACAGATCGCCCAGCGGCCAACTCAGTGGCTGAATGAGGCGTTTGCTGAAATCATCGCCCAAACCATCTCCCAGGAGGTCACCGATGGCACTGAGTGAAGAACAAATGCGCAATGCCCGCATCATCAATGATGTCGGCTTGAAGATGGGCATTCCCGAACGGGGACGCATTATCGCGATCGCCACCGCGATGCAGGAATCCACCCTGCGCAATCTGAACTACGGGGACCGCGATTCCCTCGGCCTGTTCCAGCAGCGTCCATCGCAGGGCTGGGGAAGCGCCGATCAGATCACCGATCCGCAGTATGCCGCGACCAAGTTCTATGAGGGCCTGCTGAAGGTGAAGGGCTGGGAAAACATGACGGTGGCCCAGGCGGCTCAGGCCGTGCAGCGTTCGGCCTTCCCGGACGCCTATGCCAAATGGGAAAACATGGCCACCCAGATCGTCAAAACCCTGGGCGACAAGCCCAGCGCCGACCTGCGCGATATCGACACCACGCCGCACACCGATGGCAACAGCTATGGCAGCCGTACCGGCAGCTTCGGTTCCGCCGCCGGCGGAGGCGGCGGCCGGAGCGGAGCCGGTTTCGGGCCGGGGGCCGGCTCATCCGGTGGCGGCGGCTACAGCGGTGGCGGCTCCAGCGGCGGCGGCGGGGGCTCCGGCAGCCCCGAGCGTACCGGTAGCTTCGGTCCCAGCCCCAGTAACCCCAACGAGAAAGCCCCGGCGGGCAGCGCCCCGGGTAGCGATGTGCAGGTCACCCCGGACGATCTGGTGGCCGACGCCGCCCAGTTCAGCAAGTGCCAGGAGCAGGCCACCAAGACCAAGGCGGCTTTCGACAGGCTCGGTTCCGAGGTCGGCGACTGGGGCATCTACAAGGAGGCCGCCAAGGCGGTCACCAAGGTGTCGCAGACCTTCGCAGCCCATTTCGATGCGCTCGGCCAGGCCGATAAGCAGATCGCCGATACCCTCACCGCGTCGTCTACCGACTACACGAAGGCCGAATCCGATAACGTCGCGCTGAGCGGCACGATTTCTATCTGACAAGGAGACCAGCATCATGGCAGGTATCGGTAGCCTGGTTGTTCGCCAGGTCAACATGGCGAGTCAGGCGGCTCGGGCCCGGTTCCAGGTGGTTATGCCGGCCTTCGAGGTCAGCGCGGCGGCCTATATCGCCTCGTTCGGGCCCTTCGCGGGGGCGGCGAAGGCCTATGTGGCGGCGGTCCGCCCGCTCGTCCAGGCCGCGCTGAAGGCCGGTGAGGCGGGCTTGGGCAGCCTGGACCAGTTCACCCCGCTGTTGGAGGGCGCATGGCTCATTCCGGTTTCCGCGGTGCGGTCGGTCGCCGCCGCCAAGGAGGCTAAGGACTACGCCGAGGAACACGAGAAG
The DNA here is from genome assembly GCA_938036835.1 of uncultured Propionibacterium sp. Taxonomy (GTDB): domain Bacteria; phylum Actinomycetota; class Actinomycetes; order Propionibacteriales; family Propionibacteriaceae; genus Brooklawnia. Next base: position 54,441 of record CALHWB010000038.1, read on the forward strand.
GACAAGCTCGCGTCGAACGAGTCCTGGCAGTCCCCGGCCGCCGAGCGGTACCGTGGGGTTGCCGACCAGCAGCGTCAGGTGGCGAATGAGGCCGCCGAGGCCGCGCAGAAGTTCGCTGTCGCGCATACCGCCTTTGGTGCCGCCGCGGTGGTCGCGACCGCCCTCACGGTCAGTCAACTCGCGTTGGCGGTCAATATGATGGCCAACACCCAGTTGGCCTTGAGCAATGTGTTGAGTGCGCCCGCCGGTGCGGCGATGTTGCAGGGTTTCACCGGTCTGCTGGGTACTCGGATCGCGATCTCCAAGACCGCGGCCGAGGCGCTCGCCAAGGCGGCTGCGGCGGCCTTTGAGGCGTCCGCCGGACAGCTCAGGACCGCTGAAAGCAAGGCCGGTGCCGGCTCCAAGAGCGCATGAGCCGACCACGACGAGAACGATAGACGGCTTCGGCCGGTCCCTTCGGGGCCGGCCGAAGCCCATTGTTGTGCCGAGGCCAATGGTTGCCGCTGGTCGCTGCGGGGTCGGCGTCGCTGGGCTGCCATGGCCGGCCGGCAGCATTCCGGATGCGCGGCTGGCCGGCGGAGCCGCGGGGCCGGGGGCCCGGACGGCCGATTGCGGCGTCAGTCGGTGTAGCGCGGGGTGGTGGCGAGCTGTTTGGCTATCTCGGCGGCCAGTTCGACATTGCGGCGATACATCTCCACGCCCACCCGCCAGGCGTCCCCGCCGGTGGCCTCCTCCAGGCTCAGCAGCAACACCTGGGTGTCTTCTGGATCGTCCTGGTTGGCGCGGGCCGCGATCTCGGCCGCCTCGGCGAGCCGTTGGTCGTAGTCGGCCACCTCCAATTCGGCATTGACCGGGTTGGCGATCAACAATGCCTGTCGCAGGCACATTTCGTCGCGGGCCCGGGCGATGTCTGCGATCTCGGCAGCCCTACTGACCAGGTGATCGACCGGGAAACCGGAGTCGGCGACATAGTAGCCGGGGAATTTCGTGGTGCGATAGCCCAGCACGGGGACGCTCAGGGTTTCCAGCCGCTCCAGGGTGGCGCCCACGTCGAGCATGGGCCGCACACCCGATACCACCAGCACCACCGGGTTGACCGCCAGGGCGGTCAGATCGCTGGATTCCTGCAGCGCGGTGCCCGCCCGGGCGTTTTGATGAACGCCGCCGAGCCCGGTGGTTGCGCACACCGCGATGCCGGCCCGGTGCGCCAGATGCACGGTAGCGGCCATGGACACCCCGCCGTTGAGGCTGCGGGTCTCGGCGATGGCCAGATCGCGGATCGCGATCCGGCTGGCGGTCTCGTCGCGGGCCAACCCGGTGAGTTCGGCACGGCTCAGTCCGATCACCGCGTCGCCACGGATCATGCCCATGGTGGCCGGCACCACGCCCGCGGAGGTGAGCTGTTCCTCCATGGCCAGGGCGGTTTCAAGGTTCAGCGGCTGGGGCATGGCATGGGTGATGATGCCCGTTTCCAGCGCCACGACCGGATAGCCATGGTCGAGCGCATCCCGAACCAGCGGGCTGAAGCGAATGGTCATGTGGCCTCCAACGGGTGTTGTCGTCTCATTGTGGCCCATCTTCACCGGTCTCGGGCAGGAGTTGGCCATACCGGTGCCGTAGGCCGGCTCGGACGATCGCGGTGGACGGCTATTGTGACCCTTGTCGCCGTGGCCGGACGAAAGTGGGGTGGCCGATGAGCCTGGTCAGCGTGATCATGACCGCATACAATGCAGCCGACACCATCGAACGGGCGGTACGCAGCGTCCACGGCCAGCGCCATCGCGACTGGCAACTGATCGTGGTCGATGACGGCTCCACCGATCGGACCGCCGAGATCATGGGCCGGTTGCTGGCCGAATTGAACGATCCGCGGATCGAATTCGTCACCGGTCAACCCAATGCCGGGCTGCCGGGGGCCCGCAATCTGGGATTGGCCCGGGTCCGCGGAGAATGGGTCACCTATCTCGACTCCGACGACGAATACACCCCCGACCGGCTGTCGGTGATGTTGGCGGCGGCCACGGTGCCCGAGACCGACATGGTTGTCTGCCGGCATATCATCGTCCAGATGGACGGTTCCCGGCGCGTCCGGGGGCCGGAGCAGCCCGGGCCCCTGGCAGGTTGGCAGGTGGCTGCCGGAATACTGCGGGAGGAACTCACCACCTACGTGTGGGACAAGCTGTATCGCACCGAGGTGGTGCGCAAGCTGCGGTTCCGCCCGGTTCACCGGGCCGAGGACAAGGTCTACAATGTGGCGGCCGCGCTGGCCTGCCGGCAGGTCGCGTTGGTGCCCGCGGCCCTGGTGGTGTACTACGTGAGCCCGGCCTCGCTGACCTGGGGGCGGATCTCCAGCATCGCCGAGACCGAGGCGGTTCAGGCGGCCTTGACACGGGCTGCCCGGGATTTCGCCCGGTCCGGCCCCGGCCGTCGGGCGATGGCGGTCAGCCGGGTCTGCGCCTACCTGGCGGTGGCCCACCAGAATCTGTTCCAGGGCAAGCCGGTAGCCCACTTGCGGGATCGGTTGGGTTTCGCCGATATCTGCCGAACGCTGCTGGCGCGGCCCCTGTTCGGGGCGGCTGGGCTGTTGCTGAAGGTCTCCCCGCCAGCGTACGCGGTCTTCTACCGTCGTTACGCCGCCCGTAGCTATGGGTTGACCAGTCGAAACCGCGGCCGGTAGGGATCATCGGTAGGCTGCTGATCCCCGATTTGCCGGCTGGCCCCGGTATCGGATAAATTCGGTCGTCGGCTGGCCCCGATAGCTCAGATGGTAGAGCGCGTCCTTGGTAAGGACGAGGTCTGCGGTTCAATTCCGCATCGGGGCTCCGTTGCACCGGACGCACCCGCCAACCGCGCGGGAGCCGTGCTCCGGGCAGCTCGGCGGGATAGCTCAGGCGGTAGAGCAAGCGGCTCATAATCGCTAGGTCGCGGGTTCGAGTCCCGCTCCCGCTACCAGGCCGATGGCCTGTCGGCCGCTGCGGGGCAGGGTGGAGGTGCGCGGTTGGTGTGCCCGGACCGTAGGCGATAGCATTGACCTCTTGCCGATGGTGCCCAGCGGGGCGCCGGGGCACCGAAGTTGAAAAGGACGATCATGGCGAAGAAGGCGCAGGACATCCGTCCGAAGATCACGTTGGCCTGCACTGAGTGCAAGGAGCGCAACTACATCACCAAAAAGAACCGGCGCAATTCCCCGGATCGGCTTGAGGTGATGAAGTACTGCAAGCGACAGAACAAGCATACCTTGCACCGCGAGACCCGCTGACTCGAACGCGGCACCAGGCATCGCCGGCGGCCGTCCACCCAGGGTGGGCGGCCGCCGGGCCGCGGCCGGCTTTATCGGATGGCCACGGCGGGACCGGCCGGCAGTTGTCCTCGCCGGCCGCCCGGACCGGTAGCGGTGGCCCGGCCGGTCATGGGAGGTACGGCGGTGGTCGGTTTTGCGGACGTATCGGCTGACCGGGATGGGCTAGCGTTGAGGAGTGCCCATCAATGCAGACCATATCGGCCGGGTCTACCCGGCAACCAGGCCCTACCGGGTGAGCCGGGCGAAGATCGCCGAGTTCGCCACGGCGCTCGGCGACGCCAACCCGGCCTATTTCGCCGGCGAGGACCCCATCGCGCCACCCACCTTCGCCGCAGTGATCGCGGCGCAGGCCTGGGGTGCCCTGTTCGACGATCCAGAGCTGGGATTGGCGTTACGCCGTACTGTCCATGCCGATCAGCGTTTCGATATCGTCCGGCCGCTGCGTTCGGGCGACGACGTGGTGGCCACGTTGACCATCGAGCAGGTCCGCAATCGGGGCAATGTCGATATGGTTACCATCGGGGTGGTACTGGAGACGGCGGCCGGCGAGCGACTCGGCACCGCAACCAGTCAGCTGATCCACACCCGCGAGGCGGTCACCGCATGAACGCGCCAGACCGGATCGCTGCCGGCCAGGAACTGCCATCGTTGGAACTGCATCTGACCCGCGTCGATGTGGTGCGTTATGCCGGGGCAGCCACCGATTTCAACCCCATCCACTATTCCGATCGGCTGGCTCGTGCCATAGGTTTGCCGGGGGTGGTCGCGCACGGCATGTGGTCGATGGGGGCGGCGCTGCGAATCGTCACCGATTGGATCGCGGACCCGAGCCGGGTGGTCAGCTACTTCGTCCGGTTCGTGAGGCCGGTGCCGGTGCCGGACGATGACCAGGGCACCACGGTGCAGGTTCGTGCCACCGTGACCGCCGTCGCAGACCAGACCGCCACCATCGCCATTGAGGTCACCCACGGCCGGGACAAGGTGCTGGGTGCGGCGAAGGCCGAGATCAAGCTGTGAACGGGCTGCCGCCCGGGCGTGCGGGGTGGGTGGACGATCGCCGCGGCGGATCGCCGCGGTTGTGCGAGCACACCACCTTTCGGGTGGGCGGGCCGGCGCAGCGGTTGGTCCGGGCCGGTTCGGAGGCCGAGATCGTCGCCGCTGTGCAGGCCGCCGACGCTGCCGGTGAACCGCTGCTGGTGCTGTCCGGGGGGTCGAATGTGCTGGTCGGCGACGCCGGTTTCGCGGGCACCGTGGTGTTGATCGACAATCACGGACTGAGCGCTGAGGCCTCGGAATGCGGCGCCCTGGTGCGGGTGGCTGCCGGCGAAAACTGGGATGACTTTGTCTCCTACGCCATCGAACGGGAATGGGCCGGGGTTGAGGCGCTCAGTGGCATACCGGGGCTGGTGGGTGCCACCCCGATCCAGAATGTCGGGGCCTACGGCCAGGAGGTGGCCCAGACCATCGCCCGCGTCCGCACCTGGGACCGGCACCGCGGCGAATTGCGGACCTTCGGTGCCGATCAGTGCGGGTTCGGCTATCGGGATTCGGTGTTCAAGCGTTCCCGGCCGGTCGATCAGCCCACCGGACGCTATGTCGTTCTTGAGGTTTGCTTTCAGTTCCGCCTGGCCAGGTTGTCCGAGCCGATCGGCTATGCCCAGTTGGCGGGCGCTTTGGGGGTGGGCATCGGCCGGCGAGTGCCGGCCGGGGAGGTTCGCTCCGCGGTTCTCCGGTTGCGTCGCAGCAAGGGTATGGTGGCCGACCCGGTCGACCGCGACAGCTGGTCGGCGGGCAGCTTCTTCACCAATCCGGTCCTGCCTGCCGCCCGAGCCGGCCTATTGCCCGCCGACGCACCCCGCTTCCCTGCCGGGGACGGGCTCGTCAAGACCTCGGCGGCCTGGTTGATCGACCATGCCGGGTTCGGGAAGGGCTTCCCCGGCCGGGGACCGGCCAGGCTGTCGAGCAAGCATGTGCTGGCCTTAACCAATCACGCGGACGCGACCGCCGCAGAACTGATCGATCTGGCCCGCGAGGTGCGCAATGGCGTCCATGCCCGGTTCGGGGTGTGGCTGGAGGCCGAGCCGGTACTGGTGGGGCTGGCCCTCTAGGCGGGCCAGCCGCCGTTGCCATCGGCTCGTAGCCGGCGGTGTCGCTTTCTGGCCGACCGCCGTGAGCCGGGTTTCGAATCGAACGGCCTAGCGTTCAGGATCGGACGGCGGCGATCGAGGCCGCCACGCGATCGACATTGCGGGTATTCAGCGCGGCCACGCAGATTCGTCCGGCGTCGGTGCCGTAGATGCCGAACTCGCTGCGCAGCCGCTGCATTTGCCCGGCGGTCAGGCCGGTGTAGCTGAACATGCCCAGCTGCTCGGTGACGAATCCCATATCGTCGACGCCGGCTGCCTGTAGCCCCGCCAGCAGGGCGATGCGCATCTGCTTGATGCGGTCGCGCATCTCGCCCAATTCGGCGATCCAGTCGGCCCGTAGTCCTTCGTCTGCGAACACCGTGGCGACCAGCCTGGCGCCATGGGTGGGTGGGTTCGAGTAGTTCGTCCGGATGACGATCTTCAACTGGGAACGCACCCGAGCCGCCACATCGGCGGTTTCGCACAGTACCGACAGCGCGCCCACCCGCTCGCCATACAGCCCGAAGGTCTTCGAGAAGGAGGAGGACACGAGCAGGTTCGGTACCCGCTCGGCGGCCCGGCGTACCACCGCGGCATCCTGGTCGGTGCCCTGGGCGAATCCCTGATAGGCCATGTCGAAGAAGCAGACCAGATTCCCGGCCCGGCAGATCTCGATCACCCGATCCCATTGGTCGGCATCAAGGTCATAGCCGGTCGGATTGTGGCAGCAGGCATGTAGCACCACGATTGTCCCGGCGGGTGCGGCCGCAAGATCGGCGCACATACCGGCGAAGTCGATACCCCGCGCGACGGGATCGTAGTAGCGGTATTCCGCCACCTCGAAGCCGGCCCGGGCGAATAATCCTCGATGGTTCTCCCAGGACGGGGCGCTGATCAATACCCGGGCGGCCGGGTCGATGCGGGCGAGGAAATCGGCGCCGAGTTTCAAGGCGCCGGTGCCGCCCAGCGCCTGCAGCGTGACCACCCGATCGGCGGCCAGCAGCGCCGAGCGGCTGCCGAAGACCAGCCGCCGCACGTCGGTGTCGTAGCTGGCTAGACCGTCGATGGGGAGATATCCGCGGGGCGCCGGCTCGATCGCTAACTGCTGTTCGGCTGCCCGGATGCAGCGCAGCAGCGGCAGCCTGCCGGTCTCGTCAAGGCAGACCCCGACACCCAGGTTGACCTTATCGGCGCGGGGGTCGGCGGCGAACTCCTCGTTCAGCCCGAGGATCGGATCGGCCGCAGCCTGCTCGACAGCGCTGAATAGTGACATGGTTTGGATACCTTTCGACGTCTTCAGGCTATCCTGGCCGATTCGGTTTCGCATTGTGCGGTGGGAGCTAGTAGACTTCCTTGCTTGGTGGCGAAGACCACAGTCGAGTCGTGCCCAACGGGGCGCCGGGGTTGGAATGTCACCGAAGGGCAATAGCTCAATTGGCAGAGCACCGGTCTCCAAAACCGGCGGTTGGGGGTTCGAGTCCCTCTTGCCCTGCGAGTCGGTTGTGGGCGTCGGCGCCAGTCGCGCACCGCGCCGTTACCGGCCAGTGGCCCGGTGAACGGCCCACCAGACCGGCTGGCGATGGCACTAGTGGTTTCGGTGAAGGACGATCAGGTGGCTGATAGCAGCAGGCCTTCGAGGCGGCGCAGGGTAGTCCCGGAGGAGGACCCGCGTGAGGATTCGCTGACCCCTGACTCGACCGGCGGGAATCTGGCCGACCCGGCCGTCAAGGTGGTGACCGAGGACGAGGCGGGGGAGCCGCCGGAGGCCGACGGCGCTTCCGGCAGGGCAGATCCCGAGGACGCGGCGATCGATGGCGAGGAGCGACTCGATGGGGTTGCCACCCGGGCCCGCAAGGCGAAATCGCCTCGGCCGGTGAAACGCAACCAGACCGTCGCGCCCGTCCGCAAGGCAAGGCCGACCCCCAAGCGGGAGGACGCGCACGCCCCGGCCCGCAAACGCACCACGCCGGTGCAGTTCGTCAGGCAGTCGGTAGGCGAGCTACGGAAGGTGGTTTGGCCGAGCGGGGCGACTACTCGCCAGTACTTCTTCGTGGTGCTGGTGTTCGTGCTGTTCATCATGCTCATCGTGGCCGGGCTGGACGCCTTGTTCGGCTGGTTGCTGCTGCTTTGGCTGGGCTGATCGGCGAAGGAGGAGAGATGACCCAAGACAACGAGGAATTGCTGCCCGACCAGTCGATCGAGATCGACCTGACATCCGGTTTCGATGCGGATCCCGAACCTAGCGGCGACGATATCCAGATCAATCTCGATTTCGGTGACTTCACCGAGGAGTCCGAGCCCGAGCCCGAGTTGAATCTCGATCTGCCCGGGTTGACCGATGAGACCGATGAGGATGCCGAGGTCGAGTCCGAACAGGCCGATGAGGCCCTGGAAAAGGCCTTGGAGGAACTGCGAGCCGAACTGCGGGCCAAACCCGGCGAATGGTATGTGGTGCACACCTACTCCGGGATGGAGAATCGGGTGAAGCAGAACATCGATGCGCGCGTGGTCACCCTCAACATGGAGGACTACATCTTCGAGACCTTGGTGCCGACCGAGGAGGCCGTCGAGATCCGCAACGGGCAGAAGAAGACCGTCACCCGTACCCACATGGCTGGTTATGTGCTGGTGCGGATGGAATTGACCGATGATTCCTGGGGTGCGGTCCGGCATACCGCCTCGGTTACCGGTTTCGTTGGCCATGGCAATCAGCCGGTGCCTCTTGACCTGGCCGAGGTGGAGCGGATGCTCACCCCGTCGGTGCAGGCCAAGGTGGCTGCCGCCGGCCAGGCACCGGCCAGGCGGCGCAGGAAGGTCGATGTGATCGATTACGAGGTGGGCGATTCGGTAACCGTGGTGGACGGCCCATTCGCGGGCGTGCATGCCACCATAACCGATATCAACCCGCATAACCAGCGCGTGAAGGTCATGGTCGAGATCCTGGGCCGGGAGACCCCGGTAGACTTGACCTTCGCCCAGGTGCAGAAGGCTGTCTGAGCCGTCTGGCGCCAAGGCCGCCGATGGCGGTCGCCGGCGTCCGCTAGCCGTCGGTGGGCCGGACGCCAGAACCACAACCAAACCCAGAAGGACCCGAACAACATGCCTCCCAAAAAGAAGGTAGCGGCGATCGTCAAGATCGCCATTCAGGCCGGTGCGGCCACTCCGGCCCCGCCGGTCGGTACCGCGCTTGGCCCGCACGGTGTCAATATCATGGAGTTCGTCAAGGCGTACAATGCCCAGACCGAATCCCAGCGCGGCACCGTCGTCCCCGCCGAGATCACCGTCTATGAGGACCGTACCTTCACGTTTGTCGTGAAGACTCCGCCGGCCGCCGAGCTGATCAAGAAGGCCGCCGGCCTGCAGAAGGGCTCCGGCAAGCCGAACAAGGAGAAGGTCGGCAAGATCACCCGGGATCAGGTTCGCGAGATCGCCAGCGTCAAACTGCCCGACCTCAACGCCAATGACATCGAGGCGGCCATGAAGGTCGTCGAGGGCACCGCCCATTCCATGGGCGTCACCGTCGAGTGATACTCCCACGCGCCGGGGGTGCCGGTGCGGTAGCAGACACATTCTGGTAGGCCGTGCAGCCGCACCAGAAGCTGGTGGATCAGCCCGCGAGGCTGACAGGAAGGAACCAGGCATGAAGCACAGCAAGCGTTATCGGGCGGCGGCGCAGTTGCGGGACGGCGCCCGGCTTTACAGCCCGGAAGAGGCCATCGCGGTACTGAAGAAGTACCCGGCCGGTGGCTTCGATGAGTCGATTGAGGTCGCAATGCGGCTCGGGGTCGACCCGCGCAAGGCGGACCAGATGGTTCGTGGCACCGTGAATCTGCCCCATGGCACCGGCAAGACGGCTCGGGTCCTTGTCTTCGCCCAGGGTGCCAAGGCGGCAGAGGCCCTTGAGGCGGGCGCCGACGAGATCGGCTCCGATGAGTTGATTGAAAGGGTGGCCGGCGGCTATCTCGATTTCGATGCGGTGGTGGCCACGCCCGATCTGATGGGCAAGGTCGGCAGGCTGGGGCGGGTGCTCGGCCCGCGCGGTCTGATGCCCAACCCGAAGACCGGTACCGTTACCATGGATGTCGCCAGGGCGGTTTCGGATATCAAGGGCGGCCGGATCGAGTTCCGGGTGGATCGGCACGCCAACCTACAGTTCATCATCGGCAAGGTGAGCTTCGGCGACGAGGCCCTGTTGGGCAACTACAAGGCAGCGGTGGATGAGGTGCTGCGGCTCAAGCCGAGTACCTCAAGGGGTCGCTATGTGCGCAAGATCACCTTGGCCACCACCATGGGCCCCGGCATCCAGGTCGATCCGGCGGCCGCCAAGGCCGAGGCTGGCGCGTCCTGACAGGTTGATGCGGTTCGCGGCATCTCGTGGGTGGGCCCTGGCGTTGTGCTGCCGGGGCCCGTCCACGGTCGGCGACGGGTTCGCGAGCCGATGGCGGGGCATGGCTTTCGATCCCGGATTTGGCTGTGCCGCGCCGGCGCAGTAATGTGTGGCGAGCCGAAGACCGCCGGTAGCTTTGCTTCAAAGCCCGCTAGGGCGCCTGCGCAGGTGGACCAGAGCCAGGCTCGTATCCGATCGGGGTGCGGGGGGCGGCTGGGTGCCTGCGTTCCGGGGCTTTTGAGTTATCGAGGAATGCCACCAGGTCTTCGACACCAACAGAAGTGGGAAGGAGACCCAATGGCGAGGCCTGACAAGGCCGCCGCGGTTGCCGAGCTAGTCGGGTATTTCACCAGCTCGAACGCCGTTGTGCTGACCGAGTATCGCGGACTCACCGTAAAGAACCTTAGAGACCTTCGCCGGTCTCTGGGTGAGGACGCCAGCTACGCCGTTGCGAAGAACACCCTGACTTTGATTGCTGCCCGTGAGGCTGGCGTCGGTGAACTCGATGACCAGTTGAGCGGTCCGACCGCGCTCGCCTTCATTTCGGGTGACGTGGCCAAGGTGGCCAAGAGTCTGCGTGATTTCGCAAAGGCCAATCCGCTTCTGGTCGTCAAGGGCGGGGTGCTCGAGGGCCGGGTCCTCGACGCCGATCAGGTCAAGAAGCTCGCCGATATCGAATCGCGTGCGGCGTTGCTTGCCAAGTTGGGTGGCGCCATGAAGGCTTCGCTGAATCGGGCGGCCGGCGCCTTCGCCGCGCCGATGGCCCAGGCTGCGCGGCTGTTCGGCGCCCTGGAAACCAAGGCCCAGGCCGATCCCTCGGCCATCGGTGGAGCCGGCGAACCCGCTCTTACCGCCGACCAGAAGCCCGACGCTACCGATAGCGTCACGTCCTCGGCTGTGGCCGAGGACGCCGGAACCCCGGCACCCGAAGCAGCCGATGCTGCCGAGGCCACCACTGACGCGGCGGCTGACGCTGCATCGAAAGAGTAAGGAAGGACGCCCAAATGGCGAAGCTGAGCACCGAGGAACTGCTTGACCAGTTCAAGGAGATGACCCTCATCGAATTGTCCGAGTTCGTGAAGGCCTTCGAGGAGGCCTTCGATGTTCAGGCCGCTGCGCCGGTGGCCGTCGCCGCGGCTGCGCCGGCCGATGCCGCCGAGGCCGTTGCCGAGGAAGACGAGAAGACCGAGTTCGATGTCATCCTCGAGTCGGTCGGCGAGAAGCGGGTCAGCGTCATCAAGACCGTGCGTTCGCTGACCAACCTGGGCCTCAAGGAGTCCAAGGAACTGGTGGAGTCGGCCCCCAAGGCCATTCTCGAGAATGCCAAGAAGGAGGACGCCGAGAAGGCCAAGGCCGCTTTGGAGGCCGAGGGCGCTACCGTCACCCTCAAGTGACCGGTGTTCTCCCGGCCTTCGGGCCGGCAGAACGGGCAAACCCGAGGATGGTCCGTCCCCGGGTTTGCCCGGCTTGCCGGTGCCGGGCGCTGATCGCGGCGGAGAGCGTCGCGGTTCGCTCCCCGGGGGTCGCCGTCGGCATGCTCGCGGGGACGACCCAGCCGATCGGGGCAAGATGAGCCAGCCTCAGCTGCCATATCGAGGGCTGCTGCGTTTCGAGGTGCCGGCCGAGCTGCCGGACGAGCCGGTCGATCGCTATCAGGCCAGGCTGCGGCAAGCCCAGCAGGCATATCGCGTCGGCCGGGACTCCGCGTGGGATGACGATGCGATCCGGCAGCCGTCGGGTTCGGCCGCCTCGGCCCGGCCGGCAGCCCAGGGTGAGCCTACCGGCGACCCGGCCGACGATTCCCCTTGGCAACCGCCGGCGGTGGTTAAGCCGGCCCGCCGCCTTGGCCGGCTGGGGCGGTCCGCGGGCCGCGGCCGTGCCGGATCGGCTGACGGCGGTGCTTGACGATGACCCCCGACGTGGTGCAGTCTGACGTTGCAGGCTAGAGTATCTGAGCCGCAGTGGATCCAGAGTTGCCGGTAGGGTGTGGTGTGCCCTATAGTTGCTTTTTGCCCCTTGCATTCGGTGACCCATGACTTGACATGGGTCGTTCGGCATGCAAAGAACCCAAGGCGAAGTTCTGGAAGGACCACATCTTGGCCACCTCGCGCGCTGCGTCGAAGAACACCAATGTCATCTCCAATAGCGGACGCATCTCCTTCGCGAAGATCGCCGATCCGCTGGAGGTGCCCAACCTGTTGGATCTGCAGATCGATTCATTCAACTGGTTGATCGGGAGCGATACCTGGAAGGCGAAAACCGAGGCTGCGCTGGCTGAGGGTCGCACCGATGTCAACACGAAGTCTGGTCTGGAGGAGATCTTCGAGGAGATCAGCCCGATCGAGGACTTCAACCAGACGATGTCCCTGAGCTTCCATGATCATCGTTTTGAGGAACCCAAGCACACCATCGACGAGTGCAAGGATCGCGACGCCACCTATGAGGCCCCGCTGTTCGTGACCGCCGAGTTCATGAACAACGAGACCGGCGAGATCAAAAGCCAGACCGTGTTCATCGGCAACTTCCCGTTGATGACCGACAAGGGTACCTTCATCATCTCCGGTACCGAACGAGTCGTGGTCAGCCAGTTGGTCCGCTCACCAGGCGTCTACTTCGAGCAGAGCCCCGACAAGACCTCCGACAAGGACGTCTTCACCTGCAAGGTGATCCCCTCGCGGGGGGCTTGGCTGGAGTTCGAGATCGACAAGCGCGACCAGGTCGGCGTCCGGCTGGATCGCAAGCGCAAGCAGAACGTCACCGTGTTGCTCAAGGCGCTGGGCTGGACCGAGGACCGGATCCTGGAGCAGTTCGGCCAGTACGAGTCGATGTGCATGACCTTGGAGCGCGACCATGTCACCACCCAGGACGAGGCGTTGCTGGACATCTATCGCAAGCTGCGTCCCGGTGAGCCGCCGGCCCGGGAAGCGGCCGAGCAGCTGCTGAACAACTACTACTTCTCACCCAAGCGCTATGACCTAGCCAAGGTCGGCCGGTACAAGATCAACCAGAAGCTGGGCCTCAGCCTGCCGTTCGACACCCAGGTGCTGACCATCGACGACATCGTGGCCGCGATCGACTATGTGTGCGCCTTGCACGAGGGGCGCACCGAGCTGGGACGCGCGGATGCACCGGCCCTGATCGTCGAATCCGATGACATCGACCATTTCGGTAACCGCCGCCTGCGGACCGTGGGGGAGCTGATCCAGAATCAGCTGCGCACCGGCCTGGGCCGGATGGAACGCGTCGTGCGGGACCGGATGACCACCCAGGATATCGAGGCCATCACGCCCTCGACCCTGATCAATATCCGTCCGGTGACCGCGGCGTTGAAGGAGTTTTTCGGCACCTCGCAACTCAGCCAGTTCATGGACCAGAACAATCCACTGGCTGAACTCACCCATAAGCGCCGGCTGTCGGCACTCGGCCCGGGTGGCCTGAGCCGGGATCGCGCCGGCATGGAGGTGCGTGATGTGCACCCCTCGCATTACGGCCGGATGTGCCCGATCGAAACCCCTGAGGGGCCGAACATCGGCCTGATCGGTTCGCTGGCCTCATTCGCCCGGGTGAACGCTTTCGGTTTTATCGAGACCCCCTACCGCAAGGTGGTCGATGGCCGGGTCACCGACCAGATCGACTATTTGACCGCCGGCGAAGAGGACCGCTATGCGATCGCCCAGGCCAACGCCCAGTTGGATGCCGGCGGCCGGTTCGTCGAAGACCGCGTCATCGTGCGCGTCCGGCATGGGGATGTGGACCATGTGCCGGCCAGCGAGATCGGCTATATGGATATCTCGCCGCGCCAGATGGTTTCGGTTGCCACCGCGCTGATCCCCTTCCTGGAACACGACGATGCGTCCCGGGCACTGATGGGCGCCAACATGCAGCGTCAGGCCGTGCCACTGCTGCGTAGCGAGGCCCCCTATGTCGGGACCGGTATGGAATATCGGGCTGCGGTCGATGTGGGCGATGTCACCTTGGCCACCAAACCCGGGGTGGTCACCAGTGTTTCGGCCGATCTGATCGAACTGGCCAATGACGACGGCACCTATCAGACCTTCCGGCTGGATAAGTTCCGGCGCTCCAATGCCGGCACCTGCGTCAACCAGCGTCCCATGGTGGCCCCGGGCGACCGGGTGCAGGCCGGTACGCCGCTGGCGGATGGCCCGTGCACCGATCGGGCCGAACTGGCGTTGGGTCGCAACCTGCTGGTTGCTTTCATGCCCTGGGAGGGCTTGAACTATGAGGATGCGATCATCCTCAACCAGCGGCTGGTCTCGGAGGACATCCTGACCTCGATCCACATCGAGGAGCATGAGGTGGATGCCCGCGACACCAAGCTGGGGCCTGAGGAGATCACCCGGGATATCCCCAATGTGTCCGACGACATGCTGGCCAATTTGGACGAGCGTGGCATCATCCGGATCGGTGCCGAGGTGGGCACGGGCGACATCCTGGTCGGCAAGGTCACTCCCAAGGGCGAGACCGAGTTGACCCCCGAGGAACGGTTGCTGCGGGCGATCTTCGGCGAGAAGGCCCGGGAGGTGCGTGACACCTCGATGAAGGTGCCGCACGGCGAGGCCGGCACCGTGATCGGGGTGCGGGTTTTCGACCGAGAGAGTTCCGATGACGAGTTGCCGCCCGGGGTGAACCAGATGGTGCGGGTCTATGTGGCCCAGAAACGTAAGGTCCAGGAAGGCGACAAGCTGGCGGGCCGGCATGGCAACAAGGGCGTCATCTCCAAGATCCTGCCCGCCGAGGATATGCCTTTCCTGCCGGACGGGACTCCGGTGGACATCATCCTCAATCCGCTGGGGGTGCCCTCCCGGATGAACGTCGGTCAGGTGCTGGAGACCCATCTGGGGTGGATCGCGCATTCCGGCTGGGACATCGAACAGGCCGAGGGCCCCTGGGCCGATCGCCTGCGGGAGGTTGGGCTGTCCTCGGTGGCACCCGATTCGCGATTGGCCACCCCGGTCTTCGATGGGGCCGGTGAGGACGAGATCGGCGGGCTGCTGGCCTATGGCCTGCCCAACCGCGACGGCGAGCGGATGGTCAACTCCGATGGCAAGGCCACCCTGATCGATGGCCGCACCGGTGAACCGTATCCCGAGAAGGTCGGGGTCGGCTACATGTACATCCTCAAGCTGCACCACCTGGTGGATGACAAGATCCATGCCCGTTCCACCGGCCCGTACTCGATGATCACCCAGCAGCCCCTGGGTGGCAAGGCGCAGTTCGGCGGTCAGCGGTTCGGCGAGATGGAGGTGTGGGCTTTGGAGGCCTATGGCGCCGCCTGGGCCCTGCAGGAGATGCTGACCATCAAGTCCGATGATGTGCCCGGCCGGGTCAAGGTCTATGAGGCGATCGTCAAGGGGGAGAACATTCCCGAACCCGGAATACCGGAGTCGTTCAAGGTGCTGGTCAAGGAGATGAAGTCCCTATGCCTGAATGTCGAGGTGTTGAGCAGCGATGGGGCAGTGGTAGAACTGCGCGATTCGGACGACGACTACCGTAGCGGCGATGAGTTGGGGATCGACCTGTCCAGGCGTCCTGGTGCCGACTCGTTCGCCATCGTCGATGAAGTCTGAGCCCGGCCCAGACCCCACTATCTGCACGATCCACGACCAACCACGGAGAAGAGAGCAACGTGCTGGACGTCAATACCTATGACCAGTTGCGCATCGGGCTGGCCACTGCGGATCAGATCCGTGAGTGGAGCTTCGGTGAGGTCAAGAAGCCGGAGACCATCAACTACCGCACCCTGAAGCCGGAGCGCGATGGCCTGTTTTGTGAGAAGATCTTCGGCCCGACTCGTGACTGGGAATGCTACTGCGGCAAATACAAGCGGGTTCGTTTCAAGGGCATCGTCTGCGAACGGTGTGGGGTGGAGGTGACGCGCAGCAATGTGCGGCGCGAACGGATGGGCCACATCGAGTTGGCCGCACCGGTCACCCACATCTGGTATTTCAAGGGCGTGCCGAGCCGGCTGGGCTATCTGCTGGATATCGCGCCCAAGGACCTGGAAAAGGTCATCTATTTCGCCGCCTACATGATCACCTCGGTAGATGAGGAGGCCCGGCACCGTGACCTGCCCAGCCTGGAGGCCAAGGTCGGCGTCGAGCGCAGCCAGATCGAGCAGCGCCGCGATGCCGATATCGAGGCCCGCAATGTGAAGCTTGAGGAGGATCTGGCCACCCTGGAGAGCGAGGGTGCCGAGCGTGACCTGCGCAAGAAGGTGCGCGACGGTGCCGAGCGCGAGATGAAGCAGCTACGGGACCGCGCTCAGCGGGACCTGGATCGCCTGGAGGCGGTATGGACCAGGTTCAAAACCCTTAGGGTGCAGGATCTCGAAGGCGACGAGATCCTCTACCGGGCCATGAAGGACCGGTTCGGCAGGTACTTCACCGGCTATATGGGTGCCGAGGCGGTCAAGAAGCGTCTGGAGTCGTTCGACCTGGCCGTCGAGGCCGAGGCGCTGCGCGAGACCATCAAGACCGGCAAGGGGCAGCGTAAGACCCGCGCCTTGAAGCGGCTCAAGGTGGTGCGGGCATTCCTCGACACCGAGAACTCTCCGTTGGGCATGGTGCTGGACTGCGTGCCGGTGATCCCACCGGATCTGCGTCCCATGGTGCAACTGGACGGCGGCCGGTTCGCCACCAGCGATTTGAACGATCTGTATCGCCGGGTGATCAACCGTAACAACCGTCTGAAGCGATTGCTCGATCTGGGCGCGCCGGAGATCATCGTAAACAACGAGAAGCGGATGCTCCAGGAGGCCGTGGATTCGCTGTTCGATAATGGCCGCCGGGGCCGTCCGGTGACCGGGCCGGGCAACCGGCCGCTGAAGTCGATCAGCGACATGCTGAAGGGCAAGCAGGGCCGGTTCCGCCAGAACCTGCTCGGCAAGCGCGTCGACTATTCGGGCCGTTCGGTGATCGTGGTCGGTCCGCAGTTGAAGCTGCACCAGTGCGGGTTGCCCAAGCAGATGGCCCTGGAACTGTTCAAGCCGTTCGTGATGAAACGGCTGGTCGAGCAGAACTACGCCCAGAACATCAAAAGCGCCAAGCGCATGGTGGAGCGTCAGCGGCCTCAGGTCTGGGATGTGCTCGAAGAGGTGATCAAGGAGCATCCGGTTTTGTTGAACCGCGCTCCTACCCTGCACCGGCTGGGTATCCAGGCCTTCGAGCCGCAGCTAATCGAAGGCAAGGCGATCCAATTGCATCCGCTGGTTTGCGCGGCCTTCAACGCCGACTTCGACGGCGACCAGATGGCCGTCCACCTGCCATTGAGCGCCGAGGCCCAGGCCGAGGCTCGTGTCTTGATGTTGTCTACCAACAACATCCTCAAGCCGGCCGATGGCAAGCCGGTGGCGTTGCCCAGCCACGAGATGATCATCGGCATGTACTACCTCACCATGGCCCTGGACGGGCTGCCCGGTGAGGGGCGGGTCTTCAGTTCGCCCGATGAGGCTCAGATGGCCTTCGACCTGGGCGAGATCGACATGCGCTCGAGGATCAGGGTACGGATGCGGGAGATCGTCCCGCCGGCGGCTCAGGCCAGCCGGATGCGCGCCGACGGTTCGATCCTGCTGGACACCACGCTCGGCCAGATCACCTTTAACGCCGTGCTGCCAGACGATTTCCCGTTCATCGACCGGCATATGGGCAAGAAACAGCTCGGCGCGATTGTCAATCAACTGGCGGAGAACTACCCGAAGACCGTGGTAACCGAGGTGCTCGACGAGATGAAGGATCTCGGGTTCCGCTGGGGTTCGCGTTCTGGGGTGACCGTCTCGATCGGCGATGTGCAGACTCCGCCGAACAAGCCGCAATTGATGGCAGATTTCGAGGGTAAGGCCGCCAAGATCGACAGGCTCTACGAGCGGGGTGCGTTGACCGATGACGAGCGCCGCCAGGAACTCATCCAGATCTGGACGGACGCGACCAGCGAACTCACCCGGGCGATGGAGAACAACTTCTCTAAGACCAACCCGATCTACATGATGGTCAACTCGGGGGCCCGCGGCAATATGACCCAGATGCGCCAGATCGCCGCCATGCGAGGGCTGGTGGCCAACCCGAAGGGTGAGATCATCGCCCGGCCCATCAAGTCCAACTTCCGTGAGGGGCTGACGGTGCTGGAATACTTCATCTCCACCCACGGTGGCCGCAAGGGCCAGGCGGACACCGCGTTGCGGACCGCCGACTCGGGCTACCTGACCCGACGCCTGGTGGACGTCAGCCAGGATGTCATCATCCGGGAATCCGATTGCGGCACCGAGCGGGGTCTGATCAAGGTGATCGGTGTGGCCGATGCCAGTGGCGTGTTGCACCCCGCGCCCATGCTGGAGACCAGCGTGTTGGCTCGCAATCTGGCCGCCGATGCGGTGACCGGCCAGGGCGAGGTGGTCATCCCGGCCGGTACGGATCTGGGCGAGGACCACATCACGGCGCTGCTGGCGGCCGGAATCGACACCATCAAGGTGCGTTCCGTGCTGACCTGCGAGGCCGCGAGTGGCGCCTGCGCGATGTGCTACGGACGATCGCTGGCGGGTGGCAAGCTTGTCGATGTGGGTGAGGCGGTCGGCATCCAGGCCGCGCAATCCATCGGCGAACCCGGCACCCAGTTGACGATGCGTACCTTCCACACCGGTGGCGTGGCCGGGGACGACATCACGCTGGGTCTGCCGCGCGTGGTCGAACTCTTCGAGGCCCGCGTCCCGAAGGGCAAGGCCCCGATCGCAGAGGCGGACGGGCGGATCAAGATCGAGAGTACCGATCGGGGCCGCCGGTTGACCATCGTGCGCGACGACGGCCAGACCGATGTGGAATACCAGGTGCCGCGCCGGGCGAGACTGTTCGAGTACGAGGTGGCCGGCGAGCGCCGGGTGCTGGGTGACGGCGACCACGTGCAGGTGGGCCAACAGCTGACCCTGGGCACCATTGATCCTCAGGATGTGCTGCGGGTGCAAGGTGTACGCAAGGTGCAGGAACACCTGGTCAGCGAGGTGCAGAAGGTCTATGCCACCCAGGGGGCGCCGATTCACGATAAGCACATCGAAATCATCATCCGGCAGATGCTGCGCAGGGTTACGGTCATCGACTCCGGGGATACCGAGATGATGCCGGGTGAACTGGTCGACCGGCAGGTCTATGAGCAGGCCAACCGGGCTGCCATCACCGAGGGTAGCCGGCCGGCGGAGGGCCGCCCGGTGCTGATGGGCATCACCAAGGCCTCGCTGGCTACCGATTCCTGGTTGTCGGCCGCCTCTTTCCAGGAGACGACCAAGGTGCTGACGGATGCGGCCATCAACGCCAAGTCCGATCACCTGCTCGGTCTGAAGGAGAACGTCATCCTGGGCAAGCTGATCCCGGCCGGCACGGGCCTGGACCGGTACCGCAATATCCGGGTGGAGCCGACCGCTAATGCCCGGGCGAACTCCTTCCAGCTCAGCTATGACGCCTTCGACTACGATTTCGGGTCGGGCGATGGGGCTGCGGTTCCGCTGGACGATATGGACTATCGCGACCTGCGCTGAGTCCGGCACCGATCCCGCGGTGCGGGGTGGCCGCCGGCCGGCACCGATCCCGCACCGCGGGCGGCGTCGGTGGGCGCTTTCCCGGAGCCGTTGGATGGCCGGTCGGCGGTGGTCTGCGCCGGCGGCACCCCAAATATCAAATGCAAATATTTGCAGGATTGCTGGAATCTGCATGCCCGGCCACCCCTAGCCACAGTGGGCTGTGCCATCGTGCTGCCGGGTGCATCGCGCTTTGTTCCGATCAGACTATGGAAGTATTTCATGACGCATGGTCTGCGACTGTGATAGAACAGACGACAGTTCGAGATCCCTACGTGGGCCGCGAGGCACACACCTGGCCAGAAGGACAATTGATGAAAGCACTCAAGTACTGCGCTGTTGCCGGTGCATTGGCGCTCGTCGGCTCGCTCGGGTATGCAGCCCCTGCGGCCGCTGTCACCAGCGATCATGCCGTGATCACCAATGGCACGCTGGTTGGCGACGTATACCAGATGTCTGACTATCTGGTGGAGGCCACCGTGTCCGGCTGCCCAGAGGGCAGCATGATGAAGGCTTTCTTCTACTACGACGGCCCGGGTTTATCCGGGGTGGTGGACGAGGCCGGGGAGTTTCCGGGTGGCACCACCCAGAACGTGCAGTTCGGCGCGCCGGTCAATGGCAACTATTCCGTGCTGGTTGCCTGCACGGACTATGCCGGTAACTATGCACTCAATGGCGAAACCGAGCTGACCGTACCGCACGGCTATATCAACATGACGGGACCCTCTGGAGCCGATACCTGGCGGGCCGGCGACCCGGTGACCTTGTCCAACGGCAATGTGTACGATGAGAACGCCCACAATCCGCTGCCGCTGTTCCAGCCGGGGTCGGCGATCGACATCACCGTCACCGGTCCGGACGGCAAGGTCAGCCGGTTCGCGACCACCGCCAACCCCCAGGGTGGCTTTGAGTACAGCATGGTGTTGCCGTACGACGTCGAGGGGGTGTATACCGTCACCGTCAAGGGCTCTCGCATGGATCCCCAGGGCAATCCGCTGGATGTACTGCTCGTGGATCAGTACAAGCCCGTCGGCTTGAACGATAAGGCTCCCGATCCCGGCAAGGACAACGACAAGAACAAGGACAACGACAAGAAGGGTGGCAAGCCGTCCGCGCTGCCGAAGACCGGCTCGGAGTCCTGGGGCCTGGTGCCCGCGGCCGCGTTGATCAGCATTGTCGCCGGTGGCGCCATGGTGGCGCTGCGCTCGCGCAAGCGCTGAGCGATCCACTATCGCCGAACGATCGGCCGTCCATCTTTGGGTGGGCGGCCGATCGGGTTTTTTCGGATGACTTAGCGGAATGCCAGGGAGGGGCACGCGGTGCCGTATCGGGCGGCGGGCCAACCGGTGGGGCAGCGCCCGAACCGAGTGGCCTGGCTGGTTGAGGTGACCGACGGGCCGGTTGGCTTTTAGTCTGGCCTTGACCCGACTCGTCTGGAGGTGACATGCCGGCGACCACCGTACGGCCGCGCGCCCATTGGCCGTGCCGACTGCTGCTGACTGCCGTGTCGTTGCTGCTCGTCACGCTGCTGGCCGGCCTGGTCGATGCCTGGCTGATCGCCGGGCGAATGCCGCGGATCGAACTGTCCTGGCCGGTCACGGAGGGCCCCGAGACCTGGTTGATCGTCGGGCTCGACGACCGGGCCGCCGCCGATGAGCGGATCATCGAATACACCGGGCCGGCCGAATCGCAGCCCGGAGTGCGCGCCGATGTCATCATCCTGGTGACGCGCACCGATCGGGGCCTGGTCGCCCAGTCGGTGCCCCGCAACCTGATGGTGGGCGCCCCCAGCCGGATCGATCCCGGCAGGCAGACCCGGCTGGGGGTCTATTGGCGTCGGTCGCCACAGCAGTTCGTCGATGTCATCTGCACAGATCTGGCCGTACCGGTAGATCACCTGATCACCATCGATTTGCAGGCTTTCGTGGATATCGTGGATGCGCTCGGCGGGATAACGGTGGATGTTCCCCAACCCCTTCGGGATGCTGAATTGCGTTTCGAGCTGATGGCTGGGCCGCAGCACATGGATGGGCTGCTGGCATTGGGCTATGTGCGCAGCCGGCTGGGAGAAGTGCAGGTGGGTGGGCGTTGGATACCCGAACCGGATGGCGAGCAGGCCCGGAACCGCCGCCAGGGGCAGGTGCTGGAGTTGGTGATGGCGCAACTGCGCGGCCACCCGCTGGCCCTGCAACGGGCGGCCTGGCGGGCGTCCCCGCATATCGGCCTGGACCGGGGCACTCAGCCCTGGCAGCTTGGAGTGCTGGCCGGTATGCCGGCCCCCCAGCCACTGCTCACCAATCCGAATACCACCGGGGTGGATGTGCGCTATATCGGCGACCAGACCCGGGCCGGACTCGCCGCGCTCGGCTATTCCGCGCAGTGCTCGCCGGCCTGAAGCCTCGGCCGGGCCGAGGCGGCGGGTCCGGCGACTAAGCTGACGGCGAACGGTCGTGCGTGGCTGCCTGCCGCGGTAGACGGTGTTCCGCCCGGAGCCCCGGGTACCGGCCGGTCACCGGGACAGCGGCGGTGTTTTGACCACAAGGGCGTCCACGAGTAGCATGGGTAGGCGTGTTCGGTGTGTCCGAACCCATGTGCGTACCCTGGCGGTTGGCGCCGGGCACCTAAACGTTGCGAGGAGCCTGGGACAAGTGCGGAGTTCGCATGGCGGCCCCCTACTCGCCCCATCGGATAACGGTGGTTCGCGGGGCGGGCAGGTGGAGTCGCAGCCAGGGCAGTGAGACAGCGAATGGTAGGCGTCCGCCCGGACGCCTACCGCAACAGGAAAGAGATACCAGCAGGTGCCTACCATCCAGCAGTTGGTCCGCAAGGGCCGCACTGACAAGGTCAGCAAGAACAAGAAACCCGCGCTGAAGGGTTCTCCGCAGCGTCGTGGCGTGTGCACGCGCGTGTACACCACCACCCCGAAGAAGCCGAACTCCGCGCTGCGCAAGGTGGCCCGCGTCCGCCTCAGCTCGGGTGTCGAGGTGACCGCCTATATTCCCGGTGTCGGCCACAATCTGCAGGAGCATTCGATGGTGCTCGTGCGCGGCGGCCGGGTGAGGGACCTGCCGGGTGTGCGTTACAAGATCATCCGCGGCGCCCTCGACACCCAGGGCGTCAGGAACCGCAGGCAGGCCCGTAGCCGCTACGGTGCGAAGAAGGAGAAGTAATGCCCAGGAAGGGTCCGGCGCCCAAGCGCCTGGTGATCGTCGATCCGGTCTACGGCTCGCCATTGGTTTCGCAGTTGGTCAGCAAGATCCTGCTGGACGGTAAGAAGACCGTGGCCCAGCACATCGTCTACAGCGCTCTGGAGGGCACTCGCGAGAAGACCGGTATCGATCCGGTGCAGACGCTGAAGAAGGCCCTCGACAACGTCCGGCCGGCCGTCGAGGTGCGCAGCCGCCGCGTCGGCGGCGCCACCTATCAGGTGCCGGTCGAGGTGAAACCGGCCCGCTCCAACACCTTGGCCATGCGCTGGCTGGTCGGCTATGCCCGCGACCGGCGCGAGAAGACCATGTCCGAGCGGTTGATGAACGAGATCCTGGACGCCTCGAACGGTCTGGGAGCCTCGGTCAAGAAACGCGAGGATACCCACAAGATGGCCGAGGCCAACCGCGCCTTCGCCCACTACCGCTGGTGACGCCTGGAGGGGTCGTCCCCGGAGAGGGGGCGGCCTCTTGGCATGTCCGGCTTTGGTAACGCTGAGTCGAACACCAGGCGACCAGGAGAACCAACCAAGAGATCCGTACGACAAGACTTAGGGGAACCCGTGGCCCTCGACCTGCAAAGTGACCTGACTAAGGTCCGCAATATCGGCATTATGGCGCACATCGATGCCGGCAAGACCACCACCACCGAACGCATCCTGTTCTACACCGGCATCACCCACAAGATCGGCGAGGTGCACGATGGCGCCGCGACCATGGACTGGATGGAGCAGGAGCAGGAGCGGGGCATCACGATCACCTCGGCCGCCACCACCTGCTTTTGGCGGGGTTACCAGATCAACATCATCGACACCCCGGGGCACGTCGACTTCACCGTCGAGGTAGAGCGCTCGCTGCGCGTGCTGGACGGCGCCGTGGCGGTGTTCGATGGCGTAGCCGGCGTGGAACCCCAGTCGATGACCGTGTGGCGCCAGGCCAGTAAATACGGCGTACCCAGGATTTGCTATGTGAACAAGCTGGATCGCACGGGCGCCTCCTTCGACCACTGCATCAAGACCATCCGCGAACGGCTACAGGCCATCCCGGTCAAGCTACAGATCCCGATCGGCGCGGAGGCCGGCTTCGTCGGTGTGGTGGATCTGGTCGAAATGGTGGCCAAGACCTACCGTGGCGAAACCGCTCTGGGTGCCAACTTCGAGGTGGAGCAGATCCCGGCCGAGCTGGCCGAGGCAGCCCGGGCGGCCCGGGCCGAGCTGCTGGAGACCGTTGCCGAGCACGATGATGAGCTGATGGAGCTCTACCTGGAAGGCACCGAGCCGACCGTGGAGCAGCTCAAGTCCGCCATTCGCAGGGGCGTCCTCTCGGGGGCGTATACCGCGGTGGTCTGCGGCACCTCGTTCAAGAACAAGGGCGTGCAGCCCCTGCTGGACGCCGTCGTGGACTATCTGCCCGCACCGGTCGATGTCCCGGCCATTCGGGGATTCAAGCCGGGCGACGAGTCGGCGATCATCGAACGGCATCCCGACAAGGCCGAGCCGCTGGCCGCGCTGGCCTTCAAGATCGCCGCCGATCCTCACCTGGGCAGGCTCACCTATGTCCGGGTCTACTCCGGCGTCCTGACGGCGGGCAGCCAGGTACTGAACTCGGCGAGTGGCAGGAAGGAACGCATCGGGAAGATCTACCAGATGCATGCCAACAAACGCCAGGAGGTGCCGACCATTCCCGCCGGCAATATCTGCGCGGTCATGGGGCTGAAGCAGACCGGCACCGGGGACACACTGTGCAATCCGGGTGCCCCGGTGGTGCTGGAATCCATGGATTTCCCTGCCCCGGTCATCGAGCAGGCCGTGGAGCCGAAGTCGAAGGCCGACCAGGAGAAGCTATCCACCGCCATTCAACGGTTAGCCGAGGAGGACCCCACCTTCCGCGTTCACACCGATGAGGAAACCGGTCAGACCATCATCGCCGGCATGGGCGAACTTCACCTTGAGGTGCTGATCGACCGCATGAAGCGGGAGTTTCATGTGGAGGCCAATATCGGCAAGCCGCAGGTCGCCTACCGGGAGACCCTGCGCCGGCCGGTGGCCGGGGTGGAGTACACCCATAAGAAGCAGTCCGGCGGTTCGGGCCAGTACGGCAAGGTCATCATCAGCCTGGAACCGCAGGCGGCCGGCAAGGGCTACGAGTTCGTCAATGCCGTCACCGGCGGCCGCATCCCCAAGGAGTACATTCCTGCGGTGGACGCCGGCATCCGGGAGGCCATGCAGTTTGGCGTGCTGGCCGGATATCCGGTGGAGGATATCAAGGTGACCCTGAACGATGGCGCCTACCACGATGTCGATTCCTCGGAACTGGCTTTCAAGATCGCCGGTTCGATGGCCTTCAAGGAAGCCTCGCGCAAGGCGGATCCGGCCATGCTGGAACCCCTGATGGCCGTCGAGGTGACCACCCCGGAGGACTACTTGGGCACGGTGATCGGCGACCTGAACTCCCGGCGAGGCCAGGTGCAGTCCATGGATGAACAGCACGGCAATCGGGTGGTGCGCGCGCTGGTGCCGCTGGCCGAGATGTTCGGCTATGTCGGGGATCTGCGCTCCAAGACGTCTGGTCAGGCGTCCTACACGATGGAGTTCCACTCCTACGGCGAGGTGCCGAAGAACGTCTCCGACGAGATCGTCGCCAAGGCACGCGGTCAGCTTTGATCGACGACCAACGAACCAGGCGGGGCCGGGAGAGAATCCTTCCGGCCTCGCTGCTACCCGGCCGAAGGCGGATGGCTTAGCCGCTCGGCGCGTGGGCGCCCAGCCGGGCGAATAGGCCTGCTCGGTTCAGCCGCCGGTTACGGCCTCGGACACCACTTGACGGCCGGTGTGGGCTTGTGGTGCGAAGAGCAGTTCGGCACGGCACCTCCTCGGCCGTTGCCCGGCGCAGCTAGGCCATGGCCAGATCGCAGCGGTGCTGGCGATACCGGGTGAGCACGGCGATCTGGTATGCGAGGAAAACCGCGGAATGGGGCGCGATGCTATGATCGGGGCCCGCCGGCCGGTTTGACTCCCAGCCCTTACCTGACGAGAATTGATGAGGTTCGTGGGTACTTCCCGCGGTCTTGGCCATGCATCGGTCAGGACAACCAGAGCGCTGCGGGAAAACCCACAGCAATGAACAGGTGAGCCACGCAACCAGCGTGGTGACAAACCAGAAGGAGCCCAAGTGGCAAAGGCCAAGTTCGAGCGGACCAAGCCGCACTGCAACATCGGCACCATCGGCCACGTCGACCACGGCAAGACCACGCTGACGGCGGCGATCACCAAGGTGCTGCATGAGAAGTATCCCGAGTTGAACGCCATATCCGCGTTCGACCAGATCGACAAGGCGCCCGAGGAGCGTCAGCGCGGTATCACCATTTCCATCGCGCACGTCGAATACCAGACCGAGAAGCGCCACTACGCACACGTCGATTGCCCCGGTCACGCCGACTATGTCAAGAACATGATCACCGGTGCCGCCCAGATGGACGGTGCGATCCTGGTCGTGGCGGCCACCGACGGTCCGATGGCTCAAACCCGCGAGCATATCCTGCTGGCGCGTCAGGTGGGCGTGCCCGCGATCGTGGTGGCCTTGAACAAGTGCGACATGGTCGACGATGAGGAGCTCATTGAACTGGTCGAGATGGAGGTCCGTGAGGCTCTATCCGAGCAGGAATTCGATGGCGACAACTGCCCAGTGGTGCGCGTTGCTGCTTTCCCGGCCATGAACGGCGACGCCAAGTGGAGTGAGTCGATCATAGAGCTGATGGACGCCGTCGATGAGTATATCCCGCAGCCGGAGCGCGAGACCGAAAAGCCCTTCTTGATGCCGGTGGAGGATGTCTTCACCATTACCGGCCGTGGCACCGTGGTCACCGGCCGTGTCGAGCGCGGTGTGGTCAAGACCGGTGAGACCGTCGAGATCGTGGGTCTGGCCCCGACCCAGTCGACCACCGTGACCGGTGTCGAGATGTTCCGCAAGATCCTGGACGAGGGCCAGGCGGGTGACAATGTCGGCCTGCTGCTGCGTGGCACCAAGAAGGAAGACGTGGAGCGCGGCATGGTCGTCATCAAGCCGGGCAGCACTAAGCCGCACACCGAGTTCGAGGGCAATGTCTACGTGCTGACCAAGGAAGAGGGCGGCCGCCACAAGCCATTCTTCTCCAACTACAGCCCGCAGTTCTACTTCCGGACCACCGACGTCACCGGTACCGTCTCGCTGCCTGAGGGCACCGAGATGGTGATGCCCGGCGACAACACCGATATGAACGTCGTGCTGCAGAAGCCGATCGCCATGGAGGAAGGCCTGAAGTTCGCCATCCGCGAGGGCGGTCACACCGTCGGCGCGGGCCGCGTCACCAAGATCATCAAGTGATGCGCTGAACGATTCGTCCGGCTGCGGCGCCCGTCCTGACAAGGACGGGCGCCGCAGCCGGTTTCAGATCGCGCGGCCGTGACCGGTCTTTGTCCGGCGGCACTGACTGCCGGGTGCGCGGTGCGCCACCCGGGAACAGCCGGTTCACCGGGCGGCGGGTGAGTAAGCCAGTATCTTTGAGTCGTGTCGCTTGAACCCAGATCACAGCCCGGGCCGTTGCGCGTGAGCCGTTTCATCGCTTTGGCATTGGATGATCTGGTGCGCATTCCCGGTACCGGAATCGGGATTGGCCTGGATGGGGTATTGGGTCTGATCCCCGGTGTGGGGGACGCCGGCACTACCGCCGTTGCCGCGCTGCTGATGGCCGACGCGATCCGCAACCGGGTGCCCCTGCCGGTGCTGGCTAGGATGGGCCTGAACCTTGGCCTGGACGCCCTGATCGGCATGATCCCGGTGATCGGGGACATCGGTGACTTTGCCCACCGGGCCAACCGGCGCAATCTGCGGTTGCTGCAGCGCGCCGTCGCCAACCGGGAGCAGACCAGGGCCGCGTCGGTGATCTATCTGGGCGTCGCCCTGGGCATGGTGGTGACCACGGTGGCGGTTCTGCTGGCGGTGACCCTGTGGTCGCTGTGGGTGCTGTGGCGGCTGGTCGTGCCACACTGAACCGGCCACCGGCGGCCGCGGAACCGCTGCCGGCTAGCCCGATCCAGGGAGGTCGATGACCGGGGCCACCCGATCCGCCCGGCCGGGTACGTCCGGGTGGATCGGGTGGGGCAGGATAGGCTGCATGTCCGTGAGCAGGCCGCAACGAACTCGAGTAGCCCCAAGCCCAACCGGGGATCCCCATGTCGGTACGGCCTATATGGCCCTGTTCGACAAGGCCTGGGCGGCGAAGACCGGCGGACAGTTTGTGTTGCGCATCGAAGATACCGACCGCAACCGGCTGGTGGCCGGCGCGGAGGACCAGATCCATCGGGCGCTGCGCTGGCTCGGGCTGGACGCCGACGAGAGCCCGGAAAGGGGCGGACCCCATGGTCCCTATCGGCAGTCCGATCGGCTGGACACCTACCGGCCCCATGTGGAGCGGCTGATCGCCGAAGGCCATGCCTATCACTGTTGGTGTTCGGCCGAGCGGTTGGCCCAGTTACGGGCCGAACAGCAGGCCAGCAAGACCGCCAACGCCGGGTACGATCGCCGCTGCCTGGGCATGACCCGGGAACAGCGGGCCAAGCTACCGGGGTTCAGCCCGACTCCGGTGGTGCGGATGCTGATCCCAGACGATGTGGAACTGTCCTTCCCGGACCTGATCCGTGGCGAGGTACGGGCTCCGCGTCCGGACGATCAGGTCATCTGGAAGGCCGACGGGTTTCCCACCTATCATCTGGCGGTGGTGGTGGACGATCACCTGATGGATATCACCACCGTGGTGCGGGGCGAGGAATGGATCAGCTCGACACCCAAACACCGGCTGTTGTACAAATGGCTGGGTTGGCCAGAGCCGGCATTCGCGCACATGCCGTTGTTGCGCAATCCCGACAAGTCGAAGATCTCCAAACGCAAGAACCCGGCTGCCCGGCTGCTATGGTTCCGCGAGCAGGGCTATCTGCCCGAGGCGTTGCGCAATTTCCTACAATTGCTGGCCTATCCTCCGGCCGCTGGCGATCGGGAGGTGTCCTCCTTTGCGGAATTCGTGGCGGATTTCGATTGGTCGAAGGTTTCCACCGTGGGGCCGATCTTCGATGGCAAGAAGCTGGACTGGTTGAATGGGGTCTATATCCGGTCGCTGTCCGCCGATGAACTGGCCGGCCGGATCATCGCCTATGCCCTGGAATCCGGGCAGTGGGCCGAATTGCCACCCGCCGCCGATCGGATCGTCCGGGCCGCAGCCCCACTGATCTCCGAACGGCTGGTGACTCTCGCCGAGGCCATACCGAAGCTGGGCTTCCTGTTCACGGCGGACGCCGATCTGAGCCACAACCCGGCGGCCGTGGCAAGGCTCCCCGCCGAGGGCCCCCGGGTGCTGGATCGAGCCGTTGCCGTGCTGGCCGAGCCGGGGGAGTGGACCGCGGAAGCGATCGAGCAGGGACTGCGCACGGAGCTGATCGAAGGGCTGGGGCTGAAGCCGAAGCTCGCATTCGCGCCGGTCAGGGTGGCCGTCACCGGCGAGTTGGTGTCCCCTCCGCTGTTCGAGTCGATGGCCATCCTGGGCCGCGAGTCCTGCCTGACGCGACTGGCCGCGCTGCGCGCGCAGCTTTGAGCCGGCATCCCGGGAGCGGTCGTCTTGTGGAGTCGGCGGCCGCTGGGGCTGTGCCTGCCGGTCGGTGGCCCGCACCCGCCCCCATCATGGTGCCCGGGTGCCGTGTCGATGGCCTTTTGGCGGGCAGGTGCGCTAGAGTGCAACCGAGCCGATCGCGCCCACCCACAGGTGGGCGTCAGGGAACTCCGGTGTGAATCCGGGACTGGCGCGCAGCGGTGCAGGGGACGAGGACAGCGATAAGACCACTGGGATCCCCGGGAAGGTGCTGTCCTTGGTTGATCCGAGTCCGAAGACCTGTCGGCTCATGTTGAACGATGGACGACCTCGCGAGCCGGGCGTCCCCGATCGAGAGCAGTCGAGTGAGCACATCCCGGACTGGAATGCCGTTCAGTCATCCCGCCAGGGCAATTCGGGAGCGGCCGGTCAGGCATGGCGTCCCTGCCCGAGGTGGCCCACCGCGTCGGATGGGGCGGCTCCCGCTGTTGCCGCTGCTGCTGGGGTTGATCCTGGTGGCGATCGCGAGTGCGCTGGTCTCGGTCGCTTTTGGCTCCGAGCAGATTCCGCTGATCGATGTACTGGCCATCGTGCGCAACCGACTGGCCGGGACCCCGGTGGCCTCCCCACTCGACACCATAGTGTGGGATCTGCGGGTGCCTAGGGCATTGCTGGCGTTGATCGCCGGGGCCGGGCTGTCGATGGCCGGAGCGGGGATGCAGACCATGGTCCGCAATCCGCTGGCCGATCCCTACCTGCTGGGTATCTCCGCCGGCGCATCGGTCGGTGCGACCGCGGTGATCACCACGGGATTCCTGGCGCAATTCGGGGTCTATGCGCTGTCTGCCGGTGCCCTGGTCGGAGCGCTCGGCGCGGCGCTGGCGGTCTACTTCGTCGCCCAGGCACAGGGTGGCCTGACCCCGTTGCGCATGGTGCTGGCCGGTGTTGTGATGTCTTCGGCGTTCTCGGCCATCGCGTCCTTCATGGTCTTCTTGTCCGATGACAACCGGGCCGCAACCTCGGTGATGTTCTGGATGCTGGGTTCGGTGGCCGGGGCGACCTGGGAACGGCTGTGGATACCCCTGGCGGCGGTGGTCCTCGTGGGGGCCGGCATGCTAGCGGTCAGCGGCTGGCTGGACGCGTTGGCCGCCGGTCCGGAAACCGCGACCGCCCTTGGGGTACCGGTCGGTGGGTTGCGCAATGCACTATTTGTGTGCCTGGGGGTGTTGATCGGTGTGATCGTCGCGGTGAGCGGCGGGATCGGTTTCGTGGGTTTGATCGTACCGCATGCGGCACGCATGGTCGCCGGTGCCCTACACCGGCGCATGCTGCCGGTGGCGGGGGTCGCCGGTGCGGTCTTCTTGTTGTGGGTGGATGTCATCTCTCGTGTGGTGGTACGTCCCCAGGAGATTCCGCTTGGTGTCGTCACCGGGGTGGTGGGGGCGCCGGTATTTCTGTTCCTGATGGGTCGCCGACAGTATGCCTATGGGGGACGTGACTCATGAGCGTCCAAGCACAGGGCCTTCGGCTGACCGATGTCTCCGCGGCGATCGGGGGCCATGTCGTGGTGGCGGGCGTGAATCTTGAGATTCCGGCGGGCGCGCGACTGGCTCTGGTCGGCACGAACGGTGCCGGGAAGTCCACTCTGCTGCGCACCATGGCCGGTATCGCCCGGCCAGCCGGGGGCGAGGTATGGCTGGGTGCGCAGCGATTGGGAGAGCTGCGGCCCCGGGAGCGGGCTCGCCAGGTTTGTTTCGTCAGCCAGGAAGAGATGCCGCCGGCCGAGCTGTTGGTGGGCGAGATGGTGGCGCTCGGCAGGATCCCGCATCGGCCGCCCTGGGCGGTGGATGGCCGCGGGGAACGCCCACACGTCCTGGGCGCACTGGCTGCGGTGGGGCTGGCCGATTATGTCGATCGCCCCTGCGATCAGCTATCCGGCGGTGAGCGGCGCAGGGCGATGATCGCGCGGGGGCTCGCTCAGGGCTGCCCGGTGCTGATCCTCGACGAACCCACCAATCACCTGGATATCGCCTGGCAGCTGCGGCTGCTCGATCTGCTGGGACGTCAGCGGGCCACCGTGATCACTGCGGTACATGACATCGATCTGGTGCTGCGGCATTTCGATCTGGTGGCCGTGCTGCATGCCGGGCGGATATGGGCCTTCGGGCCACCGGTCGATGTGCTGGACACCCAGCTGCTAGCCGAGGCCTTTGGGGTGGGGGCCAAACAGATCAAGCACCCCGATACCGACCAGCCACACCTGCTCATCAGCAGAAGCGAAGGAGAACAAGAAACATGAAAGCCATTAAATCTTGGCCGGCCGGCATCCTTGGTGCCGCGGTGCTGATCTCGGGTTGCGGCGCACCGCAAGCGGGTTCGACCAGTCCGGGTGCCGGGGCCGATAGCGTGACCATCGAGAATTGCGGCCAGACCATGGAATACCCGAAGCCGACCACCAGACTGTTCGCCAACGACGGGAATATCATCTCCATCGCCTTGGCGGCCGGAGCCGCTGAGAACCTGGTCGCGGTGAGCAGTCTGCAACGCGATGCCGATGTGTTGACCCTCAAATTCGGCGATGTGGTTGGCAAGTTGAAAGTGGTCGCCCCCGAGTATCCCTCCCTGGAGAACATCGTGGCGGCCGATCCGCAGGTCGTGTTTGCCGGCTGGGGCTATGGGTTCAGCGATTCGAAAAACCTGACCCCAGACATCCTGCGGGAGAAGGGAATCGCCAGCTACCTGCTAAGCGAAACCTGCCGGCAGGACAACGGGGACCGGGGCACCATGCCGCCCTGGGACGCCCTTACCCATGACATCGCCAGCATCGGGCAGATGACCGGGCATCCCGAGGTGGCTGCCGACGCGGTGGCCGATATCGAGAAACGCCGCGAGGCGCTGGAGAAGGCGCCCCGGGCAGCCAATGCCCCGGTCGCTTTCCTGTTCGATTCCGCATCCGACACCATCTTCTCCAGCGGCTCGTATGGGGCACCTCAGGCGATGATGGAAAGCGCCGGAGTGACCAACGCGCTGTCCGATGTCTCGGATACCTGGACGAAGGTGAGTTGGGAGCGGCTGGCCGCGGCCGACCCGGACATCATCTTCTTCGTAGACTATCCATCCCAGTCGTTCGATGAGAAGGTGGCTGCCCTGAAGGCGAATCCGGCCAGCCAGAATCTCACCGCGGTGAAACAGGAACGCTTCGTCAACCTGCCCTATGCCATGTGGACTTCCGGCCCGCTGAACATCGACGGCGCCGAGTACATCCGCAAGGCGTTGGAGCACTACGGGCTGCAGCCGGCCACTGACATCGCGCCGGGTTTGGACATCAAGAAGCTGGCCGATCTGCCGGGCAACGCCTGGCTGGGCTGACCGCGACCCGCGTCCCTCGGCCCGTCTCTACCTGGCTGCCGGCCGAGGGATGCGCGTGTGGGCCAAGACACCCGGTTCGGCCGGCAGCCGGTGCGGTCAACCCTGCAGGGCGGCCTGGAAACCGGCCAGCCGATCGGCACCGCTGAGCCGACAGCACCATGCACAGTACTTGCCCGTACGCGCGGCATAGGCATGGCAACAGGAGCGGCGCTCGTAAAACAGGCCGGTGCGATCCCGCCAAGTGATCACCCGGAAGTCGCCTAGCCCGGCCAGTTCCGGTGCCGCTTCGAACAGCCCGATGCCGAAACCCAGCGCCGGGCGCACCCCGAGAAACGGAACCAGCCGCCGCACCCCGAGGGCGAGCGAAGCCGCGATATTGCCTTGCAGATTGCGCAGCGCCACCGGTGAGACCGCGCACCAGGCGTGGGCGACCGGCAGCAGGTGACCGGTCACGACGACCGCCACCACATCGGCCGGCCGGGGGGCCACCAGTAGGCGCGGGTCGGCCAGTGCGGTGCGCCCGGGATTGAGGGCGGCGAAGACGGTGGCGGTATTGGTCAGCCTTAGATCGGGCAACAGCCCACCATAGCCGGCCGAGCCCACCGCCAGCCCGGCCAACCGGTGGGCGTAGCGTTGGAAGGCGAGCGAGGCACCATGCCTGCCGAAGGGCAGCTTGCGTAATCCGCAATGCCGTTCGATTACCTCCCGGGCTAGGCCGGTCTGCGGGTCGGCCAGCTCAGCCGCCCGATAGCGGCCCTGCCTGCGATCGGTGGCCATCTGGTCGGGGGCCAGGATGGCGTCATAGGTGGTTGAGCATTCCCGGGCTGCCCGGAGAGCCCGGCCCAGCAACTCGGCGTCCCGGGTCTGGTGCCGCTCCGCTGCCCGCCCGGGTTGTTCGGTGGTATCTGGCATGCGGGCAAGGCTAGCGGCCGATTTGGAACAGCGGCCCACGACGTGTCATCATTTAAAGGTTGCTGTTTCGGGAATGCCCAGTCAGGAAGCGAACAAGGCGGCGTGGCGCCGCCGAGATCGGTCTGCGGGGTAGGACCAGAGCGCAGGCTTTCGTGGGCAGGTGATAGCGTCCCGAGGCCGCACCCAGTTGGACGTGGGCAGCGCCCACTGCGCGGATGACCGCCCCGGCGGGCATCGCGGACTGGCAACCAGCTGAACAGAGGGTTTCGACGGTGCGGTGGAGGATCGCGACACACCCGACCTCGTGGGTCGAGAGCACGGCAACGACAAGGCCATCGGATGCCGATTTGGGGCAGATTCCGCGGTTCGGTCCGCGGCCGCTCCGCCGGCCCCGGGAAGCCGGTCCGCCCGGCCCAAGCGGTCACGGGACACGTAGCAGGGACGAGTAGAAGGAACAATCGTGGCGGGACAAAAGATCCGCATCAGGCTTCGGGCCTATGACCACGAGGTCATTGACTCGTCGGCGCGCAAGATCGTCGACACCGTAACCCGGACGGGTGCCAAGGTCGCCGGCCCAGTGCCGCTGCCGACCGAGAAGAACGTGTGGTGCGTCATCCGCTCGCCGCACAAGTACAAGGACAGCCGCGAGCATTTCGAGATGCGCACCCACAAGCGGCTCATCGACATCCTCGACCCCACGCCCAAGACGGTTGACTCGCTGATGCGCCTCGACCTGCCGGCCGGTGTCGACATCGAGATCAAGCTTCCGTGAGGTCGGTGGACATGAGCAACGAACGAACCGTGAAGGGACTGCTGGGTACCAAGCTCGGCATGACCCAGCTGTGGGACGACAACAACCGTATCGTTCCGGTGACCGTCATTCAGGCCGGTCCCTGTGTGGTCACCCAGGTGCGTACCCCCGAAACCGACGGCTATTCCGCCGTCCAGCTCGGCTTCGGTGCCATCCGGGCCAAGTCGGTGACCAAGCCCGTCGCCGGGCATTTCGAGAAGGCCGGTGTCACCCCTCGCCGGCACCTGGTCGAGTTGCGCACCAGCAATGCTTCCGAATACACCATCGGCCAGGAACTCACCGCCGAGGTCTTCGCCGGAGGCGATGTCGTGGACGTGACCGGGGTAACCAAGGGCAAGGGCACCGCCGGTGTCATCAAACGCCACGGCTTCAAGGGTCTGCGGGCTAGCCATGGTGTGCACCGCAAGCACCGCGCGCCCGGTTCTATCGGGGGTTGCTCCACTCCGGGCAAGGTTTTCAAGGGCCTGCGGATGGCCGGCCGGATGGGCAATACCCGCAAGACCATCGAGAACCTGACCGTGCATGCGGTGGATACCGAGAAGGGCCTGCTGCTGGTCAAGGGCGCTGTGCCGGGCAACAAGGGATCGCTCGTGGTGATCCGTTCCGCCGCCAAAAGGGGTGATGCCAAATGAGTCAGAACCTGACCGTTGATGTGCTGGACGCCAAGGGCGAGAAGACCGGCAAGGCCGAGTTGCCCGCCGAGGTGTTCGACGTGGCCACGAACGTGCCGCTGATCCACCAGGTTGTGGTGGCCCAGCAGGCCGCCGCCCGCCAGGGCACCCATGCCACCCGGACCCGGGGAGAGGTTTCCGGTGGCGGTGCCAAGCCGTGGCGCCAGAAGGGTACCGGACGCGCCCGGCAGGGCTCCCGGCGGGCCCCGCAGTGGACCGGCGGTGGCACGGCGCACGGCCCCCAACCCCACGGCTATGCCCAGCGGACCCCCAAGAAGATGATCCGGGCCGCATTGCGCGGCGCCCTGAGCGATCGTGCCCGGGCGGGACTGGTCTTCGTGGTGGACGAGTTGGTTGCCGGGGATACCCCCTCGACCCGCCAGGCTGCGGCCCGGTTGGCCGCGGTGGGCGATTTCAGGCGCCGTCTGGTCGTGCTGGACCGCACCGATGTCGTGTCCTGGCTGAGCCTGCGCAATCTGCCGGGCGTGCATGTCATCGCCGCCGACCAGTTGAACGCCTACGACGTGGTCGTGTCGGATGCGGTGGTCTTCACTGCCACTGGCTTGGCGGCCTTCGTGGCCGGTCCGGCGCGGGGTAAGCCGGTCACCGCGGTGGCCACCGAATCGCAGGCCGCGGCCGCGGCCGAGGAGGATGACAAGTGAGCGACATCAAGATCCGCGACCCGCGCGACATCCTGCTCGCGCCGGTCGTGTCCGAAAAGAGCTACGGGTTGCTCGACGAGAATAAATACACCTTCATCGTGGCGCCGCAGGCCAATAAGACCGAGATCAAGATCGCGGTGGAGCGGGTCTTCGGTGTGAAGGTGCTCAGCGTCCACACCCTAAACCGGCAGGGCAAGACCCGGCGTACCCGTTTCGGCGTGGGCCGGCGCATCAGCACCAAGCGGGCGATCGTCAGCGTGGCCGCCGGTGACCGGATCGACATCTTCCAGGGCCCGACGGCCTGAGTCGCGAGAAGGAACGAACAGACCAATGGCCATTCGCAAGTACAAGCCGACCACTCCGGGTCGCCGCGGGTCGAGCGTCTCGGATTTCGCCGAGGTGACTCGCTCGACGCGCGAGAAGTCGCTGGTCGTCCCGAAATCGAAGACCGGTGGACGAAACAACCAGGGACGCATCACCACCCGCCACATCGGTGGCGGTCACAAGCAGGCCTACCGCCTGATCGACTTCAAGCGGTATGACAAGGACGGGGTGCCCGCCCGGGTTGCCCACATAGAGTACGACCCGAACCGCACCGCCCGGATTGCCCTGTTGCACTATGCCGACGGCGAGAAGCGCTACATTATCGCTCCGGCCGGTCTGATCCAGGGGGCTCGGGTGGTGTCCGGGTCGCAGGCCGATATCAAACCCGGCAACAATCTGCCGCTGCGCAATATCCCAGTAGGCACCACGGTGCATGCGGTCGAGTTGCGGCCTGGCGGCAGCGCCAAGCTGGGCCGGTCCGCCGGTGCGGCCATCCAGTTGGTGGCCCGCGAGGGCAAGATGGCCACACTGCGCATGCCCTCGGGCGAGATGCGCATGGTGGACGTTCGTTGCCGCGCCACTGTCGGCGGGGTCGGCAATGCCGAGCAGTCGAATATCAACTGGGGCAAGGCAGGCCGGATGCGTTGGAAGGGTGTGCGGCCGACCGTTCGCGGGGTGGTCATGAACCCGCACGACCACCCGCATGGTGGCGGTGAAGGCC
The DNA here is from genome assembly GCA_938036835.1 of uncultured Propionibacterium sp. Taxonomy (GTDB): domain Bacteria; phylum Actinomycetota; class Actinomycetes; order Propionibacteriales; family Propionibacteriaceae; genus Brooklawnia. The sequence goes on from CALHWB010000038.1 coordinate 91,124, forward strand.
GCACCTCTGGCGGCCGGCATCCGGTATCGCCGTGGGGCAAACCGGAGGGCCGTACCCGGAGCAAGACCAAGGCCAGCAACAAGTTGATCGTCCGTCGCCGCAAGTCCGGCAAGAAGCGCTGAATGGGAGTCTGAAAGATGCCACGCAGTCTGAAGAAGGGCCCGTTCGTCGACGAGCACCTGGCCAAGAAGGTCGATGCCCAGAACGAGAAGGGCACTAAGAACCTGATCAAGACCTGGTCGCGCCGCTCGATGATCGTGCCCGACATGCTCGGTCACACCATAGCGGTGCACGACGGCCGCAAACATGTCCCGGTGTTCGTCACCGAGGCGATGATCGGCCACAAGCTTGGGGAGTTTGCGCCCACGCGTACCTTCCGGGGCCATGTGAAGGACGACAAGAAGAGCCGCCGGCGCTGAGCGGGTAGACAAGGAACTGATTCGACTATGAGCAACAAAACCGAGCGACCCAGCCGTCGTCTTGCCCTGCTCGGCGATCGGCCCGGCGCTTACGCCATCGCGCGGCATGTGCGGATGAGTCCCACCAAGGTGCGCCGGGTCGTCGATCTGGTACGCGGCCTGCCGGTCAGCGATGCGCTGACCACGCTGAAGTTCGCCCCGCAAGCCGCCAGCGAGCCGGTTTACAAGGCGGTCGCTTCCGCGGTGGCAAATGCGGCCGATACCGAATCGCTGAATGCCGACGACCTGTTCGTCTCGCAGATCTTCGTGGACGAAGGTGTCACGCTGCGCCGGATCCGGCCGCGGGCCAAGGGCTCGGCCAGCCGGATCTACAAGCGGGCCAGCCATATCACCGTGGTCGTCGAACCCGCCGAGCGTCCGGCACCAGCCGGCAGGTCTAAGACAAAGACCGGGCCCAGCGCCAAGGCGAAGGCCGCGGCCAAGAAGACCGAATCTAAGGCGAAATCGGATGCCAGGCAGGCCGAGCCGAAGGCGAAGACCCCGACCAGCACCGCCAAGAAGACCGAGAAGGAGGCCTGAGCATGGGACAGAAGATCAACCCGATCGGCTTCCGCCTCGGTGTGACCACCGATCACAAGGCGCGCTGGTATGCCGACAAGCAGTACGCCCAATTGGTGGGCGAGGACGATCGGATCCGGCGCTATCTGCACAAGACCCTGGAGCGGGCCGGTATCAGCGCTATCGAGATCGAACGGCGCAGCGAACGGATCACGATCTTCCTGCACGCCGCGCGGCCCGGTATCGTCATCGGCCGCAACGGGGCCGAGGCCGAGCGGGTGCGTGCCGAACTTGAGAAGCTGACCGGCAAGCAGATCCAGTTGAATATCCTTGAGGTGCGCAATCCCGAAACCGATGCCCAGCTGGTTGCCCAGGGCATCGCGGAACAACTCGGGGCCCGGGTGGCTTTCCGCCGGGCGATGCGCAAGGCACAGCAGACTGCGATGCGTTCCGGTGCCCAGGGTATCCGGGTGAAGTGCTCGGGCCGGCTGGGCGGCGCCGAAATGAGCCGTTCGGAAGGCTACCGCGATGGTCGCGTGCCGCTGCACACCTTGCGCGCGGATATCGACTACGGCTTCTATGAGGCCAAGACCACCTTCGGCCGGATTGGCGTGAAGGTATGGATCTACAAGGGCGATGTCGTCGGCACCCGCGCCGAGCGGACCGCCCAGAAGGCGGCTCGTCAGGCCGCCCCCTCGCGTGGCCAGCGTTCCAACCGGCGCCCCGGACGCGGGGAGGGCCGTGGCGAACGTCCCGAGCGCGGGCGTCGGCGTTCCGATGACGCCCGCCATGAGGCGGCCGAGGCCGATCAGGGCGCGGCGAGCGCCCCCGTTACCGAGAACGCAGGAGCCTGAGCATGCTGATCCCTCGTCGTGTTAAGCACCGCAAGCAGCATCGTCCACACCGTGATGGCTTGGCCAAAGGCGGTACGACCCTCGCCTTCGGCGATTTCGGTATCCAGTCGCTGGAGTCCAGCTATCTGACCAACCGGCAGATCGAGGCCGCGCGGATCGCGATGACCCGGCATATCCGCCGGGGCGGCAAGGTCTGGATCAATCTCTACCCGGATCGTCCGCTGACCAAGCATCCCGCCGAATCCCGGATGGGTTCCGGCAAGGGCTCCCCGGAGTTTTGGGTGGCCAATGTGAAGCCCGGCCGGGTGTTGTTCGAGTTGTCCGGCGTTGGCGAGGACGTGGCCCGGGAGGCCTTGCGGCTCGCCATCCACAAACTGCCCTTCAAGGCTCGCTTCATCAAGCGCGAAGCAGGTGAGAACTGATCATGGCTGACACGAAGGCTCTCAACGCCGCGGATCTGCGCGGTCTGACCGGCAAGGAACTCAACGACCAGGTCGTTGCCTTGAAGGAGGAACTGTTCAATCTGCGCTTCCAGTCCGCGACGGGGCAGTTGACCTCTACCGCCCGGCTGCGCGCGGTACGCAAGGATATCGCCCGCATCTACACCGTGCTGCGGGAGCGTGACCTTGGCATCATCGAGGACCCTGATCAGAAGGCGAAGGCATGAGCGAGACCACTACTACCACCGGGCGCGCGGGCCGCAAGATCCGCGAGGGCGTGGTCGTGTCCGACAAGATGGACAAGACCATCGTGGTCCAGGTTTCCGACCGTGTGAAGCATCCGCTCTACGGCAAGGTCATGAGCCAGGCCACCAAGCTGAAGGCGCACGACGAGGACAACCAGGCCGGCGTGGGCGACCGCGTGCGGGTGATGGAGACTCGTCCGACCTCGGCCACCAAGCGTTGGCGTCTGATCGAAATCGTCGAAAAGGCCCGCTAGTCCCGGTCCTGGCGAAACCCAGGGCAACCAACGAGTTCCACCAGGCCTCGATGCGGGGAACCGGTGGGGCAGAGGAGAAGAAATGATCCAGCAGGAGACGCGACTGAAGGTCGCCGACAACACCGGTGCCAAGGAATTGTTGTGCATCCGCGTGCTCGGCGGCTCGAAGCGGCGTTACGCCGGTCTCGGTGACACGATCGTGGCCACCGTCAAGGACGCCATTCCCGGCGGCAATGTGAAGAAGGGCGATGTGGTCAAGGCCGTGGTCGTCCGCACCGCCAAGGAGCATCGTCGCGCAGACGGCTCCTACATCAAGTTCGACGAGAACGCCGCGGTGATCCTGAAGAACGATGGCGAGCCCCGGGGTACCCGCATTTTCGGCCCGGTGGCTCGCGAACTGCGGGACAAGCGCTATATGCGTATCGTCTCGCTGGCTCCGGAGGTGATCTGAGTGAAGCTCAAGAAGGGTGACCGGGTGAAGGTCATCGCCGGCAAGGACCGGGGCGCGGTAGGCGAGATCATGGCGGTTTTCCCCGAACAGAATCGGGTGCTGGTGCAGGGTGTGAACATCGTGAAGCGGCATGTGCGCGACCGTGCCGATCAGCGCACCGGCCGTACCGCTAAGGGCGGCATCGTCAGTTCCGAAGCGTCTATCGACGCGTCCAATGTGCAGTTGGTTGTCAAGGGCGCCGACGGTAAGGAAGTGCTGACCCGGGTTGGGTCGAAGCGTGCCGAGGTGACCAAGAAGCGCTCCGATGGCTCCGAATATGCCGGTACCCGTGGCACCCGGATCGCCCGCAAGACCGGGAAGGAGATCTGAGATGGCCAAGAAGACCGAGTTCGACAAGCCGGCCGATGTCGTGCGCGCCTCGGCTGCCGAGACTCCGCGGCTGAAGCGGCGCTATCGAGATGAGATCCGACCGGCCCTGAACGAGGAGTTCAAGTACGCCAATGTGATGCAGATCCCCGGACTGGCCAAGATCGTGGTCAACATGGGTGTTGGCGAGGCGGCCCGGGACTCCAAGGTGCTGGATGGGGCGATCCGCGATCTGACCGCGATCACCGGTCAGAAACCTCAGGTCACCAAGGCTCGCAAGTCGATTGCCCAGTTCAAGCTGCGCGCCGGCCAGACCATCGGTTGCCATGTGACCCTGCGTGGCGACCGGATGTGGGAGTTCGCCGATCGGTTGCTGACCTTGGCCCTGCCCCGCATCCGGGACTTCCGCGGACTGAATTCCAATCAATTCGACGGTCATGGCAACTACACCTTCGGGTTGAACGAGCAGGTCATGTTCCACGAGATCGACCAGGACAGGATCGATCGGCTACGGGGTATGGACATCACCTTCGTTACCACTGCCACCAGAGACGATGAGGGTAGGGCTCTGCTGCGGCACCTCGGATTCCCGTTCAAGGCCGTGGATGACGTTCGGGTGGCCAAGAAGGGCCGGGTCACCTACAAGACCAAGTCAGCGGCCAAGGCCGCCGCTAAGAGAAAGAAGTGAGGCTTAGATGGCCAAGACCGCTTTGAGAGTCAAGCAGGCCCGTAGGCCGAAGTTTGCGGTTCGCGCCTACACGCGCTGCCAGAAGTGTGGGCGCCCGAAGGCGGTGTACCGCGCCTTCGGTCTGTGCCGCATCTGCCTGCGTACCCTCGCCCATGCCGGCGAACTGCCCGGCGTGACCAAGTCCTCCTGGTGACCAGGGGCCACCGATCCAACCCAGACGCGGCAGGTCCAGGTTCTGGAAACCGCTGCGAGAAAGAGGCTGACAAGCCATGACGATGACAGACCCGATCGCAGACATGCTGACGCGGCTGCGTAACGCCAACCAGGCGTACCACGATTCGACCACCATGCCCCATTCGAAGATCAAGGTGGGCATCGCCGAAATCCTCAAACAGGAGGGCTACATCTCGGGTTATGAGGTGCGCGAGCCGGCCGCCGGTGAGGTGGGCAAGACGCTGACCATCACCTTGAAGTACGGCGATGACCGCCAGCGTTCCATCGCCGGGGTGCGGCGCATCAGCAAGCCCGGTCTGCGGGTCTACGCCAAGTCGAATAACCTGCCCAAGGTCCTCGGTGGCATGGGTATCGCGATCATCTCGACATCCCAGGGGCTGATGACCGACCGGCAGGCGCACCAGAGGTCCGTGGGCGGCGAAGTGCTCGCCTATGTCTGGTGATCCGGACGGAAATCGAAGGAGGAATCTAGATGTCGCGAATTGGCAGGCTCCCGATCACCGTCCCGTCCGGTGTCGAGGTGAGCATCGATGGCCGCGATGTGCGGGTCAAGGGTCCCAAGGGTACCCTGGCGCATACCATCTCGGCACCCATCACCATCGCCCGCAACGCCGAAGGCCAACTGGTGCTTGAGCGGCCCGACGATGAGCGCACCTCGCGTGCCCTGCACGGGTTGACCCGCACGCTGGTCAACAACATGGTCGTCGGGGTTACCGATGGCTACTCCCGCACCCTGGAGATCGTCGGCGTCGGTTACCGCGTGATCCAGAAGTCGCCGACCCAGGTCGAGTTCTCCCTCGGCTTCAGCCATCCGGTGGTGGTGAACGCCCCGGAGGGCATCGTCTTCGAGGTCGAGACCCCCACCCGGCTGCATGTGCGCGGTATCGACAAGCAGGTCGTTGGCGAGGTCGCGGCCAATATCCGCAAGATCCGCAAGCCCGAGCCCTATAAGGGCAAGGGTGTGCGCTACCAGGGTGAGCATGTGCGCCGCAAGGCTGGAAAGGCTGGTAAGTGATCATGGCTATCTCGCTGCGGGTGCGCAAGCGCCAGGCAGAGCGGATCTCGGCTCGTCAGCGCCGGGCGGCGCGTGGGCGGAAGAAGGTCTTCGGACACCCCGGGCGTCCGCGCCTGGTGGTCACCAAGAGCTCCCGGCACACCTTGGTGCAGATCGTGGACGATGTCGCTGGCCACACGCTGGCCTCGGCGTCCACCATGGAACCCGAGTTGCGTGCGCTGGCCGGTGACAAGACCGCCAAGGCCATCAAGGTCGGGGAGTTGATCGCCGAACGCGCCAAGCAGGCCGGCGTGGACCAGGTCGTCTTTGACCGCGCCGGGAACAAGTACCACGGTCGCATCGCCGCCATGGCCGATGCGGCCCGTAAGGCCGGCCTCGGTCTGTAACCACGAAAGGTATTGAGACGATGAGTGAATCCCAGCGCGGCGGCGGCCGGCAGGGTGGCGAGCGTCGTGGCCGTGAGGATCGCCGGGGCCGTGACCAGAACAGTGATCGCGACAGGAAGGACCAATACCTGGAACGGGTGGTGTCCATCAACCGCGTGGCCAAGGTAGTCCAGGGTGGCCGTCGGTTCAGTTTCACCGCGCTGGTCGTGGTGGGCGATGGCGAAGGCACCGTGGGTGTCGGCTATGGCAAGGCCAAGGAGGTGCCTGCGGCGATTGCCAAGGGCGTCGAGGAGGCCAAGAAACACTTCTTTAAGGTGCCGCTGGTGCAGCGCACCATACCGCACCCGGTGACCGGTGAGAAGGCGGCCGGGGTGGTCATGCTGCGGCCGGCTTCCCCCGGTACCGGTGTCATCGCGGGCGGTTCGGCGCGTGCGGTACTGGAGTGTGCCGGGGTGCACGATGTGCTGGCCAAATCGCTTGGCTCGCCGAATGCGATCAATGTGGTACACGCCACCGTGTCGGCCCTGCAACAGCTCGAAGAGCCCGAGCAGGTCGCTAAGCGGCGCGGTAAGGCCGTGGCGGATATCGCCCCGGCGGCGCTGCTCAAGGCACGCAAGGAGGCCGTCCAGCATGGCTGAGTTGAAGGTTACCCAGGTCAAGTCCGGTATCGGCGAGCAGCCGGCGGCGCGCAAGACGCTGCGGGCGCTGGGCCTGCGCCGGATCGGTGATCAGGTGATGCAGGCCGACCGTCCCGAGATCAGGGGCATGTGCCGGGCCGTGCGGCACCTGGTAGAAGTGGAAGAGGTGAAGTGACGATGGCGCTTAAGGTACACCATCTGCGTCCGGCGCCCGGCGCGCACACCGATCGCAAACGCGTGGGCCGTGGCGAAGCCGGTAAGGGCGGTAAGACCGCTGGCCGGGGAACGAAGGGCAGCGGGGCACGCAAGAACACCCCCGAGAATTTCGAGGGTGGCCAGATGCCGCTGCACATGCGAACCCCGAAGCTGCGTGGTTTCCAGAATCCTTTCCGGGTCAGCTACCAGGTGGTGAACCTGGCGAAGCTGGTCGAGCATTTCCCCGAGGGCGGCAAGGTCGGCGTGGCCGACCTGGTCGAACGAGGGCTGGTGCGGCCCGGTAGACTGGTCAAGGTGCTGGGTGCCGGCGAGGTGGGCGTCAAACTGGAGATCAGTGCGGACGCCTTCTCGGCCACGGCCCGGCAGCGGATCGAGGCCGCCGGCGGTTCGGCCACCGAGCTTTGAACCGGCCATCCGGTGCCGATAGGCGATCCCGGCCCTCGGGGTCGCCTATCGGCACCGGATGGGGACGGTCAGCGGGCCGGCCGGACTAGGGTTCGGGGCGCGACCTTGCTAGGCTACGGGGGTTGCGTCATGTGCGCGCCGGTTGGCGTGCGCGGTGCGCGATCATCATCATCGAGTAAATGAAAGAGGGAACCGGATGGTCTCCGCCTTCCTCAATGCGTTTCGGACGCCGGACCTTCGCAAGAAGATCCTGTTCACCCTGTTCATCCTGGTGGTTTTCCGGCTGGGATCGACCATTCCGACCCCGAATGTGAATACCGCTGCGATCCGCACCTGCGCGGAGGGCGCCCTGGCTCCGGGTGGGAGTTCCCAGGCCGGCCTGTACTCGATGATAAACATGTTCTCCGGCGGTGCCCTGCTGCACCTGTCCATCTTCGCGTTGGGCATCATGCCCTACATCACCAGTTCCATCATCATGCAGTTGCTTGCGGTGGTGATCCCGCGGCTGGAGACGCTGAAGAAGGAAGGCGGCGCCGGGCAGCAGAAGATCACCCAGTGGACCAGGGGCGTGACGATCATCCTGGCCCTGCTGCAGGCCACCTCGTTCACGATGCTGGCGGTCAACAGGCAACTGTTCACCACCTGCAACGAGCAGGTGGTCTATTCGTCTGGCATCTTCCCGATCGTGGTCATGGTGCTCACCATGACTGCCGGCACCTCGATCATCATGTGGCTGGGTGAGCTGATCACCGACCGGGGGGTAGGCAATGGCATGTCGGTGCTCATCTTCACCCAGATTGCGGCGCGTTTCCCGTCATCCATGTGGAACATCCGCAACGGCCACCCGGATCCGAACCAGGGCCTGCTGGTGATGATCCTGGTCGTTCTGGTCGGGCTGTTCGTGATGGCCGGGGTCGTTTTCGTGGAACAGGCCCAACGCCGGATCCCGGTGCAATATGCCAAGCGGATGGTAGGCAATCGCCTGCTGGGCGGATCGTCCACCTACATCCCGCTGAAGGTCAACCAGTCCGGGGTAATCCCGGTGATCTTCGCAAGTTCGATTCTTTACCTGCCGGTGCTGATCACGATCTTCAAACCGACCGGGAAGATATCGGAATGGATCGCGGCCAACCTCGCGACCGGCACGGGGCTGTACTACAACATCGTTTTCTTCCTGCTCATCATCGCGTTCGCCTACTTCTATGTGTCGATCACCTTCGATCCGGTGGAGATCAGCGACAACATGAAGAAGTACGGCGGTTTCATCCCCGGTATCCGAGCCGGTAAACCCACCGAGGACTATCTGGGCTTCGTGTTGAGCCGGTTGACCGCACCGGGCTCACTGTATCTGGCTATTATCTCGCTTATCCCATCGGTGGCGATCCTGCTGTTCAATGCCGACCAGCACTTCCCCTTCGGTGGGACGAGCCTGCTAATCATGGTGGGCGTTGGTCTCGACACGGTCAAGCAGATCGAGAGCCAGCTCCACCAACGGCACTACGAAGGATTCCTGAAGTGAGATTGTTGATCATGGGGGCCCCGGGCTCCGGTAAGGGCACCCAGGCGGCCGGAATCGCCGAGCACTACGGCATCCCGGCCATCTCCACCGGGGCTATCTTCCGGTCCAATGTCGCTGACCGGACCGAGCTGGGCATCCGGATAGCCGAGATCATGGCGGCGGGCGACTACGTGCCCGATGAGCTCACCGAGCAGGTGGTGGCCAATCGGCTGGCCGAGCCGGATGCCGCCGAGGGTTTCCTGCTGGATGGCTTCCCGCGGACGCTGCACCAGGTGCAGGCCCTGGACGCCATGCTGGCCCAGCTGGGCACCCAATTGGATGCGGTGATCTCGCTGGTGGTCGAGCCCGAGGAACTGATCGCCCGGATGCTGGGGCGGGCCCGGACCGAGGGCCGCGCCGACGACAACGAGCAGACCATCCGGCGCCGCATGGCGGTCTACGCCGCCGAGACCCAGCCGTTGCTAGCCGCCTACCGGGACCGTGGCCTGTCGATCGAGGTACCCGGGTCGGGGACGGTCGATGAGGTTGCGGCCCGGATCACCGCCGCACTCGACGCCCACCTGGCAGGCAAAGCCGCCTCGTGAACCGCCGGGGAGTCGAGATAAAGACGCCAGACCAGATTCGCCGGATGCGCCGGGCCGGTCTGGTGGTGGCGCAGGCTCTACAGGTGATGGGCGATGCGGTGCGCCCCGGCATCACCACCGCAGAATTGGACGGCCTAGCCCGCGAGGTGTTGGCCCGGCACGGGGCCACCAGCTCATTTCTCGGCTATGGGACGGAATGGGGATTCCCGCCCTATCCGGCGACCGTGTGCGTCTCGGTCAATGAGGTGGTGGTGCACGGTATCCCGGGAGATCGGACACTGGCCGACGGCGATGTGATCTCGATCGACTTCGGGGCCATCGTGGACCGCTGGCATGGGGACGCGGCGCGTACCTTCGTGGTCGGCACGCCATCCCCGGCCGCTGCCGAACTGATCGAGGCCACCCGGCTGGCCATGTGGGCCGGTATCGCCAGGGCTGCGATGACGGGCCGGGTGGGTGACATCAGCCATGCCATCCAGCGCCATGTCGAGGGTTCGGGACGCCGCTACGGCATAGTCCGGGAATACACCGGACACGGCATCGGCACCAGCATGCACCAGCCACCCGATGTGCCCAACCTGGGACGACCCCATCGCGGGTACCGGCTATCGGCCGGGTTGTGCCTGGCCATCGAGCCGATCCTCACCCTGGGCGGGGCGGACTGCGAAACCCTCGACGACGAATGGACCGTGGTGACCCTGGACGGATCGCTGGCCTGCCATTGGGAGAACACCGTAGCGATCTGCCGCGACGGCCTGTGGGTGCTCACCGAACCCGACGGTGGCCGCGCCGAACTGACCGCTCGGGGCGTCCCGGTGTCCGCGTTGGCCGATTGACCACCGGATCCGCCGATTCGCCCGGTGCCACCGCGTAGCGCTATAGGCGCTGCTGCCAGCCGGAATCGATGCTCACCACCCGGTAGCCGAGAAGCTTGTTGATGGCCCACATGCGGTCGTTCTCGGTGGCATTCCAGGTGTGGATGCGTTCGGCGTCCGGCCAGTACCGGGCTAGTGCAACCAGATTGGCCTGTTTGATCGCGAGCCCCAGGCCATGACCGCGATGCGCCCGGGCGACCAGGGTGTTCCACTGCTCGACGGCGGCCGGCCGGGTACGGTCCCGGATCAACTGGCTGAAGCCGGCCGGTTCCCCGGTGGCATCGTGGATGGCCAACGAGGTCAGCATGTCGTGGTTCCGGCCGATCCGCTGGGCCCACTCCAGGTAGCGCTCGGCATCCCACTGCTCGGTCAGCGGTTCGAAGTCGCCGTTTGGCGCGTCGGTGGTCATCGCGGTCTGCAACCGTGCGCACAACGGCTGGAAGTCCGTTGGCGGATCGCCATGCCAGGTTTCGATTCGATAGCCGCCGGCGAGCCGCGGGGCGGTGAACCGTCGGCTGGCCAGCTGCTGCACCGAATGCCGTTCGGTCTGGACGAGCCGATAGCCCATGGCCAGCAGGAACTGGACGTTGCCGTCCCGGGCGATCGAGACCTCGGAGGCGTTCGAGCGCAGCGCATCGGGGGCATTCGAGGCCGTTGAGTCGCACCAACCCATCAAGGTGTCGCGCCCCAGCCCGGCGGCCAGGCGCGCCACGGCCCGCGCCAGCGCCCGGCCCACTCCCCGCCGGCGCCGGCCGGGATGCACCACGATGTCGATGTCGTGCACCTGGTTGGTGTTCTCCAGCAGCGGGATCCGCAGAAAAGCCGCCCCCCACAGCTCCTCGGATCTGAACTCGGCGGGCACCTGCCAGGCTATCGGCCGGCCAGAGGCCGCCCCATCGCCGGCGGGGGCCGGGCCGGGCAGGGCTAGCAGGTAGTGCGCGCGCTGATGCGCGGTGGCCTCCAGCGTGGTCAAGATGGTGTCCGGCGAGCTGACTATGTCGTCGTTGCCATAGCGGGCGATCGCGGTGGCGCGGTGCAATTCGACGATCGTACCCACCAGCCGCCGGAAGGCATCGCCATCGGATTGCCGGGCGGGGTGGGCCAACTCGACGAGGTGGAAATCGGTCGTCACCCGGTCAGTCTAGGGCGCCCAAGACGCGTGCTGGCATGGCCCGGCCGGGCCGCGCGCCCGGTGGTGCGGTGCTCGCATCACCGGACGGCCCACCGATCGATGCGGCGTCCCGGCGCGTCGGCTAGTCGGCGAACACCCCGATGACCGGGTTCCAGGCTAGTACCACCGATTCGGCCAGCACTCCGCTCGTGGACATCGGATCGGCGGCGATGATCTCCTGCACCTCGGCGGCGTCGGTGGCCTGGAAGATCAATAGCGCGGAGTACCGGGCGGCGGCCAGGTAGGGGCCCGAGGCCTTCAACCGGCCCGCCGCGGCCTGCTCCCGCAGGTATTCGCGGTGACGCGGCCGCACCGCGTCCACATCGGCGTTTGGATCGTAACGGTACTGCACGGCGAAATATGGCATGCATCAAGCCTATTCGCCGTCCTCGTCACCTGGATCCGTGGCCCAACCGGGTGACGGCGGTGCGGATTTGGGCGCCCACCGGGGGCTGGGATAGCATGGGACGCCGGTCCACTGTCCGCTGCGCACCCTGTCGCGGCCGGCCGTGGGCCGATGTATCGGTAACCAACGGGTAGATCGGGAGTGCATTGGCAAAGAAGGACGGAGCGCTCGAACTTGAAGGCACCGTGGTCGAGGCCCTGCCCAACGCGATGTTCCGCGTCGAACTGGACAATGGCCACAAGGTTCTTGCCACCATCAGCGGCAAGATGCGTCAACACTACATCCGGATCCTGCCCCAGGACCGAGTGGTCGTCGAGCTGTCGCCGTACGATCTTACTCGCGGACGCATCGTCTACCGACACAAGTAACCACAAGGAGAAGCTCGAATGAAGGTCCAGCCGAGCGTCAAGAAGATCTGCGATAACTGCAAGGTGATCCGTCGCCGTGGTGTCGTCCGGGTGATCTGCACCAACCCGCGGCACAAACAGCGTCAGGGCTGATCTCGGGCGCGCAAGCCCACAACTGAATAGACCACACCACGTGAGTGCAGCCAGGCCTTCAAGGTCTGTAGCCTACCCCCGGGCGAAGGCCGGGGACCCGGAGCCGGATTGTTCGGCCGGCTGGCGAACCGGGAACGCCTCACGCCACACACCTTCGCAGCCGCCGGGCCAGCAGCCCACGGCCTGACCGTTAGAAAGGTAACCGCCATATGGCACGCCTCCAAGGTGTCGACCTGCCGCGCGAGAAGCGTCTTGAGGTCGCGCTCACCTATATCTTCGGCATCGGCAGGACCCGAGCCGCCGAAACCCTGGCAATCACCGGAATCAGTGGCGATATCCGCGTCAAAGACCTCACCGATGAGCAACTGGTCGCGCTGCGCGATCACATCGACGCCAACTACGGGGTCGAGGGCGATCTGCGCCGCGAGGTGGCCGCAAACATCCGCCGCAAGATCGAGATCGGCACCTATCAGGGTCGCCGGCATCGCAGCGGGCTGCCCGTCCGCGGTCAGCGCACTCGTACCAATGCCCGCACCCGCAAGGGCAAGAAGAAGGCCGTCGCGGGCAAGAAGAAGGCCCGCTGACTCGTCGGGTGAGCCCCGGATAGACAACTGCCAAGGAGAGAACAGGACTTATGGCTACCGCAGGCCGCAAGGGCGCCGCTGCCGCCAAGACCAAGGTGCGGCGCAAGGAAAGGAAGAATGTGGTTGCCGGCCAGGCCCACATCAAGAGCACCTTCAACAACACCATCATCACCATCACCGACCCGACCGGTGCGGTCATCTCGTGGGCCAGCTCCGGCACCGTCGGGTTCAAGGGTTCGCGCAAGTCGACCCCGTTTGCTGCCCAGATGGCCGCCGAAGCCGCTGGCCGGCGCGCCATGGAACATGGCATGAAACGAGTCGATGTGTTCGTCAAGGGCCCTGGCTCGGGCCGGGAGACCGCGATCCGTTCGTTGGGTGCGATCGGCCTTGAGGTCGGCACCATTTCCGATGTCACCCCGATGCCGCATAACGGCTGCCGGCCACCCAAGCGTCGTCGCGTTTAGGCTCCCGGACCAGAAAGGACTGAGAACAGATCATGGCCCGTTACACCGGACCCATAACGAAGAAGTCTCGCCGGCTCGGGACCGACCTGGTTGGCAACGACAAGGCATTCGAGCATCGTCCCTATCCGCCCGGCCAGCATGGCCGCGGTCGCACCAAGGATTCGGAGTACTCCCTGCAACTCAAGGAGAAGCAGAAGGCGCGTTACGCCTACGGGGTGCTTGAGAAGCAGTTCCGCCGCTACTACGAGGAAGCCGATCGGTTGCCCGGCAAGACCGGCGAAGCCCTGCTGCAAATCCTTGAGTCCCGGCTCGACAATGTGGTCTATCGCGCCGGTTTCGCAGCCACCAGGCGTCAGGGACGCCAGCTGGTCGGCCATGGTCATTTCCTGGTCAACGGGCGGCGAGTGACCGTGCCCAGCTTCCGGGTCAGTCCATTGGACATCATCGACGTGGCTCCTAAGTCGGTTGGCCTGACCCCGTTCGTCATCGCCCGGGAAACCCATGGTGAGCGTGAGGTGCCCGGTTGGTTGACCGTCAGGGTCAACCGGATGCGCATCCTGGTGCACCAGTTGCCCGTCCGCGAGCAGATCACCGTCGATGTGAACGAGCAGGCGATCGTCGAACTCTATTCGAAGTGATCCGTTAGCGCGGATTGTGCCGGCGGGAGGGTCCCGCCGGCACGCCACAACGCGACCGTCATATAGCGGGCGGCGCGGGAAGGAAGAACAATGCTCATCGCTCAGCGTCCGACCTTGGTCGAGGAGGCTATCGGCGAGTACCGCTCTCGGTTTGTCGTCGAGCCGTTGGAGCCAGGTTTCGGTTACACCCTGGGTAATTCGCTGCGTCGTACCCTGCTGTCGTCCATTCCGGGCGCCGCGGTGACCAGCATCAAGATCGACGGCAACCAGCACGAGTTCAGTACCCTGCCCGGGGTGGTCGAGGACGTCACCGAGATCATCCTTAACCTCAAGGAACTGGTGTTGACCAGCGAAGAGGATGAACCGGTCGCCATGTATCTGCGCAAATCCGGGGCCGGGGCGGTGACCGCGGCCGATATTGCGGCACCGGCCGGCGTGGTGGTGCTGAATCCCGAACTGCACATTGCCGAGCTCAACGACAAGGGTGCCATCGAGATGGAACTGGTCGTCGAGCGCGGCCGGGGCTATGTATCGGCTGCCCAGAACAACAACCCGGACGCCGAGATCGGCCGGATCCCGGTGGACTCGATCTACTCGCCGGTGACCAAGGTCACCTACAAGGTGGAGGCCACCCGCGTCGAGACCCGCACCGACTTCGATCGGCTGGTGCTAGACGTCGAGACCAAACCGGCCATTACCCCGCGCGATGCCATGGCAAGCGCCGGCAAGACCTTGGTTGAGCTGTTCGGCCTGGCACGTGAACTGAATGTGGACGCCGAGGGCATCGAGATCGGTCCCAGCCCGATCGATGAGCAGCTGGCTGCCGATCTGGCCCTGCCGGTAGAAGACCTGAACCTGACCGTGCGTTCCTACAACTGCCTGAAGCGGGAGGGTATCCACACCGTCGGCGAATTGGTCAGCCGCAGCGAGCAGGATCTGCTCGACATCCGCAATTTCGGTTCGAAATCCATCGACGAGGTCAAGCAGAAGCTGGCCGAACTGGGGTTGACGCTTAAGGATAGCGCGCCCGGATTCGACCCGCTGGCCGCCGCCGATCAGTTCGGCGTGGACGGCGATGACGACGACGAGTTCATCGAAACCGAGCAGTACTGATTCCGCACCACTAACTGGAGAATTGACAAATGCCTAAGCCAACTAAGGGTCCCCGGATCGGGGGCAGCCCTGCCCATGAGCGGATCATCCTGGCCAACCTGGCCAGCCAGCTGTTCGAGCATGGCCGGATCACCACCACCGAGACGCGCGCCCGGCGCGTCCGGCCATTGGCCGAGAAGCTGATCAGTAAGGCCAGGCGTGGCGATCTGCATGCCCGTCGGTTGGTGATGCAGACCGTGACCAATAAGTCGGTGGTGCATACCCTGTTCACCGAGATCGCTCCGGCCATGGCGGGCCGGTCCGGCGGCTATACCCGGATCACCAAGGTCGGGCCCCGCAAAGGCGACAATGCTCCGATGGCGATCATCGAGTTGATCACCGAGCCGGTCGCGGGCGAGCGGGCCAAGCAAGTCAGGAAGGCCGGCGTCAAGACGGTGGGTGAGGCGACCGGCGGCGACATCGCGGCCAATGTGCCCGATGACGGCGACGGCAAGACCGCCGATCTGGTGGATCCGGTCGAGGCTGGGCCAGCGCCGGCCGCCGGCGATGATACGCAGACCGCGGATGGGGCAGCGGACGACGACGCCGATGAGGCGAAGGCCTGAATTAGGCCCGCAAGCCACGTGACCGCTGGCGGTACCCATCGGGTGCCGCCAGCGATCGTCTACCCGGCGCGAAGCCGGATCACCGCCGGTCGGAATGCCGATGCGATCCGGGACGGCGTGCGCGTGGCATTCCGGCTTCACCCGGGTGGATTGCTATGGCGCACCAACCGGTGTACTCGGCAAATCCGGCAGCGCTCGGCGCTGCTCGCCCGGCGATGCCGAGCCGGCGGATAGGCTCAAGGCCTACCGATCCCGGGAGGTTCGATGAGGATGCGCATCGCGCAGCTGGCCAATTTCGTGGGGCCCACCTCCGGTGGAATGCGAGTGGCGATCGACCAGCTGGGTAGGGGATATGTGGACGCTGGCGTCGAACGGTTGTTGATCATCCCGGGTCCGCGCGATAGCTTCGCGGAAACCGCGGCCGGTCTGATCGCCCGGGTCCGGGCGCCGAGGGTTTCGGCCACCTACCGGGTGATCGTCGAACCCTGGCGGGTACTGCGCCTGCTGGAGCGTTTCGCGCCCACCTCGATCGAGTGTTCCGATAAGTGGACGCTGACCGGCGTCGCCGGCTGGGCTCGGCGGCATGGTACCGGGTCGGTGCTGTTCAGCCATGAACGGCTCAGCGACATGGCTAGCGACTGGTTGCCCTTCCGGGCCGGTGTGGTGCCGTTGATAGGCGTCTTGAATAGGCGATTGGCCCATAAGTTCGACCGGATAGTGGTGGCCAGCCGGTATGCGGCGGGGGAATGGCCGGCCGGCACCCGGCCGATCATCGTGCCTCTCGGGGTCGCGCTCGACACATTCACCCCGCAAGCCGGCGCCCCGCCCGCGGCCGGGCCCATCCAGCTATGCCATGTCGGCCGGATGTCGCATGAGAAGTATCCTCAACTGGCGGTCGCCACCGCGGTGGAACTGCATCGCCGCGCGGTGGACTGCCAGCTCAATATGTACGGCACGGGGCCAGACCTCGAACGGCTACGGCGTGCAGCCGGCTGGGCCCCGGTGGTCTTCCACGGTTTCATCGCTGGCCGCAACGAGCTGGCGCGCTGCTTCGCGTCCAGTCATGTCGCCCTGTCGGTCTGCCCGACCGAAACCTTCGGGCTGGCGGCGCTGGAGGCGTTGGCCTGCGGCACGCCGGTGGTGACCGCCGATCGGGGTGGGGCCAGAGAGCTAGTGACCGCCGATTGCGGCGCCTGGGGGACGCCGGATCCGGCTGGGCTGGCCGATGCGGTACAGCGGCTGATCGGTCGGCTCGGCCCCGAACTGCGCGCCGCGGCGCGCCGGCGGGCCCAGAATTATGACTGGGATGCCGCGGTGAATCGGATGCTGGCCATACATTCGAACCTGACAGGACGCTACAGAGGAGATGGGCGATGAACAAGAATATCTGGCCGTTGTTGGGCGTGGGAATCGGCCTGGGGGCAGCGATCCTGCCGGTGATGGCACGAGCCCCCGAACCGGTGCCGAGCCTGCCCCGGGATGTGCGCAACCTGGAAGAGGCCATGGATGACTGCCAGGGCACTCGGCTGGCCGGCTGGGAACTGGTCGACTATGCCACCAGGCTGGTCAACCGGAAGTTCACCCGCTATTCGCTGTGGCATCTGTGGGAAACCTCGGGCCGCGCCTTCGAGAACAGCAGAGGCTTCTCCGAGCAGTACAACTTGGCCTTGGGCAGGATACTGGCCGGCCTGGGTTTCCAGGTGCAGGTGGTGCGTGCCGAGCGTGTTCGGTTCGACACCACCCGAACGGCCGCGCCACCGGCCTGGGCCGGCGGGCACACCTGGCTGCGGGTGACCTTCGAGGGCCAGACCCGGGATGTCTGTGCCTCCCGGGGCGACCACCGGGCCGGCGCGGTCCGGTTCACCCCGCTCGGCGAGGTACGCGCCCAGCAACCGTGGACGGGGGTGATCAGCCGTCTGCGCATTGCACCCGCGGTGCTGGCCGAGGTATGGCAGGCCTGGCTGGCGGTACGCCCGGTGCCGCGGTGGATCTACCGCGGATTCCACGATCAGGGCTGAACGGTCTGCCTGTCGCCATCGGCATCGTCGGGCAGCGGCCGGCCGCTGCCCGACCGCACGATCCGAGCCGGCCACGCCGGCCCGATGACGTTGGCCGACGCCAAGCCGATGGGCCGGCAGGACCGAGGACAGCCCGGTCAGCTCAGGCCCAGCCGGGCGGTGCAGGCGGGCCAAGCGCCCCAGCCCTGGGTCGCGCGCACCTTCTCGGCGATCGCGATCTGCTGCTCGCGCGTGGCCAGGTTGGCAGTTGGGGCATATTCCCCGCCGCCATAGGCCAGCCAGGTGCCGTAGCTGAATTGCAGACCACCGTAGTAGCCGTTGCCGGTGTTGATGGCCCAGTTCCCACCCGATTCGCAGGCCGCGATCGCGTCCCAGGTACTGCCGTCGCTGACCGCCGGCGCCGGGGCACCGGTATTGCCGCCCGAATTCCCGCCAGACGCGCCGCCCTCGCCGCCGGAATCCCCATTGGCATTGCTGGCCGGCGCGGAGCCCTTGGTGCCGACGCTGACCTGTTTGTCGACCGGTTCGGTGATGACCTCTTCTTTGATCGCCGACCGCGATTCCTGGACGCCGTCCACCGTCACTACCCGGTAGGTGACCTTCTTCTCGCCATCCTTGCCGGGAGACGTGACCTTGGTCGTGCCGGCGGCAAGCTCGGGATCCTTGGTCTCGACGGTCTTGTAGTCGATCCGTTCATTGACGGTTTCCTCGGTGATCTGGACGCGCTGCACGGTGATCACCATCCCCTCGGTGGGATGCTGGTCCAGGCCTGGGTCGACCCGATCATCGCCGGCCAGCTTGATCTTCTGGGCGTTAAGCAGTTCGGCGATGGTGGCTGCTGCCGAACGCACCTCGATCTGCTGGCCGTCCACCTTGATCTGGATGCCCTTCGGTGTGGTCGCCGAGAAGCTCAACCCGGCACGGCCCAGCGGAGTGGCCCGATCGATCGAAAGCCGGGTTTCCGGGTCATGCAGGCCGATCTCGGTCAGGGCCTCGGCCAGTGTGGTGGCGGTGGTCCAGAAGGTTTGCTCCTGGCCATCGATGGTCACGGTCAGTTCGCGACCGAACCGCACCTCGACGGTCGACCCATCCCTGATCGTCTCGGTGGCTGCCG
Source organism: uncultured Propionibacterium sp. (assembly GCA_938036835.1). Classification (GTDB taxonomy): domain Bacteria; phylum Actinomycetota; class Actinomycetes; order Propionibacteriales; family Propionibacteriaceae; genus Brooklawnia. Next base: position 109,884 of record CALHWB010000038.1, read on the forward strand.
GGAAGACCTCATCGTGCTCGCCGATGGCGATCCGCTGGGCGTCCAGCGCGTCCTGCACGGTGCTTCCCCACACGCTGGTACGGTTGGATTGCCCGTCGATGATCATCGTGATCGACTTGTTGACCGCGCTGGCCACAGCCCCACCCGTTAGGGAGGCGACGGCAACGAGCACGGCGACGATGATCAGCAGCGGCTTGTTGAGTTTCTTCATGTCCGGCTACCTCCACAGGTTCGGGGTTGTGCTCGGGTCAGTACCAGCCGTAAGCGTAGGAGTGTGCCAGGGCCTGTTGCCACCCGCCATAGCGTTCCTTGACGTATTGATCGCCCCACTTTAAGGCTACCACCGGGTCGTTCCAGTTTGGGCCAAGCTTGGCGCAGGGCAGTGCCTGGACCAGGCCGCAGGCGCCGCTCGATGCGTTGACGGCATTGGGATTCCAGGTGGATTCCCGGCTTACCAGGATCTCCACGGCGGAGAAATCGGCGGGGTCGATGCCGGCGGCGGTCATCCAGTCGGCATGGCTGCCGCTGTAGCGTGTGCTGCCGCCGGTGCTGGGCGAGGGCGTGCCGGGGGGGCCAGAACCCGGATCGTCCTTGGTGCCGGCCCTGACCTCTTCGGTGACCGGTTCGGTGATGACGGTCTCGCTGATCGGGTTCTTGGATTCCTCGACGCCATCGGCCCAGACGATCTGGTAGACCACCTGTTTTTCGCCATCCTTGCCCTCCACGATGACCTTGGTGGTGCCCTTGGGCAGCGAATCGTCGTCGGTGGTCTTGGTCTCGTGCGGAATGGTGGTGTTCTCGGTGACCTCAGAAACCTCGATGCGTTGGACGCTGATGGTCATCCCGGCGGTCAGCCGAGAGCTCAGGGATTGACTGACGCGGTCGTCGCCATCGAAGGTGATGCCGTTTTCGGCAAGCAGGCCGGCCACATCGGCAGCGGTACTGGTCACCTTGACGTCCCGGCCGTCCGCCTTGATGGTGACTTCCTTGGGGGTGGTGGCCGAGACGGTGATTCCATCGCGGCCCAGCGGCATCGAACGATCGACGGAGAACCGTGCGTCCGAATCGTGCAGGCCGATCTCGGTCAGGGCTTCCTCCAAGGTGGTGGCGGTGGTCCAGAAGGTCTTTTCGACTCCGTCGATGATGATGGTCACCTGACGGCCATAGTTGACCTCGATCACCGTGCCGTCCGAGATCGGTTCGTCAGCGGCGGGGAAGACCTCGTCATACTCGCCGAGCACGATGTTCTGATCGGTAAGCACATCGTGGACGGTGGTACCCCAGACATGGATCGGGCGGTTTTCCCCATCGATGTTGACGGTGACCGCCTTGTCCATGGCGCTGGCCACACCGCCAAGCCCGACCGAGACCAGCACCACCACGGTGCTGGCCAGGGCTGCGACGGTTGTCTTGTTCATATGGCGATTCCAGCTCCTAACGGTCAGGGGGCACGGGCGGGCCAGCCGTCAGAAGAAAGTCTACGTAAACCCTGAGAGAATTCCAAGAAACACTTAAGACAGTCTCGGAATTCGGGTTACTCAAGGCATTTTGATTGGCAACCGGTTCTCAGGTGAGCCGACTGGCGGGTTCTGCCGCGATCCCGGACCGGCCTCACCGGGCCCTACCGATTCGCCATCGGATGCGGCTTCCGGCGGTGGCCGCCGGGATCGGTCGGCGGACCCGATAACAGCGATCGGGCTCCCATCTGCAGGATGGGAGC
>CALHWB010000039.1 GCA_938036835.1 uncultured Propionibacterium sp.
TCCGGGACGAGGGCCGGCCGGGGGCGAAGCGGCGTCCCCGGCCCGCTCGCCGGCAGCCGGGTGGGCTGGGGACGCGGCATCGGCCGACACCGCCTCGGGCTCCCGGGCAGCCTCCTGCGCGGTCAGGATTCGTCGCTCGCCGATCGATTCGGCCTGGGAGAACCGGGCCACCACGGTGCTGCCGATGAAGCCAACCGAGGTGAGGATCACCAGCAACGGCAGCAGATCGATCCGGCCGCTGATGGCCATCACCACCACAACCACCCCCACCGAAGCGGAAGTGATCACATCTAGGGCCACCACCCGATCGAGATTGCCCGGTCCCCGTTCGAGCCTGAACAGCACCAGGACGCCCGCGACCATCAGGGCAGCCAAACAACCGTACAACGCCCAGATCATGCTTGCCCCGCCCGCTCACCCAAGACGCGTTCGCGGTGCGCGGCCAATTCGGCCGCGCTCAGCCGGCCCGCCCGCATCGAGCCACCCGGCCGATAGCCGGCATCGAGCAATTCCTCATCGCTGGCCAGTGCCCGCAGGATACGTTCCTCCTGCGCCAGTACCCGCTGGTGAGCGCGCGCGATCGCCCGCTGGTCGGCGTCCACATCGAAGATGTGGACGTACAAGGTGCCGGTGAACCGGTGGGCGTCGATGACGATCGAACCCGGCACCAACGCGGTGAACCCCGCCGTGGCGGCCAGGAAGCCATCGGAATGCGCCCGGGTCTGCACCCGGATGATTGCCTCGCGGGGCGTCCGGCCGGTCAACACCACCCAGGCGATCTGGCAGGCGGCCACCAGCACATCCCAGCAGAACAACCCGATCAGCCTGACTAAGGCGACCGGGCGCACCACCAGATGCCGCCGCGGCCCGCGCGGCATCGGCGCCAACCAGCTGATGCCGAACCCCAACCCGAACCCGGCCACCGCATTGCCCCAGCTCAACTCGCCCCACAACAGCACCCACATCGCGGCCAGCAGGACCACCCCCAGCGGCGAGACGGAACGATCCCAGAACCGGGCCGCCGAGCTACCCATTGCCGTCCTCCGATCCGCCGGCAGCCGGGGACACGGTGACCGGGCCGGCGGTGGCCCGGCCGCCGGCCGGCGACGGGCTCGTCCCGGACGCGATGGTGGCGCTCGGGGCGATCGAACCGCGTGGGTTCGGCAACGGTGGCTGTACGGTCGGGGTTGGGCTGGCCGATGGCTCGGGTTCGCCGGTATGCGACCGGCCGGTGCCCCGCTCCGCATCGGGTAACACCGCCACCACATAGGGTGCGGTGCTGCTGCGCAGTTCGATGGCGGCCAGCCAGGCGTACCGGTAAAACGGCCCCGCCAGGAAGGTGATCAGCAGCGAAGCCACGATCAGGGCCTCGGTCGCACCCGTCATGGTGAGCGGCACATCGGGTTTACCGAGTTGCCCGGACGACGGCTGCTCGGCGGCCGGCTGCCAGAACGCCATGCTGAAGGCCCGCAGCAACGCATAGAGCGTGAGCAGGGAGGTGGCCAAACCGCCGGCGATCATCGTCCACGCCAGCGGCCCACCGGCGGCGATCGAAGCGCGGATCAGCCCGGTTTTGCCCAGGAAGCCCGACATCGGGGGCACCCCGGCGAGGTTCAACGCCGGCACCAGGAACAGCGCCCCCAGCAACGGCCAGGCCTTGAACAACGACCCCAGGCGCACCAGTGAGGTGGTGCCGCCCACGCGTTCCATCAGACCCGACACCAGGAACAACGCGGTCTGCACGATGATGTGGTGGACGGTGTAGAAGATCGCCGCCGCCAGCCCGTCGGTGGTGCCCGTGCCCACCCCCCACAGCATGAACCCGATATGGGAGATCAGGGTGAACGACAGCAGACGTTTGATGTCGTCCTGGGCGACCGCCCCCAGAATACCGACGACCATCGTGACCAGCCCGGCCGCCTGCAGCGCCGGATTCAGCCCGGTATTGGAGAACAGGATCGTCTGGGTACGGATGATGGCGTAGACGCCGACCTTGGTCAGCAGCCCCGCGAACACGGCCGTCACCGGGGCGGGCGCGGTCGGGTAGGAGTCGGGCAGCCAGGCGTGCAGCGGGAAAACCGCGGCCTTCACCCCGAACGCCACCAGCAGCATCACCTGGATCAGTTGGGCCGCGCCGGGGTCGATCTCGGGCAGCCGCAACGCCAGTTGGGCCATGTTCACCGTCCCAGTGGCCGCATAGACCAAGGCCAGCGCGATCAGGAAGACCGCCGAACTGACCACCGAGACAACCACATAGACGATGCCCGAGCGAATCCGGTCGCGGGTGCTGCCCAGGGTGATCAGCCCGAAACTGGCCACCAGCAGGATCTCGAAACCGACATAGAGGTTGAACAGGTCGCCGGTGAGGAAGGCGTTGAATACCCCGGCGCATAGGATCAAGAAGGTGGGCTGGAAGACCGCCACCGGCAGCCGCTGGCTTTCGGCCAGATCCTGGGTGAACGAGTAGACCAGCACGCACAGGGTGACGAAAACCGAGACCAGCAGCATTAGTGCGCTCAACCGGTCGGCCACCAGGGTGATGCCCACCGGGGCGGACCATTCCCCGACATCCAGGGTTATCGGGCCGTGCAGGCTCAGCCGGATCAGCAGCACCGCGGTCACCAGCACGATGCCCAACGCGAGCAGCGAGACGATCCGCTGGGCGGTGTGTCGGCGCCCCAGCAGCAGGGTCAGGGCAGCGCCAGCGAAGGGGACGAGCACGGGGATGCCGAGCAGCCACGACCAATCCTGCGGGTTCATGACGCTCCTCCCGGCGGGGTGCCGCCGGGCTCGTCCCGGACCGGCCCGGGTTCGTCCTCGGTCTCGTCGTGCACGAACGCGGCCTGCTCGTCCAGGCTGGCCCCCGAGTCGTCGGCCCGCCGTTCGGCGATGGCATCGCGGGCCGCGTCAAGGGCGATCCGGCGGTCCTCCCGGTCGTCCTGCACCTCGTCGTTGCCGTTCAGCTGCCAGCTGCGGTAGGACATCGCCAGCATGAAGGCGGTCAGCGCCAGCCCGATCACGATCGCGGTCAACACCATCGCCTGCGGCAGCGGATCGCTCATCTCGGACACCTCGGTCAGCCCCAAGATCGGCGGCCCACCGGCTCGCCCGCCAGCCATCAGCACCAGCACATTGACCCCATAGGTGATCAGTCCCGCACCGATCACGATCCGGCTCAGGGAACGTTCCAGCACCAGGGTCACCCCGGTGCCGACGAGCACCGCGACCAATATCAGCAACGCCAGGGATGGCGACAGGTCGATCACCGGCCGGCCTCCCGTTCGGCAACCGCCGGCTGGGATCGGGTATCGGTGCCCACCTCGAACTCTTCATGAACGACCCGGGTGTCGTCGTGGGCGACATCGGGTGCCGAGATGCCCTCGGCTTCGGCCTGCCGGTCCACCTCGGCGCCCAGCGACGACAGCACGTCCAGCACCAGGCCGATCACGATCAGATAGACCCCGACGTCGAAGAACAATGCGGTGGCCAGATGCACCTGATTGAAGACCGGCAGCACCAGATCCACCTTGGTGGTTTGCAGGATCGTGCCGCCCAGCGGAACCGGCGCCAGCGCCGCGGTGGTGGCGATGATCATCCCGGTGCCCAGCAGGGTGCCGGGCCGCAGCCGGGCCGCCAGGGCCAGTTCGTAGCGGCCCCCCGCCAGATACCGGATGGTCAGCGCTATGCCGGCCAGCATGCCGCCGGCGAAACCGCCACCGGGATGGTTGTGTCCCGAAAACAGCAGGAACAGCGAGAACAGCAGCAGGGGATGGAAAACCAGCCGGGCGCCGATCTCGAAGATCAACGACCGCCTGACCGGCGCCAGGGTGGCCACGCCGGGCAGCCACGTGCGTCCCCGGCGTTCGGGACGCAGCTGCGGGCGATGATCGCCGAGCTTGCCGCGAGCCAGATAGTGTTCGGCGCGGGCACCGGGATGCTGGCCGCCGCGGCTCCAGACCTGCCGGCTGGCCAGGGCGGTGCGCAGCGCCTGCCGCAGATCGGGCCGCTGGGCGCGTTCCCGGATGAACACCAGCGAGGCGACGCCGGTGGCCGCAGCCAACAGCACGGACAATTCACCCATGGTGTCCCAGGCGCGGGTATCGACCAGGGTGACGTTGACGATATTGAAGCCATAGCCGAAGTCGAGCACCTCTTCGGGATAGTCCACGGTCACCGGTGCGTGGACGCGCGCCGAGGCCGCCACCCAGCCGAGCAGGGCCACCGAGATACCGGCCAGGGCCCCGGTGACCATCCGCCCGATGCGTGAGGACACCCACGGCCGGTTCGAGAAATACGGGGGCAGCCGCCGCAGCACCAGCACGAACACCACCAGGGTGACCGTCTCTACCACCGCCTGGGTGAGAGCCAGATCGGGCGCACCCTGCAAGGCGAACAGCAAAGCGGTGGCGTAGCCGACGAAGGCCAGTAGCAACACCGCCTTCATCCGGCGGCGGGAACGCACCACCAGCAGCGCGGCCAGGCAGGCCAGCAGCACGACGGCCGCCTGCAGCGGGCTGTCCCACATCCGCACCTCGACCAGACCCGGCAGATCGCCGAATGACAGCACTCCCAGCGCGGCCACCACCACGGCGCCGAAGAGCACACTCAGATAGGACGGCAGCGAACCGGTCTGCACGAAGGCGGTCAGATCGGCTGCGATGCGGTCGATACCGGTGGTGATCGCCCGGTAGGTATCGCTGGCGGCGGGCAGCCGGATCCGGGCCTGCACCGCCTGCACCCGATCGCGCCAGCAGAACAGGGCAGTACCCCCACCGATGATCAGCACGGTACCCATCGACGACCAGCCAAAGCCACTCCACAAGGTAAGCTGGCCGGCTTCCCCGGGATAGGCCACGGTCTGCGCGGCCAGCAGGGCCGACATCCGGCCCGGTAGCAGACCCAGCACCAGCCCGGCGATCGCCAGTACGGCAATCGGCACGACCAGCCGGCCGTCCAGCCGTCTGGCGGGGGTGCGCACCAGACCGGGTTTGACGGCGAAGGCGCCCCACCAGAAACGGGCGCTGTAACCGAAAGTGAGCATCGAGCCCAGCACCACGGCCGCGAAGACGACCCAGTGACCGGCGTGGCTGAACGCCTCCAGGGCCGCCTCCTTGCCGACATAGCCGATGGTGGGCGGTAAACCGGCCATCGAGGCCGCGGCCAGGGTGGCGGTCAAGGCCAAGCCGGGCATGGCGCGGGCCACCCCCGACAGTTCGCGCAGATCGCGGGTGCCCAATTCGTGGTCTATGGTGCCCACGGTCAGGAACAGTGCGGCCTTGAACAGCGTATGGGCACCCAGCATGGTCAGCCCGGCCAGCGCTATCGCCCGCTCTCCGTGCCCGACCAGCAACATGATGAAGCCCAGTTGCGAGACGGTGCCGTAGGCGAGCAGCAGTTTCAGATCCTGCTGGCGCAGTGCCCGGTAGCCGCCCAGCAGCATGGTGCCCAGCCCGACGACCAGCACGATGGGCTGCCAGCCCGGCACCGGCCAGAAACCGGGCGCCAGCCGGGCGACCAGGTAGATGCCGGCCTTGACCATGGCAGCGGCATGCAGATAGGCCGACACCGGCGTCGGCGCGGCCATCGCCGCCGGCAGCCAGAAATGGAAGGGCAGCTGGGCCGACTTGGTCAGCGCCCCGAGCAGGACGAGCACCACCGCGGTGATCAGATAGCCGGCTGGCAGATCTGGCCCCAGGGTGTGGCCGGCGAGCCGAGTGACCAGCTCGCCCAGCCGGAAGCTGCCCCCCGGGGCCATGCCCAGCATGAGCAGGCCGGCCAGCATGGCCAGCCCACCGAAGGTGGTCACGGTGATCGCCTGCATGGCGGCCCGCCGGCTGGGCTGCCGGTCGTGATAATGGCCGATCAGCAGGAAACTGAACACGGTGGTCAGCTCCCAGAACAGATAGACCAGCAGCGTGTTGTCGGCGGTGACCAGCCCGAGCATCGCACCGGCGAAGGCCACGAAGACCCCGCCGAACCTGCCCAGCGCGGTGGCGGTGCGGCCGAAGTAGCACCAGCAGTAGATCAGGATGATGGCGCCGACCCCACCCACGATTAGGGTCATCAGCCAGCTCAGCGCATCGAGCCGGAACTCCAGGTTCAACGCCAGCCCGGGCACCCAGGGGTGCCGCTGTTCGGGCTGGGCACCCCCGAAAACCGCCCAGGTCTGAACGATCGCCCAGGCCGCGGCGGAGGCCGGCACCAGGGCGAGCAGGCCGAAGGCTCGGCGACCGAATACGCGAAACAGGGTTGGTGCGATCAGGGCTGCTGTGGCATGCACGCACAGCAGTTGGATCACGGGATTCCCTCAGGCTCGATGGCTTCGTGCCCCGAGTCTATCGGAGGCCAGCCGGCGATTATCAAGCACCGGGCTCCGCCCGGCCCGCCGGGGACGGGTGACCTGCCGGCGGCCGCGAACCCCGGGCTGCGCGGGTGGCACCCCGGTCCGGCCGGTATCTCGATCACTGGGGACGCAGCAGCGGAAACAGGATCGTTTCGCGAATACCGGCACCGGTGAACAGCATGATCAGCCGGTCCAGGCCGAGCCCCATCCCGCCCATGGGCGGGGCGCCCTGCTCCAGGGCGGTCAGGAAGTCCTCATCCAGTTGCATCGCCTCCAGGTCGCCGGCCGCCGCGGCCAGGGACTGGGCGGTGAGGATCTCGCGCTGGACGATCGGATCGATCAGTTCGTTGAAGCCGGTGGCACGCTCCATGCCGCCGATGATCAAATCCCAGGCTTCGATCAGGCCCGGCTCGCTGCGATGCCGGCGGGCCAGCGGCTGGGCGACCGCCGGGAAATCGCAGACGAAGGTGGGTTCGATCAGGTCGGGCTCGACCAGATGCTCGTACAGTTCCATGACCAGTTTGCCGTTGCCCCACCCGGGATCCCAGGGCACCCGATGGGCGTCGGCGAATCGGCGCAGGGTCTCGGCCGGGGTTTGCACATCGACCGTCTCACCCAACGCGGTGCTCACCGCCGGATAGACCGGAAGCCACCGCCATTCGGCATCCAGATCGATCACCCGGCCGTCGGGACGGGCGATCTGGTGGCTGCCGACCGCATCGGCCGCGTCCATGATCAGCTTTTTGGTCAGGCCGGCGATGGTCTTGTGGTCGCCCCAGGAATGGTAGGCCTCCAGCATGGTGAACTCGGCCGAGTGGGACGAGTCGATGCCCTCGTTGCGGAAGATCCGGCCGATCTCGTAGACGCTGTCGGCCCCGCCCACCATGGCCCGCTTCAGGTAAAGCTCCAACGCGATGCGCAGAGTCATGTCTATGTCGAAGGCGTTCAGGTGGGTGTGGAACGGCCGTGCGGTCGCCCCGCCGTGGACGAGCTGCAGGGTGGGGGTTTCGACCTCCAGGAAACCGGCCTCGTCCAGGGTGCGGCGCAGGCTGTGAGTGATCGCGGCACGAAGCCGCACCATATCGCGGGCCTCGGGACGCACGATCAGATCGGCATAGCGCTGCCGGACCCGGGCCTCCTCGGACAGTTCCCTGTGCAGGGTGGGCAGCGGCCGCAACGCCTTGCTCGCCAGTTTCCACTGGCCGGCCAGGACGCTCAGTTCCCCGCGCCTGGAGCAGATCACTCTGCCGCGCACCCAGATGAAGTCGCCCAGATCGACATCGGCCTTCCATTCGGCCAGCGCCTGCGCCCCGACCTCGGCCAGCGAGATCATCACCTGTAGCCGTTCGCCATTGGACCGCTGGTTGAAGCCATCCTGGATGGTGGCGAAGCATAGTTTGCCGGTGTTGCGCAGGAAGACCACCCGGCCGCCGACCTCGACGATGTCGTCGGTTTCCTCGCCGGCGGTCAGCCCAGGCCAGCCGGCCCGCACCTGGGCTAGTGTGTGGGTGCGCCGCAGGTCGACTGGGTAGGGCTCGCGCGCGGTGCCGAGCAGCCGGGCGCGCTTGTCCCGGCGGATACGCCGCTGCTCGGACAGTCCGGCAGCCGACGAGTCTGGTCCGGTGGCGGTTTGGGCTTCTTGCTCGGTCACCCGATCAGCCTAGCGGCTGGCGCTCCTGGAACCAGCCGCCGCATGCGGCGCGGGCACCGGATCGCAAGGCGGCCGCTGCGCCGTAGCCGGCTCAATCGCTGCGGTGGGTGTCCTGGATGCGGCCGCCCAACTCGGGTACCCAGCCGGTGGCCCGGCCCCCCGCCCAGTGCACCACGCCACGCTGACCGACCACCACCTGGCCGGCCAGCCCGGCGGTAGCCACCAACGCCAGGCGACGCCCATCGACCAACTCGAAGTCGACCAGCCGCACGACGCCGCGGCCGCCGGCGATCTCCCGGACGCCGGTCACCCTGGCCGGGGCCGCCACCACCTGGCCCCGGCCCCGGCTGGTGCGGCTGACGATCAACGCCACCACGACCGTTGCCGCCACCACCGCGCCCAGGAGCCCAAGACTCAGCAGCATGGACATCGGGCATCAACTCCTCGGTTCGGTCATCGCCCTGCCGATCGGCGTGGCCGGCCCGGCCCCGGCAGGTTGGCTGGTGGGCCGGAAGGTCACCTTCAGGCCAAGACCCACGGTACCCGCGGCGGCCGGCGCGCCGGCCGTCTCCGCAACCCCCGACAGCGAGCCAGCCGGCGCGGCAGAGGCGTCCGCCAGCACCACCCGGGTCGTGACCGGCAAGCGCGGGATACCGACCGTCGCGCCCCACCGGCAAGCGGGTTGCCGGCAGCGGTACCGCCAATTTGTGAGTGAACACTCACTCAGCTAGTCTTGCGGGCGTGCCCAGAGCAGACCCGCTACCGCCGGAAGAACGCCGGCGCGCTATCATAAAGGCAACCCGGCCACTGCTGATCGCCAACGGCGGCCGGTTCACCACCCGGGAGGTTGCCGCGGCCGCCGGCATAGCCGAGGGCACCATCTTCCGCGTGTTCGCGTCCAAAACCGAACTGCTGCATGCGACCGTGGCGGATATCCTGGACCCCACCGAGATCTGCCGGCGGATCGCGGCGCTGCCCGGCACCGTCAGCCTCACCAGGCATCTGGCCGCGCTGATCGCAACCATGGCCGGCGACGGCGATGCGGTCCTCGCCGCAGGCCAGCTCGCTGCCGGGTGTCCCGCCACGGACAAACCCGGCCAGCCGAGTTTCCAGGCGCGCGCCCTGGTGATCCGCGACGCCGTCGCAGACTCGCTGGCTCCCTGGGCCGCCGAGCTGCGGTTACCGGCCCGGCAGGCGGCGACGCTGATCCAGGGTGTGGTGCTCAGCGTGCTGCACCCGATCTTCCACGACCCCGGGCTGCGCGACCCCGAGTTGCTAGCCGACCTCCTCGTCCACGGCCTCCGCAAGGATTGACATGCTAATCAAACTGATCAACGGCTATATCAAGCCCTACCGGGGGCTGCTGGCCGGGGTGCTGGGCTGCCAGCTCATCGCCACCGCGGCCGCGCTGACCCTGCCCACCCTGAATGCGCAGATCATCGACCGGGGAGTGGCCAACGGCGACACCGGCTACATCTGGCGGCACGGCGGCCTGATGCTGGCGGTGGCCTTGGTCCAATCCATCGGCCAGATCGCCGCGGCCTATTTCGGGGCCCGGGCCGCCATGCAGTTCGGTCGCGATGTGCGCGGCGCGGTCTTCCATCGTTCCTTGTCGTTCAGCACCCGGGAGCTGAACGAGTTCGGCGCCCCCAGCCTGATCACCCGGACCACCAACGACGTCCAGCAGGTGCAGCAGTTGGTCTTCATGACCTGCGTGATGATGATCTCGGCACCGATAACCATGGCCGGTGGGGTGATCATGGCCTTGCGCGAGGATCTGACGCTCAGCTGGCTGATCCTGGCCGCGGTGGTGCTGCTGGGTTCGGTCGTCGGATTCATCGTGTTCCGGCTGACCCCGCTCTTCCAGTCCAATCAGCTCAAGCTGGACGCGATCAACCGGGTCACCCGCGAGCAGATCACCGGCATCCGGGTGATCCGCGCATTCACCCGCGAACCCCTGGAGCAGGAGCGTTTCGACGTGGCCAACAACGATCTGCTGAGGCTGTCCCTCGCGATCGGCACCCTGCTCGGCGCGCTGTTCCCCTTCGTGATGCTGGTGATGAATCTCGGCGGCGTCGGGGTGATGTGGTTCGGCGGTATGCGGGTGGATGCCGAACAGATGCAGGTCGGTCAGCTGACCGCCTTCCTGACCTATCTGATGCAGATCCTGATGAGCGTGATGATGGCCACGCTGATGGTCATGATGGCTCCGCGGGCCGCGGTCTGCGCCGAACGGATCATGGCGGTGCTGGGCACCGAGTCCACCGTCATACCACCGGCCGCCCCGGTCACCGAGCTACCCGAGACCGCCACGGTCAGGTTCGTCGATGTCGAGTTCTGCTACCCGGGGGCCGCCGAGCCGGTGTTGACCGGTATCGATTTCGAGCTACGGCCGGGCACCACCACCGCGGTGGTCGGCTCGACCGGAGCCGGCAAAACCACCCTGGTCAATCTGATCCCCCGGCTGTTCGACACCACCGGCGGGCAGGTGCTGGTTGACGGGGTGGACGTCCGGCGGATCGACCCCGACCTGCTGTGGAGCCGGATCGGGCTGATACCGCAGAAACCCTATCTGTTCAGCGGTACCGTGGCCTCCAACCTGCGCCACGGCCGCCCCGACGCCACCGACGAACAGCTGTGGGATGCGCTGCGGATCGCCCAGGCGGCCGATTTCGTGGCCGAGAAACCAGAGCAGTTGGCCGCCGAGATCGCCCAGGGCGGCACCAATGTATCCGGCGGCCAGCGGCAACGGTTGTCAATCGCGCGGGCGGTGCTCAAACGACCCGAGATCTACGTCTTCGACGACGCCTTCAGCGCCCTGGATGTGGCCACCGATGCCCGGCTGCGGGTGGCGCTGGCCGAACGCACCCACGACGCCACGGTGCTGATCGTGGCCCAGCGGGTCTCGACGATTCGCACCGCCGACCAGATCATCGTCCTCGACCACGGCCGCATCGTTGGCCGCGGCACCCACGCCGACCTGCTGGCCGGCTGCCAGACCTACCGTGAGATCGTCGAATCGCAGCTGAGCGCCGAGGAGGTAACCGCATGAGCGCGGCCACGAACCAGCCCGTGCGGGCAAATGCGCGCCCCAAGAACGGCCCGGCCCGCATGGACCATGCCCCCTGGGAGCAGAACCGGCACGAGAAAGCGATCAGCTTCGGCCCGTCGCTGCGCCGGCTGCTGGGCACGATGCGTCCCGAACGGTTGTGGTTCGCGCTGGTGATCGTATTGGGTATCGGGTCGGTCGCGGCGGCGGTAGTCGGGCCCAAGATCCTGGGCCGGGCCACCGACGAGATCTTCGCCGGCGTCATCGGCCGCATGATCGGGCGGCGTTTCCCCGCCGGCACCCCGATCGAAACCGTGATCGAGGCGCTGCGGGCGGCCGGCCAGGAACGGCTGGCGGACATGCTGGCCGGCATGGCTGTGGTGCCCGGGCAAAGCATCGACTTCGCCGCGCTGGGGCACTGGCTGCTGCTCGCCCTGAGCCTGTATCTGCTGGCCGCGGCCCTGGGGTTCCTACAGAACTACCTGCTGAACCGGGCGGTGCAACGCACGGTCTACCGCATTCGCCGGGATGCGCGGGCCAAGCTCGACCGGCTGCCACTCAGCTATTTCGACGCCCAGCCGCGGGGCGAGCTGCTCAGCCGGATCACCAACGACATCGATAACGTCTCCCAGAGCCTGCAGCAGGCCCTCGGGCAGCTGCTGAACGCATTGCTCACCCTGCTCGGGGTCGGATTCATGATGTTCTGGGTGAGTAGGCCGCTGGCCTTCCTCACCATCTTGATCATTCCGGTGGCCGGGGTGACCTCCATGCTGATCGGCAGGCGCTCGCAGACCCAGTTCGTCCGCATGTGGGCGGCGACCGGCGAATTGAATGCCGCGGTCGAGGAGGCCTACACCGGCCACGCGCTGGTGAAGGTCTACGGCCGGCAGCGCGAAGTCGAGCAGGGCTTCGATGCGACCAACCAGAAGCTGTTCGATGCCGCCTTCCGGGCCCAGTTCATCTCGGGCATCCTGATGCCGGTCAACTTCCTGATCGGCAACCTGAACTATGTGGTGATCGCGGTGGTGGGCGGTCTGCGGGTGGCCAGCGGCCAGATGCCGCTGGGCGATGTGCAGGCGTTCATCCAGTACTCGCGGATGTTCACCCAGCCGATGACCCAGATCGCTTCGATGGCCAATCTGCTGCAATCCGGGGTGGCCTCGGCCGAGCGGGTATTCGAGGTGCTGGACGCCACCGAACTCAGCCCGGACGCCGACGGCAGCCTGCCCGAACCGATCGGTGGCCGGGTGGAATTCCGCGATGTCGATTTCGGCTACAGCCCAGACCGCCCGCTGATCCGCGGGCTTTGCCTCACCGCCGAACCCGGGCAGACCATCGCCATCGTCGGGCCTACCGGGGCCGGCAAGACCACGCTGGTCAATCTGCTGGAACGCTTCTACGAATTGCAGGGCGGTCAGATTCTGCTGGACGAAGTGGATATCGCCACCGTGCCGCGCGCCAGGCTGCGCGGCGGGCTGGGTATGGTACTGCAGGATACCTGGCTGTTCGGCGGCACGATCCGGGAAAACATCGCCTACGGCCGTCCCGGCGCCACCGAGGAAGACGTCGTCCGGGCCGCGCGGGCCGCGCATGTGGACCACTTCGTCCATCAGCTCCCCGCCGGCTACGACACGCCGATCAACGAAGAGGGCAGCAACATCTCGGCCGGCGAAAAGCAGCTGATCACCATAGCGCGGGCCTTCATCGCCGACCCGGAGGTGCTGATCCTGGACGAGGCCACCTCAAGTGTGGACACCCGGACCGAGCTGCTCGTCCAGCAGGCGATGGCGCGGCTGCGTTCGGGGCGCACCAGCTTCGTCATCGCCCACCGGCTATCCACGATCCGGGACGCCGACCTGATCCTGGTGATGTCCGACGGAGCCATCGTCGAGCAGGGCGGCCACCAGGATCTGCTGGCCGCCAGGGGCCCCTATTACGAGCTGTACCAGTCACAGTTCGCGGCCGCCAGCCAGGAGTGAGCGGCCGGGGCGGGCATGCCTTGGAGGTGGGTTGCCCCGGCACGGGACGGTCCGGCTCCAAGGCATGCCCGTAACCGATCCGGCCGGTCAGCATTCCACGATGTTGACCGCCAGGCCGCCACGGGCGGTCTCCCGGTATTTGGCTTTCATGTCGAGGCCGGTCTGCATCATGGTTCGCAGGCAATTGTCGAGGCTGACATGCTGATAGCCATCGTCCGCCAAGGCCAGCCGGGCCGCGGTGATCGCCTTCACCGCGGCAATCGCGTTGCGCTCGATGCAGGGGATCTGAACCAATCCGCCGACCGGATCGCAGGTGAGCCCGAGATGGTGCTCCAAGCCGATCTCGGCGGCATTGACGACCTGCTGTGGGGTGCCACCCGAAACCTGGGCCAGACCCGCGGCAGCCATCGCGCAGGCCGCACCGATCTCGCCTTGACAGCCCACTTCGGCCCCGGATATGGAGGCGCTGGCCTTGAAGATGGCGCCGATCGCCGCCGCGGTCAGCAAGAAATCGGCAATCAGTTCCGGTCTTCCGGGGTGGGCACCGAGCGCATGGCTGGCGACCGCCGGGATCACACCGGCCGCACCATTGGTGGGGGCGGTGACCACCCGGCCGCCGGCAGCGTTTTCTTCGTTCACCGCCAACGCCCACAGGCTCACCCAGTCGAGCGCCACCAGGGGATCCGGCTGGCCGTTGGATCGTTCGGCGAGCGAGTTCAGCCGGGTCAGCAGGCCCGGCGCCCTGCGGGTGACGAATAGGCCGCCCGGGAGCGTACCGGTATTGCGGCAGCCCGCCGCGATGCAGTCGGTCATCGTCTGCCAGATCCTGGCGATGCCGGAACGCACCTCGGCCTCGGGACGCTGGGAGCATTCATTGGCCAGCATCAGTTGGGGGATGGTTAGCTCATTGTCATTGCACAGATCCAATAGGCGGTTGGCCCGCCGGAAGGGATACGGCCACCGCCGGGCATCGACGGGCAGCGGCGGGTTGCCGGTGCCGTCGTCGGCGACGATCGCTCCACCCCCGATCGAATACCAGACCTGTTCGGCCAGGGAGCCGCGTCCGGCATATGCGGTGAAACCCAGCGCGTTGGGGTGGAAGGGCAGCCGTTTGCGCCGATGCCGGATCAGATCCCGGGTGTCGTCGAATGCGATGCTGCGGGGTGCCGTTCCGTGCGGTCCCAGCGGCAGCAGGTGCGTGGTGCGGATCCGGCGAACCAGGTCGGGGGCGAGTCCGGTGTCGACCAGGTCCGGGAGCTGGCCGCCCAATCCCAGCAATACCGCGCTGCCGGTGCCGTGCCCCCAACCGGTCGCCCCCAGCGAGCCGAACAGTTCGATACGGACTCGGTCCACCCGCTCGAGCACCCCGCCGGCAGCCAGCGCGACGGCGAATCGTTCGGCGGCCAGCATCGGCCCGACGGTGTGCGAGGAGGATGGCCCGATGCCGATCTTGAAGACGTCGAAGACGCTGCTGGTCATGACCCAATTCTGCCTGTTGGCCGTTGAGGTCGCCCGGCGAGCAGATAGCCTTCCCGGTGCCTAGACTCGGGGTATGGCTACCCCACGCAAGGTCTCCGGCGCCCGCGTCCTGATCACCGGCGCGGCTTCTGGGCTGGGCACCCTGCTGGCCATCGAGTTGGCCAGCCGGGGTGCCGCCAAGCTGGCCCTGTGGGACCGCGATGGCGCCGGGCTGGAACGGGTCGCCGGCCAGCTCGAACTGTTGGGTGCCCAGCCCTGGCCATACCGGGTCGAGTTGACCGATGCCATCGATATCGCGGAAGCCGGCGACCGGATGCTGGCCGAACTGGGCGGCATCGACATCTGCATCAACTGTGCCGGGGTGGTCAGCGGCCGGGAGTTCACCGGCCTGACCGACGAACAGCTGGTCCGGACCTTCCAGGTGAATGCCTTGGCACCTTTCCGCACCACCCGGGTGGTACTTCCCGGCATGCTGGCCCGCGACCGGGGAGTGCTGGTGAACATCGCCTCCGCGGCCGGGCTCACCGGGGTGGCGAAACTGAGCGACTACTCCGCGGCCAAGTCCGCCGTCGCCGGGTTCACCGAATCGCTGCGAGCCGAACTGCGCGATCGCGGCAGTTCGCTGCGGACCCTGGTGGTGTACCCCTATTACATCGACACCGGCATGTTTGCCGGGGTCCGCGCCCGGGTACCGGCCCTGCTGCCGGTCCTGGACCGGCACCGGGTGGCCCACCGCATCGTGGATGCCATCGAATCCGGCCGCCAGCAGCTCTTCCTGCCCGGCCTGGTGGCTGCGGCACTGGCGATCAGGATGCTGCCGGTGCCGGTATCCCGGGTGGTGTTCGGAAGGCTGGGGGTCCATCGTGCGATGGCCGGCTTCGTGGGACGTCAGACAATCTAGCGATCCAGGTTCCCGGGCCGGCCGCCTGGCCTCGACCGATCATGGTGGGGCTACGCAATTCGACCCGGTGCCGCGGAAGCCGTTGCGTCCGGGCCGCGCGACGCGCCGGGATGGTGCCCGCCGGCCCCGGACGGGCGAGCGGTGCACCGGCCACCGCCCGGCCCTTGACCGGCTGGGGTTGGCGCGCGAATGGGGACCCCATAGGGTCTACTATCGGGGGTCATGGACGCCGACCTACTAGCTTTCGAGCGGATCGCCAACGCCGCTCGAAGGCGTTGGGCGTGGCGCCGCCATTGGCTGCGATTCGCCGCCGCGATGAGCGTCATGGCATTCGTGCTGGGGTATTCCGCCATCGGCACCTGGCGATCGGCGGGCCGTATCGTGTGGCCGCTGCTGATCTGGGCGGCGGCGGCCTGTGCGCTTACGGCAGGGGCGTTCCTGCTGCTCAGCCAGCGCCACGGGCAACGCTACAGCAGACTGGTCACCCCAGGCCCCTGGTCCTCCGGCCAGATCCATTCGACGGCCACCGTCGCCGAGATCGCCGGCTGGCTGGGCGGCAAGCTGGCGGCCCGCGAGCTGATCCTCGTGCGCCTGGACAGGACCCGGGTCACGGCGACCAGCCGGGGCATCCGAAGCCAGCGCATCAATTACCAGATCGACGTGCGGCCTTCCACGGAACGACCCGGCCATCGCGTGATCACCATCGCCTCCTGGCCCGCCGCCCGGTCGGCGATCCACGATTTCTGCGGCGCAGAGCGCACCGTAAGTGAGCTATTGCGCACGGTGCCCGGCGGCGTCGTCCTGCCGGCCGGGACGCCACCGGCCCGCCCGCCCGCGGGTGACCTCGGTCCGGCTTGACCACCGGCCCGCCAGGCGGGCCGCGTTGAGCCGTGGCGCGATGGCTCCGAACGGCGGCGGGGCCGACCCCGGCCGAGCTAACCTAAGACCCAATCATGGACAGTCAGATTCTCGCCGCCGAACGGGCGGCTCATCAGCAGTCGAAGAGCCGCGCCCGGGCCGTTTTCTGGTCGATCATCGGTGGGGTCGTCCTGCTCACCTGCATCCCCCTTGCGGCCACGCTATGGGCCGTAAAACCGGTATTGGCGGCATTCGTCGCGCTGGTCTTCGCCGCGATCATCGGGGGCTCACTCGGACTCGGCACCCTGCTGGACAAGGCGATAGGCAAGGCTTCGGCCAGCCCATTCGGTCTGGCGAGTCCCGGCCCATGGTCCTTTGGGCAGGTGTACACCCCGCTGCCGCCCGAGCAGGTGTGGCCGGCGGTCCAGTTCGCCGCGCTGTCCCAGAACCTCGCGAGCGGCCCAGCCGGCCCGACGAGCATCGAATTCATCAAGAGCACGGGGTTCTACACCCCGGGCGGACGCTACCTGGTCGATCTGCGGCCATCGGCCGATCGCCCGGGAATGGGGGTCGTCACCATCGCCGCCCGTCCCCACATGGCCCACATCTATCACGACCTGGGCACCGCCCAGAACACCGTCAACGCGCTGCTCAACGCGGTGCCTGGCCGCGAATTGCCCGGCCAGCCGGCCGCCCAGCTGCTGCCCCGGCGGCCATCCGGCCCCCAGGATCGGTATCGTTCCTAGCCGCCCGGCATCCTATCGGGGGTGGCACAAAACACCGAGCCGCCGGCCGGTTCGCATCGGCTACGAGACCCGATCGATCGGCCAGGCTCGCGGTGGCCTGCCGGATCGGAAAGGCCGGAGCCGGGGACGCGGCCGGCACCGCCGGAAAACCGGTACCGGAAACCGGGATATGGTGGTCCCCACCATGGACAGCGAGATCTTGGCCGGCGAGCGCGCCCATCACCGGCGCTTCCGCATCGCCTGGCGATCGGTCGCGGGCCTGCTGCTGGCGGGCGCCGCCGCCGGTCTGATCGTCGCCGCCTTCCACACCAGTCGGCGATCCGGTTGGGTGGTGACCATCGGTGGGCTGGCGATCGGCCTGGGGCTATTCCTGCTGGCCCGGTGGGGCACCCGTGCCGGGACGAACACCCTGGTCACCCCGGGGCCATGGTCATACGGCCAGGTCTATTCGGGGCACCAGCAGCGCGAGATCTGGAATGCCATGGGCAAGGTACTGCTGGGCCTGGGGATGAGCTTCGACCGGGTCGCCAAGACCACCGCGCTGGCCACCAGACCCGGTACCTTCCTGTATCGCAGGGGGGTACATCTGATCGATGTGCAGCCATCGGCCGATCACGACGGCTGGTTCGTGATCACGGTCTTCAGCCAGCCCGACCTGCCCACCACCATCACCGACTTCGGACGCGGCGCAAGCATCAACCAGGCGCTGCTGGCGGCGGTCCCGGGTTTCCGGCGGCCCGATGACCCGGAACTGGGCTGACCGGTAGCCGGCGCGACCGGGGCTTGGGGCAAGATGGATGTCATGAATGCCGAGTTGCTCGCCGGACGCTATGAGCTGCTCGATGCCGTGGGCAAGGGTGCCACCGGCGAGGTATGGCGAGCGACCGATACCCTGCTCGAACGGATGGTCGCGGTCAAGATCGTCCAGATCGAAGGCTCCCGGGACCCGGCCATCGCGGCACGATTCCGCCGGGAAGGCGTCGCCATCGCCGGGGTGCAGCATCCGGCCATCGTCCAGGTCTTCGACGCCGGCATCGACTCCCGGTGCGGTTGGCTGGTCATGGAGCTGCTGGCTGGGCCTAACACCAACGCTCTGGTCAAGCAGGAAGGGCCGCTCGGCTTCGAGGTGGGGCTGCCGCTGCTGGCGCAGGTAGCCTCCGGGTTGCAGGCGGCACACGACCAGGGTGTCACCCACCGCGACGTGAAACCGGCGAATATCGTGCTCAACGCGGCACCCGAGCCGGACGGCACGCGCCCCGATCTGATGGCGCACCCCGAACTGGGGCATCCGGTGCTGGTCGATTTCGGTATCGCCCGGCTGGTCGACGAATCGGGCACGCAATTGACCCGACCGGCTACCGCCATCGGCACCGCCGCCTATATGTCCCCCGAGCAGGCCCGGGGCAAACAGGTCGGCCCGCCCTCGGATGTCTACTCGTTGGCCTGTGTGGCCTACCATCTCCTGCTGGGGCGCCCGCCCTTCGTCGCGGACAGTTCGCTGGCGATCGCCCATGCCCAGGCATTCGATCCGCCCACCCCGATGATCGAGTTGGATCCCGCTACCCCGCCGGCCCTGAACATGCTGCTGCTGCGGATGCTCGACAAGGACCCGGCCAGGCGTCCCACGGCCGCCGAGGTGGCCAGCGGACTGGCCGCGATAGCCGCCAACCCGCAGCTAGCGCCTACCGTCGTATTGCCGGGATCCGAAGACACCGAGGCCATGACCGCCCCCACCGAGGCGGTCGCCGGGCAGCCCGACGCCGGCGGTGGGCAGCAGCCGGTGCCGGAGCAAACCGGTGAGCAGCAGCCGGTGCCGGAGCAGACCGGCGGGCAACGGCCGGCGGCGGGGCAAACCGGTATCCGCACCGCTCGGCGTCTGGTGATGGTGCTGCTGCTGATCGGCATGGCTATCGCGCTGGCCTACTCGTGGTTGCGCCCCGATCCGCCCAGCCCACCGCACCAGACGGTCACCTTCACCACTACCGAGGTATCCACCCATGTCACCGAGGAGTCATCCCTAAGCCAACCGCCCACCGCCACGTCTGCATCCCCGGTGACCGAGGCGCCGGTAACCTCCGAGGCGCCGATAACCGGTCAGCCGGCGACCAGCGAACCCACCGCGACCTACGCATCTAACATCAGCAGCGAACCCACCGCCACCGGTTCGGGGGAAAGCCCGGCGGCGACCGATACCGAACCGGCGGCCACCACCACGCCGATCAACACGATGAGTCAGGCGGCTGAGCCATCCCAGCCCCAACCGGGCACTCCTTGACCCGGGCCGGGGAGTACCCGGGATGCGGCGGCTGGCAGACATGCGCTGCCGGCGCGGCCGGCTAGCCGGGATCGCCGGCACTGGCCCTCGGGACGCTGCCGGTATCGTTGCCTCGGGCAGCCGGCCACCGGCTGGCCTACGACCCGGCCGGCGGTTCATCGTCCAGGGGGCGGAACGTGCCCAGCGTCGCGGGCAAACAGGACGAAACTTGCTGACAGCACGACGAAAGGATGCCAGTGGAAGCGGATTTGACCAAGGTTTTCGACCAGATCGTCGCCCGGAATCCGGGGGAGGCCGAGTTTCATCAAGCCGTCCGCGAGGTCTTCGACACCCTCGGGCCGGTCATGAAGCGCAATCCCCAGTACACCGAGGCCGCGGTGCTGGAACGGATCTGCGAGCCGGAACGCCAGATCATCTTCCGGGTGCCGTGGACCGACGACGCCGGAAGGGTGCAGATCAACCGCGGTTTCCGGGTGGAGTTCAACTCCGCGCTGGGCCCCTACAAGGGCGGGCTGCGCTTCCATCCCTCGGTCTACTTGGGCATCATCAAGTTCCTGGGCTTCGAGCAGATCTTCAAGAACTCGTTGACCGGGTTGCCGATCGGCGGCGGCAAGGGCGGTGCCGATTTCGACCCGCACGGCCGTTCGGACGCCGAGGTGATGCGGTTCTGTCAGTCGTTCATGACCGAACTGGCTCGCCATATCGGCCCGATGACCGATGTGCCGGCCGGCGATATCGGGGTGGGTGGCCGCGAGATCGGTTATATGTTCGGCCAGTACCGCCGGATCACCAACCGCTATGACGCCGGGGTGCTGACCGGCAAGGGACTGACCTGGGGTGGTTCGCTGGTGCGCACCGAGGCGACCGGCTATGGCCTGGTGATGTTCGCCGATCGTATGCTGCACACCCGCGGGATCGGCTTCGAAGGTCAACGGGTGGCGGTTTCCGGTTCGGGGAATGTGGCCATCTATGCCATCGAGAAGGCTCAGGCACTCGGTGCCCAGGTGATCACCTGCTCCGATTCGTCCGGCTATGTGCTCGACGAGGGGGGCATCGACCTGGATCTGCTCAAGCAGGTGAAGGAGGTAGAGCGTGGCCGGGTCGGCGACTACGCGATCCGCTCCGGGGCCGAGTTCGTGCCGGGCGGCTCGGTGTGGCAGGTGCCGGTCGATGTCGCGCTGCCCTGCGCAACCGAGAACGAACTGGATGCCGACGCTGCCGCCGCCCTGCTGCGCAACGGCGTCAAGGCGGTAGCCGAGGGCGCCAACATGCCCTGCACTCCGGAGGCGATCGCCGGGTTCCAGTCCGCCGGCATTCTGTTCGCTCCCGGCAAGGCCTCCAACGCCGGCGGCGTGGCGACCTCGGGCCTGGAGATGCAGCAGAACGCCTCCCGGGATTCGTGGGGCTTCGAGTACACCGAGGATCGGCTGGCCAGCATCATGTCCAATATCCACGACACCTGCGCCGAAACCGCGGCCGAATACGGCAAACCCGGGGACTATGCGCTGGGTGCCAATATCGCCGGTTTCATCAAGGTCGCCGACGCGGTTATCGCCCAGGGCCTGATCTGATACGCTCCGCACGCCGGCGGGGCCCCCTCACACCAGTCCCCTCACACCAGTAGGGTCAGGGCGGACGCCGCAGCCAACGCCAGCAGCAGGGCCGCCCGGCCGGTCAGCCAGCGGACCTGGGCCTGCTCGTCGCCCCGTCCGGGCGCCGCCTGCCAGGCGTCCCGCAGCGATTGGGCAGGCTGTTCGCCCTTGAGGTCCCGCCGGGCCGGGGCGTTCCAGGGCCGCAGCCTGCGGGCGCGCCCGGACGCATCGGTGTAGTCGATGCGCAGCGCCACCCCGAGCCGCACATCGGTTATCCGGTGGAATGGCAGCCGGAAGCATCGTAGGGGTTCGATGACCTCGACTCGATCGCGGTACACCAGCAGGCGAGGCGCCCACAGCAAGACCCAGATCGCCCAGCCCACCAGCAGCAGCCAGGGGGCATAGTTCAGCAGATCCGTCATGTTGCCGCGGTGCACCAGATCGATCAGCAATCCGGCCTCGATCAGCCAGCCGAACCAGGGTATCCAGATCGCCGAGCCGGGCCGTGGGACGGCCAGCGCCGCCGGCTCGGGGTCCGCGTCCACGGTTTTGGTCACGGGCTCACCCTACCCGCCCGGTCGCCGGCCGGGCGGCGACCGGGGGTGCCGGCCACCGCCGGCACCCCCAGCCCAGGCCGGTGCCACCGGCCGGTGTCACTTCTTGAAGCCGACGATGGTCCAGTCGGGGGTTTCGAACTGCGAGGCACCGTAGTTGACCACGGTATCCTTGACCGCGACCACCTTCGGGGTCGCATAGAACGGGATGATGGTGTAGTCCCCGAGCATCGCCGTGCTCAGCTCGTTGGCCTTGGCGATGCGTTTCTCCCGGTCGAACTCGGCCTGGGCGGCCTGGTTCAGTTCGCCCACCTTGGGGTTGGCATAGCCGGTGTAGTTCTGTTCGCTGTCGATCGGGTAGAACAGGTTGCCGGCCGACTGGATCGGGAACAGCGTGCCCTGCCAGGAGAAGGTGACCATGTCGAAGTTCTTCCGATTTACGTAGTCCTTGAAGTAGTTCTCCACCGGAACGGTGGCGATCTCCACCTTGAATCCGTTCGCGTTCAGATCCTTCTGGATCTGGGCCGCGCGATCGGCATTGGACTTGGTCTCCGATGGCACGGTGATCGCGAACTCCAGCCGCTGGCCGGCTTTCTCGTAGACCCCGTCGGAGCCCTTCTGGTAGCCGGCATCGGCGAGGATCTGGGCGGCCTGCTCGGGGTCATGGGTCAGCTTGCCCAGATAGGAATCCTCGTAGCCGTCCTGGCCGGGCAGGAACACCCCGTTGTTGACCAGGCTCACCGGGGCCTCCAGCGGGCCCACCGCGGTCTGGCCGATCACCTCGCGGTTGATGGTCAGCGCGATGGCTTGGCGCACCGCCGCATCGGTCAGCGCCCCGCGGGTGGCGTTCAGGGTGACATGGGTCCAGGTGACGCCGTTGGTGGTCTGGACCATGGCGTCCTGGCGTCCCTTGGCGGTCTGATAGCTGTCGCCGGTGGTGATGTCGTTCATGGTATCGATCTCGCCGTTGGCGAAGGACTGCGGTTCGTTGGCCTGGGTGACCACACGGAAGATGAGCTGGTCCAGCTTGGGTGTCGCACCCCACCACAGCGGATTGCGTTCCAGGCTGATGACCCCGGCGGTCTGGTCGACGCTGGCCACCCGGAAGGGACCCTTGGACGGCCAGGGTTTGGCCACATAGCCGGTGTTGAAGACCTCGGGATCGTTGCTGATCGAGGCCGGCAGTTCGGGGTAGGTGTAGATGATCCAGTCGGCGTTCTTCTTCGAATAGGTGATCTCGGCGGTGAAATCATCGGTGGTCTTGACGATCGAGGCGATGTCCTGCCAGCCGACCTTCGAGGCCACCTGATAGGCCTCGTTCGCACCGCTGAGTGCCTTCTGGTAGGCGATCAGATCGTCGACGGTGATCGGGCTGCCATCCTGCCATTTGGCGTTCGGGTTGAGCTTGACCTCGACCATCTGGGGGTCGGTGCTCTTCAGCTCGGCCGACACCAGGTAATCGGGGTTGAGCCGCACCTTGCCGGCCTCGTCGGCCCTCAGGTACTGGTCGAAGCCCATCGGGATCAAGACGTCGCGGAGCGCCGCCAGCGCACCGTCGGCTTGAGCGGGGTTCCAGTTGTCGGGCATCTTGGTGACCGCCAGGGTCAAGGTGCCGCCGTCGGCCACCGCGTCGGCGCTGGCGCGCGTCCAGGCCGTGCTGGGCAGTTCTACCGCCGAGGCGTTGCCGCCAGAACCACCACCGGATCCCCCGCCCGGGGTCTGTTGGCATCCGGTGGCCAGCAGGCCGACCGCCAGCAGGGCTGCCATTGCCCCACTCACACGTTTGAGGGATACCCTCATCACTTCTCCTTTCTTCGGATACCCGCGCCACGGGCTGTGGCCGGGCCATATGGGGTCAGTTCGTGTCGGGCTGGTCGAGCAGGATCGTCTGCTCGGCATGGTGGCAGGCGACCTCCACGCCGCCGGTCGCCGCCTGCCGGGCGGCGGGCAGCAGCGGCCGGCGTTCGGGTACCTGGGCCGCGCACCGGTCCTGGGCTTCGGGTGTCAACTGCGCGTACAGCGGGCAGCGGGCCCGGAAACCGCAACCGGCGATCCGCTCGGCCGGGCTGGGCAAGTCGCCGGTCAGCAGAATCCGGAGGCGCCGGCGTTCCGTCGCCGGATCGGGCACCGGCACCGCAGACATCAGCGCCCGGGTGTAGGGATGCCCCGGCGCCCGGAAGACCGTGGCTACGTCACCGTACTCGACGATGCGCCCCAGATACATCACCGCCACCTTGCTGGCGATCTGGCGTACCACCGCCAGATCGTGGGCGACGAACAGATAGGACAACCCCAGCCGGTCGCGCAGATCCTCCAGCAGGTTGATGACCCCGGCCTGCACCGAGACATCCAGCGCGGAAACCGGTTCGTCCAGCACCACCAGTTTGGGATCGGTGATCAGCGCCCGGGCGATCCCGATCCGCTGCCGCTGGCCGCCGGAGAACTCGTGCGGGTAGCGGTCGGCCATCTGTGGATCCAGCCCGACCAGTTCCAGCATCTCCAGCACCCTGGCGTTCCGGGCCGCCTTGCCCACCCCCTGCACCATGAGTGGTTCGGCGATGACGTCGTTGACCGGCAGCCTGGGGTCGACGGCGGCCATCGGATCCTGGAAGACGATAGACACCTGGCGGCGCAACCGGTGACGCTGGGCCGAGGTCAGGGTGGCGACATCCGAACCGTCGATCACGATCCGGCCGGCCTGCGGTTTGGCCATCTCCATGATGTCGAGCACCGTGGTGGTCTTGCCGCAGCCCGATTCGCCGACCAGCCCGAGGGTTTCGCCGGGCAGCAGGTCGAAGCTGACCCCGTCCACGGCCCGCACCGTGCCCGTTCGGCGGCGGAAGACCGCACCCTTCATCAGCGGAAAGTGCCGGACCAGGCCGGTGACCGCCAGCACCTTGCGCCCGGTGTCGCCGACGACGCGGGCGGACACCGCCGGCGGCCGCGGGAAGATATCGGCCGCGCTTAGCCGGTTCCCGGCGATCTCGGCGGCCCGGTGGCAGGCGGCCTGCCGGGCGTCCCCGATCTCGGCTAGGCCGGGCTCGGTCTGCCGGCAAACCTCGATCGCGGCCGGGCAGCGCGCCGCGAAGGGGCAGCCGGCGGGCAGATCGACCAGCGAGGGCGGCCTGCCCTCCAGCGGCACCAGCCGCTGCGAGCCGATGGTCAGCATGTTCGGGACGCTGCGCAGCAACCCGATGGTGTAGGGCATCAGCGGCCGGTCGAAAATCCGGTGCACCTCGGCCTGCTCGACGATCCGGCCCGCATACATCACCGCTACCCGGTCGGCATTGCCGGCCACCACACCCAGATCGTGGGTGATCAGCACCACCGCCGCATCGGTCAGCCGTTTGGCTTCCTGCAGCACGTCGAGGATCTGGGCCTGGATGGTGACATCCAGGGCGGTGGTCGGTTCGTCGGCGATGATCAGCCGCGGATTGTTGGCTATCGCGATGGCGATCATCACCCGCTGCCGCATGCCGCCGGAGAACTCGTGCGGAAAGGCCCGGGCACGGCGTTCCGCGGCCGGGATACCGACGATCTTGAGCAGTTCCACCGCCCGCTTCGCGGCTGCCTGCCTGCTGAGCAGCCGGTCATGCAACAGCAGGGTTTCGGCGATCTGGTCCCCCACCGGGTAGACCGGGGTGAGCGCCGAAAGCGGGTCCTGGAAGATCATCGCCAGCTCCCGGCCCCGCAGCCTCGACAGTTCCCGGTCGCTGGCGCCAGTCAATTCCTGCCCGGCGAACCGGATGCTGCCCCGCACCCGGGCGGTGGACGGCAGCAGCCCCATCACCGCCAGCGAGGAGACCGATTTGCCGCTGCCGGATTCCCCGACGATGGCCAGGAACTCGCCTTCGTTGACCTCGTAGTCGATTCCCCGGACGGCCCGGACGTCGCCGTCGCGGCCGGGAAAGGTGACGTGCAGGCCGGCAACCCTCAGCAGTGGTTCAGGCACGATTGACTCCGCTGGTCGGATCGATGGCATCGCGTAACGCATCCCCAATCAGGTTCACTCCGGTGAGCAAGACGATGAGTGCGCCGGCGGGGAACACGAACAGCCATGGCCGGGTGGTGGCGGCCGGCTGGCCGTTCTGCAACAGCGTGCCCAGCGACACATCGGGCGGTTGAATGCCCAACCCGAAATACGACAGCGCGGTCTCGGCCAGGATCGCCGAACCGATGCCCAGGGCGGCGTCGATGATCAACAGCGAGGCCACATTGGGGATGATGTGGCGGCGCAGCGTGCTCATCGTCCCTGCCCCCATGTAGCGGGCGGCCCGTACGAATTCCCGGTCACGCAGGGATTTGGTCTGGCTGCGGACGATCTGGGCGGTGACCATCCAGCCGAACAGCGCGACGAAGAGTACCAGCATGATCCAGCCGACCCTGGCCAGCAGCGGCGAGAGCACCATCAGCACGTAGAACACCGGCAGCACCAGGAACAGGTTGATAATCCAAGTACCGACCGCTTCCCATTTGCCACCCAGATAGCCGATCACCGAACCGAACACGGCGGCGATCAGCGAGGCGGTCGGCCCGGCGACCAGCCCGATCAGCAGGGATTTGCGCAATCCGACGACCACTCGGGCGTAGAGATCCTGCCCGATGGAGTCGGTACCGAACCAGTGCTGGCCGCTGGGTGGGGAGCTGAAGGCGTAGACGTCCTGGTCGGTGGGGCCATAGATGTTGGGTAGGTTCCCGGCGACGGCCAGCAGGATGATCAGTCCGACGATGGCCACCCCAACCCAGAACCGCGGTTTGGCGAATAGCCGGCGCCGCACCAACTGGCCGCGTGAGACCGGCCCGCGGGCTGGTTTGGTGGCGGTGCCGCCGGCGGCACCGGTGTCCCCGGCCATGGCGATCACACCCTCACCCGGGGATCGAGTGCCGCGTACAGCACTTCGGACAGCATGGAACTGAACAGCACCAGGATGGCTGCGAAGGCAACCGTCCCGGTGAGGCCATTGATGTCGGCGGTGGAGACGGCGTTTATGCCGTATTGGCCCATGCCTGCCCAGTTGAAGACGATCTCCAGGAAGGTCGCCCCCGACAGCAGTGTCCCGAATGAATAGGCGAAGAAGGTGGACATCGGAATCAATGCCACCCGGACGCCGTGCTTGATCAGCGCCCGGTTGCGAGTGGCTCCCTTCGCCCGGGCGGTGCGAATGTAGTCCGAGCCCAGCACGTCCAGCATGATCGAGCGTTGATAGCGCGAATAGGAGGCCGCCCCGGCCAGCACCATAGCGATGGTAGGTAACAGCAGATGCACCAGCCGATCCCGCAGCTGCGGCCAGAACCCGGTGATGCCGGGAGTGTATTCGCCGGAGAATCTGATCGCCTGCGTGCCGATCGCATTGTTGAAGGCGGTGGCCAGGATCATCAGCAGTACCCCGGAGACGAAGGTGGGGGTGGACAGCATCACATAGGACGCATAGGTCACGATCTGATCGGACAATTTGTACTGCCGCACCGCACCCCAGACCCCGAGCGTCACCCCGACGATGGCGGCCAACAGGGCCCCGATGATCAGCAGCCGCAGGCTCACCCCGGCACGGATCGCTATCTGGGTGGTGACCTCGGCCCCGGAGAAGTCGGTGCCCAGCGACCCCTCGGTGAACAGGCGCTTCAGCCAGGCGATCGTGCGTTCCAGCACCGGACGTTTCGGGTTGACGCCCATGCCATCTAGGATCGCGTCCACCGAGGCGGGGTCCAGGGGTGGGTTCCGGCCCAGATAGCGGCGGGAGGGATCCATGAATGCCGAACTGGTCGCATAGGCGAAGACGGTGGCCAGCATCGTCAGGATGGTGTAGTTGACCAGCCGGCGCAGCAGGTATTTGATCATTGCGATCCTCCTTGCGGCATATGCTTTCCTGCCTTGGGCGCACCCAGCTCTGTCACCTGCCTACCCTCCGCCAGTCCGATCGGATTCAGCGGGCGGTCGGGTTTCGGCGACCACCCGGCAATGCATGGAACATACCCTGCCAATTGGCGGAAAGAATTCTTTGTCCGCTCATTAGTCGGTAACGATTGGGAATCAGTAGGTGGTTCATGCCCGGCGGAAGGCCGGGGCCAGCCCCGGCCAGGGGGCCCGGCGTTCCAGTTGGGCCGCCAACCGCAGCAGCAAGGCCTCGCTGCCGAACCGCCCCACCAACTGCACGCCGATCGGCAGTCCTGAGCGGCCGAGCCCGGCCGGCACCGCGAGCACCGGATGCCCGCTGTGATTGAACAGGGCGGTGTTGGCGATCAACGGTTCCGTGCTGCGCATCGACCGGGCAGACCCGAAGCCATCCAGCTGGCCCAGCGGGGGCGGCTCGACACACATGGTGGGCAGCACCAGCACATCCCAGTCGTCGAACAGCCGCTCCAGCCTGGCAGCGATCTGCCTGCCGTTTCGTCTTCCCCAGGCGGCCAGCCACGGCGGCACCCAGGCTCCCATCCGGGCAGTGCTGCGGGTGCGCGGTTCCAGCAGTTCGGGGTGCTCGGCCGCCCGGGCCTCGGCGGCCATGCCGGCCAGAAAACGCGCGAAGAACCCGGCGGCCGGGTTCGGCCAGCGCACCCGCAATCGGCTGACCCGATGGCCTAGCCTTCCCAGCCGGCCGGCCACCCCGGCGCAGGCCCGGCTCACCGCTGCCGGTAGTCGCAGCCCGGGATGCACCGGATCCAGCGTCCAGCCGATGCGCAGCCGATCCGGTTCGGCGAGCAGTTCCGCCAGTTGCCGGGCGGGGCCGGTGGGCGGCGGCTCGGCCAGCGCCAGCGCCACGATGGCCTGATCGGTCACGGTGCGGGTCAGTGCCCCGGCGACGACCAGCCCAAACCAGCCCTGCGGGTCGTCATCCTGCCGGGCGGCGTCGCGGCCGGACGGGTGCTGGCGGCCGGTACCGGTGGGCACCGAACCGGTCGTGCCGGGTTTGAGACCCACCAGCCCACAGCAGGACGCCGGCACCCGGATCGACCCGCCGCCGTCGCTTCCGGCCGCGACCGGAACCATCCCGGCGGCCACGGCAGCCGCCGAGCCACCCGAGGAGCCACCGGCCGAGCGGGTGGGATCCCATGGATTGTGGGTGCGGCCGTGGGCTAGGGATTCGGTCATCGGGAACTGGCCGAACTCGGGCATCGCGGTGCGTCCGACGACGACCGCCCCGGCAGCCCGCAGTCGCTGCACTACCGCACCGTCCTGGCTGGCCGGGGTCGTGTAGCCCAGCCCGCCATTGGTGGTAACCATGCCCGCCACGTCGAAGGCATCCTTGACGGCCACCGGCACCCCGGCCAGCAGGCCATCCCGGCCCGGGCCGCCAGCGTCTAGCACGCCGGCCTCGGCCCGGGCTTCGTCGGCGCGCAGGCGGGTGAAGGCCCGGATCCGGTCGTCGTGGGCGGCGATTCTTGCCAGGGCAAGCTCGACGAATTCGCGGGCGGTGCGACGCCCGGCACGCACCTCGGCAGCTATCCAGGCGGCGGTCGGCACGGGCGGGTACTGGGTCATCGGCCGCTCAATCGTTTTTCGGAATCGGTTTGGCAGGGCCAGACGTAGCGGATCAGATAGGCGATCCGGGCACGGCGCACCAGCGCCATGGCACCGACGGTGCAGATCAGCACCCCGGAATAGGCCAGCGCATGCCAGGCATCGGCAGGCAACCCGGATTCGGCCGCTACCCAGATCCCCCAGGCGGCGGTGAAACCCATCACCACCGCGACGATCGACAGGCCGATCGGCACCATCTTCAGCGGCTCCCGGCAGGGTGCGCCGGCGCTTCCGGCCGGAATCGGCGCGCCGCGGGCGATCAGCCACATCGTCGCCAGGAACAGCGACGCGCAGACCGCGGTGACCGCTATCTGGCCGATGGTGGCTCCCTGGGCTATCTGGGCGGCCGTCATGCCGATCGCACCGGGTAGCGCACCCAGTCGCACGGCCAGACCCGGCCAGCGTTCTCGCAGCCGGATCATCGGCGGCGGCGGCCGGCGCCGAACAGCGAGCGCACGATTTCCCGGCCGGCGGAACGCGCGAACTGTTTGAATGCGCTCGACCCGGTCACCTGTGCTAGCACCGACTTCTCCTGCCGGCCGGTACGGTTACGGTGTTCTGCGGGCGAATCGGCTGGGACGCCGGGCCGGGTGGGGGGTAGATGCTGCTGGCTGGTTCCGTCCGCCGCGGCGGCGCCTTCGGCGAGTTTGCGGGCCAGCATTTCCCGCGCCGAATCGCGGTCGATCGCCTGGGCGTAGCGTGCGTACAGTGGGCTGGCGGCGACCAGTTGATCCATGCGCGCCGCCTCGGTGGGCCCCATCCGGGATTGCGGGGCGAAGACGCGCGTCCAGGCCACCGGGGTGGGCGCCCCGTCGGGATCCATCACGGTGACTACCGCCTGGCCGATGCCCAGGCTGGTCAGCAATGCGGTTAGGTCTTGGCTGGACTTCGGGAAGGTCCGCACCGTCGCGCGCAACGCCTGCTCATCGTCGGGAGTGTGGGCCCGAAGCTGATGTTGGATCCGGCTGCCGAGTTGGGCGAGCACATCGCCGGGCACATCCTTGGGGGTCTGGGTGATGAAGAAGATGCCCACACCCTTGGACCGGATCAGCCGGACCGTCTGGGTGAGCTGCTCGACGAATGCCTTGGACGCGCCCGCGAACAGCAGGTGGGCCTCGTCGAAGAAGAACACCAGCTTCGGCCGGTCGGCATCCCCCACCTCGGGCAGGTCCTGGTACAGGTCGGCCAGTAGCCACATCAGGAAGGTGGAGAACAGCGCCGGCCGGTCCTGCACATTGGGCAGTTCGAGCATCGAGACCACGCCCTGGCCATCCGGTGTGGTGCGCAGCAGATCGCGGGTGTCGAACTCGGGTTCGCCGAAGAAGACATCGGCACCCTGTTGCGAAAGGTTGACGATGGCCCGCAGGATCACTCCGGCGGTCTGCGAGCTGAGCCCACCGATCTGCTTCAACACCGGCTTGCCTTCTTCGCCGGTCAGGTACTGCAGGACGGCGGTCAGATCGGCCAGGTCGAGCAGCGGTAGGCCTTCGGTATCGGCGAAATGGAAAACCAGGCCTAGCGAGGATTCCTGCGTCTGATTCAGCCCGAGCACCTTCGAAAGCAGGATCGGGCCGAAACTGGACACGGTGGCGCGCAACGGCACCCCGCGGCCCTGACCGCCCAGGGCGAGGAATTCGACGGCCGGGGCGGTGGGCCGCCAGTCCTGGCCGTTGCCTGCGGTGCGGGCCAGCAGTTTCTCGCTGGGGGTGCCGGGGGTGGCCATGCCGGACAGGTCGCCTTTGATATCGGCGGCGAAGACCGGCACGCCAGCCAGCGCGATCTGTTCGGCCAGCACCTGCAAGGTGATGGTTTTGCCCGTACCGGTGGCCCCCGCGATCAGGCCGTGCCGGTTCAGCATGCCCAATGGAATCCGGATCCGGGCGTCCACCACCGGTGCACCGTGGTCGCTGAGAACGCCCAGTTCGACGGCCGGCCCATCGAAGGTGTAGCCCTGCCGGATGGCTTCGATGGTCGCCGGGTCGGATTGGGTGCGGGCTGGCTGATCAGACATGGCCCCAGCATGCCATGGCAGGTGCCGTCGCCGAACCGGCAGCGGGATGTCTGTTCGGTGGCCGGCTCGATCCGGGCACGGCCGGGGCATACCCGCACCGCTGGCCGCTGGCCCGGCTCGGCTAGGATTCTGGGGTGATCTTCAAACGCGTTGGCGATGGCAGGCCCTACCCCGATCATGGTTATTCGCAGCGCGACTGGGCGGCCATCGCGCCAGAGCAGGTCAGGCTGTCCGACCTGGTCACCACCAAACGGATGCTGAACCTTGAGGCGCTGCTGGAGGAGGATTCCACCTTCTACGGGGATCTGTTCGCCCATGTGGTCAGCTGGCGGGGCGATCTCTATCTGGAGGATGGCCTGCACAGATGCCTACGGGCGGCGCTGCAGCAGCGGCAAACCGTGCATGCCAGAATACTTGATCTTGACCAGGTACACTAGGCTGATCAATCGAGTAGGATTGACCGGCGCTGGTCACCGAGCCGAATCGGAGCAGGATGATGCGGATCTCCTGGCGCAAATGGGCGACTCCCATAACGTTGGTGTTGTTGTTGGCCCTTCTCGGCTTCGGGCTCTGGTGGGGTTGGCGCGAGCTGACCAAGCCCCCAGCGGCGCCCAGCGTGCCGCCCTGCGTGGTGCAATCGGCGGCCACTTTGACCACCTCCCAGGTGCGGGTGACGGTGTTCAACGGCGGCTCGGCGTCCGGACGGGCCGGTCAGCTTTCCGAGCAGTTGAAGGCCAAGGGGTTCATCACCGCTACCCCCGCGAATACCAGTGAGCAGGTGACCACCACCGTGATCGTCGGGGCAACTGTCGAGTCTCCCGAGGTGCTGCTGGTGCAGGGGTTTTTCCCCCAATCGGAGGTGCGCGGCGATGGCCGCACCGACAGTACGGTGGACGTGTTGATCGGCGACAATTTCCCGGGCTTCAACGAGGCTGCGCCGACCGAGGTCTCGGTGCCCGGCGGCACCGTCTGTGTCCCCCAGTCCTCAGCCAGTCCGCGGCCAAACCCGACTGGCTGAGGGCCGGTGGGCAACCGCGACGAGACGGGCGCGCCGTTTTCGAAGGACCGGCCCAGATCAACTGGTTGCTTGGCCATCGGTGGTTTGCGGGCCGATCGGGTCGCCGGCGTCCGGGGCCGGCTTCGCAGACTCGGCCGGCTCGTTAGGGGCAACCGCTTCGGGGCTGACGGCTCCGGCCGTGCTGGCCAGCGGTTTTGGGGGTTCCGGTGGTTCTGCCGGGCCGGCCTTACCGGGGCCAATGGTTACGCCCATCGATTCGTGGCCGGCCGATTCCTCGCCTGCTTCGTCATTCGCGCCATCGGCGCCAACCGCGGGCATTTCCTCGGTGCCCCATACCGCCGACGGTTGTTCATCGGTGGTGCCTGCCCCAGCATCCGGGTCGAATTCACCGGTGTCCACCAGCACCGCATGAGCCTGGGCGAGCGACAGACCGGTCAGCTGTAGCATGTCCACCACGACGGCACGCAGTAGCGACATCAGGGTGGCCCGCCGCCAGTCGGTATCCACCACGATCACATCGGCGGGGCCTAGCTTGGCCGCCAGTTCTGCGGTGGCATCGCGGGCCCCGGTGGGACGCTGCCATTCCCGGACCCCAGCGGCTATCCGCTCCAGCAGATCGGCCGCCTGCCACACCGGGCCGGCGATCTCCGGCAGGGCTCCGACCTCCTCGACCATTCCGCGCCCCTGCCGCTGCATCATCGACAAGGTGATATGCAGGCGTCCGCACAACTCCAGCATCCGGCCCAGTTCGCCCAGCACCGGCCGCGACCCGTAGGCGGCCGGGCTGATCGCCGCGGTCTCCTGAGCCGAGGTCAGCGCTCGCCCTCCGTCATTCAGCAATTCGCGCAGCGCCAGCAGCCGGCCACGCAGGTGGGCGATGGCCTGCGGATCGCCATCCATCAGACCCTTGCCCAGGCGTCGCAGGGTGCGGGCCACTTCTTCGAGAATGAACACCAGGTAGCGGCGGGGTCGCGTGACCACACTGACCGGCAGGATGGCCGTGGCCACCAATGCCACCGCGCTGCCGATCAATGCGCTCAGCCATCGATCGACCGGGCTGGGACCGCCGGGCTCGCCCAGCATGGCTGCGACGACTATCGACTGCACGGCCACCTGGAAGGCGACCAGCTCGCTACGATCCATCAGACGCCCCAGCAGTGGGGTGCACAGCAGCAGGATCAGCAATTGCCAGGCACCGAACCCGAGATAGCGGCTCACCAGCCCACCGATCAGGACCCCGGTGGAGGCACCAAACCCCATCTCGATGACCTTTCGGGGTTCGCGGTTCCGGCTGAGCCCCATGCACACGAAGGTGGCTATTGGCGCAAAGATCGGATTCGGGTCGCCCAGCCAACGGCAGATCAACCAGGACCCGGTGGCAGCGAACGCGTTCTGGGTGTTGGGCACCAGGGCACCACGTAGCCGGATCAGTCCGCTGCGGGCCCGGGCGCCCAGATAGGACGACCAGCGTGTCCACCAGGAACCCCGATTCTGCTGTGTGCCGTCTGGTTCCTGCTCGTTCACGGCCAACAGGCTACCCCGCGCCCCGGTTGCCGGCCGGGGACGACCGGGCCGGCAACCGGTCTCGCCGAATTAGCCGGTTCCTTATCCGCTAGGCCCGCGTACCGTGGGGCACACCGCTCGGCGCTGTCATACCGCGCCATCCCGCGCGGTCTCTTCCGATTGAATCTGCGCAGAACCTGACGATCCTCGCCTACAGGCAGATCTGCCATGTGGTTCGCGACAGCCCGGCTGCGAGCATCCGGGATCCGCATGCGCCAGACACGTGATCGAGCAAATACCTGCGCCGCCGGATCTCGGAGGCAGCACGATCCTGGAATATTCAATGAGTTTCACCGTCACAGGGCCAAGCCGAAAGGAACGTAATGTTTGATCGAAGACCTGTATCATGCTTGACAGCTGCCACTAGCGTTTGGCCGCCCGCCGGTCTAGTAAAAAGATACGAGATGCACAGACTCAGGAGAAGTATACCACTATGAACGGAATCCTGGGCAGGCCCTTCGAAGGCGTCCATTGCGAAACCACCGCATTCATCAACTTGGCGCTGTCAACCGGGACGAGTCTTACCGAGCCGATGGCCTTCGGCTTGGGCTGTGGATTGTCATTCATCTACTGGCATTCAAAACGAATGCTCCAGCCATTCGTGGGAGGCAGAGTCAAGCCAGATTGGATAATGCGCAATGCATCGGCAGCTCTTGGCCTAGAGTTGATCGAGGAACAAACGACTTCGCCGCGCAAGGCCGAGAGCGAACTCTTGCGGAATCTTGATCGCGGGAGAGTTGTCGGGCTGAAGCTCGACCGATTCTATTTGGACTACACTCATGATGAATATCATTTTCCTGCTCACTATGTCGCATGCCTCGGTTACTCTGGCAACGACATGATCTTGGCGGAAACGACACCACTGGGCATTCAGACCACCTCCAGGTTTAGCCTCGCTGCCGCGCGAGCCGCCAAGGGTCCCATGAGTTCCCGGCACCTATCGCTGAGGCTGGAAGGAGAACGCAAGCATACTTTCGATATCGTAGAGGCCTGCCGTTATGCCATCCGGCAGACCAGCCACGAGTTCTTGAACCCTTCCATAAGCAACAGCGGCCACAAAGGTATCGCGAAGACGGCAGGCAGAATCACCAAGTGGGCCTCCGAGCTGGCGGATCCCGTAGCTGCGGCGCACAGAACCGGGGTCCTCATGGAACGAGGTGGAACCGGTGGTGGCCTGTTCAGAGGCCTGTGGTCAGTTTTCCTCCGCGAAGCCTACCGCCTATCCGGTGTGGCCGCCTATCGGCAAGGCGCCGAGTCGTATCGGGAAATCGCCGCCATGTGGACTGAGTTTGCCGACCTGTTGCGGGGTACCACCGGAGCTACTCTTGCGGGCGACCTCGAACGCGGTGCCGCCATGCTGGGGCAGCTTGCATACCGGGAATACGATGCCATGAGTTCCTTAGCGAAGGCAGTACCCTGAAAGCCTGGGGGAAGCCGGAGCCGAACCGTCCCGGGCTCCGACCGGATTCCGGCTATAGGACTCTTCAACCAAGATTATACTAGCAACAGGCGCCGCGGAGATGCTTGCGTATATCCGAGACCGCATCATTCGTGATCATCGTCCCCCCTTCAGGGATATGAGATGCCGGCGTGCCGCAGCGGGCTGGCTCTCGATGGCATATCGGAACGTATCACGACGTAAGTCATCGACGTGACAGGCCACAAATTCTGCAACCGCAGCTTGATGCACGGCGCCTGCCACCTTGAGCAACCAGCCGCACCCCTTTTGCACATAGTAGTGATCGTCTTTCATGAGGGCCAAGCAATTGCTCCACACGTGATCAAGAGGTAACTGCAAGGTATGAGAACCGGCTTTGCGCCGCACGAACTTCACCACCGCGACATTCGCCGCCCGTCTCGCCCAAGGCGACCTAGACCAAACCCAGTCCTTGGTTGCCGGAATTATGTGAGTGTGGCCCATCAAGAATGTGAACAGCAGCTTCAGGCACATGTCATCGCATTGAGCCCAATTGCTGACATACGATTCAACCCAGCTGTGTGCGACAGAGAGGAATTCATCGTTTAACCCTCGTCTGGCGGCCCTGCGGAGCAACGCGAAAGCAAGAAGCACCTCCTCGTGATGCTCGTGGTTCTCCAAAATCGTCTCGGCCAGCACGAGTCGCCGCTCGGCGGTCACTTCCATGCATTGCCGATCGAATTTATGCGCCAACGCGGTCACGAGCCCATTGGGGACTCCCAGGGCGTTGATGCCCTCACGGAAGTAGCGTTGGTATCTGCCGGCGAACTCGGGATCTGCTAGCGAATGCAGCTCAGAGCGCAGTCGCTGTGCCATGGCCCAATCCGAGTAGGCCATCATCGTCGCACCCTCCCAAACGGACCGCCGCACGCCGCGGTGTCGTCTTCACCGGCTTTGATCGGGACGCAACCGCGGCCTGTCAACCACGACGCGATCATATTCGTACCGCACGTCAGCCGCAGTGCGCTTATATGGCTAACCTGAGCCTAAGATAGCTCGGCCTCGAAGCCGACCGGCACCTCCGGCTCAGTTCGAATCTGCCCACGCCGGTGGTCCTCGCCGGTGTTCTCGGCCAAGACATCCTCCTTGCCTGTCTATTGGACAGCCAGACCATACCCGCTTCCGCAGCCCGCAGCCAGAAGAAGCCCATCCGAACCGTCAGGCATGCCGCGACAGGCGCCGGGCACTCAAAGACACCGCTGAGAAACCGGACCCCCCGGCATTTCCACCGAGGGTCCGAGCAAATAGCATCTGGCGGTGACGGAGGGATTTGAACCCTCGGTGGCTTGCACCACACCCGCTTTCGAGGCGGGCTCTTTCGGCCGCTCAGACACGTCACCGCCGACCAGTGTACGACCGATGCCCGCGCCCCGCCAATCGGCGGGCTCATGTCAACGGCCCGGGTGCGGGCCGGTCCAATCCATCCTCCTGGCGGGACCCGGAGAAACCACCGGGAAACCGCCGCCCCGGCCCTCAGCCCCGGTGGGATGCGAAGAAGTCCCGCAGCCGATCCCCGGCCTCGACGGCCAGGATGCCCGAGACCACCTCGGGCCGGTACAGCAACCGGGAATCGCGCAACAGATCCCACACCGAGGTCACCGCCCCCGCCTTCGGATCGAAGGCGCCAAACACCACCCGGGCCAGCCGGGCGGCCACGATGGCCCCCGCGCACATGGTGCAGGGTTCCAGGGTCGTCACCAGGGTGCAGCCCGGCAACCGCCACCCTTCGCCGATGGCAGCGCCTGCGGCACGCATCGCCACGATCTCGGCGTGCGCGGCGACATCCCCGGTCTGCTCCCGCCCATTGGCGCCCACCGCGACCACCGCACCATCGGCTCCCAGCACCACGGCACCGACCGGTACCTCGCCCCGCAGGGCGGCGGCATCCGCCGCGGCCAAGGCCTGCCGCATGGCGGCGTCCCAGCGGCTCACCGGTCAGCGCACCGCCTTGTCGAAGGGCGTGGTGTATTTCATCAGATCCACGACACGACGCACCAGCTGGTCGGAATCCTCGTCCAGATCACCGGCGATCTGTTCCAGGTCGAACTCCGAAACCCCCTGGTCAACGAGCATGCCGAAATCGCCCAACGGCTCGGAATCGCCATCCGGGTCGGGCACGTCGATACTCAGGTAATCCACCACATCGCGGGCGATCGGCCAATCGTTGGCCGCGATCGAATCGTTCAATAGCACCTGCACGGTCCGCCCGCGCACCCGGCACAGCACGAAAAACTCCCCAGCGATCGACACCGCACCCAACGCCCCGGCATCCCCCGGCAGCCGGCGCAACTGATCGATGAGGTCGTCCAGGTCATTGGCCAGGCCAGGAGCCAGTTCCATCACCGTCGGTGAGCCGTCCTCACGATACAACGCCACCACGAAGTCGATCTCCTCGGCGGTGGCGTCCTCGTAGTCGTCTTCGTCATCGTCCAGATCGTCCTCGTCGTCGAGGTCGTCATAATCGTCGGGAATCACACCGCCATCCAACTCGTCATCATCGTCAAGGTCATCGGTTAGATCCGCCGCATCGTCGAGCTCGTCGTCGTACAGCTCGTCCTGCTCGTTCATCTCCTGGCTCCTCAACCTTGCCCGCGTTCTGGTCCATCGTGACAGATCCGGGGCGAGAACACACCAGCGGGGTCACTTTTCGCCTCTTCCGGCCCGGCAATGGATGCCTATGCCAAGGTGGGATCCGTGAAACTGAAGGTACTCGACCACCCACTGGTCGCCCACAAGCTCACCCACCTGCGCGATCGGCAAACCAAAAGCCCGACCTTCCGTGGCCTGGTCGACGAACTGGTGACTCTGCTCGCCTATGAGGCGACCCGTGCGGTGCGCACCACGCTGGTGTCGATCGATACCCCGGTGACCGGCACTACCGGGGTCGAACTGGCCGATCCGAAACCGATAGTGGTGCCGATCCTGCGCGCCGGGCTGGGCATGCTCGGCGGCATGACCCGGCTCATCCCCACCGCCGAAGTGGGGTTCGTGGGCATGATCCGCGACGAAAAGACCCTCAAGCCCTACACCTATGCCGAACGGCTGCCCCATGATCTGGCCGGACGCCAATGCTTCGTCCTGGACCCGATGCTGGCCACCGGCGGCTCGCTCGGCGGCTGTGTACAATTCCTCGCCGAGCGCAAGGCCGACGATGTCACCTGCATCTGTCTGCTGGCCGCCCCCGAGGGCATCGAGAACTTCCGCCGGCTGGTTGGCGAACTACAGATTCCAACCACCCTGGTGGTGGCCGCGGTCGATGAGCGACTCAACGACCACGGCTACATCGTTCCCGGCCTCGGGGACGCCGGCGACCGGCTCTATGGCATCGTGGACTGACCAGCGGTGGGCTAGTCGCTGCCGAAGCTGCTGGCAGAGCCCTGGTCGATGCCCCGCGACCGGCTGGACGACGTGCTGGCCGCCCGCGGCCGGCGCTCCTCGACAGTCATCCCGGTGTCGTTGCCGGTTTCGGCTGCCCAATCGACAGCGCTACGCGGATTGAACGGGTCGTTCTGGGACGGGGAGCCGCCCAGGGTGGCCAGCATCTGGCGCACATTGGCCAACTGCGCGGTGATCGAGTCGCGCCGGGCGGTCGCGGCAGCCAGTTCGCGTTCGGAGTTCTGCCGGATCCCCTCGGCCCGCGTCCGGGCCTCGCTGACCATCGAACTGGCCTGACTCTGGGCGTGCCGGATCAGCCGGTCGGCCTCGCTACGCGCCTCATGGGTCAGCCGGTCGGCCTCATTGCGGGCGGTGACCAACTGGGCGTCGGCCAGTTCGACCTCCTGGTTCTTCTTGGCCAGCGTCTCGTTCAGTTCCCGCATCGCCTCCTCGCGGCGCTCCGCCAGCGTGCGTTCGAAATCGGCGGACGCCTGGGCCGCCTGGGCGCGCTGAGCCTCGTAGACGGCCTCCGCCTCCTCCATGCGCGCATTTGCCGAGCCGTTGGCCTCTTCCAACAGCACGTCGGCCCGCTGTTTCGCGTCCTCCAGGATGCGGGCCGCGTCAAGCTCGGCCTTGGAACGAGACTCCGACGCCTCCTGCTCGGCCCGCACCAGTACCTCTTCCGCCTGCCGTCGCGCGTCCCCCAACAGACCCTTGATGTCGGCCTTGGCCGCCTGTCGCAGGTCATCGGCCTCCGCCTGGGCCAGCATCAGTATCTGCCCGATCCGCGCCCCCAGGCTCTCATAGCTCGGCGCAATATTGCTTTCTTTCTCGGCGCGCACCTCGCTGAGAGTCTCCTCAAGCATCTTGATCCGGCCCTTGAGGTCGGCGATGTGCTTTTGGGCCTTGGTCTTCTCCACGCTCAGTCCAGCGGTTTCGTCATGGGCCCGGCCCAATTCACCAGTCAGCCGGTCAACCTCTGACCTGAGGCGCGTCACCGCAGCGTGCACTTCGGAGGGTTCATAGCCCTTGCGCACAAACCGGAAGGCGGGCTCACTCATTTTGCTCTCCTTGATCTTGTTGGTTAGGGGGAAGCGCGGAGGTAACTGGCACAGCCAGTGCCTCGATGACACCGGACAGGTGACCCAGTTCGGTGGCGATATTGTCCCGGCGGGTAGTCAGCCGGGAGACCTCTTCGCGAGCCCGTTCGAGCATCGCCTCTGCCTCCGCGCGCACCCGATCGGCATCCGCGCGGGCCTTGTTCAGCATGCTGACCGCCTCTTCCCGCGTGGCGCGGGTCTGAGCGAAGGTGTCGGCACGTAGCTTGGTCAGATCACCGTTCAGCCGCTCGCGAATGCGCCCTGCGGTCTGTTCGGCCTCGATGACGCGTTGTTCTGCCCGGGAAACCAGGGCACTGGATTCGCGTTCCGCGCTGGCGATCCGCTCCCTGGCCGTCCGATCCGCCTCGGCCAGCGTGCGCTCGGCATCTGCCTGGGCGGCTCGCAGCGTGGCGGCGGCCTGGTTCTGCATCTCCTGACTGGTCGCCTTGGCATCATCGATCAATGCCCGGGACTCGTGGGTGTGCCGGGCAATGATCACCTGTAGGCGCTGATGCACCTGGCGGCGATGCGCACGGGTGTCGGCGATGGTCTGGGTGGCGATCTTCTCGGCCTCGTCGCGTGCCCCCGCCAACAACTCCTGGATGGTCCTTTTCGTCCATTCGAGCTGCTGCTGGGCCTCGGTATTGCTGCGATCGCAGCTCTCGCGGGCCTCGGCGACCCGTCTGTCCGCCTCGACGGTGGCCTTGGCCAGAAGCTCGGCCGCCTGCTGTTTGGCCTCACCCACCCCTTGCTCGGCCTTGGCCCGGAGTTGGTTGGCGTACTCGGTGGCCTCTTGGGTCGTTGTCTCCGCGCCCTCCCGGGCGGCGGCCAGAATCTGCGCGGCCTGCTCATTGGCGGCGGCCAGTTGCTGCTTGATGCGGGCCGCCGCCTGCTGCTGCTCGATCTCAAGCTTCGACCGGATCGCCGCCAACTCGGCATCGCCGGCAGACCGGGCCTGCTCGGCCTCGGCATGACCGCGTTGCACCACCTGTTCGGCCTGCTGCCGGGCGTCTTCACGGATCTTGTCGGCCTCGGCCAGGGCCGCGAGCAGGGCTTCGTTCGCCTGAGATTCCGCGCTCACGGTGATCTCGTTGGCCTGCCCCAGGGCGACATCTAGGTGGGCCTCCGCATCGGCACGGGCACCATCGACCAAACGTTTGGCCTCAGCCGTCAGTTCGGCGGCCACCTTGAACTGGCGAGCCATTTCAGAATGCATGCGTTCGATATCGACATTGGCCGCATCGGCATCCTGGCGCCGCTTCTGCGCATAATCGTCGGCTTCTCTCCGCACCTGTTCAGCCACGGACTGAGCCACCGCCAGGATGCGGTTGGCACGCCGACCAAT
The DNA here is from genome assembly GCA_938036835.1 of uncultured Propionibacterium sp. Taxonomy (GTDB): domain Bacteria; phylum Actinomycetota; class Actinomycetes; order Propionibacteriales; family Propionibacteriaceae; genus Brooklawnia. The sequence continues at coordinate 40,833 of CALHWB010000039.1, forward strand.
CTCGCCATCTGGGGCGAGTTCGTCGTCAGGGCGTAGCATAAATCCAATCCTTGCACTGCACCGGGAACGACTCGCCGCGGGTCCCCATTTCCCCTCACGCGGATCCGCGCGGCGGATTCCGGTCGAGTCTTCGGTGCTGCTCAGTAGTATCAGTAGTAATAGGGATGGGCCGACCAGTCCGGTGGTCGTTTCTCCAAGAAGGCATCCCGGCCTTCGGCCGCCTCATCGGTCATATAGGCAAGCCGGGTGGCTTCACCGGCAAATAGCTGTTGCCCCATCAACCCGTCGTCGGCCAGATTGAAGGCATACTTCAGCATCCGCTGGGCGGTCGGCGACTTTGCGCAGATCCGTGCGGCCCAGGCAAGCCCCACGTCCTCAAGCTCGGCGTGCGGGACGACCCTGTTGACCATACCCATCCGATAGGCGTCGGCGGCCGAATAGGTTTCCCCCAGGAAGAAAACCTCGCGGGCAAGCTTCTGACCGACCTGGCGCGCCAGATAGGCCGACCCGTAGCCGCCGTCGAAGCTGGCCACGTCCGCATCGGTCTGTTTGAACCGAGCCTGTTCGGCCGAGGCGATGGTCAGATCGCAGACCACGTGCAGGCTATGCCCGCCACCGGCAGCCCAGCCGCTGACCAGCGCGATCACCACCTTGGGTAGAAAACGGATGAGGCGCTGCACCTCCAGAATGTGCAATCGGCCGGCTCTGGCCCGGTCGGCGGTGGACGCATCCTCCCCAGCGGCATACCGGTAGCCGGTCCGTCCCCGAATGCGCTGATCGCCGCCGCTGCAGAAGGCCCAACCGCCATCGACCGGGCTGGGGCCGTTGCCGGTGATCAGGACGCAGCCGATGTCGGTGGCCTGCCGAGCGTGTTCGAGAGCGAGCAGCAACTCGTCCACGGTGTGCGGCCGGAAGGCATTGCGCACCTCTGGCCGGTCCAGGCCGATCCGGACCGCCGGTACCTGCCGGGCGCGGTGGTAGGTGATGTCGGTGAAGTCAAAGTCCGGCATCTCGGTCCACAGCTCTGGCCGAAAGGGATTGGCGGACACGATGCTGTTCATGGCCACAACCTAGCGGTGTCCTGCCGCGGTGATAAGCCCCGGATTCACCGGGGCCCCACCGTCTCGCAGAAGAGTCGTAAACCGTATCCGCGAAGCTCCTCATCACCGCCGCACCGCCCGGACGCGGCCGCTCGGCGTTGCCGGCCGCCCGCCGGCCGGCAACCCTCGGCAACCACCCTGGGCGACCCGATCGCACCCCGGCCTGCTGGGAAGGCCGGCCGCAGGTCCCCACGATCAGCCCGAGTCGTCCGAGCGGCAGGCGCGAGCGGTACGCAGCGCCGCGATCGTCGCCCGCCGGTTACCGCTTTGCGGAAGATCCGGTCCGCGATCCACCGCGCTCGCGGCACCCCGGTGGCCGATCGGCAGGCCGGGACCCAGTCGCCGACCGATCGCCAGACACCGCAAAACGCAGCCGACAGGCGAGGTAGCCTGGGGCGGCGACGCTATCTCGCGAAGGAGGCCTTGATGCAGCGCTGCGCAGTGATCGGCAGTCCGATCGCCCATTCGCTCTCCCCGCTGATTCATCGCACCGCCTACACGCAGTTGGGGATCGACACTCAGTTCAGCTATGACCGTTTCGAGGTGACCCCGGATCGACTACCCGATTTCATGGCCCGGCTGGGGGACGAATGGGTGGGGCTATCGGTAACCGCACCCGACAAGGAGGCGCTGTTGCAGTTCGGGGAGCCGGATCCGGTGGCCGCGACGCTGCTGTCGGGCAACACCTTGATTTTCGGTCGCGATGGCGAACCCAATCGCATCTACAACACCGATGTCACCGGCCTGCTAGCGGCACTCGCTGGAATCAAGGTGACCAGCGCGGCCACCGGGCTGCTGGTGGGCAACGGGGCGACCGCACGCAGCGTGCTGTGGGCATTCCACCAGCTGGGCGTCGCCACCGCCGTCGTACTCGCCCGGGACGCCACCAGAGCGGCCAACAGCCTGTCCCCGGTAGCCGGACCGCTGGATATCGAACTGGTCATCCAGCCCTTCGGCCGGGTTGCCGAACTGCCGGCCGATTTTGGTGGCAGAGCCGATCTGCTGGTGCAGACCACTCCCGAACCGCTGCCGCCAGAACTGGCCGCCGCGCTGGTCAACCAGGCGGCGGTGGTCTTCGAGGTGGTCTACAACCAGTACCCCTCGAATCTGGACCGTGCGGCGGCCGCCGCCGGGCTACCCGCCCTGGATGGCCTGGATCAGCTTGTCGCCCAGGCCTTGGACCAGATCCGCCTGATGACCGGCCGGCAGGCCGCACCCGAGCCGCTGCTGGCCGCCTGCCGCGCCGAGGTGTTGAGCCGGCAGATCACCGGATGACCGGCCGGGCGCACGCCGAGTGACCGCGACACGCCACCGGCCGGGGTACCCGATGCCACCGGCCGGCTGCACCGCCGAGGTGGCCGGGTGCCCCGGCGGGCGATCCGTCTGAATCCGGCCCCTGTTCCCACGATCCTCGTGGTGGCCGGGGGCATCCTGACGTTGATCTGGGCCTGGTTGGCCAGCCGGCACGATGGCTGGCCCTGGTCTTCGTGATCCCCGCCCTGCATGTGACGGCGTTGCCTGCCGAGGCCAGCAACCGGTCCGGGCAGCCGGCTGGCCAGCGCTTCCCCATGTCCAGGGCCGGTTCCCACCCGCCCTTCCAGCGGGTGATGCGTCAACAAAAGTATAGAGCTGCCCAGCGCAGAAGCGATCTTGAGGTCTGCGGCGGTCTGGCTGAGTAGGGTCTAGCCATGCGCTCTGTCGAGTCCAGCAGGGACAACCAACCGATCCGGGTACTTCTGGCCGAGGACGAGGACCTGGCCCAGGACGCGATCCGCATCTATCTGGCGGCTGCCCAGGGGATGGAATTGGTCGGCGTCGCACGCGATGGCCTGGCTGCCCTGCGAATGGCCGAGCAGATCCCCGCCGACGTGGCCATCGTCGATATCCGGATGCCACGAATGAATGGCATAGAGACGACTCGCCGGCTGGTGGCGCCCCCATTCAACCTCAAGGTGCTGATCCTCACCCATATCGCCAGCGACCAGGTGCTGACCGACGCCCTGGAGGCCGGGGCATCCGGTTTCCTGCTCAAATCCGACAGCCCAGAGCTGATCCAGCACGGCATCCGGGCAGCCCAGCACGGCGACTCCCTGATCTCCCCGCAGCTGGTCATCCGAGTGCTGTCTCGGCGCCGAGCCCGGGCCGCGCCCCCGGCCGACCTGTCCCCCACCGATCGCCGGCTGGTGGCGCTGGTGGGCCTGGGCATGAGCAATGCCCAGATCGCCGAGACCATGAACTACACCACCAGCACCGTGAAGACCTACATCAGCCGGTTGCTGACCAAGCTGGGACGCAGCAACCGGGCCGGACTGGCGGCACTGGCCTACGAGTGGGACCTGGTGGGCCCAGGCCCCACCGAGAACAACCCCCCAATCAACTAAAGTTGATGAATCCGCGGCTCGACTAGGCAATCAGCCGGCGACACGTTACTTTGTTCCCAACAGCACGTCTCGCTGAGTTGATTGGAGTGCGCAATGAACACAGTCGGCAGCATCGCCGTGACCGTAGCGTCCGTGACCGCGGCCGTCGTTTCCACTATCGTTGGCCTGGACACCTGGTGGCTTTGCCGGGTGTTGCCGATTGTCTGCCATTGACAGACAACGACCCTTCCGACCACAGGGTAGGCCCGTTAGCCACGGGCCTACCCTGGTTAGAGCCCGGTTTGGCGTTACTCGCCCTCGGTTTTGGGTTGCTTGATGTGCCATCAAGGCCCGAGAGTTGGGTTGCGTTGGTCCTGTTTGCTTTAGGAGCCGGAATCTGCGGAAGGCTTCTGCTACCCGGTGGCATGATGGTCCTGGCAGGATTGGTGGTTTTGGCCGTACTGCCGCCCTACGACGTGTCTGCTGCCGGGCTGGCTGTTTTTGTACCCATGTTCTCCGCCGTGCGCCATGCGGCGCGCTACACGATGGCCTGGGTATCGGCGCTTGGTGTACTCGGTTTCTACTCGCTGATCTATCACGGCTCCAGCGGCCACGGACTGTCTTTGCAGAGCGTGGCGGTCTTCCCCATGATGCTGGTGATCGTGGTCGGTGCCGGCATGATGATGCGCATCCACGCCGAGCAGTTGGCCGCCCAGCAACGGGCCGCCGAGGAACGACTCAACAAGCTCCGGTTGGATCTCGCCCGCGAACTGCACGACAACGCGGTGCACCTGATCACCCAGGCGGCGATGCGGGCCAACATCAACGCCTTGAAGCCCGACACCTCGCAGGCCAGCGCCGCCGAGTTCCGGACAATCGCCGGCAACTGCAACACCGCGGCCCACGAGTTGCGGTTGATGCTAGCCGGATTGCGAGACGAGTCAACCGCCTCCTCGCCCCCGGATGTCCACGATCCGAGAGGATTGGCGGCTGCCGTTGATGCCCAGGTCGATCGGCTGCTGGCGGTGGACTTCACGGTCAACCACAACGTGGATGTCACCACGCTGCACAGCCTGGGTTGCCGCACCCTCGCGGCGATCACCACCGAGGCGGTCAACAACATCATCAACCATGCCAAGCCGCGGGGGACCTGCGAGATCTCCATCACCCAGCACGGTCCCGAAATCGTCGCGCGTTACGTCAACGAAAAGAACGAGGGCCGGCGGCGATCCGGGCGGCGCAACGCCTTCGGCATCCGCGGCATCGAGGAGCGGGCGAATTCTGCCGGTGGCACGATGCTCATCGAGGATAGCCGAAACAGCTGGCGCATGATCATCCGGATCCCAGCGGATGCCGCCCTGCCATCCCAGCCCATGCACGAGCCGATACCCCCCGTCCGGCGGAGCCGGCCCGAACCAACTGTCCAGCCCTCGCCCGCACTGTCGGTAGATCATTGAGACAATAGGTCCCCCGCGGATCCGCCGTCTCAGCATCCTTACGGCTTCCGACGCTTACGACTTCCGACGGCCCCTTCGGCACTTCACGAAATGCCCCAACGGCAGGACGGCCCTGCTCCCCCGGACCGCCCTTCAGGGAACTCTTCTGGTGGGACGCGAACGACTTGGGCTTAGACGCAAGGATCGAACGTTTGAGCAAAGCAAGACGGAGCAAACCATAGCCATGCCGGCCAATGCCCATGGCCGACTGGCACGCCCGCAAGGATCCGGCCCCTGGGACGGTTGATTGGCGCACTCGGAGGGACTCGAACCCCCAACCTTCTGATCCGTAGTCAGATGCTCTATCCATTAAGCTACGAGTGCCGGATCCGCCATAGGCGCTTGCCTACTCTAGCGCATCGGCGAGCCACCGCCAAACTCGTCGGCTCCCGCGGAACGGCTGCCTACCGTGGCGGGTCCGATGGCGCTAGAACCCGCGCTCGACAGGCGTCCCGCCACACCATAGGGCGGAGGTGGCGGGATTTGAACCCGCGATGGGGTTGAGCCCCAAACCCGCTTAGCAGGCGGGCGCCATAGACCGGACTAGGCGACACCTCCAAGATCGTCCACCGGCGGCACCGGCAGGGACGTCCACCCCAGGCTAACGGCAACCCGCACCCCAGCGCAAAGCAATACCCCCGATCCGGCGACGAATCCGCCATCGCCGCCAGATCGGGAACGCCCGCGGTTCCCGGACACACCCGCGCCAATCGCTCCACGAGCGACATGGCAACAAACCGCACCACCGATCTTCCCCTGCTATACCCCAATAGGATCGGGGTATAGCAGGTTTTACCGGGCCGGTACCGCTCCGGCTCCATTACACTGACCCTGAGTCAACCCATAGGTGGACGCCAATCCATGGATCGATGCCTGCCGGGCAGCCGGCGCGTACGGTACACGCCGACTGCCCGGACCCGGGGTTGAGCTGTCAGAATCACCGGAGGTGGAAGTTGCCGCGGCCCGATGACTACCAGGACCGGATGCCGCCGCGTCCGCGTCGTGCTTTATCGGCATTCGAACCAGGCAGGGCACCGGCTCGCGGTCTTCCGCCGGAAGCCCGTTCATACTCGGATTCGCCGTACTACTACGACGGGCCGCCAAGAACCGCCACACCCTCGGCCAGCCAGCAACGCATGGCCCAGCAGGCCCACAAAGAACGGGCCCATACCGACCCGCGCCGGACCTCGACGAGACGTGCAGATCGCGGTGCGCATGCCGCCGTCCCCCGCCGCGGCAGCGGGCAATCCGGCAGACAGCCGGGCCGGCCGCGCGACAACCGAGCCTTCCGCGGCGCAATGACCCGGACCGTCTTCGGCACCCTGCTTCCAGGCGCCGGCATGCTCGGCACCCGAAGACACTGGGTGGGGGTGGTCACTCTGGCGCTGCTGGTAGCGGGTTCCGGAGGCCTGTTCGCCATCGTCCGCACCAACCCGGCCGGAGTCGCCGGAATCGCATTGCAGGCCCGCTGGATGTTCGCCATCGCGATCGGGCTGGCGCTCGTGGCCATCGCTTGGATCGCCATCATCACGGGCACCTACCTGATAACTCGCCCCACAGACATCACCAAGGTTCAGCGCCGAATCGGCGCCGGACTGGTGTCTTTGCTGTCCTTCCTGGTCAGTGCACCCCTGGCGGTCGGTTCGGCCTACTCGCTGGAAACCGCCCTGCTGTCGGGCGGACTGTTCGGCGATGAGGGAGACAGCCAATCGCAGACCCGGCCCACCCTGGACACCAAGGATCCCTGGGCAGACAAGCCGCGGGTGAACATCCTGCTGCTGGGCGGCGACACCGGCGAGGGCCGCGATATCGAACTCGGCGTCCGCACCGACACCATGATGCTGGTTTCGATCGATACCGCCACCGGCAATTCGGTTATCGTCCAACTGCCGCGCAACCTGCAGCATCCGATCTTCCCCGAGAACTCGCGGCTGGCCGAGGCCTTCCCATATGGCTTCAACAACGGGGGCGAATCCATGCTCAACGCGGTCTGGCAGGACGTCCCCAGCCTGCATCCCGAGCTGTTCAACAACACCGACTATCCCGGCGCGGACGCACTGAAGTGGGCCGTGGAAGGCATCACCGGGCAGCGAGTGGACTATTTCGTCCTGGTCAATATCGACGGCCTGGTGAACCTGGTGGACGCGATGGGTGGGGTGACGGTCAACGTCAACTTCCCGATCGCGATCAGCGGCAGCGACGAAAACGGCAACTGCGGCGAAGGCGGCTGGATTCCGGACGGGCCCAACCGGCACCTGGACGGCTACCAGGCCATGTGGTACGCCCGCAGCCGCTGCAACACCCCGACCTATGACTTCGGCCGCATGCAGCGTCAATCCTGCCTCGTGGATGCGGTCATCAAACAGGCCGATGCCGCCACCATGGTCACCCGCTACGAGGGCATCGCGCAGGCGGCCGCGCAAATGGTCTCCACCGACATCCCGCAGGAACACCTACCCGCGATCGTGGAATTGGCCAACCGCGTCCAGAAATCGCGCCAGATCAGCCGGCTATCCTTCGATCCTTTCAACCTGCCCTGGTATTCGTCCGAATACCCCGATTTCGCGCAGATGCGGCAGGCGGTGTCGAACGCGATCGCGGCGAGCATCCCGGCTAGCAGCCCCAGCGGGCAGCCCAGCAGCATCCAGCAGCCGGCACCGCCCCCGGGCGAGACCAGCGAGGCCCCCACGACCGAGGCCCCGCCAAGCCAGCCGGGCAACGAACCGACCATGCCAAGCAACGCCGGGTCGGGCGAGTCGACGGCTGCCCCGCCAGCGGAGAACATCAGCGACACCTGCGCCTACCGGCAAGAACAGTCCACCCTGCCCGTGCCCGACACGGTGCCCCGGTACACCCCGCCCGCCGCTACCGAGCCGAGCGGATCGCCCCGGTAGCCGCCGGCGACTCAACGGGGTGTGCTCCCGGGCCGGCAAGATACCGTCCGGGGACCGTCCCGCTCAGCGGGTGTCGCCCAGGGCCGGGGTCGGTTCGGGTGCCTCCAGCCGAGCCGCGATGTCCGCGGTGATGGCGCGCATCCGGTCATCCAGCCGGCAGCCGGGCGCCTGGATGTAGGTGCGGTCCACGTGCCCCTGCGAGATGACCAGGCGGGTACCGTCCGGGGTGCTAGCCACCTTGTCCACATCCAACCAGGCGCCACTTTTCTGATAGCCATGCCCGGATACCTCGAATCCCTCAGGCGACAGGGTGATGTGCGTCGTCCGGGAACTCACGAAGACCACCGCCGTGATGGTCAGGGCCACTCCGGCCACCGCCAGGGCTACGCCCAGCGCCACCAAGACGGAGTTCGCGTTCTGCACCCCAAAAAAAGCGCCCAGCGCGCCGAACAGCAGACAGCAGCCCGCAAGGACGAGCGCTCGCACGGGTGTCGTCGGACGCAACGCGTAATGGCTGGTGGCGGCGCTGTCAGGGGTTTCCGCCATGCTCAATCTCCTTCCACTGCGTCGGCGAAGGGCGGCGAGAGTGGGATTCGAACCCACGGAGCTTTCGCTCGGCCGCTTTCAAGGCGGCTGCACTAGTCCACTATGCGATCTCGCCCGTGGCACCACTAATGCTAGCCGACCGGCCCCCGGAGTCCGCCGACGCCGCCCCGGCAGGCGCGCCCCACCGGGCCCGGCATTCCGGTGAGCATGCCCCACGCATAATCCGGGCGTGGGCACCCTACCCGGCCCAACCGCCCATACCCACGCGCATGCGGGCGCGATGACCTAAACAACAAGGCCGAACAGCATAAGAATCCCATACCCACGCGCATGCGGGCGCGATACACCGGTCCGGGCGGGCGGCTGCCGGCTAGCGCAGGCATCCCGCCCGCAGGCACGGACACCGGCAATCGAATACGCGCCGCAGACTGCGCTGGCCGCGTCCGGATGGCAGGCTGGCAGCATGTACGCGATCACCTTCGAAAGCCACGGCGGCCCCGAGCAACTGCGCTGGTCCGAGGTGCCTTCCCCGCAGGCGGGTCCGGGCGAAGTGCGCATTCGCACGGCGGGTGCCGGGGTGAACCGCGCCGATCTGCTCCAGCTAGCCGGCCACTATCCGCCCCCACCCGGGGCCTCCGGGCTACTCGGCCTGGAATGCTCCGGGGTTATCGACCAGATCGGGCCGGGGGTTGCCGACTGGCGGCTAGGCGACCCGGTAGTAGCCCTGCTACCCGGTGGCGGCTACGCCGAATACGTGACGGTCGGCGGCGATCAGGTGGCCCCGGCCCCACCGGCCATGGACCTGGTGAGTGCCGCCGGCGTGCTGGAGGTGGCCGCCACGGTGCTGGCCAACCTTGACCGGGCACAGTTGCAGGCCGGGGACCTGTGCCTGGTCCACGGCGGAGCGGGTGGCATCGGCAGTTTCGCGATCCAATACGCCCAGCGCCTGGGCGCCCGGGTGGCCACGACAGCGTCCGCGGGCAAGCTTGCGCACTGCCGTGCCCTGGGTGCCGAGATCGTCCTCGACTACCGAACCGACTGGCTGGCCGAACTCCTGACGGCCACCGGCGGCCGGGGGGCAGACGTGATCCTCGACATCATCGGGGCGAAGTATCTAGACGCCAACCTCACCGCCCTGGCCGAAGGTGGCCGCCTGGTGATCATCGGAATGCAGAAGGGCACCCGGGCAGAGTTGAACATCGCCAGGCTGCTCGCCAAGCAGGGCCTGATCATGGCAACCAGCCTGCGCAACCGGTCCGCAGCCGAGAAGGCACGAATCGTGGCTCGCGTGGTCGAAGAGATCTGGCCGCGCTATGCCGATGGGTCCATCGAGCCCAGCCCGGAAACTCGCTTCCCGCTGCCCGAGGCCGCCCGCGCATTGACGGCGCTGGCCAGCGGGGAGGTCATCGGCAAGGTGGTCCTGGCCACGCCCGGGCACGCCTGACCGGACCGCTTGACCGGGCCGGCGTGGCCCGGTCGCCACACACCAGACCGGTCCGGCGTCCCCACCCAAGCCAGCCCACAATTGGCATAACTATGCGCGACTTCCAATAGGAAGGCCGCCCCACTCGCCCATTCACCGGTTTCACAGCGGCATAACTTTCAGTTAAGCTGGGGTCGTGTCCAAGGTATTGACGAGTCTCCCGGTCGGTGAACGCGTTGGCATCGCCTTCTCTGGAGGACTCGACACCTCGGTGGCAGTGGCCTGGATGCGGGCGAGGGGAGCCGTGCCCTGCACCTACACCGCGAACATCGGCCAGTACGACGAGCCGGAAATCGATCGGGTACCCGGCCGGGCCATGCGATATGGCGCCGAGTTGTCCCGGCTGGTCGACTGCCGTGAATCGCTCGTGGAGCAGGGGATGGTCGCCTTGCAGTGCGGCGCCTTCCACATCAAAACCGCAGGCAAACCCTACTTCAACACCACACCGATCGGACGCGCGGTCACCGGCACCCTGCTGGTCCGCGCGATGGCCGCCGACGGCGTCTCGATCTGGGGGGACGGCTCCACCTACAAAGGCAACGACATCGAACGCTTCTACCGGTACGGCCTGATGGCCAATCCCCGGTTGCGCATCTACAAGCCGTGGCTGGACACCGACTTCGTGACCGAACTGGGCGGCCGGGCCGAGATGAGCCAATGGCTAACCGAACACGGCCTGCCCTATCGCGATGCGCAGGAGAAGGCCTATTCCACCGATGCCAACATCTGGGGTGCCACCCACGAGGCCAAGACCCTGGAAAACCTGGCGGTCTCGCTGGAGACCGTGGAACCGATCATGGGAGTCAAGTTCTGGGATCCCGCCGTGACCATCGAACCGGAGGAGGTCACGCTCGGTTTCGAGCATGGCTATCCCGTCTCGATCAACGGCGAACGCTTCGCCAGCCGGATTGAGCTGGTGCTCAAGGCCAACGAGATCGGGGGCCGCCACGGGCTGGGCATGAGCGACCAGATAGAGAACCGCATCATCGAGGCCAAGAGCCGGGGTATCTACGAAGCGCCGGGCATGGCCCTGCTCCATATCGGCTACGAACGGTTGCTGAATGCGGTACACAACGAGGACACCCTGTCGAACTACCGCACCGAGGGGGTCCGCCTGGGCCGGCTGCTCTACGAGGGACGCTGGTTCGATCCGCAATCGATGATGATCCGCGAATCGCTGCAACGCTGGGTGGCCTCGGTGATCAGTGGGGAGGTGACCATCCGCCTGCGGCGCGGCGATGACTACACCATCCTCGACACCACCGGGGAAGGCTTCTCCTACCGGGCCGAACGCCTCAGCATGGAGCGGGTCGAGGATGCCGCCTTCGGCCCCATGGACCGGATAGGCCAGCTCACCATGCGCAACCTGGACATCGCCGACTCGCGGGCCAGACTGGAACAATACGTGCAACTAGGTCAGCTGACCGGCGGAGACACCCAGCAGTTGATCGGCGAACTGGAGCGTGGCGGCCATGCCGGGATCCCGGATGCCCGGCCCTCGTCCGACGGCGAAGCGGCCCTAGACCGGGCGGCCATGGAATTCGGGGTGGACTGAGCCATGAGCGGCCCGACCGACAGAATCGTTCAACTATCCGACTGGCTGGGCACCGCCCGGCGGGCGGTGTTCTTCGGCGGCGCCGGGGTCTCCACGGAATCGGGCATTCCCGACTTCCGTTCGGCAGCCGGCCTGTACGCCACCCAGACCCAGTATGGCCGCCCACCGGAATACCTACTCAGCCATGACTGCCTGATACACGAACCGGCCGAGTTCTTTGCCTTCCACCGCACCAACCTGGTGCACCCCGAGGCCCGGCCAAACCCAGCCCACCGGGCGGTGGCCGAGTTGGAAAGGCGCGGCAACCTGACAGCGGTGATCACCCAGAACATCGATGGGCTGCACCAGCAGGCCGGCTCACGGCTCGTCCATGAATTGCATGGCTCGGTGGAACGCAACCACTGCCTGGGGCCGCTCCGCCACGAGTTCGCCCTGGCCGAGATCCCCGACGAGCCCATGGTGCCCGTGTGCCCAGCATGCGGCGCGATGGTTCGCCCCGATGTGGTGCTCTACGGCGAGGGGCTGGATCCGGCGGTATTAGAGGCCGCCATCACCGCGATTGCCGCCGCCGACGTCCTGATCGTGGCGGGCACCTCCCTGAACGTCTATCCGGCGGCGGGCCTGCTCGACTACTATCGCGGTTCCCGCCTCGTCCTGATCAATCTGGACGCCACCAGTTGGGATTCGCGCGCCAGCCTGGTGATCCGGGACAAGGTGGGTACCGTATTGGACGCCGCGGTCCGATCGTTGCGAGCCGGCTGACCACACCACGCCCGGATAGCTCGATCAGGCAACCCGCCAGGCCGGTCCGGACCGGCCTACCCGGTCGGCCTCCAGGGATAGAGCCACCCCCAACCACCAGTTGGCTAGCCCATATCCCGGCCACTAGCCGGTTGGTCCCGCATCTACTAAAGATGACCCCCGGTGGACATATATTCAACTCGGCTCCTGCCAGCCGAAGCTGGCCGTGAGCGGTTCGCCGCAGCGCAGACGCATCCGGCGTGATCTGAGTACGCATACCCAGACGCCTCTGAGCACGTCCACCTACTAGAAGTCGAGTAGCACGACGCTGTCGCGCATCCCCACCTTCTGCGAAGCTGAATTCACCAAAGGATGCCGGTAACCCCGCCGGCGCGGCGAAGCGAAGCGAGATTTATCCTGATGATCAACGGCACCTCTGTGCACAGCACCCCGGCCTGTGTCGAAAACGCAGACCTGTACCAGAGCCCTCTGCTGGAAGAGCCATCGATGGCAAACGGCCAGGAGGCTCGTCGCCGGCAAGCCCTGCTGACTCGCAAGGCGGAGAATCTTTGCCTGGAATGCCCATTGATGGCCCAATGCCTATACCGCGCGGTTGCCAAACACGACGTGGCCGGCTATGTGGCCGGCACCACCCAGCGGCAACGCGCCGAGATCCGCTCCCGGCTCGGGGTACGGGTAGAACCCGAAGACTTCGACACTTTCGCCGGCGCAGCCGGTGGCCACCAGGTCGATCATCAGGAAGTGCTGCGGCTGCGGCACGCGAATCCCACCGACTCGCTGGAATCCATCGCCCAACGCCTGGGCTGCTCGCTGTCCACGGTGAAACGCCATCTACGCAAGGCGCGTCGCGGTGAGACCGTAGGCCGCCCCGCCAGACTAAGCCAGGTACCCCCAAGCCTGGAGCAGGTGCTGGACACCTACCGTGAGGTCGTGCTCAAGCGTTCGCGTCCGGCCGCCACCCACAAGGCCGCCTAACCCCCCACCACCCCCACAACCCACCCCCAACCCGCAACAGGCCTCCGGTTCCCCCCGCGGAGGCCTGTTGCACGTCCGGCATCGGCCCGGGCCGGACCCGGGCACGCCCGGCGGCCGCCATAGCGGTGCCCCGATACCGGCCGATCGGTGCGTCACCGGCATCGTCTGCCGCCTGGCCCCGGCAGCCAGATCAGAGACGAACCACCTCGGCCATCTTCGGTACCACCGCGAGAATGCCCAGGTCATCCTTGATTCGCCTGGCCAATGCGATGGCAGACTCCCGCTCACCGTGGACGCAGTAGACGATCTGCGGCCGCGGAACCATCTCGGTAAGCCAATCCATCAGATCCGAGGCATCCGCATGCACGCTGAACTCGCGATCCTGCAGGATCTCGGCCCGCACCGGCACATACCTGCCGTACATCTTCAGTTCCGTGGCCCCGTCCACCAGCGCTCGCCCGCGCGTGCCGGGCGACTGGAACCCGGTGAACACCACCGAGTTCCTGGCATCGGGCAGCATGTCGTGCAGATGGTGGACGACCCGTCCGCCCGTGGCCATCCCCGAAGAGGAGATGACGATCGACGGCCGGGCCGGACTGTTCAGCCGGATCGACTCCTCCTTGGAACGTGCCTCACGCAGGTTTGGCAACCTGATGAACGGCCGCCCCCGGAACTCCGGCCCGATCTCGCCGGCAAACTCGCGATCCCGGTAGACATCCAGGGCCGCCAGGCCCATCGGGGAATCGACCCAGATCGGGATATCGGCGGGAATGCGCCGCCCGGCGATCATCTGCTGCAGGGTCAGCAACAGCACCTCGGTGCGGTCAACCGCGAACGCCGGGATCAGCACGCTGCCGCCGCGGCCGACGGTCCGGTTGATCAGCGCGGCCAGCTCGGCATGGGGCACCTCGGGTTCGGGATGCTCGCGGTCGCCATAGGTCGATTCGATGAGTACGGTGGGGGCGCCCTCGGGCACCTCGCGATCGGCCAGCACGGGATGGTCATGACGACCCAGGTCTCCGGAGAAAACCACCGCGCCCTCGCCCGGATCCACGCCATCGGCCCACACCCGCACCGAGGCAGAGCCCAGGATGTGACCCGCCCGCCACAGCCGCATCCGCAAGCCACCACCCAAGTCATGGTCGGTGTGCACATCTACGGGCCGGAAGCAGGGCAGGGTCGCCTCCACATCGGCCACGGTGTACAGCGGCTGGGGATCGGAATGCTTGGAATAGCCGCCCCGCCGGGCGTCCTCGGCCTCCATCTCCTGCAGATGGGCCGCATCGCGCAGCACTATCCCGGCCAGCCGGATGCTGGCGGGGGTGGCCAGGACCGGCCCCCGGAAACCCTGCCTCACCAAAGCCGGCAGATAGCCGCAGTGATCCATGTGCGCATGGGTCAGCACTATGGCGTCCAGGCTAGTGGGATCGACCGGGAAGGACGCCCGGTTGAGTTCGCGCAGTTCCTTCTGCCCTTGGAACAGTCCGGCGTCCACCAGGATTCGCCGATCGCCGTAGGTGAGTAGATACTTAGAACCGGTCACCGTCCGGGCTCCGCCGAGGAAGGTGAGGGTCAGATGCTGATTGGCCATGGGTTCACTCTGACGTAAACCGGGCCGTTCTGGCCGGGTTTCGGCTCGACCGGTCCCGATCGGGCTGCCCAGCCGGCACCGATCGGGCCGAGCCGCCGGTCCCCCGTGCCCGCGGCTGCCACGCCGGCGGCCCCCGGTGGCGCACGGCTAGGGCCAATAGGCCGGCTGCGATCAACCGATCGCCGTTGACCGCCCGGGCGAATCCGGGATCCCGCGGTCGAGCACCTCAAACCGTTCCCGGCCCCCCAGATAGCCCCGCAACACCTCTGGAACCGTGACCGAGCCGTCGCGGTTCTGGTAGTTCTCCAGGATCATCAGAATCGAGCGGGCCATCGCGCACAGGGTGCCGTTCAAGGTAGCCACCGGACGGGGGCCGGTCTCGTCGCGGAACCGGATATTCAGCCGGCGGGCCTGGAAATCGGTGCAATTCGAGGTGGAGGTGATCTCCCGGTAGCGCCGCTGGCTGGGCACCCAGCCGTAGCAGTCATATTTGCGGGCGGCCGACAGGCCGAGATCGCCCGCGGCCACGTCCAATACCTGGAAGGGAATGCCCAATGAACCCAGGAACTCACGTTCATGGCCCAGCAACCGTTCGTGCTCGGCCTCGGCGTCCTCGGGGCGGCAATAGCTGAACATCTCGAACTTGTCGAACCAATGCACCCGGAAGACACCCCGGGTGTCCTTGCCATAGCTGCCGGCCTCCCGGCGATAGGCGGGGCTGAACCCGGCATAGCGCAGCGGCAGCGCCGAAGCGGCCAGGATCTCATCGCTATGGTACGCGGCCAGGGGCACCTCGGCGGTGCCCACCAGATACAGATCGTCGCGTTCCAGCCGGTAGACGTCCTCGGCGGCCTGCCCCAGGAAACCGGTGCCGTCCATAGCGCCGGGTTTCACCAGCGCCGGGGGAATCATCGGCTGGAAACCCCATTCCAGGGCCTTAGCCAGGGCGTGCTGGATCAGCGCGAATTCCAGCAGCGCGCCCGGGCCGGTCAGGAAGTAGAACCGCGACCCGGAGACCTTGGCCCCCCGCTCCATGTCGATCGCCCCGATCAGTTCACCGATTTCCAGGTGGTCACGCACGGCGATTGCCTCGGCAGCGAAATCACGGGGGGTGCCGGCCTGGTCTATGACATACAGATCGTCCTCGCCCCCGGTGGGCACACCCGCGATGACCAGATTGCCGAACCGCTTGATCACCTCGCCGTAGACCGCCTCGGCCCGGTCCACCCGGGCCTGATACTCCTTGACCTGGGCGGCCAGCTCCCGGGTGCGCACCAGAAGGGCGGCCTTCTCGGCGGCGGCAGCCCGGGCCACCTGCGAGCCCAGCGACTTCTGCTCCGCCCTGGCCGCCTCGAAAGCCCCGATGGCTGCCCGGCGGGCTTCGTCGGCGGCGATCGCCTCGTCCACCAACTCCACCGACTCCCCACGGGCCCGCTGTGAGGCGCGGATTCGGTCGGGGTCGGTGCGCAACAGCCTCGGGTCGATCATGGGGGCAGTCTATCCGAGCCACCGGAGATACCCGGCCGGCACCTGCTGGTCGTCAGCTCCCGGACGGCCCCGGCGGATGCCTGCCGACAAGGCTGCTCCCCAGCGGATCCGGCTAGGCTGACGGCAGGAGGCAACATGAGCGCCGCTGTCCCGCCCACCGGACGCCGTCTGGTCGTGATCTACAACCCAGCCAAACTCGCCGACGAACAGGAGTTCGGTGGCCTGCTCCGGGACGCCGCCGCCCGGCATGGTTGGGCCGCGCCCATACTCAAACCGACCACCAGAACCGAGACCGGTCGGGGCCTGGTCGCCGAGGCGCTGGCCGGCCGGGCCGAGTTGGTGTTGGCGGCCGGCGGCGACGGCACGGTGCGGCAGGTGAGCACCGCGCTGCGAAACAGCGGAGTACCGTGCGGCATCATTCCGATCGGGACGGCGAACCTGCTCGCACAGAACATGCGCATCCCACTCGACGTCGAGCAGGCCATCGACCTGGCCCTGACCGGCCGGCCCCGCACCCTCGACCTGGCCCGGCTCAAGGTAGACCGCAACCGCGAGGTCTACTTCACCGGCATGGCCGGCATCGGGTTCGACGCCGCACTGATGTCCGATACCGACGAGAAGCTGAAAAGGATCGTCGGCCCGGCCGCCTACCTGGTTGGGTTCGCCAAGCAGCTAGGCACCGCCCCGCGGCGGATCACCGTGGTAGTGGACGATCGATTACGGATCCGCCGCAGGGCCGTGCTGATCCTGGTCGGCAACACCGGCAGCCTGAACCGGGGAATCCGGCTGTTTCCCGATGCCAAACCGGATGACGGGCGGCTCGACCTGCTGATGGCCGCGCCACGCAGCCTGGGCGCCTGGGCGCGGCTGCTGCGGGTCGTGCTCCGCCGGATCCGCCGCAGTTCCGCGGTGACCTACTATGCCGGCCGCAGATTCGAGATAACCCTGGCCGAGGACACCGCCTGGGAACTGGATGGCGACACCGAGGGCCGCGGACGCCATTTCGAGTTCGAAGTCGCCGCGGGGGCCCTCCTGCTGATCACCCCGGACGATCAGCGAACCTGACCGGACCCGGGCAGGCCGGGGTCGAGCCCACGCAGCCAGCCAGCGGCGGCGCGGTAGTCGTCGTCCGATCCGCCTGGCGGAACCTTGGGGGCCTTGCCGTCGGCTCTGGGATAACTGCCCAGGAAGACCACGTCCTTGCAGATCCGGCGCAAACCCATCAGCGCCTCGCTCATCCGGGCATCGGCCACATGTCCCTCGGCATCCATGTTGAAGCAGTACTCGCCCAGCGTCGTCTTGGTCGGCCGGGATTCGATCCGGCACAGATTGACCCCGCGAACCGCCAGCTGCTGCAGGATCTCCAACAGGGCACCGGGGTGATCCTCACGCATATAGGCCACCAGGGTGGTCTTATCATGCCCGGTCCGTGAGGGCAGGGGACACGGCCGGGAAACCAGCACGAACCGGGTGGCGGCCCGCTCATTGTCATTGATCGCCTCGGCGGCGCTGACCAGGCCATAGAGCTGGCCTGCCAGGGGTGCGCAGACCGCTGCATCGAACTCCTGCCGCGGATCGGCCACCGCCTGGGCGGCACCGGCCGTCGAACCGCATTCCGCCACGACCGCCTCGGGCAGGTTGGCGTCCAGCCAGCCGCGCACCTGGGCGATGGCATGTGGGTGGCTGATCACCCGGCGGACCTGTGCCAGCCGGGTGCCGGGACGCACGCACAGGTCGAAGCTGACCGCGATGATCACCTCACTGACTATCTGCAGGGCGCCACCGGGCAGTGCCAACTGATCGAGGGTGGCGCTCACCCCGCCCTCCACCGAGTTCTCGATCGGTACCAGGCTGGCGGTCACCCGGCCCTGCCGCACCGCCTCCAGAGCCCGGGCCACCGTTGGAAACGGGGTCGCCGGTTCGTCCGACAGGGTGCGCAATGCCTGATGCGTGAAGGTGCCCTCGGGGCCAAGGTAGCCGAGCATACGGCCGAGCCTAGCGATCGCACCCGGCACCCGGCGACTGCTCGGTGGCGGGGTTAGCACTCCGGCTGGGTAGTCTTGGTCTGTGCGGATGCGACCCATGGCCCGATTCGGCAGCCTGCTGGCGGCCACCCTGGCGATGTCACTGACTCTGGGCAGTTCGATCGGCTGGGCGGACACTCCCCAGCCCCCGGCCCCCAATCAGACGCCGCTGCCGGCAACCACCAGCGCCCCACCACCGCAGACCAATCAGGATCGGCAGCCCCTGCCGGCGCCCGTCTACCAGAACACCCCGTGGAAATCCAAGCCGGTCAGCGAGATTGCCTCCGGCGCCTGCCAGATCCTGCTGCCCGAGGAGGGTTTCGTCCCGGATCGGGACCCGTGGCATCTGACCCGGTTGAACATGACCGAGGCCTGGAAGATCGCCACCGGCCGAGGCATCAAGGTCGCGGTGATCGACACTGGGGTGGCCGTCAACAACTCGGTGCACACCCCGGTGGACCGTTTCTCCGCCTGGGATGTCCTGCCGCTCAAGCAGGGCGCCGCCCCCAACGATCCGCTGAACTGCCAGCACGGCACCGTGGTGGCCTCGCTGATCGGCGCCGAGAGAGACAGGCGCGGGATCACCAACTTTTCCGGCATCGCGCCCGACGCCACGGTCATCGGCATCCGGGCGCTGTACGACAACAGCCAGCAGGAGATCGACGGTGTGGTCGCGGCGATCAAGGTGGCGATCACCCTCAGGGTCGATATCATCAACATCTCCCAGGCCGCCGTCGGCAACCGTGGCGAATACGCCGATGCCATCGCGGAAGCGGTGAACTCCGGAATCGTGGTGGTCGCGGCCGCCGGCAACGGCAACGACCAGAACATGCCGCCCGGCACACTGGCCTATCCCGCGGTCTACCCGGGGGTGATCGCGGTTGGCATGACAGACCAGTCCGATGTCGCCGACCCGGCCTCGCTGATCCTGCCGGGCTATGTCTCGGTGGCCGCGCCCGGCGTGAGTATCCTGTCGACCGGTCCGAGCTCGGCCGAGCATGGGCAGGTCTACCAGAAGGTGGCCAAGGGCACCTCCTATTCCGCGCCCATCGTCAGCGGGGTGGTGGCGCTGATGCTGCAGCATGCCCGCGAGGCCGGCGGCAACCTCACCCCCGCCCAGGTGAAGGCCCGGCTGGAGGTGACGGCGGATCCACCCGCGGGCCCCGTCCCGGACAAGCAACTCGGTTACGGCATCGTCAACCCGGTGCGCGCGCTGACCGGTGTCGAGCCGCCACCCACCGACCAGATACAACCGGCTCCCAGCGCCAGCTTCACCCCCGGCGAACAAGCCGGTCACCGGGATCCGACCCCGTTGCGGATCGCCATGGTGGTGGCCGGGATCTCGCTTGGCCTGGTGCTGCTCGGCCTCGGGCTGCACGCGGCACTGCCGGCAGCCAGGGCACGCGGCGGCCGGCCGGCAGACCGGCACGAACCCCACGTGCCCGAATAGGACCGGCCGGATTCCGGGGTCGGTTCAGGGCAGGACCGTAGCCCACCTGAACGCGGCCCTATGCCAAACTGGCCCCATGACCACGCCCTATGGCCAGCCGCCGACCGACAGCTATTCCACCGACGATGCGCCGGCCGCCGACAATCTCGATTGGCAGGTTCACCGGCCACAGCCCAGCCCGATCGTGCCGTACATATCCATGCCGCCGGGCTCGGCGTCCCCCGAGCTGTCCGCCGCCGAGGCCCGCCGGCAGCGGCAGGCGATCACGTTCCGCATGCTGATCGCGCTCGCCATGGCCGTGCCGCTGACCGCCATAGCCGCAGCGGCGAGCGAGGGGACGATGGGAGGCCTGGCATCCCTGCTGGCCATGGCCCTGACCTGGGTGGGGATCGCAGCCGTGGTGTACCTAAGCCATGGCAAAAACCTGCCGGGGGCACGGGGCCCCCGGAGCCAGGCCTAGAGTTCCCGCTCCGGGGCGTGGGCCGTCTGGATCAGCACCTTGACCGAACGCGTCACCCAAGTGCCCCGGCCGACCGGCAACGGAGAGGGTTTCACATCGCCGAACAGCGGGCCCTCGTCCTTGTTGCCGCTCATGATCAGCGCCGGATTGACCTGATCCTTCATGCGGCCGAACAGTGGGTCGCCATACAGCGCGCGGCCCACACCACCGGCAGACCGGGCCACCACGAAATGCAGGCCGATATCCTGAGCCTGGCTGATCAGGTCGGCGAAATACTTCACCGGGTTGCTCAACGAGGTCGCGACCAGATCGTAGTCGTCGATCACCACGAACATCTCGGCGCCACTCCACCAGGACCGGTCCCGCAGCTGCTGCTGGGTGACATTCGGGCCGGGCAGCCTGGCCCGAATGGCCTCGGCGGCCTGCTTGAACAGGTCCTCAGCCGCCTGCGAACTGGCCGCATAGCCGAGCAGATGCTCGGTCTCGATCTCGCCCAGCAGAGACCGCCGGTAGTCGGCGATGATGATCTTCGCCTCGCGTGGGGTGTACCGGGTGACGATACCCTGCAGCATGGTCCGCAGGATATTCGACTTACCCGATTCCGGGCCGCCGATGAACGCCACATGTGGCTCGGCCATCGGATCGAACACCACCGGCGCCAGTTCCAACTCGTCGATAGCGAACGGGATGCCACGATTGACCCCGTCGTAGCCGATCGCGGGCAATGCCGAGGTGGGCAGGTCGGCGGGCAGCATGCGCACCTCGGCGGCCTTGGGCCCCTGCCAACCGGCGCGGGCGGCATCGATGAAGGCCCGCTGCCCGCTGGTGACCGACTCGGCGTTCTCGACCCCGTCGATCCGGGGCAGGCCGACCAGCATGTGCAGGCCCTCCGCGGTGATGCCGCGGCCCGGGCGTCCCTGGGGGACGAGCGTCTGCGCCTTGCGGTTAACCTCGGATTCGAAGGCGTCACCGAGCTTCAGCTCGATCTTGCTCTGCAAGGAGTCGCGCAGGCTAGCTCGGATATCGGCCCATTTGTTGGTGGCCACCCACACGTGGATGCCGAAACCCAAACCCGTGGTGCCCAGGGTGGTGATGGTCGGATCGAGATCCTCGAACTCCGTCTTCAACGTCGTCCAGCCGTCGACGATGAGGAACACATCGGTGGCGAACCGATCCGGGGCGATGGCGCCTTCGTGGCGACCACGCCGGTAGCTGGCCATCGAGTCGATGCCCAGCTCGGCGAACATTATTTCGCGGCTGGTGCGCAAGGAGTTGACCTCTGCGATGGTGCGGCGCACCCGGTCCACGTCCAGCCGGCCACAGACCGAACCGACATGCGGCAGGTCGCGCATCGAGGTCAGACCGCCACCGCCGAAGTCCAGCACATAGAACCCGACCTCGGCCGGGGAATGGGTCAGCGCCAGCCCGGCTATGGCGGCACGTAGCGCCATCGACTTGCCGGACTGCGGGCCGCCGACCACGGCCAGGTGACCGCCGGAACCCGAGAAGTCCATCCACATCGGGTCGCGCCGCTGCTGTCTGGGCCGGTCGACGAGGGCCACCGGGGCAGCCAGCCGGGAGCACAGGTTCGCGTCCAATACCTGGAGCCCGCGACCGGGAACCTCGCCGATCTGACCGAGCAGCCCATCCATGGTCGGCGGATCGTCCAGCGGGGGCAGCCAGACCTGGTGGGCCGGCCAGCCATGGCCACGCAGCCGTCCGACGACCAGGCTGAGCAGCGTCTCCTCCTCTTCCTCCTCCTCGGCAGCCGGCTTTGGCTTGGTATCCGCCTTCTTGGTCTCGGCCTCCGGTTCCGGCTCCGGCTCGGGCTCCGGTTCCGGTTCCGGCGGTGGTTCGACGATCGGCACATGGTCGCTGCGGAACTCCAGCACCGGCGGCGTCCAGCTGCGTTCCGGGATGGCCAGGGCCAGCCCGGCGCTCGCCGTGGCGACCGGCGCGGTGGGCGACCCATGCCAGGGACCGGACACATAGGCCGCCTTGAACCGCACCAGATCCTTGGTGCCCTCCTTCAGGTAGCCATTACCGGGTGGGGTGGGCAGCTCATAGGCGTCCGGGACACCGATGACGGTCCGGGATTCGGCCGGCGAAAAGGTGCGCAACGCGATCCGGTAGCTCAAGAAGGTGTCCAGGCCGCGCAGCTTGCCCTCTTCGAGCCGCTGCGAGGCGAGCAGCAGATGGACGGCGATCGAGCGGCCAACCCGGCCGATCTGCAAGAACAGGTCGATGAACTCCGGGCGCGCGGTCAACAGCTCGGAGAACTCATCGACGATGAAGAACAGGCTGGGCATCGGTTCGAGATCGGCGCCGGCCTGGCGGGCGTTCTCGTAGTCCTCGCGGTTCTTGAAGTTGCCGGCCGCCCGCAGCACCTCCATGCGGCGGTCCAGTTCACCGCCGATAGCGTCCTGCATGCGGTCCACGAGAATCAACTCGCCTTCCAGGTTCGTGATCGTCGCCGACACATGGGGCAGGGCATCGAGCCCCAGGAAGGTCGCGCCGCCCTTGAAGTCGACCAGGATGAAGTTGAGCTGTTCGGGGTTGTGCACCATGGCCATGCCCAGCACCAAGGTGCGCAGGAACTCGGACTTGCCAGAGCCCGTCGCGCCGATGCAGATGCCGTGCGGGCCCATCCCGCCCTGGGCGGATTCCTTGATATCCAGCTCAACCGCCTGCCCTTGTTCCCCGGTGCCGAAGGGAATCCGCAGGTGCTGATGCAGCGGGCGTGGCTTCCACGACTGGCGTACGTCGAGGGTCAGCGGATCGCCGACCCCGAGCATCGCCGGATAGTCCTTCGGGGGTTCGAAGACGACCTCCGGCTCGTCTTCCTCCGGCCCCGCGGACGCGGCCGGCAGCCGATAGGCCGACATGGATCTGGCCAGCATCTCCGCATAGACCATGGCGATCTGGTCCACCTTGCCGAGCGGGGTGCGGGCCTGGGTTCCCTTGGCCGTGCGCCGGTGCAGGAAGAGGTCTTCGTTCTCGGTGATCTCCAGCATCGCGACACCCGCCTCGATCCGGCGGGGCACCGAGGCCTCGGCGGTGACGAACAGCCCGGTGGCCTTGGTCGATGGGGTGCTGAAAACCGAGGGTTTCACATCGGCCACGCCATCCACGACCACCAGGTTGATCCGGGGGCTGGCGCCGGCAGCGTTCTGCGCCCGGGCGCCGATTCCGGACAGGTCGGTCGCCGAGGTGGCGAACAGCCGGGCCGAGCCGACCCCGTCGCGTTCGCTGGGCGATTGCAGATGGGGCAGCCACTTCACCCATTGCCATTCGTCCTGCACCGCCGGGGCAGCCGCGATCATCATCCGGACGTCGTTGGGGGCGTGCCAGATGGCGGTCTGGCAGACCATCGCATAGGCCAGTTGGCGGCATTTCACCGGGTCGCCCACCAACCGGATCTGATCGAACCCATCCAGATTGATCGACAGCGGCACCCCCAGCACCAGCCGGTGGGTGCGCATGAATCTGCGTAACGCGCCAGTCGTCAGCGGTTCCAGATCCTCCAGCGGCTGCGCCTCGGGAGGCGTGAGCCGCTTGGCGAACTGCTGAGCCCCGACCGAAACCCGCACCGAGGCGAAGTCCTCGTCCTCGGGACGGCGCTCCCACATCCGGCGCTGGCCCACCACGGTCCACAGCATCTCAGGGTCCGGATGCCGGAACTCGACCGCCTTGCGCTGCTGATCGGCGGCCTCCCGCACCTGGCGACGGGTCTGGCCAAGATAGCGGAAGTAGTCCCGCCGGTTCGAGTCCAGTTGCTGGGCCTGATCGTCATTGCCCCGGCCGGCCGAACTCAGCATCATGCCGAGCATCGAGACGCCGTAGAGCACCCCGATCACCCCGCCCAGCGGCCCCCGGCCGCCCATCATGGTGCCACCCATCATCATCATGCCCATCGCCAGCGCACCGGCAACCATGGGAAGCATGCGCAGAACCGCACCGAAATTGCGACCCGTCGGTGGCGCCGGGATCTCGGGCGGGGGTTCCAGCAGGACATCGCCGCGCGGCATGGCGGGCTGGGCGATCCGTTTCGGCCGGCTGAAGGTGACCAATCCCATGGGTAAATAATGCCCCGTCGCGGTGCTAGCCACCGGATCGGGCCAGCCGGGCGCCAGCGGAGGCCCCGGCAGCGGTTAGGCTTCGCACGTGAGCACTGCTGATGAGGATCTAGCCAGGGTGACGGTGATCTCACCCACCCGCCGGGTCGACCTGGCGTTGCCCGGCGGCGTCACGCTGGGCGAGTTGCTGCCCAGCATCGTCCGGTTTTCCGGGCATGAGGCCGGCACCCCCCAGGACGCCGTACATGGCTGGGTGCTGCAACGCTTCGGCGAGGACCCGATGGATCCGAACGCGCTGATCAGCAAGCTGTCCATCCGCGACGGAGAGACCCTGCACCTGCGCCAGCGCGATAGCGTCATGCCGGACGCGGCCTTCGACGATGTGGTCGATGCGGTCTCCTCCACCACCCAGAAACGTCCGAGCTGGCGTCCCGGCCACTCCCAAAGCTTCGCGATCGCCTCGCTGCTGCTGGTCCTGGTCGGGCTGCCGACGATGCTGATGGTGTTGCAGTTCCGTGCCCTGGCGGTCGGCGAACGCGGCGTGGCCGGGGGTGTGCTGGATCTCGTGCTGGGCATGGGGGCAGGCATCGCGGCCATCGCTCTCTCGCGGGCCGCGGGAAAATACCGGGTGGCGGCCGCGCTCGCCTGGGCGAGCGTCGCCCTGGCCGGCCTGGGCGGCTATCAGATCCTCGACAAACCGAACCTGCCGGCCCGGCTGGTGATCTGCGCGGCGCTGGTGCTGCTGTTCAGCACGGCGATGGCCCTGGCCGCGGCGGTCACCACGATGGAGTTGTTCACCGCCGCGCTCACCTCGGGTCTGCTGCTGTTCGCCGCGATCATCGCCGCCCAGCTGCCCGGGACCGAGTACAAGGTGTCGGCGGTGGCCGTCGGGGTGCTGCTGGGCACCACCGCCATGCTGCCCACCCTCAGCTACCAACTGGCGAGGATCCAGCTGCCCAACCTGCCGAACACGGCCGAAGGCATCCTCGCCGATGACGAGCCGGTGCAGTCCGACATCGTCTCCCGGGCCATGCTCGCCGACCGGCTGCTGGGCGCCCTGCTCACCGGCACCAGCCTGGCGATGCTCTGCTTCTGCGGGATCCTGCTCAGCCACGGCAACTGGTGGCGCATCGTGCTGGTCATCGCCACCGGCTGTGCGCTGTTGCTGCGGGCTCGTTCCTTCGTCGGGCTCAGCCAGCGGCTCGCCCTGCTGGTGCCGGGAGTGCTGATCACCTCGGTCGGCGCCCTGGCCGCCTTCAGCCACCTGCTGCTGACCGTGGAGATCCAAGCGGTCATCATGGTCGTGGTGGCCGGGCTGGCGACGGTCTCGCTGACCCATTTCGCGGCCGTCGGCTACGCCAAGTACGGCTCCCCCACCGCGGGCCGGTTCGCGGATGTGCTGGAGTGGCTCAGCGTGATGGCGGTCGTCCCGCTGGTCCTCGGCGTGCTGGGAGTCTACGGCTGGGTGCAGACCCTCTGGAAGTAGGCCGCCCCGGCGGGCGGCAGATCCCCGGCATACCCCAGGGGACCGCGGGGTTCCGCGAAGCACGCCGGGCGGCCCAGCGGTGCGGTCGCTGAGGGGCCGCAGGCCAGTGGCTGCGGCGTTCGACCGGATCCTCAGCCGCGGAACAGCATCTCGTATTCGATCTGGGTGGGCGGCATGATCACCCGGGTGAGCCGCCTCGGCATGGCCACCACCAACTCGTTCTCGGCCAGATTGTTCAGCTGGCGAAGCTGCTGCTGGTTGAGGGCATAGCCGCGGCGCAGGTTCTCCGAAGCCCGCGAGTCGGCCGGTGAGACGAACGTCAGATCGCAGGCGCGCAACGTATGGATGGCGGCGCTGGCGCTGGCATCGTTCATGATGAGCACCGCCTGCCAGGCCCCCAGCGACATGCGCACCCCATCGGAGGCCGCCAGATCGTCGACGATCAGGCTGGGCCGGTAGGGTCGTCCCTGACCGGGAATCTGACCGATCTGATCGGCGATCTCCACCGTACCGCCCGATGCTTCGACGACCTGCGCCAGCGAGGCCCAGCTGCGCGGGGTAGCGGTCAGGATGGTCGCATGGGCCCCGATCGTCACCGCGCGGAAGACCAGGATCCACTTCATGTAGTCGCGGGTGGACACCAGCACCCGGGTTGGGTCCGGCCGGAAGATCCGAACGGTCACCGGGCGGCCATCACCGGTCTGGCCCAGCAGCAGCCCGCTGGGGCCGGTGCGAACCACCGCACGGCGCTCGATCGTGGCGCCGCCGGGGATCTCCCATCGCTGGTACTGGCTCACAGCTCCACCTCCCTGCCCAGGGGCACCGTGGCCAGCATCGCCGGCACCTGATCGCCGCCCGCGGGCCCAAACCCTACCCGACCCGACAACTCGGCCTGAATGGCGCCCATGGCCGCGGTGGCGGCTCCCGCGGTGGGCGACACCACCCGGACCCCACCGGTCGCATGGTCGGTGCGATCCAGGGTGTACGAGGCGACTCCGAAGATGACGCGGGCGCTGCCCAGGGCGTTCAACACCGCCTGGTAGCCGGCCGAGGGATCCGAACCCCAGCCGGTGATCTGCCGGCCGCAGTGGGCGAAGCCATCGCAGTCCCAGTGGGTCCAGGATTCGGTGGACCGCACCTCGCCGAAGTCCGGGGATGCCCCGGCGGTGAGAGCCAGCACATCGTAGATCTCCAAAGCGGTCAGCTCATGGGTGGTGATGCCCTGGCGTTTCAGGGCCGACTGCACCCGATGCAGTCCGAAACGCAAGGTCGCATAGATGCCGTCGTTGCTCGCTCCCCGGCTGGCCACGGCCTCCAGGCACAGCCGGGGATCGAGCCTGACCCCGATCCAGGTGCGCCGCACGGCCGGCGGCACCGGTTCATGCAGGATCTGGGTGTAGGACGCGGCAGCGGCCGAGTTGCCGGACAACATCACGGTAGCCGGTGCCGGCACCGTATAGGTGATCACCTGGAGCGCGGCGAAGACGATGTCGTCCTGCACGGTCAGGCCACGCAACGCGGCCAGCTCGATGGAATCGTCCCGGTCGGCAAACAGATTGTTGTCCGAGCTGATGCCCAGCAGCGCGGTCCAGGAGGAGCCATCGGTTATCACTCCGACATCGTCCCCGCGGGCCGATCTGGTCTGGCTCACCGTCAGCCCCGGCACCCACTCGCCCAGGGGCACCATATCGACCGGTAGGGCCGGATTGGCTCCCTTGTTGCGCGCCCGGCGCCCGAAGTGCAACCGGCGGGCGATGCGCTGGACGCCCGTGATCCGGCCGAAGGGGATACCCAGCGCCACGGCCGCGATCAATACCAGGCTCGCGATCGCATAGCCGCCCGGGTGGCGTACCAGGACGCCCAGCACGACGACGGCCGCGATCGATTCCCAGGTCACCGCCGTGCCGAGCAGCCGGGTCCAGGACCGACCGGGCACCGGTGTCCCGCTGATAGTGGCAGACTTGCCCACCCCGCACCTCCTGCATGCCGGCTGGCCCCGGATGGGCCGGCCTGGAAGACTGGCAATCACTCTAGGGGCTGGTGGTGGCGAGACGCGGAATCGATGCGGGCCGGAACCCGGCTGTGGACAAGACCCCCGGATCGGCGAGAATGGGGCCAGGATTCCGATTGGACCGGTAACCGTCCCAGCACAGTGATCACGAAGGACCGATATGGCGAGCCGCAAGGACCTGCTCAAGGCACAGTCGTTCATCACCCAACGATTGGTCGCCTCGTTCGTCGATCGGGATCCGGACAACGCCACCGGCCCCCTGCGCCGGGTCGGCACGGCCACCTTCGTGGGCGTCATGATCGGGGTGGTGCTGGTGGCCGGCTCGGCCATCCTAGGCAAGCTGGGCATCGACATGAACAACACCTGGCAGAAACCCGAAGGCGCCCTGGTCGCCGACGCCAGCTCCGGGTTGCTGTTCATCTACTACGAGACCGAGACGAACGGATCGGACAAGAACAGCACGAAACGG
Organism: uncultured Propionibacterium sp.; assembly: GCA_938036835.1. Lineage (GTDB taxonomy): Bacteria > Actinomycetota > Actinomycetes > Propionibacteriales > Propionibacteriaceae > Brooklawnia. The sequence goes on from CALHWB010000039.1 coordinate 69,059, forward strand.
CTGCTGCCCATGGCCGATGTGGCCTCGGCGAGGCTGGCCGTGGGAACATCGACCACCACAACGGTCAAGACCGACAAGCTGCAGGGTATCCAGCAGGACGTGATCCGTGGCATCCCATATGCCCCCCGCCAGTTGCCGCCCACCTCGCAGATGAATCCCTACCCGTTCCGGGTCTGCGTGACCGCACCCGAGGAGGACACCACCGATCGCTACATCACCGTGCAGGTCGGCAAGGAGAACACCACCCGGCCCACCAGGACGGGCGACGATCAATGGCTGCTGGTGCAGGCCGACAACAACATCGGGCAGTTCCTGGTGGCCAACGGCCGCTATCACCACGTCCCCAACAGCTCCCTGCTGAACACGGCGGTGCCCTCGGTCCGGACGGGCAATGGCTGGCTGTCGGCCCTGCCCGAGGGGCTGCCCATCGAACCGCTGCCCATCGAGAATCCGGGTGGCACGCCGTCGAAACGGCCGCAGGCGGACCTGGTCAACGGCAGCGTGGTGATGGTGGAGGCCAGCGCGATCAGCCCCGAACCCCGGTATTACATCCAGGTCGCCGACGGGCTGGCCGAAACCAGTTTCGTGGACATGGCGGTTCAGCTGTCGGTGCTGGGCCGGTCGCAACCGGTCATCATCCCGGCCAGCGAGGTGTCCGGCAACCTGAGCGACACCCAGCCGCAATTGGTCACCCCGGGGGTTCCGATGGAGGCCCCGCCCCAGCGTCCCGACCAGATGCCCAGCGAACCCTCGGTCTGCGCCACCTACCTGAACCCGAAGGACAACGACAACCGGTCCACGCCGGTGATCACCCTCAACAAGCCGACACCCGACCTGCCCACCGTGGTGGCCGAACGGCCCCCGAACTATGGCTACGCCGACTACATCGACGTGGACCCGCTGCACGGTGCGCTGCTGCAGGACGCGAACACGCTGGGCGATTCCATCAAGGGCCCCACCTTCCTGCTCAGCGGCGCCCAGCTCTACGGGATCCCGGATCAGCGTTCCCGCGAATCCTTGGGCTACAATGCCTCGACGCCCGTGTTGCGGGTGCCCGGCATGCTGATCAAGCTGATCGCACCGGTTCAGGTGGAATTGACCCGGGAAAACATCTATCCACCCCTGCCGGGCGACCTTGCGGTACCTGAGTAGTACTCAGATCCGGCGATCCGACAAGGCGATACGGGAATGAGTACCGCGGGATTGGCCGGGTGACCCCAAAGTTCCCTAGTGTTTTGCCTGCAGGCAGACAACAGGCTCCGGAACCCCTCCAGAGCCGGAACACACCAACCGAGCCACCGCTCGATCAATGTGGAAGGAAGACAGTAATGTCGCAGGACCAGTCGCAAAACCGGCAAGAAATCGGCGTGGCCATCAGCCAACTCAACGACGCCGATCAGAGAGTCGAGAGCATCCAGCAGACCTTGAATAACGAGATGGCCGCCCTGATGGGTGGCTGGCAGGGCAACGCGGCCGCCGCGTTCAGCAAGGCGCACCAGGCCTTCGACGAGAAGTTCGAGACCACTCAGCGCGAACTCAAGCGGATCTCCGAGGTCCTGCAGAGCTCGCTGAGCGACTACACCGCGAACGAAGCCGCGCAGGAGCAGGCCTCCAGCACCATCATGAACGCGCTCAACTTCTGAGCCCCGCCCACCATCCATAACGAAAGAAGCTAGGAAAGAAGATCATGAGCGACTACACCCGCGTATCGTCCGCCGCCATGACGGCCGGCATCGAGTCGTTGTCCAAGGCCAATCGCGACCTGCAGTCCGCCCTGGAGGACCTGAAGTCTCAGCTCGCCGCCCATCTGCAGGACTGGGCCGGCAGCGCCCGCGAGGAATACCAAAACATCCAGAACCGCTGGGACAACCAGGCGGTCGAGATGAACAACGTAGTGGCCGAGATGACCAAGGTCCTTGGCCAGATCTCGCAGGGCTACGACGACAACGAGCGCCGCGTCGCCGGCCGTTGGGGTGCCTGAACCAGCACGACTCGCACCGAGGGGTCCCGCAGACCGGCGGGGCCCCTCGGTCGCTTTTGCCCGGGCTATTCGCGGGGCGCCAGCACCGTGATCACCGCCGAATCGTCCAAGCCCTGCTTCCGCTGAGCCTGGGCGAGCAGGTAAAGCTGTTCGGCGGCCGCCGCCACCGGGGCCGCCAGTTGCGCCGCGCGGCAGGCGGCGTTCACAATGCCCATGTCCTTCACGAAAATGCCGAGCCGGCTCCGCACCTCGGCCCCCTCGGGTGCATAGGCCAGCAGCATCCGCTGGCCCCGGTCCCCCAGCATGAAGGACGCCGCCGCCCCGGCCATCAGGGTCTCCAGCACCTGCCGCTTGTCCAGGCCGAGCCGGCCGGCCAGCGCCAAGGCCTCGGCGGCCGCGGCGATGTGCACCCCGCACAGCAACTGATTGACCGTCTTCATCTTCTGCCCATCGCCGGGCGCAGCGCCGATACGCACCAGGGTGGACGCCAGCGCGGCCATCGCCGGTTCGGCCAGCGCCCATGCGGCATCGGTTGCCCCGACGGTCATCAGCAGATCGCCCCGGCCGGCACGCACCGGCCCACCGGAGACCGGTGCGTCCACCAATTCCAGGCCCGCGCCGCCCAGCCGTTCGGCGGCCTGCTGTACCGCGGCGATGCCGATGGTGGCGGTGAGCAGGATGGCCGCGCCCGGCCGCAGCACCCCGGCGATCCCATCCGGCCCCCACAGCAGGTCCTCCAGCTGGGCCCGGTCGCGTACCGCGACGAGCACCACATCGGCCGGGCCAGCCGCCTGGCGGGCAGATTCGAATATGGCCACGCCGGCCGCGGCCGCCAGTTCCGCGCGGCCGGGGGCGACATCGAATCCCCGGACGGCGAACTGGCTGTGCACCAGCCAGGTGGCCATGGGAAGCCCCATGGCTCCCAGCCCCAATACCGCGATGGTGGGTTTCGGCATCCTGGATCTCCTTCGATCGATTCCGATGAATGGTGCTATCGGGAAAGCTTGTCGACGACATCGGCCAGCGCCCGGGTATCGCCCACATTGCCCGGGAAGACCACATAGGGAATGCCGCGGGCCGGGCCGGCAACGGGTTCCCACAGCGATACGATGCCGGGGAGCAGGGGGCCGCGAGCATAGGCGCGGGCGATGCCCAGCCCGCCGGCCGCCACATCGCTGGAGGTGATGCCGCCCTTAGCCACCACGAACCGGGGCGGATAACCGGCCAGCACCCGCCGGGTCACCTCGACGACCGCGCCGGAAACCGCCCTGGCCACCGCCAGCGAGGCCGCGGCGTCCGCCCCGGTGACCAGTTGCCGGGAGGTACGCAAGACGACGTTGCCTGCGGGCAGCGCCGCAACCGCGGCGGCCGCCAGGCCGGCCAGGTGACCGGCCCGGCCGGCTCCCAGGACGATGGGCACCTCGATTTCCAATTCGACGGAATGGCGGCGTTCCCGCAGAACGTCGAGCTGGCCGGTGGTCTGCCGGACATGCGAGCCGACCACGATCAGTCCACCCACCGAGCCCTCGGCAAGCCCGCCCCGCCGGATCTCGGCCAGTTCGGCGGGGGTCAAGGGTACCCGCGCGTCCTGCCCGATCCGGGCTCTGCAGAACGGCGGTCCCACCCGGTAGAGGAATCGGCTGCCGGCGTCCTCGGCGGCCTGCAGGGCGAGGGAGAACCGTCGCAGGTCGGCCTCGACCACGACATCGGCGACTATGGGACGCCGGTCGCGGGCGCTGCGCAGCCTGGCGATCACCGCGGGCAGGTCGGTGCGCAACTCGGCAAGGCCGATCTCCAACACCTGGTCAGCCGGCATCCTTCCGCCGGACTTCTCGGCGATCCAGTCGGCCATCCGGGAGCTGCGGTAGCCAAAGGTGGCGTCGCGGGCGAATTCGGTTTCCCCCACCGGCACATAACCGGCGGCCCGGTCGCCGGCATAGTGCACCCCGCCCACCGTGATCCGCCCGGCCTCGCCGAAAGCCGGCACCACCACGATGCCGTCGACCTCACCGTCGCCATGCTCCCGGATGCAGTCGGCCAGGGTCTGCGGTTCCAGGGGGAAATGCCCGCGCAGGGTGGAATCCGAGCGGGAGACGAAGCCGACCGGGATGCCGAGCCGATCGGCGGCCACGAAGGCCGCCCGGGCCACCTGCCGGTTGCGTTCGGCGGCCCGATCGGGGTCGAGACTGCGGGAGTTGGTCATGATGTAGCAGGCGGGCCGGCCCTGCCCCAGAGCCCAGCACAGGGATTCGACGCTCCATTCGGTGAGCACCGGCAGATCGGCCACCGATTGGGTACCCGTCGGGTCGTCATCCAGCACGATCAGCACGCGGTCGCTGTGCCGCGCGGCCGCCCGCACCTGCTGGGCGGTGGTGGCCGCCGGGGGCGGGTAACCGGCAAGCAGTTCATCGAGACCGACTGTCATGGGCGCTCCTTTGAGCCGAACCGTTCCTCAAACCTCAGCCGTCCTTGGTACCTTCAGGCTAAGGGATGACGCTCGCCGGCGTGCCGCCCAGCGCCTTCCCGCTTCCGCAGCGATTCGGTTTGGCGGCCGGCATCCCAGGGCCGCCGCCCGGGCACCGGCCACCCGGCAGCGGCCGTCAGCCGGTTCGCGGCAGCCGCCAATCCCCCGGCCGGATCCGCCTCGACCAGCAGGTCGGCACACCGGTCAGGGCGGCCGCCAGCCGGGTCAGGTATTCCTGCCGGGAGATCTCGCCGGCCCCCAGACCGGCCAGGTGATCGGTGAGCCACTGCACATCGAGCAGCACCAGCTCGTCCGGCCGGTCTAGCAGCTCGTTGACCAGCCTGCCCAACGCCACCTTGGATGCGTCGCGGCCGTGCACGGGATCGTGGAACATGGATTCGCCGGCAAACAGCCCCGCCAGGCTGACCCCGTACAGCCCACCGACCAGCCGTCCCTCGGCATCCCAGGTCTCCACAGAATGCGCCAGGCCCTGCGCGTGCAGCGCGGTGTAAACGCTCTCGATACGCCCATCGATCCAGCCATGCGGCCGGCCCGGATCGGCGCAGCGGGCCAGCACCGCGCCGAACGCGGCATCCACCGTGGTGGTGTAGCGGCGCGCCGACTTGCGCAGGCTGCGGCTGACCCGCAGCTCACCGGGCTCCAGGACGCCCCGGCGCAGGGGCGACCACCACCCCATCTCGCCGCCAAAGTCCGCATCCGGTAGGGGCATCGGAAACACCCCGGAACGATAGGCCAGCAGCGTCATCGCGCTGTCGAACTCGGTGCTGAAAGCGATCAGGTCCTGGTCGGGCCAGTCGGCTGGTGGGCCAAATGCCTGGGCGGTCATCTGGTCAGTCTGACACCACCGGCCGGCTTTCCGCCGCGGTTCACCGGGCGTGCCTGGGCACCCATTCGCGCTGCCGGTCACCGATATACAGTTGTCGGGGCCGGTAGATGCGCTGGGCGGGATTGTCGTGCAGTTCCTTCCAATGCGCGATCCAGCCGGGCATCCTGCCCATCGCGAACATCACGGTGTACATGTTCAGCGGTATGCCGATGGCCCGCAGGATGATGCCCGAATAGAAATCGACATTGGGATACAGCCGGCGTTCGACGAAGTAGTCGTCCGCCAACGCCTCGTCGGCCAGTTCCTGGGCCAGGCCCAACAGCGGATCGGTGATCTTCATCGAATTCAATAGCCGGTCGGCGGCGGCCCGCAGGATCCGAGCCCGGGGATCGAAATTCTTGTACACCCGGTGCCCAAAACCCATCAGCTTACGATCGTTGGTTCGATCCTTGACCTCGGTGAGGAACTGCTTGGGGGTCAGGCCCTCCCGGCGTATCCGCTGCAGCATCTGCACCACCTCGACATTGGCACCGCCGTGCTTGGGACCCCACAGCGCCACCACGCCGGCCGAGCAGGAGGCATACAGATTGGCCTCGCCGGAGGCCACGATACGCACCGTGGACGTGGAGCAATTCTGCTCATGATCGGCATGCAACACCAAGAACAGATTCAATGCGTGGCTGACCTCTGGGGATGCCTCATAGAGCCGGTAGGGCATGGAGAACATCATGTGCAGGAAGTTGTCGACATAGCGCAGGTCGTGGCGGGGATGGATGATGGGTTCGCCCACACTCGACTTGTAGGAGGCGGCCGCGATGGTGCGTACCTTGCTGATCAGCCGGGCGGCATACCGCTCCAGAGTCGCATCGTCGCCCGGCGCGATCTTGGGACGTTCATGAGTGGACAGGGCATTGATCATCGCCGACATGATGGCCATCGGATGCGAATTGGTCGGGAAGGCGTCGAAATGCTTCATCATCGACTGGTGCAGATTCGAGCTCTCGGTCAGCAATTCGGTGAAGCCTTCCCGCTCGGCCTGGGTGGGCAGCCGACCGAAAATGAGCAGATAGCTGGCCTCGACGAAACTGGAATGCTTCGCGAGAGTCTCGATGGGGTATCCGCGGTAGCGCAGGATGCCGGCGTCCCCGTCGATGAAGGTAATGGTCGAACTGCACGAGCCGGTATTGACATAGCCATCGTCCAGCGTGATATAGCCGGTCAGCGCCCGTAGCCGGCCGATATCTATGGCCCGCTCGCCCTCGGTGCCCACCACGATCGGCAGTTCATGCACCCGGTCATCGATCTCAAGTCTTGCCACTTCGACCATGGCGTCTCCTTTCGGCTGCTGCTGGTAACGGCAACATAGTCCCCCGGTGCCGGGCACCGGCTGGCGGCTGGCAGATTGCAACCGGTACGGGTTGGCTCAGGGCCGATTCGGGGCGGGGGGCGGGTTTCCCGCGGCGTCCCCGATGACTAGCGTTGAGCCTGACCTCTCGAACAAAGGGTAAGGGCATGGCAGACAACACCGAGATCGGCAAATCGATCATCGCCGTGGCGCCACAGGTGGCGCCCAATGCGGCCGGACGCCTGCTGCGAATGGCGGTCGATTTCGCCATCGACGGCACCGAACAGCTACCCGGCGCCCGGATCGCCGCCGGCCGGCACCTGGCCCGGCACGGTTCGGTCGAAGCCGCCATCGACCAGGTGATCAACGTGCATGCCCTGTGGTGTGGGACGCAGGGCTTCGTGACCAATCTGGGTGGCTTCATCACCCTGCTGGTGGGTACTCCCGCGAACATCGCCGGGGTCGCTCTGCTCCAGAGCCGGATGGTCGCCGCCATCGCGCACCTGCGCGGTTACGACCTGGACGATTCCCGGGTGCGGCACGCGGTGCTGACCACCCTGCTCGGCAAGCGGATCGTGGCGGATCTGGTGGCCAAGGGGGAACTGCCCGGGACGCCGATGGTACTGGCCACCGCGCCCGGCATCGACCGGGCGCTCGAACAGGTCATCGCCCAGCGGGTGATGTCGGCCTGGCTGACCACCGCCGGCGGCAAGCAGTTGCTCGGTTTCGCCGCAAAGAAGATCCCGGTGATCGGTGGCGGGATTGGGCTGGTGACCGATTCCTGGAACACCCTTGCCGTGGGACGCTACGCCCGCGAACAGTTCGTCAGCCGGCGACCCGTCTCCCCGGGAACCGGCCACTGAGGACACATCCGAGTTCGTCAAGCTCGATCTGGCGGGCCACGGCCGCGGAGCGAACCCGCTGACGCAACGGTCAGCCGGCCGGCAGCCGGGTCGCCAAGGCAGTCGTTATCCGACCCAGGGATGAGCACCGGGCATGGATTTGCGGCCGCAGCCGGGGATGGGCTTGCGACCATGGGCCGTTACCGAGCACAGTGGGAGGGTCCATCAAGAGCGCCACGCCGACGGATTCGCCCACCAGAGCCGGTGCCGCCGGCCGGCCTCGCATCGCCTCAAGGAGTATCGCAATGCGCAAGTCCCCGCTTGCCGCCGGCATTGCCGTGACCATGGGCCTGACGGCTCTCGGCACGATGCCGCTGGCAACCTCCGCCCACGCAGCAGGCTGTGCGGCCCCGATCCCGGTTTCGATCCTGTCGTTCACCGACTTCCATGGCCGGATCGCCTCGGCCAGCCCCGACACCTCGGTCTTCTTCGCCACCCTAGAGGCCAACCGGGACGCCGATTCGGTGGTTGTCGGCAACGGGGATTCCATCGGGGCGAGCCTGTTCGCGTCCTTCATCCAAAACGACGAGCCCACCATCGACATTCTCAACGCGGCCGGCGTGGACGCCCACTCGGTCGGCAATCACGAACTCGACCGAGGCTATGCCGATTTCACCGAGCGGGTGCTGGGCCGCGCCGATTTCCCGCTGGTCAGCGCAAACCTGGTCAAGGCCGATGGCAGCCCGGTGGCCGATGCCGCCTACACCATCGCGACCACCGCCAGCGGAGTGCGGGTGGGGGTCATCGGAGCCATCACCGAGACCCTGCCCAGCCTGGTCACCCCCGAGGTGTTCGCCCAGGCGAACCTCACCCCCGCGGTGGCGGCCATCAACGCCCAGGCGGCCATGCTGAAGGACGGCGACCCGGCCAATGGCGAGGCCGACATCGTGGTCTCGGCCTTCCACGAGGATCCCGCGCTCAACGCCGGCATCGGGCCGCAGGTCGATGTGCTGATCAACGGGCACACCCATCTCACCGTGGTCGATCGGGACGCCACCGGACGCCCGGTAATCCAACCGACCAACTATGCCGGCGGTATCGGCCGCACCCAGTTGCTGGTCGACACCGACGACAACAAGGTCTGCCAGGTGGTGAGCAACGAGAACATCGTCCCGGCGGTGCCGAACGGTATCGACCGGGACGCCTATATCGCCGCATTCCCCCGGGCGGCCGCGGTAGACACCATCGTCCGGCGGGCGCTCGCCGAGGCCGGTACCCTGGGCGCCGAGGTGATCGGCGAGGCCACCGCGCCCATCTCGCGAGGGCTGCGCGGCGATGGCGGCTCGGATAACCGCGCGGTCGAATCCACCATGAGCAATCTGATCGCCCAGATGTTCCGCGAGCAGTTGTCGGGCGGGAAACCGAACTTCATCGGCGTCCAGAATCCCGGTGGCACCCGGGCCGACTTCGCCGCCGGCCAGATCACCTACGCCGAGGCGGCTGCCGTGCTGCCCTTCGCCAATACCCTGATGACCACCCAGCTCACCGGAGCCCAGGTGAAGACGATGCTGGAGCAGCAGTGGCAGCCCGCGGAATCCCGCCGGCCCTTCCTGGCGCTCGGCCTGTCGGACAACGTCTCATACACCTATGACGAGTCCCGGCCGGCCGGCGAGCGGATAGCCAACATCGTGGTGGATGGTGCACCGATCGACCCCGCCGCAACCTACACCATCGGTTCGGGCAGTTTCCTGATCGCCGGCGGCGACAACTTCTCGGTGCTCGCCGAGGGCAGCAACCCCACCGACGCCGGCCGGGCCGATCTGGAAACCTGGGTCGCCTGGCTGAAGTCGAAGGGCACCATCGTCCCCGACTACGACCGGCGGGGCGTACCGTTCGCCGGCACCACCGACCTGACCGCCGGCGTCCCCACCGACTGGACGATCGGCCAGCCCATCGAAGGCTCGCTGACCGCCCAGACCCTGGACATGGCGGCCCAGGCGGCTCCCCGGGCGACCGGTCTGACGGCCCATCTCGGCTCGGCCGATGGGGTGCCGGTAGGCCGGGCCGCGGTCGACGATGGCCACGCGCTGCTGACGGTCGACCTGCCGGCCGGCACGCCGGCGGCAGCCATGATCTACCTGGTCGCCGACAACGGCACCTCGGTGGCGATTCCGGTGCGGGTCACCGGGGCGCAGCAGCCCACTGCCGGACCGGGCAGCCCGGCACCGTCCGACCGGGATGGCCGGCCGGGCAGGGACAAGATGAAGGGCGCGCCGCTGCCGAAGACCGGCATAGCCGGCTAGGCGTGCGTGCCCGGGCCGGGGCCTGATCCACCGGCAGAGGCCCTCTCCGGAGTATGGCCGGTGCCCGGCTTGGTCACCGGCCATGCCCGAGGCTTACGATGCGGCCCGGAAACCGGGCTCAATCCGCCAGGGTTGCGACCAGGATCGCCTTGATGGTGTGCATCCGGTTCTCGGCCTCGTCGAAAATGATCCGCGCGTTGGCTTCGAAGACGTCGTGGGTGATCTCGAGGGCGGTCATGCCGGTCTCCTGATAGACCTGCTGGCCGATGGTGGTGCCCAGGTCGTGGAAGGCCGGCAGGCAGTGCATCACCTTGACATCCGGGTTGCCGGTGCGGGCCAGCAGTTCGGCATTGACCTGATAGTCCCGCAGCGCCTCGATCCGGCTGACCCAGACCGACTTGTCCTCCCCCATCGACACCCAGACATCGGTGTAGACGATGTCGGCGCCGCGCACCCCGGCATCCAGATCGTCGGTGATGGTGATCCGGGCCCCGGAGGCGGCGGCCAACCGGCGGGCCTGCTCGGCCACCTCGGCCGGGCTCTGGTAGGCGGGTGGGGCGACGATCCGCACGTCCATGCCCGTCAGCGCGCAGGCCACCAGCACCGAATTGCCCATGTTGTAGCGGGCATCGCCGAGGTAGGCGATCGACACCTCGTTGAGGGGACGATCGATATGCTCCCGGATGGTCAGCTGATCGGACAGCAGCTGGGTGGGATGCCACTGGTCGGTCAGGCCATTCCATACCGGGACGCCGGCATACCGGGCCAGTTCCTCGATCCGCGACTGGTCGAAACCGCGGTATTCGATGCCATCGAACATCCGGCCGAGCACCCGGGCGGTGTCGGCGATCGATTCCTTGTGCCCGATCTGCGATCCGATGGGGTCCAGGTAGGTGGCATGGCCACCCTGGTCATGGATGGCCACCTCGAAGGAGCACCGGGTTCGGGTGGAGGTCTTCTCGAAGATCAGCGCGATATTGCGGCCAACCAGCCGTTGGCGTTCCCGGCCAGCCTGCTTGGCAGCCTTCAGTTCCCCGGCGAGATCAAGGACGTAGTTCCACTCCTCGGCGGTGAAATCGACTTCCTTCAGAAAACTCCTGCGATGCAGATCTACCATGCGCCAATCGTAATGGCGGACATTCCCGGCCCGGCCCGGCCGTCCATCTGGGCCGTCGGCAGCCTGGGCCCGGCGGGCCGGTGGCCGGCATGGCGGGGTGCTCGTTCGCCGGGGCCGGCCGGCCCTAGGCTCAGGGCCATGACTCGATTGGTCACCTTTGTGTGCTGGGGGAACATCTGTCGTTCGCCGATGGGCGAGCAGATCGCCCGGCATTGGGCGCGGCGCGCCGGTATAGCAGCCTCGTTCGATTCGGCGGGGGTGAGCGCCGAGGAGTCCGGCAATCGCATCGACCGCCGCGCAGCCCGCGTCCTGGCCGCGCATGGCTACGAATGCGGCGATCACCGGGCCAAGCAGGTCACGCGTCGGCTATTGGACGCCTCCGGGCTGGTGCTGGCCTTCGAACCGATGCACCTGCAGCGGCTGGGCAGCTTGACCCCCGAGACCGGCAAGCTGCGCCTGATCACCGATTTCGACCCGGGCTCGCGGCCGGGCAGCGGGATCGCCGACCCCTGGTACGGCGACGCGTCCGATTTCGAGCAGACCCTGACGGCCATCGAGGCGGCCATGCCCGGCATCATCGCCGCGGTAGCCGATCTGGAATATTGAGCCCGCTCCGGGTGGCTGACTGCCGGGCAGCGCCCCAGCGCGGCGGCATCGGGGGTTGGGTCACCGGCGCCTGGCCACCTGGGCGATCAGTTCGCGGCTACAGCCGATCAGGCGGGCCAGCGTCCCGTAGGACCAGCGTTTCTCGTCTTCGGTGCGCAACAGCCGGATGAGGCGATCGCGTTCGCCCCGCAACACGGCCGCCCGGCGTTCGGCCTCGGCCGCCTGCTCGTGCAATTCCCGGGCGCGGGCCGCCCGAGGATCCGAGATACCCGCCCGGGTGGCTCTCCGGCCGGTGACCGCCGCGGCCGCATCCCGGCCACCCACACGGGCAGACTCGCCGGTGGCAGCCCGGTCAACCGCACCTCGCGGTGTGACCAGGCCGCCATCCGGCTGATCATTCCTCGAAACCACGCGAGAATTCCGAGATCAGGTTCGGCACCGCGGTGTCGAAACCCACCACGTCCAGCATCCCCGCATCCTCGGGATCGGCGATGCTAAACCCGGTCGCGGTCATGGCGACCACGATCAGCCTGGCGGGAATCCCCATCTTGCGGCGGTACTCGATGAGTGCCTGGTGCGGGTGGATCTCGCCACACCAGGTCTCGTTGTCGGTGTAGACCACGAAGGTCTCCACCGGCATCCGGTGCCGCAACGCGTACCGCATCGGCAGTGCGCAGTCGGTGCGGCCAAACGGCAGCCCGTCGGTTACCCGCAGGGCATCGCTCAGCCGTTGCCGCGGGGAGATCGCCAGCGGCCGCACGCCCTCGGAGCCACCGGTGAAACCGACCACCTTTACCGCCGGTTCGGTGGCCACCTGCACCAGCGACAGTGCGGTAGCCGCGGCCCGAGCCGTCAGCGGGATGCCCGAGACCGGGTGGCCCATCGAGCCCGAGACATCCAGACCGATCAGGGTGCGCTTCCCGGCCGGGGTCACCGCGCCGTAGGCGGCGTAGAACCCCGCATCCAGGGCATCGACCACCGCCCGGCAGGGTTGCCAGGTGCCGCGACCACGCGCCCCACGGCCCGCGGCATAGGTCTGCCCCGCGATCAGCACGTTGATCGGGTGGACGCGTGCCCTGCGCAACCGTTCCGGGTCGGCCAACTGGGCGCAGACCTCGGCGGTCCGGCCGCCCAGGTCGTCCAGCAGGCCCAGCTGGGTCAGCCGGGGAAGCTGACGCAGCAGGGCGGTCTGCGGCAGGCCGATATCGAGCAATGCCTCCCAGACCGCAGGGGAACCCAGCGCGGCATCCGGTAGCATCTCCCAGCCGAGTCGGTACTCGCGTACCAGCCCAGCCCAGGCCGTGGCATCGGTAGCCGACTGGGCGGCCAGGAAGCCGTGGATCAGCTTCGGGGTAGCCTCGCCGGTCGTCTGCCGCACGATCCAGTCGAACACCGCCCGGGTTTCGGGTACCGTGCTCACCGGGTGGGCGAGCCGCAGCAGATCCCGGTGCGACCAGCCCTCCCGCTGACGATACTTGACCGCCTGGTAGGCCAGTGTCCCGGCATCCCGGCTGGTGTACCACCGGGCCACGGCACGCCGCAGCCCGCGTCCCCAACCGCGGCACTGTCGCACATAGCCGGCGAACTGGAATAGCTGGGTACCGGTACGGGCCACCTTGGGCAGCGCGGCCAGGGCCAAGGCGGCCGATTCGGGCACCGAGGCCGCGTAGGCCAGCGCGAACAGGGCAGGATTCTGCTTAGGCGCCACACCGCGGACCGAAACGTCCACGATGGTCTTCACCAGCGTTTCGGGTTCGGCGGCCGCCATGCGTTGCAGCACCTGGACATTGTCGAGCGCCAGGCCGCGGTCGGTGGCGTAGTAGCTGCCGCCGGCGACCCCTAGGATCAGGAAACGGCGTAGCCGGGCCGCATCATCCAGTTGGAAGGCGTAACCGCCCGCCGAATTGGGGACCTGTCGCGGGTTGGCATGCTGGTTCTGTGGGGTAAACCGCAGGGCTAGCATGCGCAAGACGTCCATGGTGTTGCCTCCTTTCGTTTGGTTCGCCGCAACCATGGCACTGGTGTGCAAGCCGTTGGGCCCGGGCGGGCGTGGGCTGAGTGCCGGGTCATGGTGCTCTGCCAGTTGAGCTACCGCCGCGCGGCGACGGACAGGACTCGAACCTGTAGCCTCCCCATCCATAGTGGTAACCGACCCTCTTCGGCCCGCCCGGGCAAGGTTTTCGCACGAAACCCCGGTCAATGACGCCACGGCCGGCATTGTCTGAACCTGATATGCCGTCGATAACCGGTCGGGATAGGCCCGGGGTCCGGGTAAGTCTGTTCAGTTTTCGATCCAGTTTCCTGGTTGCCGGGCCCGGGGCTTGCCAGCTGGCCGCGAACACTGTCAAGTGTGTAGCACACTACACATCACTGTCAAATCGGCCGGCCGCGGTCCCGCCAGCCGCAGGCGGCGATCCTGCCCTGGACGGTGGGGATTCGCCCATCGCCGGCAGGCATCGGTCAGCCCGGAAAGAACTGGACGCAGATAACAGCAGCCCGGTTACAGGACGGACGATCAAGATCGAGGGCCAGGAACCAGCGGCTTCGAACCTCGGTCGGCATCTCAACTCCTTGAACCAGCGGAATCCACTCATCGGAATAGGTAGGCAACTGCTCTGCTGCAAGAAGCTCGTCGCTGGCTAAATATCCTAGTGGCCTCACGATAACCGGCCCGCAAGGCCTAGATAGGGCCTGACCGCCGGCATGGATTCCGATACGAGAAGACCCCTCGGCCACCCGGGTCTGCGGGCCTGCTCCCGGGCGGCCCGGGAGCAGGCGCTACGGGCACCTCGCGGGCGTCAGCTCCGCCAGGTCCGCCACAGCCGGGCGTACTCACCGTCCACGGCCATCAGCTCGTGATGGGAGCCGAACTCCACGATCCGCCCGTCGATCACGACCGCGATCCGGTCGGCGTCGTGGGCGGTGTGCAGCCGGTGGGCGATTGCCACCACCGTCCGGTCGGCCAGCAACGCATGCATCGAGGTTTCCAGTTGCCGGGCGGTACGCGGATCGATCAGCGAGGTGGCCTCGTCCAGCACCAAGGTATGCGGGTCGGCCACCACCAGCCGGGCCAGGGCCACCTGCTGGGCCTGACCCGGACTCAACTGGTGGTGCCCGTGGCCGAGCATGGTATCCAGCCCGGCCGGCAACCGATCCACCCAGCCGGCATCCACCGCAGCCAGCGCGGCCAACACCTGCTCATCGGCGACCCGTTGCTCGCGGGCCAGCACGATATTGTCGCGCAGCGTGCCGACGAACACATGATGCTCCTGGGTGACCAGGGCGACCTGGGTGCGCAGCACCGGCAGCGCCAGGTCCATGACATCCACCCCACCCACCTGGACGCATCCGGTACGAGGCCGGTTGATGCCGGCCAGCAGCCGGCCGAGCGTGGATTTACCCGAACCGGACGGCCCGACGATGGCCACCCGCTCCCCCAGTCGCGGATCCAGGTCGATACCGTGCAGCACATCGTGGCCCGGACGGTAGGCAAAGCGCAGATCCCGGCCGCTCAGCCGGGAATCGGCCGGCAACCGGTCGCCGGGGGTGCGGTCGTCGGGCAATTCGGCGATGCCGAGCAGCCGGGTGGTGCCGGCCAGGCCTACCTGGAAGTAGTCCAGGGTCTCGATCACCCGGTCGAGCGAGCCGATCAGCTGCTGGCAGTAGATGGCGGCCGCAGTGATCTGGCCGACGCCGACCAGGCCCTGGCGGTAACCCCAGACCCCGACCAGCACCACCAGCGCCAGCGGCAGCTGGTAGGCGAAGCTCATCCAGACGAATAGCAGATTGCGCAGGCTCATCGTGTAACGCTCCGCCTGGGCGGACTCGGCCACATCGTCGATCAGCCGCTGCTGACGCGATTCGGCCAGCCCGAGCGCCTCCACGCAGCGTGCCCCCTCGACGGTCTCGTTGATGGTCGCGTTGATCTGGGAGTAGCTGGCCTGCTCGGCGATATAGCCCGCCGTCGCATGCTTCAGGTAGCCGCGCAGCCCGATAGCCAGCAAGACCGCCGACACCAGCAACGGTGTCGCCAGCAATGGCGAGTTCAGCACCAGCGCGACCACGGTCAGGGCGGTCATGGTGGCCGAACTGACGAACAGTGGCAGGGCGTTACGCACCGCGGCGCTCATCTTCTGCACATCCGAGGTGATCCGGGTCACCAGATCGCCCGAGGACACCTGCTCGACGCTGCCCAGCGGCAGGGCCAGGATGGTGCGCACGACATGTTCCCGGGCGGCCGCCAGCAGATCCAATCCCAGCCGGGCGGACGACCAGCGCCCGGCGAAGCTGGCCAGGGCGTGCCCGACGACGGTCAGTGCGATCAGCAGCATCGCGGGCACGAAACCGGCGGTCCCGGCACCGCCGCCGACCGCCCGATCGACCAGGTCGCCCACCATGCGGGGAATCATCAGCGCGGCCGCGGCGGCCAGCCCATTGCTGCCCAGCATCAGCACCAGACCGAATCGCCGGGTACGCAGCAGGCCGCCGACGAACCGCAGCGCGGCCGCCCCTCCGGCCACCGGCAGGCCCCGTTCCGGCTCGCGGGAGGCGTCGAAGACCGCATGGGCGCGTTCCTGCCGCAGCCGGTGCCGCCCCACCCAGGCCCGCAGCCGGTCGCCGGGCGGCAGCGTCCGGTCGGGGATCAGCGCGGCCGGTATCCGCGGCCCGGCGGGCGCGGTCCGCCAGGTGGCGGCCGAGTTCGCCAGCAGTTCGGTCATCCGGACTCCGCCATCCCCCGGGCCACGATGCCCCGGTAGTCGGCCCGGGTGAGCAGGTCGGCGTGGCGGCCCTCGGCGGCCACCACACCACCGGCCAGCAGCACCACCCGGTCCATGTGGTGCAGCAGCAGCGGGGACGCGCAGGCCAGCACGGTGGTGCGGCCGGCCCGATGGGCGACCAGCCGTTCGGCGATCCGGGCCTCGGTATGGGCGTCTACCGCCGAAGTCGGCTCGACGAGCAGCAATACGGCCGGGTCGCGCAGCAGCGCCCGGGCCAGCATCAACCGCTGCCGCTGGCCGCCGGAAAGCCCGCGTCCCCGCTCGTCGATGCGGCCCTGCCAGCCGCCCGGCAGCCCGGCGAAGATGTCCTCGGCGCAGGCGGCGGTCAGGGCCCGCTCGGCCTGGTTACGGGTGGCGGTACCCCGAGGGTCGATCGCCTCCTGCAAGGTGCCGGCGAACAGCAGCGCGCTGCGATCGCAGACCATGATTCGTTCGCGCACCTGCGTCAGATCGAGTCCGGCCAGGTCGATCCCGTCGGCGCTGACCCCCCAATGCCGGGCCGCCCGGCCGGCCTCGGCGGCGGCCCGGGCCGCCCGATCGGCGTAGCTGGCCCGGCGGTGACGGCGTAGCGCACGGCCACGCAGTTCGGTGCCGGCCCAGTCGGATTCCGGCTCGTCGGCCGGCAGGTAGCGGCCCAGCCGATCGATCAGGGCGGCGGATTCGTCCGGGTCGGAGGCCACGACGCCCAGGCACTCACCGGGTTCGACCACCAGCCCGGAAACCTCGTCGACCAGCCGCGGATCGGCGCCGATCCGGTCGCTGGCCGCTGGCCAGGGCGACCGCTGGGTGAACAGGGCAGCCGATTTTTCGGCGGCCACCAGACCCGCCGAGAAGTGGGTCACAAAATCGAAGAAGGCCTGCAACGGCCACAGCAGGTAGATGGCGTAGCCGACGAAGGCGATCAGCTGCCCGACGCTGAGACCGCCCCGGGCCAGCTCACCCAGCCCGAGCCATACCAGGCCGACCAGCAGGCCGCCGGAGACCAGCGCCGACAGCGCGCCCACCACCCCTTCCCAGGCGCCTACCCGTACCCCAAGCCACCGCACCCGCTGCGACTGGCGGGCATAGTTCGCCCCGAAGGTCCGCTCGCCGCCGATCCCCCGCAGAATGCGCAATCCCGCGACGATATCGGTGGCCAGGCTGGTCAGCCTGGAGTTTTGGGTGCGCTCGGCGAGCTGGGCGGCATTCAGGGGCAGCAGCGCCGGGGTGCTGGCGGCCAGCATCAACGGCGAGACCACCAGCACCAGGGTCGCCAGTTCGGGCGCCGAGGTGTACATCAGCACGACCACGCCACCGAAGGTCAGCAATGCCCCCAATGCCCGGCCGGTCGCCTCCAGGGTGGCGCCGAAGGTGTTGGCGTCACTGGTCGAGATGCTCATGACCTCACCGGTGGTCACCCGGCGGTGCAGCACATGCCCCAACCGGCCCGCGACCAGCCCGGTGTGCAGCTTGGTGCCGTAGAGCGCCACCAGCCAGCTCGTCACCAGCATGGTGTGTTGCAGCACCGATCCCAGCCCACCCAGCGCGATCGCCAGCAGCAGCAGGGCCAGCCAGCCGAGGCTGGCCGGCAGACCGCCGGTCAACCCGGCGTCGATTGCCCGGCCCACCAACCAGGGTGCCAATATGCCCGGCAACTGCCAGACCACCACCAGCAGGGTCATCAACGCGAACAGGTCCGGTTGGCGTCCGATCAGCCACCACAGGTACCTCACTGGCCGGCGAGTGGTTGGCAGGTCGGTGGCGGGCACCCTAGGCGGGAAATCTTGCATGGCAACCCAACATTATGCTCAGGCACCCGGTTGAGCAAAGCTGGCCGTGGGCCAACCCGTCTCGGCGGCGGCACGCGCAAGATAGGCTGGCCCCATGACGCTGTTCCTGATAGGCGGCGGACCATCGCAAGCCGTCGCATCGGTATTGGACGATTTCGTCGCGGCCGTCCGCAGTCGCGGGAATCGCATCGCCATCGCCCTGCTGGGTTCGGCGGCGGAGGCCGGCGGTTTCCTGGACAGCTACGCCGACCCAATCATTCAGCGCTATGCGGAGGCGCTGATCGAACCGATCTGGTTGATAGACGACGACGAGGGACCGATCCAGTGGCCGGCCGAACCGGAACGGCTGGCCGGGCTGGTGGTGGCCGGAGGCTGGACGCCCGGATATCTCGACGCGCTGACCCCGCAACGGGAGCTGATCTCGAAGCTGGTGCGTTCCGGGGTGCCCTATCTGGGCTGGTCGGCTGGGGCGATGATCGTCGGGCGGCATGCCATCGTGGGCGGCTGGCAGCACGAAGGCCGCCGGATAGCCCCGGAGATCGCCGGCGAGGGCAGCACCGAGTTGGTGATCCGCGACGGGCTGGCTCTCATCGGGCCGGCCATCGAGACCCACGCCGACGCCCAATTCCTGCTGGGCCGGGCGATGGCAGCGGTGCAGGCCGGCCCGGCGCGCACCGTGGCGGCGATCGACGAGGACACCGCGTTGATCATCGACGTGGCCTCGGGACGCACCCAGGTGGCCGGTACCGGGCGAGTGGCCTGGGTCGGCAGCGAGGGCGATGCCTTCCACGTGCGCTACGAACCGCGCCGGTAGCCTCAACCGGCCCCACCGGTGGGGTGTGGCAAGCTAGAGGCATGCACATCCTCGTGGTTGACGACGACCAGGCGGTCCGCGACTCGTTGGCCCGGTCACTCCAATACGGCAGCGGCTACGAGGTGACCACCGCCGAGGATGGCCTGGACGCCTTGGCGAAGCTGTCGAGCCTGCGTCCCGACGCGGTGGTGATGGACGTGATGATGCCCCGGCTGGATGGTCTGGAGACCACCCGGATGCTGCGGTCGTCCGGCAACGATGTCGCGATCCTGATCCTGACCGCCCGCGATGCGGTCGGCGACCGGGTGGACGGTCTGGATGCCGGGGCCGACGACTACATGGTCAAGCCCTTCTCGCTGGAGGAATTGACCGCCCGGCTGCGGGCGCTCACCCGGCGGCTGCGCCCCGAGCAGGACAGCTCGGAGGTACTGGTCTTCGACGATCTGACGATGGACACCTCGACCCGCGAGGTGATGCGGCGGGGCCGGCGCATCAGCCTGACCCGCACCGAGTTCGCGCTGCTGCAGACCTTCATGGAGCATCCCCGGCGGGTACTGGAACGCGGTTGGCTGCTGAACGAAGTCTGGGGTATCGACTTCTTGACCACCGCGAACTCCCTGGAGGTCTATATCGGCTATCTGCGCCGCAAGACCGAGCAGGAGGGCGAACCCCGGTTGATCCACACCGTGCGCACCATCGGTTACGTCTTGCGCGAAACACCCCCGTGAACCGGCTTGGGGAGCTATGGCGCCAGCAGCTTGAACGCAGTTCCTCGGTACAGGGCCGGTTAGCCCGGATCACCGCCACCGGGGTGGCCGTTGCGGTGCTGTTCATCGGCTTGGCGACCTATCTCACGGCGCGTGGTTCGCTGTACAACCAGCTCGACCAGGAACTGGTCGAGGTGGCCGTCTACGCCTCCGGGCCGATCAGCACCGACGTCGATGGCCTCGGTGGGTTGAACGCGGCAGCGTTGCAGGCCGCCAATGTGACCATGGTGCTGGTGCGGGCCGATGGCACCGTTCGCCGGGTGCAGGGCATGCGGGCCAGCATCAACCCCGGCCCGGCCGAAGTCGCCATCGCCCGCACCCAGCATGGCTCGTCCACCCGCTCGGTGACGGGTAACGACAATGCCCTTTATCGCGTGGTCGCGGTGCCCCTGAGCACCGATGGAGGACGCTACGCGATGGTGCTGGCGCGGCCCCTGGGGCCGACCAGTTCCACCCTGCGGGACATCGGCACCATCATCGCCGGGGTGGGATTGGTGTTCATCGGGCTGGCCGCGCTGATGGGCTACTACTCGGGACGGCAACTGATGCGCCCGCTGCGGGAGCTGTCCCGGGCGGTGACCCGGGTGGCCGAAACCGACGAGCTGAACCCGATCGGCACCTATACCGATGACGAGCTGGGCGACCTGTCGCGCAGCTTCGACACGATGATGCACTCCTTGGCCAGTTCCCGGGATCGCCAGCGCCGGTTGATCGCCGATGCCGGTCACGAGTTGCGCACCCCACTGACCTCGATGCGCACCAATGTGGAGTTGCTGGTGGCCGACGAGAAGTCCGGCATGTTGCCGCCCGGGGCCCGCGCCGAGATCCTCAGCGATATCGCGGCCCAGTTGGGTGAGTTCACCTCGCTGGTAGGCGACCTGGTGCACCTGAGCCGCGATGACGTGGTCACCCCGAGCCCGGAACCGCTGAACTTCGCCGATGTGGTCGGGGCTGCGGTGGAGCGGGGCAAACGCCGCGGGCCGAACCTGCACTTCGATCTGCGGCTGGCGCCGTTGTTCATCATCGGCGAACCGGACACCCTAGAACGGGCGGTCACCAACCTGCTGGACAATGCGGTGAAGTTCTCGCCCGAGGGCGGCACGGTGCATGTGCACCTCGGCGGCGAGGAACTGGTCATCTGGGACGAGGGCCCCGGGATCGCCGAGGACGACCTGCCGAAGATCTTCGACCGGTTCTATCGCTCCAACAAGGCACGCAACACCCCCGGCACCGGCCTGGGGTTATCGATCGTGGCGCACACCATCAACGCCCATGGCGGCACGGTCGAGGCGAGCAACCAACCCGGTGCCGGAGCGAAGTTCACCGTCCGGTTGCCGGCCGCGCCGCCGGAGGAACTGGCCGGGTTCGAGGACTGACCCGCACCCCGGGCAGGCCGGCGCCGCACCGCCGGAACCCGCGCCGAAGTTATCCACAGGATTATGCACATCCTGGGGAGAATTGCACCGATGTAGTTACCCGGATGCAATTTACTCCTCCGCGCTCGGGCCGATCCACCGGCCTCAGGCGCCCGGCCCGGCCGAGTGGGCCACCCGGCCGGGCCGGCGCGCAATCGCCCCCGGGTTCAGTAGCCCAACGACCGGGCGACCGCACGCAGGCTGTCCGCCGAAGCCTGTAGCGCAGCATGCTCGGCCTCGGCCAGGCGCGGCAGCAGGCGCCGGCCGGCACCCGAGCGACCGACAATGGTCGGCACCGACATGCAGACATCGGCGATACCGGCCCAACCGTCCAGCAGGGTCGAGATGGTCAGGACGCGTTGTTCGTCGTTCAGCACCGCCCCGATGATCCGCGAAACCGCCAGGCCGACCGCATAGTTGGTTGCTCCCTTGCCCTCGATGATCCGGTAGGCCGAACGCATCACCTCGTGGGCGATCCGCCCGCGCAGTTCGTCATCGAATTCCGCACCGTTGCGGGTATCTCCCCAACTGGTCAGCGGCACGTTGCCGATCTCGGCCGAGGACCACAATGGGATCTCGGAATCGCCGTGTTCGCCGGCGATATAGGCGTGGATATTCTGCACGGCCGTACCGGTTTGCAGCGAGACGAGATACCGCAGCCGCGAGGTGTCCAGCACGGTGCCCGATCCGAACAGCTGACTGGCCGGCAGCCCCGAGATCTTCAGGGATGCGTAGGTCACCACATCCACCGGGTTGGCGACCATGATGTAGATGGCATTCGGGGCCACCTTGAGCAGTCCGGGCAGGATCGCCTGCATGATCGACACGCTGGCACCGGCCAGTTCCAGCCGGGACTGACCGGGCTTCTGCCGGGCACCGGCGGTGATCACCACGACATCGGCATCGCGGCAGATCTCCACATCGTCCGATCCGGCTACCGAGGCCGCCGGGGTGAACTGGATGCCGTGGGCGATGTCGAGGGCCTCGGCCTCGACCCGTTGTTTGTTGATGTCCTGCAGGACGACCTCCCGGGCGACCCCCCGGATGACGCAGGCATAGGCGAGGGTCGAGCCGACCGCGCCGGCACCGATGATGGCCACCTTCGAAGGGCTGCCATCGCGGCGGGTCGGGTAAAGCGAATCGGCGGTATTGGTGGTGATCTTGACTTCGCTCATGGCGATCTCCTGTGTCTACTCGGGGTTCTATCGATGTCAGCATTCTCGTCCGAAGTGGCGGCGCCCGCAGGCGTAGTCGCTCGCGGCTCATCCGCCGGCGACCGGTTCGCCCAACCGTCGCGGGCCGCCGCGCGGCCGGTGACCGGGGGTACTCGATGGGACCGCACGACAACATGCTAGGTTAGGTTAACCTAAGTCAAGCTCTCAGGGGTCCGCATGTCCAGCGGTTTGACGCCCGAGCCCGTCGCCGGCTCCGGCATTGCCGCACTTCAGTGCTCGAAGGCTCGCGCCGAACTCCATGAGCCTCGCCGTGCGCCCCGGACCGTTCGTGCATCGTGGGCGGTGACGATCACCCTGACGGCGCCGCCCGGCCACCTTGGATTGCCAGGAAGGATCGACCTTGAGTTCCTCGCCCACCGCTGATCTCGGCGATAGGCCGCCGACAGGGCCACAGAGCGTTTGGGATCTGCTGTCCAGCGCCCAGCGCTCCATGATCATCGGTTTCATCCTCGCCGGCCTGGGTGCCGTGGCGAAGGTGGTGCCCTATATCGCCATCGTGGAAATCGCGCGCAGTCTGCTGACCGGATCCACCACCGGACCCGGCCCATGGGTCTGGGTGCCGATAGCCATCGCGGCCATGATCGGCCACACGCTGGCCTATAACTATGCGCTCGGCAGCAACCACTTTGCCGAGGCGAAACTGCGCAACGAACTGCGGCAAAGATTGGTGACCAAGCTGGGCAGAGTCAGCCTCGGCTGGTTCACCGCCCGCAGTTCCGGCCAGATCCGCCAGGCGGTGACCAAGGACACCTCCGCCATCCATGCGTTGGTGGCTCATCTGGCCGGCGACTTCGCCAATTCCCTGTTTAGCATGCTGGCCTCGCTTGGCTACCTGTTCTGGCTCGACTGGCGCTTCGCGAGCATGCTGCTGGGCGGGCTGATTGTGCTGCTGATCGTCGTGCTCCTGATCAGCATGACGGGTCTGACGGATATCTTCCGACGGTACGCCGAATCCGAACGCAGCCTTGCCACCAGCACCGTCGAACTGGTCGACGGCATCAAGGAGGTTAAAAACTTCGGGATCACCGGCGAGGTATTCGGGCGCTTCGACCGGGCTCAACGGCACCACGCCGAGGTATCGCTTGCCTGGCTACGCAAACAGAGTCTCGGGACCTCCTTGCTCGGTTCGGCGATGCAACCCGCGGTGGTTTTCGCCGTCACCGCGGCGCTCGGCCTGCTGGGGACGCTACAGGGCTGGCTGGATCCGATCACCGTGCTGGCCTTCGCCCTGGTCTGGGTGGGCCTGCCCGAGGGACTGCTGGCGCTGGTTGGCATCACCCAGCTCATCTACACCGCCAAGCAGGCCGCCAACAGCACCCTGGCGATCCTGCAAGCCCCGGAATTGCCCGAACCGAGTCCCCCGCCCCTAGCCGAGCCGGCGCCCCCCACCGCCATCGGCGCAATCGGCCAGCGCGATACCCCGATACAATCCAGCATAGCCGTTGAGACGAACGGCCTTGCCCCAGCGCCCGGCGACGCGCCGGCCATCGAGTTCCGCGATGTCACCTTCTGTTACGAAGCCGGCGAGCAGGTGATCTCGCACCTGTCCCTGAGCTGTGCGCCCGGGACGGTGACCGCGCTCGTCGGTCCCTCCGGAGGCGGCAAATCGACACTGGCCAAGCTCATCGCCCGCTTCTGGGATGTCGATTCGGGCGCGGTGCTGGTGAATGGCCGCGACGTCCGGGACATTCCGACCAGGGAGCTGATGGGCGCCATATCGCTGGTCTTCCAGGAAGTGATGCTGAGCACCGATACCGTGCGAGCCAATATCGCCCTCGGTCGCGCCGGGGCCACCGACGCCGCAATCGCGCAGGCCGCCCGGGCCGCCTGCATCCACGACCGCATCAGGCAGTTGCCCGCAGGCTACGACACCGTCGTCGGTGCGGGAGCCCATTTCTCCGGTGGGGAAGCCCAACGGCTGACCATCGCCCGGGCGTTCCTGGCGGCCGCCCCGATCCTAATTCTCGACGAAGCCACCGCCCAGGCGGATGCGCACTCCGAACGGCTCATTCAGCAGGCCATCAGCAATCTGGCAGCCGGACGCACCGTCATCGTCATCGCCCATCGGCTCGACACCATCCGGGGAGTCGATCAGATCGCGGTGATCGACGAGGGCCGGCTGACCGAATGCGGCACCCACGACCAGTTGATTACCGGCCACGGCCGCTACGCGCGGCTCTGGCAGGGGCAACACCACGCCGATTCCGCCCTGGCGGGCAAGGAGCAGTCATGTTGAACCGGTTCCATCGCTACCTCGGCAATCCCCGGACGGTGATCTGGCTGCTAGCCGGCTATTTCGGTGCCGCGATCCTGCAGGGACTGGCCTTTGTCACGATGATCCCCTTCCTGCGGGCCTTCCTAGGCGGGGACCCGGCTTCGGCGTTACCCGCGCTCTGGCGCCTGCTGGCCCTGGCGATCGGAGCCTTCGTCATCCAGTGGATCACGCTATTCGCGTCCCAGCGGGTATCGGTGATGGATATCTGCGGCACGCTCGTCCACAGGGTAGGCAAGCAGGTGTCGCGGCTGCCGCTGGGTTGGTTCGGGGCCGGGACCTCCGGTGGGATAGCCGCAGTCATCTCCGCACATACCGATACCCTGTCCCATCTGGCCTCCATCGTTTTCCCGAATCTGATCGGGGCCGTCGTGGTGCCGTTGACCGTGCTGGTGGCGATGCCGTTCTACGATTGGCGGCTGGCCCTGGTGCTGGCCTGCTCACTGCCGTTGACCTTTGGGGTATGGCGTTGGGGCCTGCGAACCATGAAGGCCGAGCATCTCCAGGAACCCCGGCTGGCCGCCGCCAGCGCTGCCCGGCTGATCGAGTACGCCCAGTTGCAGCCGGTATTGCGGGCGCGTGGCCTGGCCGGGCTGAACTGGGCACCGCTGAAAACCACCTTAGCCGAGGAATACGCCGCGATCGATCGTCTGCTGCGCACCCAGGGCCCGCCGGTAACCGCCGCGCTGGCGGTCTCCCATCTGGTTTTCGGCGGAACGCTGGCCGCCGGCCTGTGGCTTTGCCTTAACGAGTCGCTCGACGTGGCCACGTTCGTGGCGATCGTGTTGCTGAGCGCCCGCTTCGCCACGCCGATAGCCCAGGCGTTGCTTTACCAGGCGGAGGTGCAGAAGAGCAACATCGCCCTTGACGCGGTGGGTGCGGTGCTGGACGCTCCCGTGCTGCCGCCGGGCTCCGGCGATCGGCTACCGGACGGGCACGATATCGTCTTCGACAAGGTGGGTTTCGGCTATGAGGCCGGCCAGCCGATTCTGCAAGACCTCACCCTGACCGCACCCCAGGGGCAGGTCACCGCGCTGGTCGGCCCATCGGGCTGCGGCAAATCGACCCTGACCAAGCTGGTTGCCCGGTTCTGGGATGTGGACCGTGGGCGGATCACTATCGGTGGCGTCGATATCCGGGAGATGCGCACCGACCAGTTGATGTCGATGATCGCCATGGTCTTCCAAGACGTCTACCTGTTCGACGCCACGATTAGAGACAATATCGGTCTGGCTCGTCCGGACGCCACCGACGAGCAGGTGGCCGAGGCGGTCCGCCGGGCACGGCTCGAACCGGTAATCCAGCGATTGCCGGACGGGCTGGACACCCGGGTCGGCGAGGGCGGGCTACGGCTATCGGGGGGCGAACGCCAGCGCGTCGCGATTGCGCGCGCCTTCTTGAAGGACGCCCCGATCCTGCTGCTGGACGAGATCACCTCGGCGCTGGATGCCGAGAACGAAGCCGTGCTGGCCGACACCCTCGCCGAACTGTCCCGGGGCCGCACCGTGGTGGTCATCGCCCACCGGCTGACCACCATCATGAATGCGGATCGCGTCACGGTCTTGTCGGGCCGCGAACTGGGTAGGCCAACCCGCATCGTCGAACAGGGTACCCCGGCCCAACTAGCCGAGCGGGGTGGCCTGTTTGCCGAACTGGTCGCCGATTCCCGGGCGGTCGGCCGGTGGCGGCTCGGTTCGGCGGGCTAGCCGGGCGATGGCCGCGGTCAGTGGACCAGGCAGCCTCCGGTCGGCACCGGTTCGCTCAGCGTCGCCGCCGCGGCCAGCCAGCCGTCGGTCGCCTGGTCGGTCAGCGCATAGCCGGTCTCGGCGTCAGTCACCGACATGGCGAAGACGGTACCGGCCACCTGGCCGTCGACCGTCAGCAGCGGCCCACCCGAATTGCCCGGGCGCACCACCCCGCGAATCGCGTAGACCTCGCGGGGAATGCCCGCTTCGCCGAAGATATCCGAACCCTGCTCGGTAATCGTCCCCCGGATACGCGCCGGGCTCACGGTATAGGGCCCACCCCAGGGGAAGCCGGCCGCCGCGGCGTCCGCGCCGGCAGCCAGCACGGCCGACCTGGCCAGCGGTTCGGCAGCCAGCCCGGGAACGGCCAGCACCGCTAGATCCAGGTCGGGATCGAAGCCCACCACGGTGGCCGTCAACGCCGGGCCGGTGCCGCCCACCGAGACCTCCACGGTCCGCGAACCCGCCACGACATGGGCATTGGTGATCACTCGCTGCCAGGCAGCCACCCAGCCGCTGCCGGTCGAATCGGTGCCGCACTGCGGGGCATCGCTGCGCACCTGGACGATGCTGTCCGCGGCCGCCTGCACCCCGGGTGCGTTGCCGGCGGCGGCATCCGGTTCGGGTACCGGCAGGCTCGGTTCCTGCCCGCCGAAGATGCCGGGCAGCCGGCTGGCCACGGCATCCACCGCCCGCCCGGGCCATTGGTTGAAGCTGTCCGGAATCGCCTCGTCCAGGGCCCGGAACACCGTCGAGTCATCGATAGCCCGGCCCAGCGCGTTCGGCGCCACCGGGCGGGTCGCGGTCAATACCCCCCAGGCCAGCACGCCCACCGCCAGCACGGCGGCCACCAGTCCGGCGGCGGCATCCACGCCATGGGCCCGGTCACCGCCACGCATCCGGCGGCCGATCGCCCCGATCAGCAACTCGCCCAGAGTGGCACCCACCAGCAGCGCACCGACCAGCAGGCTGCTGCGGCCAACCCGGTGGGCGGCCACCCCAGGTAGTAGCTCCAGCAATCGCGGTCCCGCCCATAGCCCGCCGATGCCACCGGCCAGCATGCCCAGCAGACTGAACAGACCGGCCAGGAAACCCGTACGCCAGCCGTACATGCCGCGTCCGAGCGCGATCAACAGGGTCACCGCATCCAGTATGTGGGCACCGCTCACCGGGGCTCCTCTCGTCGCAACCAGCCTGCCGCGGGAAGCTGTGAGCCCAAACCCGGAAACCAGCCGGCCCGCGGGCCGCCGGCCTCATGACAGAACGCGCGGCCGACCGTCACCAGCGGTGCCGGCCGTCAGGCAGTCATCCGGCGCTACACCGCTTCGGCGCGCTCATCCAGGGCGTCAAGGGCAGCCCGGGACTCGTTCATGATCATGGCATGCATGACTTCCCGGGCGTCGTCCTCGGAGACATCGACGGCCAATGCTATCTCGGCCAGCAACGGCGCCGAGGCCTCCTTGAGCAGATCCTTCTCGCCGAGCGAGAGAGAACCGCGTTCCCGGCGGCGAACGAGATCGCGCACCACCGCGGCCAACTGCAACGGGTCACCCGTGGCGATCGAAGCCCGGTTGGCCTTGTATCGCCGCGACCACTGGGGCTCCTCGCCGACGGTCGGACCGCTGAGAACCTCGGCGAGCTTGTCCAGTTCACGCATTCCGGCAACATCGCGGATACCGATATCGTCGGCCTTGTGCATCGGAATGCTGACCTTCAGCTTGCTGCTCACAACCTCAAGCTCGGCGTATTCGACCTGCTCGCCGCGAACCGTGCGGATCATCACCTTGGCCACCGTGGCAGGCCCATGATGCGGGTGGATGACGGTCTGACCAACGTGGAACTTCATCTATCGTCCTCGCCCTATCCCAGTGCAGTGCCCGCGTGCGCGAACCTAATGGTCGATCCGGCGGAACGACCATCGGGACCGTCCTTTGGCCCCACGCAGGCCACGTCGTTAGTTTACCAGATCGGCGAGCCCTCACCCGTAAGCCAGCACATACCCACTGGTCAACAGCGCTTTAGCGGCCCGGGCTAGCCGGGTGCGCCATGAACCGGAACGCCGTAACCAGCGCCTTGGCCAAGGCCTCGGCGGCGGCTCGGGCGCGCTCGCGATCCGGCGCCGCCGGCCTCATGACGCCCGCCAGTCCGCCCGGCGCGGGCCGGGCCACAAGCGCAGCCGCCCCGCGTCGGGGCTACCATCGATCACCCGGGTTTCCAGGCGAGCCCCCACGGCCAGGGCGTAGCGGCGAACCAGATCGAGAGTGGGGTTCGAGTCATAGCGTTCGAACTCGACCACGTCCTGCTCGCTGACCCCCATCCGCTCGGCAACCGCCTGCTCGGTCATCCTCCGGTCCCGGCGCAGCGCGATCAACTCGCCGAGCAGCCTTTCATGGTCGGCGAGCAGACCATCCGCCTGTACACCGAGCGCCTCGATCTCATCCGGATTCATCTGTACCCCCGAAAACCCACCAGCTCCTGCACAGCCACCGATGCTAGGCGGAGACCGGTTGATCGGCGTCCCACCGCTGGGTCACATCCTCCAGGTAGACCTCCAGGGCGTTGGCGATCTCCAGCCCCTGGGCCTCCTGCCGGCCGGCCTCATCGGCGATCGCGGGCTGCTCGTGGCAGTGCAGCCCCAGAATGCCATGGCCCGTAGAATCCTCTTGTAGATAGTAGAGCCGCGCAGCCAGGCTGGTGCTGACCATGTCGCCCGAATCTGGGTCAAGCACATTGGTGCGCAGATCGGCCCAGCGGATCTCATAGAGTTTGACTCCCGAGAATCGGCCGTAGAGGCGTTTCACCTCGTCGAAGGCGCCCAACTCACCCGCCGCCGCCCTTCGGATCCGGCGCTGCAGCACCGCCCTGGTGTAGGCCTCGGTATGCGGATTCCACTGCCGTGCGCGGGGACCCTTCAGGACCCGCATCATGGTGTCCACCGCGGCTCGAACCTGGTCGGGTTCGGAGCAGTGCCGCCACCTGAATACCCCACCGGCGGCGTCATCTCCAGCTCTGGCCGCCGGCGCCTGATTGTGCAGATTCGCGTCCATCCAATCTCCTTCACCAGATGACGCGGGCCATTGCCGGGAACCACGCGGTGGCTTGTGCAGACCAATTGGGGGGTCGCGCCATCGGCCATACCATCCTATTAGCGGCCCTCGGAATTCACCGGGTATCGCACCGAATACCGGTCAAACTGCGGCCTGCGGGCCGAGCCGCCGGGCCTGGCGCCGATCCCTGAGTCGCTGGCGGTTCAAGCGACCGGCCGGCCGGCGGGACGATCCACCCACCGACGACATCCGACCCAGGCGGTAGTCCCACCCGAAACCGTGCGCCGGCAACGGGCATCGAGGGCCACATCCGACGGCACACCGCCGGTGGCCGGGCCGCGTGCCCGGCTGCCCTGCCGAACCGATCCGTCAGGCACTCCGGCGCTTGCGGATCGCCGCCCACTCGTCGCGCAGCGTTACGGTGCGGTGGAACAGCATCGGCGAATCC
This sequence comes from uncultured Propionibacterium sp., assembly GCA_938036835.1. Lineage (GTDB taxonomy): Bacteria > Actinomycetota > Actinomycetes > Propionibacteriales > Propionibacteriaceae > Brooklawnia. The sequence goes on from CALHWB010000039.1 coordinate 98,854, forward strand.
GGGTCGGCCGCGAAGTAGCCCAGCCGCTCGAACTGCACCACCTCGCCAGGGGCTAGGCCATGCAGGGCCTGCTCAACGCGGCAACCGGTCAGCAGCTCGCGGGACTCGCGGTTCAGGTCGTCCAGCGGTTCCCCGGTCACCGCGCCCGGCAGCGGGACGTTGAAGAGCCGCTCGTACAGGGCCACGCTGGCCTCGACCGCATGCGGCCGGGAGACCCAGTGCATGGTGGACTTGACCTTGCGGCCGTCCGGGGCGTCCCCGCCACGGGTGGCCGGATCGTGGGTGGCCAGCACCTCGACCACCCGGCCCGTGGCGTCGCGCACCACATCGGTGGCGGTCACGAGATAGGCACCCCGCAAGCGCACCTCACGTCCGGGCGACAGCCGGAAGAACTTGGGTGGCGGCACCTCGGCAAAGTCGTCGGACTCGATGTACAGCTCACCGCTGAACGCGACCTGGCGGGTGCCGTCGGCCGGGTTCTCGGGATTGTTGACCACTTCGACATATTCCACCCGCCCGGCTGGCCAGTTGGTGATGGTGAGCTTCAGCGGCCGCAGCACCGCCATCCGGCGCTGCGCGGTACGGTTCAGCTCCCGGCGCACATAGCTTTCCAGTTCCTCGATCGCCTGCCGCGATTGGGTTTTCGACACCCCCATCCCGCGGCAGAAGGCAACGATCGCCGCCGCCGGGTAGCCTCGCCGCCGCAACCCGGCCAAGGTGGGCATCCGGGGGTCATCCCAGCCGTCCACCACGCCGTCGGCCACCAACTTGGCTAGCCGGCGCTTCGAGGTGATGGTGTGGGTCAGCTCCAGGCGGGCGAACTCGATCTGCTGGGGCTTGCCATGCGGCAGCGGCAGCTGCTCAAGGCACCAGTCGTAGAGAGGGCGATGGCTGACGAACTCTAGGGTGCACAGCGAGTGGGTGACCGCCTCAAGCGCGTCGGACTGGCCATGGGCCCAGTCGTAGGTTGGGTA
>CALHWB010000040.1 GCA_938036835.1 uncultured Propionibacterium sp.
AACCCCTGACCTCTTCCATGCCATGGAAGCGCGCTACCAACTGCGCCATAGCCCCAAATAGGAGGCCACCGCTCACGCGGCGACTGCCCTAGGCTAGCGCACCTTTCGGGTGCGATCCAAATCAGCCTTGGTGCTCCACTCCGGCCAGAATCAACTCGATACCGGAGGCGAAGGTGGCCACATCGCTGGGACGGGCCTCGCCCGGGGCCGGACGACCATAGCGTTCCCAGTCGAGGCGAGCCTGTTCGCCGGCAACATGGCCAAGCACAAAGTGCAGCAACGTGGTTGCCGCGGCCTCGGCCTGGTCCGGGGACAGCCCCGCAGCGGCGAACAGCACCCGCGGATGGGCGATCACATCGGTGGTCAACAATCCGAAGGCCCGGGCGGTGGCTACCAATTCCCCAGAATCCCGGTGCAGCAGCAGCGCGGCCCGCAGGCCATGCGCCCAGTCGGCCACGGCGGGACGCCAGCGGCCCAGCGGCGCAGGCACTTCGGTTAGCACCAGATCGGCGATCGCCGCGAGCAGGGTCTGCTTGTCGGGCACGTGGTGATATAACGCGCTGGGCTGCACCTCAAGCGACTGGGCGATACGGCGCATACTCAAATCGGCAAGCCCGTATTCGTCCAACAGGCCCAAGCCGGCCCGAACCACCTGATCGCGCGTCAATGCCACGACCGAAACGCTACCGCGCCGCCTGTCTCAGCGTCGCAGATGGACAACATTCGCTCCAAGGTGAACGCTGTTCAATTTATTGCTAGCCTGCTGTTGTGTCCACCACCTATGCCCTGACCGTCTCCAGCGCCCGGAACAGGCACCATAAGGAGCAATCGTGAACCTCGACGAACTGGTAACCACCGCCTTGACCGGCGAACCGGTCACCCGCGAGCAGGCGCTGCAAATCCTGCAGGCCTCAGACGCCGACACCATGCCCATAGTCGCGGCCGCCGGCCGGGTACGCAAACACTTCTTCGGCAACTCGATAGCCCTGAATTACCTGGTCAACATCAAGTCCGGGTTGTGTCCCGAGAATTGCAGCTATTGTTCCCAGGCTCTCGGGTCGGCAGCCGACATTCTGCGCTACAACTGGTTGAGCCCTGAAGAGATCCGTCGGTCGGTGGCCGCGGGCATCGCCGGTGGGGCCAGCACCGTCTGCCTGGTCGCCTCCGGCCGGGGCCCAGCCAAGCGGGAGGTGGAAAAGGTCGCCCGCATCGTAGCCGACATCCACCGTGACCATCCGCAGGTCAAGATCTGCACCTGCCTGGGCTTCCTGGACGACGAGAAGGCAGAACGACTCATCGAAGCCGGCTCCAACCGCTACAACCACAATCTGAACACCTCCCGGGCACGCTACGAGAGCATCTGCAGCACCCACGGCTACGAAGATCGCGTACAGACCGTCGCGGCGGCCACCAGGGCGGGCCTGTCGTCCTGTTCCGGCCTGATCGCCGGCATGGGCGAGTCGGACGAAGACCTAGTGGACGTAGTCTTCGCGCTGCGCGAAATCGGCGCCGATTCGGTACCGGTCAACTTCCTGTTGCCCTTCGAAGGCACCCCGCTGGCCGGCCGGCAGGAACTCAACCCGCTGCGCTGCCTGCGGATCTTGGCCATGGTGCGTTTCGTCCACCCCAATACCGAGGTGCGTTCAGCCGCCGGCCGCGAATATCACCTGCGCAGCCTGCAACCACTAGCGCTGGAGATCTGCAATTCGATCTTCCTGGGCGACTACCTCACCAGCGAAGGCCAAGCCGGCGCCGCCGACCTGGCGATGATCGCCGATCTGGGCTTTGAAGTGGTCGGCCGGATCGAGCCCGGCGGCGTCTGCACCGGGTCTGATGGCGAACGACTGGCTGCCGTGCTGGACGCCGCCGGAGTCCCGCTGCGGCACCGCGGTGCCGGTGCACCCGTCGGCTGAGCAGACCCCGCCCTATCTCCCGGCTACCCGGGCCGGGCGTCTGCGGTGCGTTGCCAGGCAACTAGCTTCCAGTCCCGTCCACCCCGGTGCACCAACACCGACCAGGCACAGTTGGTCAGTGTCGCCAGGGTAGTGGCGGCGTGATGATCCCAGCCAAGTAGATTGGCCACCAGCATCCGGATCGTCAACCCATGGCTGACCACCACCACCGTACGCCCGGCGAACTCACCGGCCAGTTCCCGCAGACAGCCGGCAGCCCGCCGGCCGGTTTCCGCGCAGGTTTCCCCGGTGGGCGAACGCCGCCAATCGCGGCCAGCCGCCAGCGCCGCAGCGAACTCCGGTTCCAATGCGAAAACCTCGGTGGTCAGCATGCCCGCCCAGGATCCAACATTGATCTCCTGCAACCGCTCATCGGTGCATACCGGCAGCCCGGTTCGCTCCGCCAGCGCCCAGGCGGTGGTCAGCGCCCGATCCAGCGGGGACGACACGATCGCATCCGGTGCGGCGGCGGCCAGCGCCTCCGCCGCCAGAACGGCTTGCTCAAGCCCATCGGCGTTCAGCGGTTGATCGGCCTGCCCCTGGAAGCGGCATTGCAGGTTCCAATCGGTCTGCCCATGCCGCCACAGAATGAACCTGGTAACCGCCTGGTCCGGCATCCTCAGTCCTCGGGATCCTCACCGGCTGCCCCTTCGGGCACGGCCAGTTCGGGATCGGCCAGTTCCAGATCGACCCGCGGGCAGTCCCGCCACAGCCTCTCCAACCCATACAGATCGCGTTCCTCGCTGTGCTGCACGTGCACCACCACATCGACGTAGTCGAGCAGCACCCAACGGTTCTCCCGATCGCCTTCCCGGCGGGTGGGCCGTAATCGCCGTACCTCGATCAGCTGCTCCTCGATCGCCGTCACGATGGCGCCCACTAGGCGTTCGTTGTTCGCGCCGACGATCAGGAAGATGTCGGTGATGGCTAAGCGCTCCGACACGTCGAAGGCGACGATGTCTAGGCCCTTCTTCCGGTTGGCTGCCCGGGCGGCCAACCGGGCGAGTTCGATGGCATTCTCGGTAGCGGTCAAGTCACTTCCCAACGTGTCACGACAACGATTCGACGGGTCCAGCAGCCAGCACCGAACCGGTGTTGGCTGCGGTGTACAGTCCCCGCTTGGCAACATACTGGACGACACCGTCCGGCACGAGATACCACAGCGGCAAGCCGCGGGCCACGCGGGCCCGGCATTCGGTGGAACTGATCGCCAGCGCCGGCACCTCTAGATGGGTCACCTTGTCGGCCGGCAGATGGCTGAAATCCTTGCTGCTCAGGTCAACCCCGGGCCGCGAAACCCCGACGAATTGGGCCAACTCGAACAACTCCTCGGCTCCCCGCCAGGTGAGGATCGAGGCCAGCGCATCGGCGCCGGTGATGAAGTACAGTTCCACGTCGGCGCCGCGTTCCTGTTTAAGGTCGCGCAGCGTATCCACGGTGTAGGTATTGCCGGGCCGGTCGATATCCACCCGGGACACCGAGAAGCGAGGGTTGGACGCCGTGGCCACCACCGTCATCAGATAGCGATCCTCCCGGCTCGAGACCCGCCGGCCCGACTTCTGCCAGGGCACCCCGGTGGGCACGAATACCACCTCGTCCAGGCCGAACCGCGCAGCCACCTCGCTGGCAGCGACCAGGTGACCATGGTGGATCGGGTCGAAGGTGCCACCCATCACGCCCAGCTGATAGCGATGCCTACCATCGCGTACCCTGGCCAGTCCGAGATCGCGGCTGTCGCCCGCGGTTGGCGTCGGCGCGGTCACCTGCGAACCTGCCCCTGACCGGTAACCACATATTTCGTCGAGGTCATCTCGGCCAATCCCATTGGGCCGCGGGCATGCATCTTCTGTGTCGAGATGCCGATCTCGGCACCGAACCCGAATTCGCCGCCATCCACGAACCGGCTCGAGGTGTTCGTCAACACCACTGCGGCATCCACCTCGTTGACGAAGCGAGTCTGTGCCCGGGCATCGTCGCTGACGATGGTCTCCGAATGCCCGGTGCCGTGTTCCCGGATATGAGTCAACGCCGCGTCCAGGTCGGGCACCACCTTGACCGCCAGGTCCAGCGACAGATACTCCGCGTCGTACTCGCCCTCCACCGCCGGTACTATGCGCTGGTCGATCGCCACCGATTCCGGGTCGCCGTGCAAAGTCACCCCGGCAGCGGTCAACTCATCGACTGCCTGCGGCAGGAATGTTCCGGCCACCTGCCGATGCACCAGCAGGGTCTCCAGCGCATTGCAGACGCTGGGCCGCTGGGTCTTGGCATTGACGATGATGGGCAGGGCGATCTTGGGGTCGGCTGCCGCGTCCACGAACAGGTGACAGTTGCCGGTGCCGGTTTCGATCACCGGAACCTGCGATCCGCTGACAACCGCACCGATCAGGCCCGCGCCACCGCGGGGGATGAGCACATCGATCAGGCCGCGGGCCTGCATCATCCCGGCGGTGGTCTCGTGCCCGCCTTCGACCAGTGCAACCGCGTCATCGGGCAGCCCAGCCGCCGTCAGACCGGCCCGGAGTGCCTGAACGATAACCCGGTTGGAATCCACCGCGCTGGAACTGCCCCGCAGCAGACTCGCATTGCCGGATTTCAGGCAGATCCCGGCGGCGTCTGCGGTCACATTCGGCCTGGCCTCATAGATGATGCCGATCACCCCGAGCGGGACGCGCACCTGATCGACACGCACCCCGTTAGGCAACCGCCACCCCCGTAGCACCTCCCCGACCGGATCGGGTAGCGCGGCGAGTGCATGCAACCCGTCGGCCATCGCCATCACCCGGCCGCGATCCAACGCCAATCGGTCGATCGATGCCTCCCCGATGCCTGCGGCGCGCGCCCGGGCTACATCACCGGCATTGGCGGCCAGGATCTCCTCGGTCGCCGTGGTGAGCGCATTGGCCATCGCGCGCAGCCCGGCATCCTTGTGGGCCCGATCGGTCACCGCTAGGCCGCGTGCCGCGATGCGGGCGGCCCGGGCGAGCTCAGCTACGTTCATGCAGTAACTGTAGTGGGCACTCGCCCGGGCGTCGCAAACCGCATCCCTGATGCTCAGATATCGGCCAGGGCATCCACCAGATCGATCATGAACTCGACATCCTCCTGGGTCAATCGCCGCCAGCCATTCGGGGCGCCGAGTGCCTTGCTGAGTCCCAGATCCGCTGGGTCGGAGTTCATGGCTTCCAGCCCCTGCCACAAGATGTCAACCTGATCGGCCATCTGCGGACTGGCCAGCATGGAATGCCGCAATACATAGATGCGGCTGGTGACCAGCACCCGCATCTGACGGGTGATCACCGCGGACAGTTCCTCGAAGGCCTCCCTGGGCAAGAACCCGGCCTGCACATCCCCGTTCAGGATCGCCTTGGCCACCAGTACGGGGTTCGGTTTGATCGAAACCTCGATGGCCCCGGGTGGCAGATCGGAGGGCTCGAGCAGGATTCGGCAGATCCGCTCGACATCCGGCGAATCGGTGGCCGCCACGGTCAACCGACCCGAGATGAGGTTGGGGTCTTGCAGTTCGCTGTCCGCGGAAACCACGATGGTCGCCTCGTTCGAGACCTCGCGCGGTGCGGCCACCGGCAGGTAGCCGTGGTCACGGACCAGCTTGGCGGTGTCGGCCGCGTTAGCGAACACCAAGTCGGCCCGGCCGGCGGCGAAGGCGGCATGCAGATCGGCGAAATCGGAATAGGCGGTGGCGTGGAACGATTCGCCCGTGATCCGCTGGATCTTGGTGTTGAATATGAACCAGTCGGTCACATTCTTGATATTCACATCGGGGCTGATGGCCAATTGACGAGTCATTCGCTCAGCCCCCTCCGGCCGCGCAGGGCGGCATAGGCGGCCTCGGCCTCGGCTATCTTGGCACGCGAAGGTTCGCGGCGAACCGAGGTGTGGCCAACTATCTGACCGTTACGCACCTTCGGAATCACCACCGCATGCACCCAGTAGAAACCACCATCCTTGCGATGGTTCTTGACATAGCCGTGCCAGCGTCGTCCCTGCGAAACGGTATCCCACAGATCGGCAAATGCCGCGGCCGGCATATCCGGATGCCGCAAAATAGCATGTGGCGAACCGAGCAGTTCCTCACGGGAATATCCGGACATCCGAACGAAGGCATCATTGCACATGGTGATGATGCCATCCACATCGGTCTGCGACACAATCAATTCGCCGCGCGGGAACAAGGTTTCCCTATCGGTGACATAGATGATTCTCGAACTGCCATCATGGAAATTGAGGGTCACGCGACGACCCTCCCCCACAACATCTGCGGGGGTCATGTCCTTCATATCGATTACCTCAGGTAATCGGCGAGTTGACGAGCGGTGACCTTCATCTCATAGAGCAGCAGGCCCAGCTTGGCGTCCTCGGTGGAGATGACCTCGAGAACCGTTTCCCGGCCCGCCTGCATCAAGATCACATAGCCCCCGCTGCCCTTCACCAGCAGCTGTTCCATATCGCCGCGCTGTAGTTCGCTGACAATACGTGACCCCATGGATAGCGCCGCTGCGCCCATGGCAGCCACCCGGTCTTCATCGGCTCGCCCGCCCAGCGCAGAGGCCAATGGCAGACCGTCCATGGTCACCAATACGGCACCCTCGACATCCGGCGAACTTTTGGTCAATGCTTGCAAAGCACCGACGATGTGGTCGTTGCGCGACATGCTTCCCCCAAATAGAGATTCTTCGGTGTCGCCGGCCCGCCAAAGGACCGGTCCACCAGGATGAGCTTCCCCACCCATCCGTGAGGAAAGGCTAGGGAATTCCCGCCGTCAGCGCAATTGGAAGACCCTCGCCCAACCCTGGGAACGCCCCCGGTCGCGGTAGACGAGTGCGCCTCCGAGGCCGGGATGCGCGGCCGTGGAGTGCCTCCCTCGGCCGGCATGGGCGCGATTCGTATCTCAATACGATCCCATAAAATCGTCTCTGACAAGCACCGTAGACGATTAACCGGACGACCGGGCGGGGTTTCGCCGGGTTCAGGCGCCGGCGCAAGGGATCCTCCCGGATAGTCAGCCAACCGGCCAGTAGGGTCGCCGGGCAGCCGCTTGGCAACTTCGGAAACCCTAAAGTCCAACTCACAACCCGAGAACTGCCAAGCCCGGCACCGGAGGCCGATTGAGTCGGGGGCGCCATACCGCTGGGCCGGACCGATGAGGCAGTACCCGGACCGCCGAATTCGCCGCGCTCAGCGCGAACCCCCAAGCCGGTGGTGACTACGACGCATTGTGGCCGGCAATGACCATCCAGGCGAGAACGAACCGGCGCCGTTCCGGGCACGAACGATCCACGGCAATCCAGGCTTCGCAAAGCTGGCCCCACCGGCGCAACCGAATCGGCTTGGCGCACCGATGGGCATCAATCCAGTCCACCGACATGATTCAACAACATCAACGAGTCCCGGTGAACAACCTCACGCTCATATTGAACTCCCATCTCCACGGCCAGTTCCCGGCTATTTCTACCGAGCATCCTGGGCAATTCTGTGGCGTCAAAATTGACCAATCCCCGAGCAAATGCCGAGCCGTCTGGCCCTACCAGATCGATCGGATCGCCGGCCACGAAATCGCCGCTCACCCGGACGATGCCGGCCGCCAGCAGCGAAGCATTGCGATCGCTCACCGCCTGTACCGCGCCAGCGTCCACATGCAATGCCCCCCGGGCCAGGGAGGCGTGCGCCAGCCAGAGCAACCGCCGCGGCCGGCGCCGGTCGATCGGGGAGAAAGCGGTGCCGGCGGGCTGCCCCGCCAATACCTGGTCGAGAGCCGTCGCATCGGCCAGAATCACCGGGATTCCGGCTCCGGTAGCTATCTGAGCCGCCTGCAACTTGGTGGTCATACCACCGGAACCGATATCCGAGCCGGTGCGATGCGTATCGACGCTGAGCCCCTCCACATCCGCGACGAATCCCAAAGGCTCGGCATCGGGTTCGTCGGGATGAGCGGTGTACAGGCGATCCACATCGCTGAGCAGCACCATCGCATCCGCCCGGACCAGTTGGGATACCAAACCGGCCAGGCGGTCATTGTCGCCGAACCTGATTTCGTGGGTGGCGACCGCATCGTTCTCGTTGATGACCGGCACCACACCCATCCGCAGCAGGGTGCCCAGCGTACGCAGCGCATTGGAGTAGTTGGACTGGCGGGTCACATCGTCCACAGTCAGCAACACCTGGGCCACCAGGATGCCGCGTGCCCGGAACAACTCGGTATAACGCTGCATGAGCAAACCCTGCCCGACGGCGGCGGCGGCTTGCTGATGGGCCAGATCCCGTGGTCGCCTGCTCAGGCCGAGCGGGGCCAGACCAGCCGCAATCGCCCCCGAACTGATCAACACCACATCGCGACCGGCATCGTGGCAATCGGCCAGCTGGCCGACCAATTGCACGATTCGCTGCTCATTGATACCGGCACGCGCGCTACTCAACGAACTGGATCCGACCTTAATCACCAGCCGTCGCCCAGTGGCGACCTGGGCACGTACCTGCTCCTCGGTCAGGGCGCCGGCGAAGTCGGCATGCACTGTGTCAGTCCTCCTGTTCATCCGATATGTCGAGATCCTCCACAAGATCGGCAGCCAGCATCCGACGACGCTGTTCACGCCAGTCGACGTCTCCGGCACCGGCCATGAGCTCATCGCGGACCGCGCGATACTCGGCGTTGCGAACCCGACGACGGGTCACGGCCGGGCGCACCTCAGCCAACCGAGGATCGGTACCCCGCCGAGCCAACGATTCGGCGCCCGAAACGACCTGCGGGGCAAAATCGAACACTACCGGATGCTCCCCCGCGCCGATCGCCACCGCATCGCCCGATTCGGCCCCCAACCGCAGCAACTCGTCCTCGACACCGAGCCGGTTCAGCCGATCGGCCAGATAGCCGACCGCCTCCGGGTTGTTGAAATCGGTCTGCCGAATCCAACGCTCCGGTTTGCGCCCACGCACCCGCCAGATCTGACCACCCTGGCCATCGCCTTGCCGGCGGATCGTGAAGGCGTCGTCATCGGCGATGGGTCGGGGCCGGATCACGATTCGCGGCACGGGAGCGCCGACGCGAGTGGCGCGGGCCTGCCGGACCAGATCGGCCATGGCATAGGTCAGGGCGGCCAATCCCTCCCCGGTCATCGTCGAGATCGGGAACACCCGCCAGCCGGCCCCTGCCAGTTCAGGCCGGACCATCTCGGCCAGTTCACGGCCATCGGGCACATCGATTTTGTTCAACGCCACCAGTCGGGGACGATCCGCGAGCCCACCGTGGCCGGCGAGTTCCTGCTCGATGACGCGCAGGTCACCCAACGGCTCCCGGCCGGGTTCCCAGGTGGCCATGTCGATCACATGGACGATGGCCTGGCAACGTTCGATATGGCGCAGGAAGTCGTGGCCCAGTCCCCGGCCCCGGCTGGCCCCCTCGATCAGGCCGGGCACATCCGCAACGGTGAAGGTAACGTCCCCAGCCACCACCACACCGAGGTTGGGTACCAGCGTGGTGAACGGGTAGTCGGCAATCTTCGGTTTGGCGGCCGAGATCGCCGCGATAAGACTCGACTTGCCGGCACTCGGAAAACCCACCAGCCCGATATCGGCCAGCACCTTGATTTCGAGGTCGATGACCCTGCGCTCGCCCTCCTCACCAAGCAGGGCAAAGCCCGGTGCCCTGCGCGTCGCCGAGGCCAGCGCCGCATTGCCCAGCCCCCCGCGTCCCCCCACGGCCACGGCAACCTCATCGGTGGTGCCCAGATCGGCCAGTACCTCGCCGGTACCGGCGTCGGTGACCACAGTGCCCGGTGGCACCGGCAGGACGATGTCCTCGCCGTCAGCGCCGTTTCGGTGTCCGCCCATCCCCGGCTGGCCATTGGCGGCCCTGCGCCGGGATTGCCGGTGATAATCGACCAGGGTGGTTAGGCCGGGATCGACTCGTAAAATGACCGATCCACCGTCTCCCCCGTTGCCACCATCTGGGCCACCCAACGGCTTGAACTTCTCCCGGTGCACCGAGGCGCAGCCGTGCCCACCGTTACCGGCGGCGACAATCAGCCGGGCACAATCAACAAACGACGGGATGGCCATGTCGGGCTTCCTGGTTGGCTTTCTGGACGCCGGGCGGCGCGGCCATTCATTCTAGCGGTACCACGCGATGGCTTCGGCGAGCAAGCCAGCCGTGAATCGCCGGGCTGGCCAGCCCCCAGATAGGACGGGCTGCGAGCTTAATCGGGTCGCCGGTTGGACCTCGCGGTCCTCGGCTGTATTCAGGTTCGATAATTATCTGGTCCTCGGGAGGTGCCATGGATGTCACGGTCTTCAACGTGGCCGTGCTGCTGTTCGCCGGGATCGCGGCCGGCCTGATCGGCTATCTGGCGGGGTTGGCTTCTCTGGTCAGCTATCCGGCTCTGCTGGCGGTCGGGTTGCCGCCCCTGTCGGCCAACGTCACCAACACCCTGGCTCTCGTCGGTGCCGGCACCGGGGCCACCCTGCGAGCCCGTCATGAGGTGGCCCGGGACGGCACCAAGCGACTGTGGCAGCAGGTAATCGTGAGCGCGCTGGGTGGGGCGACCGGTTCGGTGCTGCTGTTGGTGAGCGGCGAATCGGCTTTCGAGGCCATCGTGCCCTGGCTGATCCTGTTCGCCTCGATCATGTTGCTGTTGAGTCCCCGGCTGCGCCGGCTGGCGGGCGGACGAGAACGCTGGCCGCTCTACCTGACGGTGCTGTACGTGGTCTGCTTGTATGGCGGCTACTTCGGGGCTGGCGCCGGCATCGTCTACTTCGCGATCGTGGTTATGCTGACCAGGCATCCCTGGCAGCGTGCCGTTCTCATGAAGACGGTGCTGCTCAGCGTGTCCAATCTGGCTGCCTCGTTGCTGTTCGTCGCGCTGGCCCCGGTGGACTGGCTGGCCGCAGCGATCATGTTCGCCGGCAACCTGATCGGGGGAAACATCGGGCCCTTGGTGCAGCGCCATATCCCGGAAAGGCTCAGCCGAATCGTGATCGCCTTGGGCGGTTGCTATCTGGCTTGGCATCTGATGCGCTGACCCGGCCCGAACCCGCCAGCTGGGTTTTAGCCTGGCGGCATCGCAAACCACGATCACCTGCCGGTATCGCGCGGTCCTCGCCCATCATGGTCGATCAGGCGGCCTCCCGGCCCCGCCATACCGGAAACCATCCCCAGGCCGATCAGCCATGACGGATCTCGAGCAGGGTGATCTGGCTCTGATTGAAGGCTCGAACCGGTGGGCCGCTCGTCCCGACCCCCGAATCGATGTACAACGGCACCCCATCGATGTCATACCAGCCCTTGACGTACTTCGGGAACCAGATACCCGGGGTATAGCTGGCCCCAATGAAGGGCAGCCGGATCTGTCCGCCGTGGGTATGCCCGCAGACGGCCAGATCCACTCCGCTGCCCCGCAGCGCCGGAACCGCCTCAGGCGAATGGGTGAGCAGCAGCCGGAAGGCCTCCGGGCGCGTACCGGCCAGTGCGGCATTCAGGTCCGGGTCGGCACTGTAGTAGTCGTCGGTACCGATCACATCCAGGGCACCCCACGGTCCATCCAAGCTCACCGAATCGTCGTCCAGCAGCACTAGGTGGTGTTTGGCGAGCACTTCGGCCAAGCGGTTGCGGCCATGATACGCGGTATTCCAGTGGTCGTGGTTGCCCCAGACGACGAAGATATTGTTGTGGGTGGCCCGCAGCCCCGCGAACAATCTGTTCACCGCCTCGTAATCGCTGTCTCTGGTGGTCACCAGGTCTCCGGTAATGGCCACGATGTCGGGTTTGGCAGCGGCGGCCTGGTCGATGATCGAATCGATTTGCCGGTTTCGTGGCAGGGAATGGAAGTCGGCGATCTGCAGGACGCGCAATGGGCGGCCTCGCACGATCTTGTCGCTGGTCAGGTACTCAAGCTGCAGCCTAGTGAACCAGGTGTCGTGCACCACCAAGCCGGCTGTCCCAAGCGCAAGACAAACCAAGCCAGTCGATAGGATGCGGCCCATCAGCCGCCCGAGTCGCCGCACATTCCCAAGACTAAGGACTCGCTCAAGGCCACCTTGACGACCGTTCCGAGCGGGGCCACCGCCCCGATGAAAGCGACAAGACCCCGCGTCGCGACCCCCCGACCTCGACAGTCATATTGACCCCGGGCAATCCGGCGAATGCGATCAGGCCTGCGCGGGCTCGACATCCACCACTCGACGACCGCGCCGGGTGCCGTATCGTACCCTGCCGGCTGCCAAGGCGAATAGTGTGTCATCGCCGCCGCGGCCGACCCCTTTACCCGGGTGGAAGTGGGTACCGCGCTGCCGAACCAGGATCTCGCCAGCATTCACCTGCTCGCCACCGAACCGCTTCACGCCCAACCGCTGGGCATTGGAATCGCGGCCATTGCGCGAACTGGACGCGCCCTTCTTGTGTGCCATTGGTTGCTACCTCAGCCTTCGATTCCGGTGACCTTGATCTGGGTGTACTTCTGCCGGTGCCCCTGGCGCTTCTTGTACCCGGTCTTGTTCTTGAACTTTACGACACGGATCTTCTGGCCCTTGGTTTGCCCCAGTACCTCAGCGGTGACCGTGGCCCTGCCGAGGGCATCGGCCGAGGTCACGATGTCGTCGCCATCGACCAGCATCAGCGGAGTCAGCGAGATGCTGTTACCGACATCTTCGCCCACCAGATCGATCTCGAGGACGTCTCCCACGGCCACCTTATGCTGGCGGCCGCCACTGCGTACGATCGCGTACACGCCTGACCCTCTTCCATCTCGGTCGCCGCGCAAGCACGCGGAGACGTAAATCCGTCTGCTAACGGCCCGCCCCACCCGGCCTACCGGGCCACGAGTGGGCATCGCGCTTCAGCCAATATGATCGCAGCCGAAGACGCACCGAGAGTCGATGGTACGCCGTCGGCCAGCCGGGGGTCAAACCACGCCGACACCCGGCTCGGGATCTGCCGCAGTGGCCGAGCCATCGGCAGTCTGATCGACCGCCATCGGCCGGGTCGTGTCGGTCTGGCTGGTCCCCTCGGCACCCGAATGGCCGGGCGGAGTCACAGGATCGGGCCGAGGGGGTTCCCCGTCGGCGTCCGGCTCGGCGTATAGAGCATTGCCGTTGACGGCCGCTAACTCGTGGTGATGGCGCGAGGCAGCCGCCAACTTGGCGGCCGCCACCCGCGCCGCCTCGGAAGGCTGCACCTGGCTAGCCTTCGGGGTGGTCTCCTCACTCTTACGACCAGTCCTGTTCGAATTGCGGGCCCGCTGCCTGGTGCCGCCGGGGCCCTGCCTGCCATGCCGTTCGCCGCCATCGGCCGGGGCCTGCGATTCGACTGGTTCGTCATGTCGCAAGTAGCCGCGTCCGCCGCAGTGCTCACAGACATCGGTGAAAGCCTCGGCCAGCCCGGTACCGATGCGTTTACGGGTCATCTGTACCAGGCCCAGGCTGGTCACCTCGCTGACCTGGTGGCGGGTGCGATCCCGGCCCAGACATTCGATGAGCCTGCGCAGCAGCAGTTCTCGGTTACTGGGCAGCACCATGTCGATGAAATCGATCACGATAATACCGCCCAGATCGCGTAGCCTGAGTTGCCGGACTATCTCCTCGGCGGCCTCCAGGTTGTTGCGGGTCACGGTCTCTTCGAGATTGCCCCCAGAGCCGGTGAACTTGCCGGTGTTGACGTCGATCACCGTCATCGCCTCGGTGCGATCGATTACCAGCGAGCCACCGCTGGGCAGGAACACCTTGCGTTCTAGAGCCTTAGAGATCTGCTCATCGATACGGAACTTGGCGAACGGATCGCCCTGCGAGTCGTCCCATTTGGTGAGGCGTGCCATCAGATGCGGGGCGATATGAGCCAGATAGGACGGTACCGCCCCCTGGGCATCGCCCGGCCCGCCATCGCCGGCAACGATCAATTCCCGGAAATCCTCGGTGAAGGTATCCCGGATGATGCGCAGCGTCAGATCGGGTTCGGCATACAGTTGCTGGGGCGCCCCGCCCTGTCTGGCTCTTTTCTCGATGGCTTCCCATTGGGACTTCAGGCGTTCGACATCATGGATCAACTCTTCGGCGGAGGCCCCCTCGGCGGCGGTGCGGACGATCACCGAGGATTCATCGGCCACCACGGTGTCCAGGATCTGCTTGAGACGCTGCCGCTCGGAATCGGGCAGCTTGCGGCTGATCCCCGACAGGTGACCGTCTGGGGAATAGACCACATAGCGGCCGGGAATGGATACATGACCGGTCAACCGGGCGCCCTTAGCACCCACCGGATCCTTGCTGACCTGTACCAGCACCGACTGTCCCGATTTGAAGACCTGCTCGACCTTGCGGGATTCCGCGCCGGCGTCGTAGGTATCCCAATCGACCTCGCCCGCGTACAGCACCGCGTTGCGTCCGCGACCGATATCGATGAACACCGCCTCCATGCTGGGCAGCACATTCTGTACCCGGCCAAGGTAGATATTGCCGATCAGCGAGGCCGAGTTGGTGCGATCCACATAATGCTCTACCAGCACCCCGTCCTCAAGGACCGCAATCTGGGTGTATTGGGCCTTCTGGCGCACCAGCATGATGCGCTCCACCGATTCCCGGCGGGCCAAGAACTCCGCCTCGGTCAGGATGGGTGCCCGGTGACGGCCCGCCGCGCGCCCTTCGCGGCGGCGTTGTTTCTTGGCCTCCAACCGGGTCGAACCCTCGATCCCCGAGACCTCATCGGAGACGGAGCGACGCGGTTCGCGTACCCGCACGACCACATCGCCGTCCTCCTCAACCGCACCCTCCTCGTTGCGGCGCCGCCGCCGACGCCGCCGCCTGGCAGAACTGGACGCAATACCAGAAGCATCGCCGGGATCGGTTTCGGACTCGCCTGTCGTCTCGGTTTCGGCCGCCTCGGTTGTCTCGCTGGGCTCCTCACCTTCCTCGTCGTTGCCGGCGGCTCCGCGCCGCCGGCGCCGCCCACCCCGCCGGCGGCGGCGACGCTGGGAGGATCCGGGTCCGGACTCCTCGTGGCCGGTGTCCCCGTCGTCGGCCTCCACGGGCCCTGCCGCAGCGACCTGTTCCCTGTCTTCGGCCCCGGACCGCTCGGCGTTGGATTCCCCAGCAGCGTCGGGGCCAACCGATCCGTCGTTGCCGGCCTCAGGGTTTTCCCGATCGCTCACTGCCGGTCCGGCCGCGATCGATTCGGCGATCGCCGGCTGTGCCGGCTCGTCGGGTTCGGTCCGCGGATCCTCGCCGGCACGGACCGGCCCCGCTGTCGGGCTGTCGTCATCGGGTGCGGTATCGGACGCAATCTTGACGGCCGTTTGGCTCGCCTTGTCCCTTACGTCACTCTCGGCGGAGGCACCGGCGATAACCGCGGCCAATGAGGCCAGCGCCTGTTCCTTGTCGATCTCGCCCTGGCTGGCCTGGGGACGACGCCTGGGCCGTTGCGCGATGCTGGCCTCGACCGCGACCAGTGCCTCTTCGATATCGCTGCTGGTACCGGCAGGCTGGGAACCCATCTGTTCGCCCACTTCACCGCCACAGGTGCGAGTTGCCCGGCGTCGGCCGGCGGCCCGCGGCACGGCTTCGGCCTCCGGTGCGGTGAGCGACAAGGCCGGCTGCCCTGCCGTGGATACCGGCTCAGCCTCCGGCGGCGCGGCTGTAGCCGCATCGCCACCCACATCCACCCGGCCCCGGACGCGACGGCTACGGGCGGTGCGCGCGGCCGATTCCGGCTCGGCTGGATCGGTGCGCCCGGCCGGGGATAGCGGTGCCGGGTCATCGTCGATCGGCCCGGCACCGGCAGGCGATCCCGGTTCGGTGACCCCCGTCGCCTGCGCTGCCGGCATTGCCTCGGGTGGTCCGGCAGGGCGGGTTGCCGAGCGCCGGCCGCGCGGCGGACGGGGCAACCCATCGGCCAGCGAGTTCGCCTCGGCGGCCGCAATGGATGCGTTGTTGAAATCCTTATCGAGCATGCTCGCCCCTCATGCACCACCTGGGTGCGGTTCGCCACCGCGGACCACCGCGATGAAAGTCTGTGGCTCCCGCGACCATCCAGAACCCCCGCGCATGCGGCACCGCCTGAAGCGGCGCACGCTCGCACTGGCGATCAAACAAGGACACCACTATCGCGTCCATCGCTGACGCAGTATGCGTCGCGGCTGGGTAATGAAAGCCTGCGGTCCGTGCCGGTGGCACGATGCCTGTTCGTTAGTATGCCACAACCGCACCCGGGCACCCATCAATCGCCGGGGAGTCAATCAGTCTTCTGACAGCAACGGATCGCCCACTCGGCCATCCGTCAAGGGACCCTGGGCAAGGCGATTTGCCAATATTACCGGTTCTGGCCCGAGTAATCCCGGTCGTACCACGAGCAGCGCCCCGACCAGATCATTGGGACGCACGAGGGGTTCGCCATGCCGCAGGACCGCACAGATGCGATCCGTTTCGGCGTTCAACCGGATGACCGCCTCACGCACGTCAAAGCGACGCTCCCCATTCTTGGTCAGCCTGGACACCATGACCTGGGCTCGCCCCAGTAGCTCGACGCATGCCTGGGCTAGCACCGGTTGATCGGCTCCTGGCAGCCGGATCTCCCAGTGGGATGCCTGCAATCGATCCATCAGCGACGTCCCGTCGGACTCCGCTACCCGGACGATTCGGCAACCCGATGGCAACACCCGGTTCAAGGCCTCCCGCAGCAGTTCGGGGTCCACCCGTGCCCGCAACGCCAGTTCCAGAAACTCGGCCTGGGAAGCGGCGCCAGTGGGGGCGGCCCCCGCGTAGGAGATCCGGGGATGCGGATTGAACCCCGACGAATAGGCCATTGGCACATCGGCCCGGCGCAGTGCGCGTTCCAGCACCCGGCTCAGATCACGATGGCTAGCAAACCGGACCGGCCCCTGCTTCACGTAGTGGACGCGTACCCGCTGCACTGGCGGCGGTTGCTGGGGTGGCTGGGTTCGGGCCATATGCGCAGCCTAGTTGCCTTCGGACATCGCGCTGGCAATCGATCGGTGACTGACCGCCGAGCGCATCGCGACGGCATTTGGCGTTCTGGTTGCGACCGATACCGCAACCCAGGCGATACCGCAACCCAGGTATGTTCCCGGTTGGCGCCGGCGCGGCAAACTGGATGGCATGCCCGCCTGCAGCGCAACGTCTCGATCGCCGGCCCGGCGCATGTTCGTCGCCGTGGTGCCGCCCCCCAAGGCGACCGCCGAGTTGACCGGAAAGCTGGCGCCCCACCGGACCCGTTGGCCCGGTACCCGCTGGACCGAAGCGGCCAGCTGGCATCTGACGTGCAGTTTTATGGCCCACGTGGACCGCCCACGGCATCACGCGCTCCTCCCCCGGCTAGCCGAGGTGGCCGCCGGCACAGACCGGTTCGTTCTTGGCCTGTCCCGAGTCGGGGCCTTCCCCGCGGTCGAGATCGCTCGCGTGTTATGGGTGGGCGTGGAACCCGCCGACGAGTTGGCCCGGCTCGCGCGGCGCTGCCGGTGGGCGGCCGTCCAGGCCGGTATCCCCGTCGGGGCCGAGCGGTTCACCGGACATCTGACCCTGGCACGGTTTCCCCGGCCAACCGATGCCCGGCGCCCAGTCGCGGCCCTGGCCGATTTGGAGGTCGCCGCCTGGCCCGTGACCGAACTGGTGCTGTTCGAATCGCTGCTGGGCCGGGGCGATGATAACCGGCCACGCTACCTGGCGTTGGCACGCTTCGCCCTGTCCCGGCCGTGAACCGGTCAGCCCACGAATCGCCGCCCGACGCTACCCGGACCGATTCGACCGGGCTAGCTCCCCCGGATAACCGGCAGGCCGGCCTCCTGCCAGGCGCCGATCCCACCCACCAGGTGGTGCACGTCGGTGAAGCCGGCCGCCAGCATCCGGTCCAACGCCGACCTGGAGCGATTCCCCGATCGGCAATAGACTGCGTAGGAGGCGCCGCGGTCCAGGGCGCCGATGCGGTCGTCGAAATCCACGCCGTTCACGTTGACATTGATGGCATTCGCCAGATGCCCAGTGGCGTACTCCTCGGGTGTGCGCACGTCCACCACCACGACGCCCTCGCTGCCCACCAGTCCGGCGAACTCCGTGACGTTCAGATCCGTCGCCAGCATGGCGGCGCTGGTCACGGCCGAGCCAGCCGGGGTGCCAGCTTCAGTTGGGGTGACGGCGCCCGCCGAACAACCACCCAGGAACGCCACGGCGACTGCCGTGAACCCACAAACGCTTTGGCCTAGCTTCACCGCTTCATCATGCCGCACCGTGCTGACCGCCACCGCTTCAACGTTCGGGTTCCGCATGAGCGCACAGCGCACGCCCAGCTTCGGCCGACCGCCGGCACAGCATCGCTGCGCAGGATTGCGTCCATGATCACAGCACTCACCACCGCAGCCATCGTCTCTGCCGCGATCGCGGGCAATGTGTTCGCCGTCATCGGCATCTGCCTAGTATTCGTGCTTGCCCTGGGGCCGTACCTGGTACCAGAGGTGACCTGAGCCATAGGCCACTTCCCGGGCGGCACCGGCGTCCGGGAAGCGCCAATCGACTACCGGGCGCCACGCCGGTTATCCGCACGATGTGCCTGGCCAGTCCACCGACCGAGGGGGAAGGCCATTGGTTCGGGTCGCCGGTCGCAGCCGGCCATCGCCACGACTCGGCTTCAGGCAGGGTCCGAGGAATTAACGACCGCATCCGATCGAGTTGAATCCGCTCGCAGACGTCCGCTGATCGCATCGATCGCCAGACCGATCACCAGCCCGAGCATCGCGGGCAGCAGCCAGCCCATCCCCGAGTCCCAGGACGGCAGCCAGGCCAGCCAGCTCGAGAGCGTAGCAAACCCGAGTTCTGCGGCCGCCGCTACCGCACCCAACAGGCCAGCGACACCCACCGCTCCGAAATAGGTGGCTCGCAGATGGCCGGGCACCATCACATTGAGCAGGGTAACCACGATCAACGCGATGGCCATCGGGTATAGCAGCATGGTCAGCGGCCCGACAATGAACAGAATCATTTCCAGCCCGAGATTGGCCAGCAGCAGGGATATCCCGGCTCCCACCAGCAGCCAACCCTGCCAACTGGGTCGCGGCACCAGGCTCACCGCATAGCTGGCGCAAGCGTTCAACAGCCCGATCGCGGTGGTCAGGCAGGCCAGCAGGACGATCGCTGCGAACACCGTCAGGCCCGCCCCGCCCAGCGATCGGCGGGCGGCGGTCAGCAACAGACCGGCGCCATCGGCTGGATCCCCGGGCACCCGGGTGCCCACCACGGCGAGCCCCGCATAGACCAACCCCAGTAGCGCTGCCGCCAGCAGTCCGGCAGCCATGGCGGCGCGCAGCAACGGCCGGCTACCCGAGGCGACCTGGCCACGCAGGGCATCGATTACCACAATGCCGAACACGATGGAGGCCAATGCGTCCATCGTGAAATAGCCACGGGTGATGCCGGCAGCGAAGGCATGCGCGGCGAAGGCGTCGCTGGCGTCGCGGTGCACTGGCTGCTGACCGATGAACACCAGCGCGCACAGCAGCAGAATCAGGGCGAGCAACGCCGGAGTCAGCCAACGCCCAACGCGGTCGGCGATCCTGCTGGGGTTGAAAGCCAATGCGACCGAGACGGCAAAGAAGACCAGGCTGTGCACGACCAGCCCCCACCTTGGATCGACCACCCCGGCCGCGGCCAACAACGGTCTGGTCGCCAGTTCATAGGAGACCGTGGCGACCCGGGGAATCGCATAGCAGGGCCCAATGGCCAGGTAGACCGCCGTGGGAAAGCCGATGCCGAAACCGACCCCAAGCCGGTGGGCCAGACCGGTTATACCCTGCCCCGAGGAGGCCACCGCGACCACCCCGGCCGCTGGAAGCAGCACCCCGGTCAGCAGAAAACCCGTCACCGCCGCCAGCAGGCTGGGACCGGATTGGGCGCCTATCACGGGTGGGAAGATGAGATTCCCCGCCCCGAAGAAAAGCGCAAACAGCATCAATCCGGTGGTTATCACCCTGGTTTGCGGGGTGTTCATGGCAGCCGACCAACTCCAGCATCCTCGACCAGATCACGCGGGCGCGCGATCGCAAGGTCAGTAGCCTAGCTGTTAGACGGACCCGCCGCATCGGGCGGATCCCACCCGCAACCGCCACCATTGAGGATTCCGAAGCCCCGCTCAGGATCTAAGCGGCCAGTTCCGCAGCAGGCCGTGACGAAAACCAACCCCGGCGAGTCATAGTCAAGGGCCGAACGATTCCCTCAAGCCCGCGCGCATCAGGATTCCTGAGGTACCTCGGTCGTGGACCATGGCTGCCAGCGCCTCGGGGCCACCGGCATCGCTCGCGAAACTACGCGACTTCCCCGGCGGCCTTCGCCCGCTCCAGGGCCCGCTGGCGGGCTTGATCCGCGCGCTCGGCCAGTTCCTGGGCGTGCTGCTCGTCCCGGGTGAGGTTGGTACCGGTCTCCGGATCGAAGACCATCATATTGACCGGGTCGAAGTACAGCTTCGCCGGTTCGCCCTCTAGCACCTGCGAACGCGGATCCAAATTGACCACGAACTGGGTACGCATACCCTCGCCATCCAGATCGCGGTCGAGTTCCTCCAAGGTCCGCTGAACCGCCGGATCCGGCTCGAAAGGCAGATAGGCGTACTGTTCGTTGCCAAGCCACTCGGTCACATCCACGACCGCTTCGAAGACCACCGCACCGGCCGGCGGGTCGCCGATCGTGGCATCCTTGATGTGCTCTGGCCGCAACCCCACGATCACCACATCCTTACCCGCCAGCCCGGCACGCGCAGCCTCGGGGATGGGAGCCTTGGTCATGGACAGCTCCAGATGGTCGGCGTGGACCGTAGCAGGCAGGAAGTTCATCGGCGGCGACCCGATGAATCCGGCGACGAACAGGTTTACCGGCTCCTCATAGAGTTCCCGCGGCGAGGCGCACTGCTGCAGGACGCCCTTCTTCAGCACGGCTACCCGGTCTCCCAAAGTCATCGCCTCGGTCTGATCATGGGTGACATAGATCGTGGTGATCCCCAGCCGTCGCTGCAACCGGGCGATCTCAGTGCGCATCTGGCCACGTAGCTTGGCGTCCAGATTGCTCAGCGGCTCGTCGAATAGGAAGGCATCGGCCTCGCGGACGATGGCGCGTCCCATCGCTACCCGCTGACGCTGGCCACCGGATAGGTTGGCCGGCCGGCGGTCCAGGTGCTCGGTCAGCTCAAGCATCTCGGCAGCCTCATTGACCCGGCGTTCCACTTCCTCTGGCGCCACCTTGCTGTGGTTCAACCGCAGCGGGAAGGCGATGTTCTCGCGCACGGTCAGGTGCGGATACAGCGCATAGTTCTGGAACACCATGGCCAGGTTGCGGTCCTTGGGGGCCAGCTCATTGACCCGCCGGCCACCGATTTCCAGATCGCCTGAGGTGATGTCCTCCAAACCGACAACCATCCGCAGCGTGGTCGACTTGCCACACCCAGAGGGGCCGACGAAGATCATGAACTCACCATCGGCGATGTCCAGGCTGACGTCGTTGACGGCTTTGAAGCCGTCGCCATATTCCTTGACGATGTTCTTCAGGGTGATCTGGGCCATTTCGTTTTGCTCCTTGCTGGGTCAGCCCTTGACGGCGCCGGAGGTAAGACCGGAGACAATCCGGCGTTGGAAGATGAGGACGAGAACGACCACTGGTATCGTCACGACCACACCGGCGGCGCAGATAGCACCGGTCGGTGATTCAAACTGACTGGCCCCGGTGAAGAAGGCCAGCGCGGCAGGCACCGTGCGCGCCTTGTCACTGGTCAGGGAGATCGCGAATACGAAATCGTTCCAAGCCGTGAAGAAGGCGATGATTGCGGTGGTGAATACCCCTGGGGCGGCAAGCGGGACGATTACCTTGCGGAAGGCCTCCCAACTCGTGGCGCCATCGACCTGGGCGGCCTGCTCCATCTCCCACGGAATCTGCTGGAAGAAGGCCGACAACGTCCAGATCGACAGCGGCAGGGTCAGCACCAGATAGGGCAGGATCAACCCGGGAATGGTATCGAACAGGTGAATCCGACGCCATAGGTCGAACAGCGGGGTGACCAGTGAGATCACTGGGAAGAAGGAGACCGTAAGAGCCGTGCCGAGGATGAGTCGCTTGCCTGGGAAGTCCAAGCGCGCGATGGCGTAGGCACAGAAGGTGGCCAGGATCACCGCGATCAGGGTTGCGATTATGGTCACCAGCACCGAGTTGAACAGCGCCGGCAAGAACAGGTCCTTGGCCCCACCCGCAAAGATCAACTCGTAGTTCTCCAGAGTCGGGTGATGGGCCCAGAACTTGCCGTCGGCCCGGTCGGCGCTCGGCTTGAGCGACATATTCAAGATCCACAACAGCGGGATCACGGTATAGACGATAATCACCACGGTGGCGACGATCTGCCAGAATTGCTGGCCCCTACTGAGTTCTCGATTCATCGTGACCTCACCTCCTGCCCCGAGCCAGATCGACACGGAATCCCTTGACGAAGATCACCGCGATGATCACTACGCACAAGAAGAGCAATACCGAAACCGCTGAGCCCAGGCCGACCTCGGTGCGGGAGATCGTCTGGTTGTAGGCGACCAGGGACAGCGACGCGGTGTTGTGGCTGCCGCCGGTCATGATGAAGATGTTGTCGAAGATGCGGAAGGCATCCAGGGTACGGAACAACAGCGCCACCATGATCTGGGACTTCATGTTCGGCAGGATCACCCGCCGCAACCGCTCACCCCAGGTGGCGCCATCCACGATGGCAGCCTCCTCCATGGCGCTGTCTATCTGGGTCAGCCCGGCCAACAGCAGCAGGGACATGAAGGGTGTGGTTTTCCAGATCTCCGAGACACAGATTGGCACCAGGGAACTCCCGAACCCACCGAACCAGTCGAAATCGGCTGGGAAGACACCGAATGTCAGCCGGTTCAGCAGCGGATCCACGAAACCGGTGTCGGTCGCGAAAGCATAGAACCAGGAGAACGCCGAAACCACCGTGATGATGGAGTAGGGGATCAGCACTATGGTACGCAGCAGCCCACGCCCATGAATCACCTTCTCCATGGCCAGCGCGATACCGAACCCGAGAATCAATTCGATGACCACGGTGATCAGCGTGATTAGTGCGGTGGCCCCAAAGGCCTGCCACCACAGCGGATCGGTCAAGATGATCCCATAATTGCGCAGGAAAACGAACTCCCGGCCGCTCGGGTTGGTCAACCGATAGTTGAACAACGAGGTGTACACCGCCTGCGCGATCGGGTAGAGGGTAACCAGTACCATGATCACGAATGCTGGCCCAGCCAGTCGCCAGCCCAGCCGCCGTTCGGCCAAGGCTCGATCGGTGATCCTGGCCTTTGCGAGGCTGGAGGTATTGGTTGTGCTCACAGCAGTGCCTCCCCTTGCAACACCTTCATGATCAGGTCGGTCGATTCCGCGGGCGTGGTCTCGGGACCCACCTCATCGGGCGGTGACCAGGTGCGCTGGATCGCGGTAGACAGATCGCCATAGTATGCAGTGCGGGGCCGCTGCACCGCGACATTCAACGAATCGCGGATGGCATCGGCCATCGGGAACTCGGCACGGATCTGTGGATCGTCGAAGACCGCGGATCGCGAGGCCGGGTTGCCTGTACCCAGCATGTATGCCTTCTGGTGCTCGGCACTGGTGATACAGGCGATGGCCCGCCAGGCCAGATCCTGTTTCGTGGACGCGGTGTTGACACCCAACTCGATGCCACCAAAGGGCGGCGCGGACTCCTTATCGGCGTCCACCCGTGGATAGGTCGTCCAGGCCACATCGTCCAGGAAGGGCACCTCATTGGCCTTCATGGCCGCATAGACATACGGCCAGTTGAGCATGAAGCCCGAGGTGGCATCGTCGGAAAACATATTCAGCGAGGTGGTCTCGTTCATCGACGACAGGGCCGGCCCGACCACACCCGAGTTGGCTAGATCCTGAATCACGCTGGCCGCGCGCCGTCCGGCATCGGTGTCCAAACCAAGCTGGGTCTGGTCGGCCGGCGCCCCCTCGTTCTGGACGATGGCACCGCCCGCCCCGGCCACCAGGGCATTGACGAAAACCGTATAGCCCTCGTAGCGCTTGGCCTGCACCGCTATCTGCCTGTCGGCTGCCCGGGCGGCGGCAATGAGCTGTTCGAAGGTGACCGGCTCGGCCATGTCTAGACCGGCTCGTGCGGCGACCGACTTGCGATACCACAGCAACTGGGTATTGGCCCAGAAAGGCGCCGCCATCAGGGTATTCTGCCATTCGGAAGCGTCCAGGGCACCCTGCACCCGGTCCTCGGTGAATTCGCTGAGATACCGGTCGGGCACCGCGGCCAGATAGCCAGCCTCACCGAACTCGGGCACCACAACCGGGTCCAGACTCATGATGTCCACCCCGGAATCATTGGCCGCAAGCCTGCGAATCAACTGCTGGCGCTGATCGGAAGCTTCGTTGGGCAGCTGTTCGATCTTGATTGAGTACTGGCCACCGGAGGCTGCGGTGCATTCCGCGGCCAATTGCGCCTGACCACCTCCGGTCGGGGAAGAACCGCCCCCATCGGGATTGATGAACCAGGTCAGGACGGTGGCATCATCGCCCGCAGCACAGCCGACCATGCCCGGGGCAAGCAAAGCCGCCAGAGCCAGCCCCAGTACCGATTTTCGTGCAGTCTTGAACTTCATCGTTCTCCTCAGTCAACGCTCAGCCTTGCGTTTCCCATTCAGAACCACGCTGTCAGTGGTATCGAACCACAGATCGAGCGAAACTGCTACCCGTGTCACACCGGGACTTGGTTTTGCCTCCGGCTGCCCCAGCGAGTCATCACCATCTGGCGGGACATCCAGGCCGCCTAGACGGACAATGCCGCTGTGAACCGGGTAGCCTGCGGCGATGGACCGCTCGGAGCGTAGGCTAGGGATCGCCTCGACACCCTCAGGAAACGAGTCCACGATGTCACAGATTGCGATCCACTACACCACCGTCAAGGACATCGGCCGGCAGGTCTGTGAGCCGGCCGAACACCTGGATGGCATGGCACGCCGGCTGGGCGAGTTGGCCAGCGTGTCCGGCGATCCCGGATTTCGCGTCGATGCCGCGCTGGCCGCGGTCTGCGGCGATGCCGCCAGCAGCATCCGGACCGCCCGGCAGCGGCTGGGCGACACGGGAGAACAGATCTATCGCTCCGGCTTGGAGTTCGAGCAATTGGAGGAGTCGAACGTCGCACTCGCCTCCGCAGATGGCAAAGCGAGGTCATGACATGATCGGCTGCACGGCCCTGCGGTCCTACGACACCTCCGCGCTGAAGGAACGCGGGGAAATAGCCAGCCAGCAGGCCGACAAACTGGAGCACACGGCAAGCGCGACCCGCCAGCAGGCCGGTGAGCTCTCCCAGAGTTGGTCGGACAGCAACGGGCAGACCGCCTCCGGCAAACTGAGCCAACGCGCCGATGAGTTGCACGCAGAAGCGGAACGGTTGCGCGGAATAGCCCCCATTCTGGCCGATTGCGTCCAGGAGTTGACTGCCATCAAACAGAGCCTCAGCCAGGCCGACGCCGCGAGCCAGGCAAATCAGTACCTGACGGTCGACGATCACGGCCGGGTGGGTTTCACCGACAAACTGGCCCAACTGGAAGCCGACAAGCGTCCCGAGCAATACGCCAATGCGGACAAGCTCCAGCACCAGTATTTCCAGGCATTGGACGCAGCGAGCAGGGCGGACGAGAAGGCGGCCCTCGCGTTGTACGCACTGCGGGGTATCGCTCCACCATTCCAGGCCAAACCCGACACCGGTCCGGTGGATCTATCCGACGAAGCCATCGCCGACCAACTGGCCAACTCCGAACAGGGCCGGTATGGCGACTGCTATTTCCTCAGTTCGCTAACCGCCATCGCCAGAGCCAACCCCCAGTTCATCCGCGATCACATCAAATGGGATCCCAAGACCGGCAAATACACCGTGACCATCTACGAGAATGCGATCTTCGGGGTCGTCGAGCGGAAAATAACTGTCGATCCCAAAGAGGTCGCCGCCGATACCGGGCACACCCATGGCCCCAAAGACAGCGATCTGAATTTCCTGAGCATCTATGAGGCGGCCTATCGCAAGTCGGTGCATGGCAGCATCTTCACCAATACCGGCTGCCTGCCATCGGCTGCGATGCTGGCGATCACCGGCAATGAGGCGGATTTCACGCTGCTGAAGCCGCACAGCTTCGATGAGATCAGAAAAACCCTGAACGCCAAACCCCCCGGCGCGGTGGCGGTGGGCACGAACACCGGGCCACCACTATACCCAGACCCAGCCAAACAACCCTTCGAGAGTCGAATCGTGCCGCACCACGCCTACTCGGTGAAGGGCTTCGACGAGCAGGGCCGGATAATCCTGGCCAACACCTGGGGTCCCAATGGTGGGACGGGCTCCGACGGCATTGACTACCCAGGTGAGGTACATCTCACCGAGGAGGAGTTCCGCAAATTCATCATGCAGAGTTCGAGGACGGTGCCATGAGATACGACAACCTGCGCCGGATCGCGGCTGAGGCCAGGGCGGCCCTCAGCACGGCCTATCCGGAACTCGACTGGGCCCCCGAGCAGCCCGACCAACAGTTCAACGATCCGGAAACCGACCACAAGATGGTGCGATTGTGCCTGTCATCGGCAACCGGACCGCTGCTTCGGGCGGCCGACATCGACCGCTGCGCCGATGCGCTCAACAGTGTGCTGGTCGAAAACTCATTCCCGCAGCAGAACGTCACGGGCAGCTCTTGGGGTGAACTAGTGTGCACCGCCCGCCGCAGCAGGGATGGCGCGATACTGGAATGGCGCGGCCGATCAGGAATGCAACTATGGCTCGAAGCCCCCGTAGACTGAGCGGCACCGTCCTAGGGTTCCTGTTGCTGACGCTGGCGGCCTGCGCCCCAGCCCCCAGTTTCAGTATCGCTCAGGTAGATAGCGGCTATCGTCCGGTACTGGAGGCCTTGCAGACCACTCTGTCCGCCCGGATCCCGGATCTGAACTGGTCGCCCACCGAGCCGGCCGGCTCGTTCCGGGACGGCCGCAAATGCTGGGTGACCATCTTGGCGCACGGCTATGCTCCGGAGCTGGTGCACTGGGACGATGAATTGCGCAATTCGATCAACGCCACGATCACCCAATACGGCTTCGCCGGGCAATCCCGCTACTCCGGCGAGACAGGCGGCTGGGTGGTCATGAGCAGTCACGATGACGCCGGAGTCGAACTGGAGGTGGCTACCAAGGCCGAGATCCAACTGGCTATCAAGGCCCGAGGCGACAAGGATGCCTGTTCCTGAACGGAGTTGGGGGCCAGCCAACTGATCCCCAGCCGTCTTATCAGAGCATGAATCCGATGGCCTGCAACTGTTCCCGGCCGTCCTCGGTGATCATCTCCATCGTCCACGGCGGCAGCCATACCCAGTTGATCGTCACGCTGTTGGCCAACTGGCCGAGCACCGCTTGGGCCTCCCATTCGATCTGGTCGGTCAATGGGCAGGCGGGGCTGGTTAGGGTCATGTCGATCGTCACATTCAGTTCATCGTCGATACGGACGTCATAGACCAGCCCCAGATCGACCACGTTGATCATCAATTCGGGATCTACGACCTCCTTCATGGCTTCCATGATCACCGCACGGCGTTGCTCCGGGCTGGCCTCCGCCCAAGTGGTGCCTGGCTGACCGGCGGGTAGCTCATCGCGCACCAGATCGGATGGGCGAACCGAATCACTCATTGCTGCTCCTTGTCGTCCTCTGGTTCGAGGGATCGATCGGTGGCCCGGGCGAGGGCATCGCACAGCGCCGACCAGCCGAGCATGGCGCACTTCACCCGCGCCGGAAACTGGGCGACGCCAGCAAAGGCAATGCCGTCCGCCAGCCGATCTTCGTCCGGCTCGATCTGCCCCTGGCCCTCCATGAGTTGCCGGAAATCGCCGTACAGGGCCAATGAGTCATCGATCGGGCGGCCGATCAACAGATCGCACATTACCGACAGCGATGCCTGCGAGATCGAGCATCCCTCGGCGGCATAGGAGATGTCGGCTATTCGGTCGCCATCCAGCTGAATGCGCAAGGTCACCTCGTCCCCGCAGCTGGGATTGACATGGTGCACCTCGGCCCCGAAAGGCTCCCGCAGCCCCGCATGGTGCTTCTCGCGGTAATGGTCCAGGATGATGTCCTGGTACATGGCCTCCACACTCATGCCCGACCCGCCATTCGCCTATTGAAGAAGCCATACGCCCAGGCGACCTGCTCGACGAAGCGATCGGCTTCTTCGATGGTGGTGTACAGATATCCGGACGCCCGAGTAGAACTTTGAATACCAAGCCGCCGATGCAAAGGTGCCGCGCAGTGATGCCCACCGCGCACAGCCACACCATGCGAATCCAGCAACTGCATGAGGTCATGGGGGTGCACCCCGTCCACGGTGAACGACACCGCTCCACCGCGGTCCACGACATCGGTCGGCCCCATGATGTGCACACCCGCCAGGCTGCCAAGGCCAGTCAGGATCCGGGCGGTGATCTCGGTTTCGTGGGCGGCGATCTCGGCCATGCCGATACCGGACAGATAGTCCACGGCGGCCGCGAGCCCGGCGGCCTGGGCGATCGGTGGCGTGCCGGCCTCAAACCGATGAGGTGGTGGCGCGTAGGTCGCGCGCTCCATGCGCACCACCTCGATCATCTCCCCGCCGCCCAGGAAGGGCGGCAAGTCGCTGAGCAGTTCATAGCGTCCCCACAACACGCCGATACCGGTTGGGCCACAGAGCTTGTGCCCGGTGAAGGCAAGCAGATCGGCCCCCAACTCGCAGACATCGGTGGGACGCTGCGGCACGCCTTGGGAGCCGTCCACGACCATGATCGCGCCCTGGCTATGGGCCCAATCGGCTATCCGGCGAATCGGCAGAACGGTACCCAACACGTTGCTCACCCAGGCGACCGAAACCACCCGGGTGTGCTCATTGATCAACCCGGCTCGTTCGGCCGCGGCCAGGTCGAGCCGGCCTTCCTCGGTGATATCGAACCAGCGCAGCCGGGCTCCAGTCCGCTGGCAGACCATCTGCCAGGGCACCAGATTCGAATGATGTTCCAGCACCGAGACGACCACCTCGTCGCCGGGTCCCAACCGGCTGGCCAGGGTATTGGCAGCCAGGTTCAGCGCCTCGGAGGCATTCTTGGTGAACACCACCTCGTCGGGACGCCCGGCCCGGATGAAGGCGGCCACCGTGCCGCGCGCGTCCTCATAGGCTGCGGTGGCCTCCGCGCCAAGCTGGTGCATGGCGCGGGCCACGTTGGCGTTGTGCTCCAGGTAATGGGCGGCGATCGCCGCCACCACCTGGCGTGGTTTCTGCGTGGTGTTCGCAGAATCCAGATAGGTCAGTGGCCAGCCATTCGCCTCCCGGGCCAGAATCGGGAAGTCGGCGCGCCGGGCCGCTAGGTCGACGCTCACCCCCGGCCGGCCCTCAGATACCTGTCATAACCGGTCATCTCCAGCTCATCGGCCAGTTCCCGCCCACCGGAGGCAGCCACCTGGCCGTCTACGAACACATGCACATGACTAGGCTCGATATAGCGTAGGATCCGGGTGTAGTGGGTGATCAGCAATACCCCACGATCGTCTTGGCCGGCGTACCGGTTGATGCCCTCGGCGACGATGCGCACCGCATCTATATCCAGGCCGGAGTCGATCTCGTCCAACACCGCGAACTTCGGGTTCAAGACGTCGAGCTGGACGATCTCGCCGCGCTTCTTCTCGCCACCGGAGAACCCCTCGTTGATCGAGCGCCGGGCGAAATCGGGGTCCATGTCGAGGCGTCCCAGCGCGGCCGCCACCACCTTCGGCCAAGTCCGCACCTTGGGTGCGGTGCCGGTCAGCGCGGTAGTGGCGGTGCGCAGGAAGTTGCTCATCGACACCCCCGGCACCTCGACCGGATACTGCATGGCCAGGAACAATCCGGCCCGGGCCCGCTCGTCCACGGCCAACTCGCTCAATTCGACCCCATCTAGACGGGCCGAGCCGCCCGTAATGACATACTTCGGATGACCCGCGATGGCATAGGCGAGGGTCGACTTGCCCGAACCGTTTGGCCCCATGATGGCGTGTATCTCACCGGTTTTGACTGTCAGATTCACCCCTTTGAGGATCTGCTTGGGGCCGGATTCGGTCTCGACATCGACCTGCAGGTCGGTGATGACAAGGTCTGCCATGTGCTTCAGTGCTCCTGGTTGATAGTCGGGTGATCGATGTCGACGAGGATCTGGTCGCCCTCGATGAGGCAGGGGTATACGGGCACCGGAAGACTGGCCGGCGGGTTCAGCGCAACTCCGGTACGCAGGTCGAAGGCCGAACCGTGCCGATAGCATTCGATGGCGCAGTTTCCGGCGTCCACGTCACCCTCGCTGAGTCGTACCCGGCCGTGGCTGCACTCGTCCCGGATGGCGAAGATCTCCTCGCCGATCCGCACCAGGGCCAGTTCCAGGTCTGCCTCTCGCAACTCGATGGCCAGTGGTACCGCGCCCAACTCCGCCACTTGGGCCACTGCGACCAGGTTCATGCCTCCTCCTCGGTACCGGCCAGCAGCGCCCGATCGGACAGACCGGCCAGGCCGGCAAGCTGGGCATTTAGGGCCTCCGTTAGCCGCTGCTCGATGGCCGGCACCCCGATCCGGCCGATGATATCCAGGAAGAAGCCCTCGACTATAAGCCGGCGCGCCTGCTCCTCGGGGATCCCCCGGCTACACAGATAGAACAGCTGCTGGTCGTCGAATCGTCCCGTGGAGGCGGAATGCCCCGCCCCTCTGATCCGTCCGGTCTCGATTTCCAGGTTGGGCACCGAATCGGCTTGGCAGCCCTCGGTCAGCATCAGGTTTTTATTGGTCTCGTAGGTATCGATGTCGAGCGCCGTCTTGCGGATCAGGACATCGCCGATCCACACCGAATGGGCCCCAGTTCCCTGCAAGGCTCCGCGATAGTCGACCTGGCTGACGGTGTGCGGGTGATTGTGATCGATCTGCAACCGGTGTTCCACATGCTGGCCGGCCCGGGTGAAATAGATGCCCAGCTGGGTCAGTTCGCCACCGGGCCCGGTGTACTCGGCACGCTCGACCATTCGTACATCTCCCGCGCCGATCGAGGCCTGAACGGTACGCACTCGCGCATCCTGGCCGACCAATACCGAAAACTGGCCGCCATGCACCGCGCCGGCCGCCCAATCCTGAACCTGGACGATATCCACCTGGGAATCGTCCCCGGCATGAATTTCGAGCTTGGTGGCGTATTTCGCCACTCCGGTGTGCCGCAGCACGATCGTGGCCACCGCTTGGGCACCGATATCGATCAGCAGGTGACCATGCGCCGTCTGCCCGTCGCCGCTCAGCTCGATGGTGACCGGTTCGTCCAGCACCGCGCCTGCGGCCACCTCGACCAGCACCGCCCCATCGGCGGCTCCGGCCACCGCGGCACCGGCCACCAGATCGACCGGCGCGTCGAAGGAGAACTGCCTGGCCGCTTCGGTATCGAGTAGCCGTTCGGTCACCTGTTTCGGGTAGTTGGTCCGCCGCACCAGCCGGCCGGCGACAGCGGTGTCGAAGAGCGGGGCAAAGCGTTTCACCGGGGTGAAACGCCAGTTTTCCTCCCGGCCGGTCGGCACCGGATGATCCGCGAGCCGCCAAGATGGCAATGGATGCAGATGCGAGGTGAATGTGGTGCCGCTCGTGGCCGGGGCCGCGCTCGTGCTGGTGGTCAACTTCCCAACCCTTCCGCTAGTGACTGTGACCGTTTATCCGCGATCAACCGACCGCGCCTTCCATCTGCAACTCGATCAGACGATTCAGTTCCAGGGCATATTCCATCGGCAGCTCGCGGGCAATGGGTTCGACGAAGCCGCGCACCACCATGGCGGCCGCCTCGTCCTCGTTTAGGCCGCGCTGCATCAGATAGAACAGCTGGTCCTCGGAGATCTTCGACACGGTGGCCTCGTGGGCCATCGAAACGTCCTCCTCGCGCACATCGACATAGGGGTAGGTATCGGTGCGGGAGATGTCGTCCACCAGCAGGGCATCGCATTTCACGCTGGACGCCGAATGCCTGGCTCCCGGCTGTACCTCGACCAAGCCACGATAGGACGACCGGCCACCGCCCCGGGATACCGACTTAGACACGATCGATGAGGAGGTCTGCGGCGCGGCATGGACCATCTTGGATCCGGTGTCTTGATGCTGGCCTTCCCCGGCGAAGGCGATCGACAAGGTCTCCCCCTTCGCATGTGGACCCATCAGCCACACCGCCGGGTATTTCATGCTCGCCTTGGAACCGATATTGCCGTCGACCCATTCCATCGTCCCGCCCTCGGCGACGGTGGCACGCTTGGTGACCAGGTTGTATACATTGTTTGACCAGTTCTGGATCGTCGTATACCGCACCCGCGCGTTCCTGCGAACGATGATCTCCACCACCGCGGCGTGTAACGAATCCGATTGGTAGATCGGTGCGGTACAGCCCTCCACATAGTGCACATAGGAGTCCTCGTCGGCGATGATAAGGGTACGTTCGAACTGCCCCATGTTCTCGGTGTTGATCCGGAAATAGGCCTGCAAGGGAATCGTCACATGAACGCCCTTGGGCACGTAGATAAACGAGCCTCCCGACCAGACCGCGGTATTCAACGCAGCGAACTTGTTGTCGCCAGCAGCGATGACACTGCCAAAACACTCGGCGAAGATGTCCGGGTATTCTTTCAGGCCACTGTCGGTGTCTAGAAAAATCACCCCCTGGCGCCGCAACTCCTCGTTGATCTTGTGATAGACCACCTCGGACTCGTATTGGGCGGCCACGCCGGCAACCAGACGTGCCTTCTCGGCCTCGGGGATGCCCAACCGGTCGTAAGTCCTTTTGATATCGGCCGGCAATTCCTCCCAGGTGTTGGCCTGTCGTTCGGTGGGGCGAACATAGTACTTAATGACATCGAAGTCGATATCGGACAGATCGGCGCCCCAGGCAGGCATCGGCTTGCGGCCGAACAGCTGCAACGCCTTCAATCGCCGGGCCAGCATCCAGTCCGGTTCCTGCTTGATCCGCGAGATGTCCCGTACCACATCCTCGGATAAACCCCGCCGCGCGCTAGCACCGGCCGCATCGGAATCCTTCCAGCCGTAGCGATAATGCGACAGGGCCTCGATCTGCTCGGCCTGGGTTGGTTGATTGTCAACCTGAGTGCTCATGCGCTCACCTTTCGATCTGCGCTGTGGGGTACGGGATCTGGCAATTGGATAGCGGTATGTGCACTGGTGGCCGGGCTATTCCCCAGCTGGGCACGGCATATAGCATCGCCCAGGGCGATGGAGGCCGATTGGGATACCTCGGTACCCAACAGCCGGGCGAAGATCGCAGCCTCGGCCTCGCAGAGCTCCGGGAAGTGGGCGGCGACGTGAGCCACGGGGCAATGATGCAGGCAAAGCTCGCCATCGGTGTGACCGGAGGCGAAATACCCCGCCGCGCTCAGCGCCTCGGCAAGCTGCGCCACCGGGTCACCCGTGGGATTGGCTGCCCGACGCAGCCGATAGTCCTCTTCGACCACGCTCAGCCGCTTCTCGGCCAGCCTGGCCAGAGCCTCCGGGCCGGCCGCCGCCACCAGTTCAGCCAGCGCGGAAAGCGCCAGATCGTGATACTGCTCGCCAAAACCCTGACGTCCCAATGGGGTGAGATAGTAGATCTGCGCGGGCCGGCCACGGCCGCGCGGGCCGGTCTGCCGACGAGACTCAATCAGGCCGGCCACCGCCAGGTTGCCCAGATGCCGCCGGACCCCGGTGGCCGTCAGGCCGAGGCGCTCGGCAAGTTCTGGGGCACTGAGCCCACCGCTGGCGAGCAGCAGGGCAAGGATCCGGGTTCGGGTCGTATCGGTGCTGGAGCCGCCAGCCGCTTGCGGCTGCTCGGGACCACCAGACAATTTCACAACATCCATGTTGTCGAAAGACTCGGCGGATTTCAAACTCCCGGTTACATCCTAGCGTCTCGCGAGTTCAGTGCAGCTGAGGTTTCGATTTGGTCTCAAACTACGGCGGCTACTCAAAACCGACCCCCGATAGCGATTGAATTACCGAATCAGCGCAGGCGACGCCCCCGCGTCCGCCTCCACGATAGAAAGGCTCGAAGATGAGGAAACTCCTCACCATGGGTGCCGGGCTGGCCCTGGCCGGCGCCCTCGCTCTCAGCGCCTGCAGCAGCGGTGGCAGCGGATCGCCCTCGGGATCACCATCCGGAGGCGGTTCCCCGGCTGCCTCGGCCGGCAAGATCACCATGTGGGTGGATGCCAACCGGGAGCCGGTCATCAAGCCGGTAGCCGAGCGATTCACCGCGGATACCGGTGTGGCGGTCGAACTGGTCATTAAGGACAACTCCAAGATCGTCGATGACTTCATCACCCAGGCTCCCAGCGGTCAGGGCCCCGATGCGGTAATCGCCGCCCACGACAAAATCGGCACCATGGTGCAGAACGGAGTCATCGCCCCGATCGAACTGGGCGATGCTGCCAGCGAGTTCCTGGATATCGCGCTGCGGGCCATCACCTATGAGGGCCAGACCTATGGGCTGCCCTACGCGGTGGAGAATGTGGCCCTGATCCGCAACACCGATCTGGCCGCCAACGCCCCTGCCACCTGGGACGAGGCCGTGGCTGCCGGTCAATCCTCCGGCAAGCCCTTCCCGATTCTGGTGGGCGGCGATGATCCCACCAAGGCCAGCACCTACAATCTGTATCCATTCCAGCAGTCTTTCGGAGCGCCGGTGTTCGCCATGAACACCGATGGCACCTACGACGCCAAGCGGATCGGCATGGGCGGGGAGAACGGCAAGGCCTACGCCACCTGGCTGGATGCCCAGGCCAAGGCCGGCATCCTGAAGCTGTCGATCACCAATGACATCGCCATCCAGGAGTTCGTGGCCGGCAACAGCCCGTTCATTGTGACCGGGGCCTGGAACCTGGACAAGATCAAGCAATCCGGCCTGCACTACGCTATCGACCCGCTGCCCGCGGCCGGCCCGCAACCGGCGGCGCCATTTGTCGGAGTGCAGATCTTCGTGATGAGCGCCTACAGCCACAATGAACTCGCGGTACAGAAGTTCCTGACCGAGTATCTGAGTGCCGAGGACGTCCAGAGCGAACTCTACAAGGAAGGCAACCGGTCGCCGGCCCACAAGGCTGCCGCCGAGGCGGCTACCTCGGATCCCGATGTGGCCTCCTTCAATGCGGTAGGCGCCAAAGGCGTGCCGATGCCCAATCTGCCGCAGATGGCCGGGGTATGGACCGATTGGGGCAACGCCGAATCCGCAATCGTCGACCAGCGGACCACCGACCCGGCCGGCGAATGGGATGCGATGGTGTCGAAGCTGCAGGCCGAACTCGGCTGAGCGAGTTCCGGCCCAGCCTCTACCGAACTCCGGCGGGCCCCAACCGGGGCCCGCCGGTACGCATTGCCGAATCCACGCCCTCGTTGCCGTCCAAGACGACAAAGAGTAACTTCAGACCAACCGTTCGGTGCCTCACAACCACAGTCAACCGATCACAACCCAGGACACCCATGACCAGTGAACGGGAAGCCCAGATCACCCGGGCCCAGGCCGCCTTCTCCTCATCGCTGCCCGCCACCATGACCAAGGTCGTGCTGCTCGGCCTATTCGACGCCGTAATGATCCTTGCAGCCATGACCACCGCCGCCAAGGAAGCCTGGTGGCTGTTGGCAGGAATCGTGGTAATTACCGCGGCCATCAACTTCATC
This sequence comes from uncultured Propionibacterium sp., assembly GCA_938036835.1. Lineage (GTDB taxonomy): Bacteria > Actinomycetota > Actinomycetes > Propionibacteriales > Propionibacteriaceae > Brooklawnia. The sequence goes on from CALHWB010000040.1 coordinate 35,708, forward strand.
TATCTGCCGCCAAATCGTCTACTGCCGGCCAAGTACCTGGCACCCGGAGTGGGGTTCATGCTAGTGTTCTCGGTCAGCGTGATGCTATTCACCATCTACGCGTCGTTCACCAACTATGGCGATGGCCACAATGGTTCCAAGCGCGACGCGATCATGGCTATCCAGAAGAACAACCAGGTTCGCGTCCCCGACTCGCCCGAATACCCGGCTGCGGTTGCCGAGCGCAATGGCGAGCTATGGCTGCTGGTCGCGGACCCAACGCGCCATGGCGAAGTATTCGCCGGCAGCAACCAGGATCCTCTTGAACCGGTCAAGGACGCCCAACTCGATTCCCGCGGACGGCCGGCGGGCGCCCGCGGCTTCAATATCCTACAGTTCAACGATCTCAGCCAACGCCAAGCCGAGGTAGCCGCCCTACAGGTGCCGATCTCCGAAGACTCCGCGGACGGCTATATCCGTACCACCACGGGGTCGGTGGCCTATGCCTACAACTCCACAATGATCTATGACCCAGTCACCGACACCTTCACCGATGCCGATGGAGTCAGCTACCGGGACAATGGCGAAGGCACCTTCGTCAGCGACTCCGGGCAGGTGCTGCTGCCCGGCTGGAAGATCCAGGTGGGCATGGCCAACTACAGCAGCGCCATCACCCACCCCGATATCCGGGCACCCTTCCTGCGGGTGTTGGCCTGGACCTTCGCCTTCGCGGTGCTATCGGTACTGAGCACCTTCGCGCTTGGGCTGGCCCTGGCCATGGTGTTCAACGTGAAGTTGCGTGGCCAGCGATTCTACCGGGTGCTGATGATCCTGCCCTATGCCTTCCCATCGGCCATGATGACCATGGTCTGGAGCGGTATGTTGAATCGCGATTTCGGCTTCATCAACAAGGTCTTGCTCGGCGGGGTGGATATCGCCTGGCTGACCGATCCGACGCTGGCCAAGATGTCGCTGCTCATCGTCAACCTCTGGCTGGGTTTCCCCTATCAGTTCCTGGTCTGTACCGGGGCGCTGCAGTCCATTCCGGACGACGTCATGGAGGCTGGGCAGATCGATGGCGCCTCGGCGTGGCAGACCTTCTGGCATCTGAAACTGCCGCTGCTGATGGTTTCCCTGGCGCCGCTATTGATCACCTCATTCGCCTTCAACTTCAACAATTTTACCCTGATCTACATGCTGACCAAAGGCGGGCCCCGGTTCGCTGACACCGAACTGGATGTCGGGTCATCCGACATTCTGATCTCGATGGTCTACAAGGTGGCTTTCGGCGATGCCGATCGGCTCTACGGCCTGGGCAGCGCCTTCGCCTTCCTGATCTTCATCATCGTCGGCTTCATCTCCTGGCTGGGTTTCCGCCAGACCAGAGCTTTGGAGGACATCAACTGACATGGCCACCAAGTCACTCGAAACCGTCGCCGCCCATGACGGCGAGCTTCTGACGGTACCCATCAACCAGATGTCAGCCGGCGCCTGGCTACGCCGGCGTGGTTGGCGGCATCTGGTGGGTATCGTGGCCGCCGCCTGGGCAATCTTCCCGATCCTGTACGTGATCTCGGCATCGCTGGACCCGGCCGGCACCATGTCTGCAATCACCGGCCTGTTCCGCAAGTTCTCACTGGTCAACTACCAGCAGCTATTCCACCAATCCAACCGGCCATACGGCCGTTGGTATCTGAACACCATCGGCCTGGCCATCGTCACCGCTCTGCTCACGGTGTTGTTCTCCGCGCTGGCCGCCTACGCCTTCAGTCGTTTTCGTTTCGCCGGGCGCCGGCCCGCGCTGCTCGGCCTGATGCTGATCCAGATGTTCCCGCAGTTGCTGAACCTGGTGGCCATCTTCCTGCTGCTAACCGAGTTCGGCGCGGTACTCCCCGCGTTGGGTCTTGGTTCCCTGACCGCGTTGATGTGCGTCTACCTGGGCGGAGCGCTGGGAGCGAATACCTATCTGATGTACGGCTTCTTCAACTCGGTGCCGAAATCCCTGGACGAGGCCGCCAGAGTCGATGGTGCCGGGCATGCCCGGACCTTTTTCACCATCCTGTTGCCGCTGGTAGTACCGACACTGGCCGTGGTGGGACTCCTCAGTTTCATCAATACCTTCAACGAGTACGCCATCGCCTCGGTGGTGGTGGGCACCGATCCCAACCAGCAAACCCTGGCTCTCGGGCTGTACCAGTACATCTCCGAAGAGACCAACACCAACTGGCCGATCTTTGCCGCAGGCACGGTATTGGCCTGTCTGCCTCCCCTGGTGGTCTTCTTCTGGCTGCAGCGTTTCCTCACCTCTGGGCTCACCTCGGGCGCGGTGAAGTAGCCACGCGGCCCGTCGGGCCGTGTCGCGGCAAGGCCATGGTCGCTGCCGGTTGCGGCGCCGCAACCGGCAGCGACCAGACGGCTCTCGCCATGACGCGGGCACACCCGGATACCGGCCCGCAGAGTCACTGGGCGCCACCCGATCCCGCCCGCCGGCCGCGGTTGGGGATGTTGCTGGCCGACGACCGGGCAACCGTCAGATAACCGTACGAGAGGTCGACCCGAGGTGGGCGGGTTGGCTAGAGTTTTTGTATCGGCCCTGTCGTCTGTGAGGAGGATAATGAATCCCAACCTGGCCGCGCTCCACGATGCGGGTGTGTCGATCTGGCTGGATGACCTGTCTCGCGCACAGATTCGCAGCGGCGAACTGGCACGGCTCATCGCAGAGCAGTCGGTCACGGGAGTAACCACCAACCCCACGATCTTCGCGGCGGCCTTCCAGAACCTCGATCGGTACGGTGCCGAGTTGGCCGCTCTGCAAGCGGCCGGGGCCGATGCCGAAGTGGCGATCGCCGAGCTAATGAGTAGCGATGTTGCCGAGGCCTGCCGGGTATTCGCCCCGGTCTACGCCGAATCCGATGGCTACGACGGCCGGGTCTCGATTGAGGTATCCCCCAATCTGGCTATGCAGACCCAGGCCACTATCGACCAGGCTCGCGCACTGTACGAACGGGTTGACCAGCCCAACGTCCTGATCAAGATTCCCGCCACCCTGCCGGGGCTACCCGCCATTGCGGCCACCGTAGCAGCCGGCATCAGCGTCAATGCGACGCTGATCTTCTCGATCCAACGCTATCGGGCGGTAATGGATGCCTACCTGACCGGCCTGGAAGCGGCAGACGCGGCCGGCATCGATCTGTCGCGAATCCACTCGGTGGCGTCATTCTTCATCAGCCGCGTGGACACCGAGATCGATAGCCTACTCGAGAAACTGAATACCGATGAGGCGCTTGCGCTTCGCGGCCGCGCCGGCCTGGCCAATGCACGGCTGGCCTTCCAGGCATATTCGGAGGTGTTCGGCTCCGAGCGCTTCCAAACCCTGGCCGCCAAGGGAGCCAACCTGCAGCGACCGCTGTGGGCCTCGACCGGGGTGAAAAACCCCGGTTATGAAGACACGATGTACGTCAGCGAGTTGGTCGCCCGACCGTGCGTGAACACCATGCCGGCCAGGACACTGGCCGCCTTCGCCGATCATGGCCTGGTCAGGGCGGACACCATCACCGGTACATATGCCGAGGCCGCGCGGACCATGTCGGAATTGCGCGCACTGGGAATCGAGGTGGATGCGGTGCTTGCGAAGCTCGAATCCGAAGGCGTCGACAAGTTCGTCGTCTCCTGGCACAAGCTGGTCACCAGCATCACCGCAGCCCTGGGCAAGGTCTGAGAGTGGATATCAAGGTGAATGGCAACGAGTGGGCCAATCCGCTGCGCGATCCCGCCGACCGCCGGCTCCCCCGACTCGCCGGCCCCAGCGTCCTGGTGCTGTTCGGCGTCACCGGGGATCTAAGCCGCAAGAAACTGTTGCCGGCTATCTACGATCTGGCGAATCACGGTGCCCTGCCGCCGGGATTCGGACTGGTGGGATTCGCACGACGGGATTGGACCACTCAGCAGTTCACCACCGAGATCGAACGGCATGTCCGATCAAACGCGCGCACTCCTTTCCGAGCGGAGGTCTGGCGGCAACTGGTGAACGGCATGGATTTCGTTCCGGGCAATTTCGACGAACCCGATGCCTTCGAACGGCTTCGCCAAGCCTTGGAGCGCTTCGACCGGGACCACGGTACGGGCGGCAACCACGCCTTCTACCTGTCGATTCCGCCGAAATTTTTCGAAGCTGTCGTCGGGCAATTGCACGATCACGGCCTGACCGATCAACGCCACGGTTGGAAACGTGCCATCATCGAGAAGCCATTCGGCCATGATCTAACCAGCGCCCGCGAACTGAATGCCGTCGTATCGACGGCCTTCCCCGCGGAATCGGTCTTTCGCATCGACCATTACCTGGGCAAGGAGACCGTCCAGAACCTATTGGCCTTCCGATTCGCGAATATGATGTACGAGCCCTTGTGGAACCGGAACTTCGTGTCGGACGTGCAGATCACCATGGCCGAGGACATCGGGGTTGGTGGCCGCGCGGGGTACTACGACGGGGTGGGCGCCGCCCGCGATGTGATCCAGAATCACCTATTCCAACTGATGGCGCTGACCGCCATGGAAGAACCCAACACCTTTGACCCTCGCGATCTGCGCCGCGAGAAGGAGAAGGTTCTGGAGGCCGCCCTGGTGCCCGCCGGACTCGCCAGCCACTCGGCCAATGGGCAGTACGCCGGCGGCTGGCAAGGTGGCCGGCTAGTCAAGGGCTTCCTGGCAGAAGACGGCATGGATCCCGAATCCAGAACCGAGACCTTTGCCGCGATCCGGGTCGATATCGATTCGCGGCGCTGGGCAGGGGTCCCCTTCTATCTGCGAACCATTAAGCGGGCGCCGCGCCGGGTAACCGAGATCGCATTAAGCTTCCGGAGGACTCCGCACATGCCGTTCAAACAGCCGGATATCGAGGCCCTCGGCGTGAATACGCTGGTGCTGCGCATCCAACCGAATGAGGGTATCGAGATGAACTTCGGCGCCAAGGTGCCGGGTAGCCTGACGGAGATCCGGCAGGTCAACATGGACTTCTCGTATACCGGATCATTCACCGAAACCAGCCCGGAGGCCTATGAGCGGCTGATTCTGGACGTCCTGCTGGGCGATCCACCGCTATTCCCCCAGCAACGCGAGGTCGAATTGAGCTGGCAGATCCTTGACCCGGTGCTGGCGCACTGGGCCGGCACCGGACGTCCCGAACAGTACCCCGCCGGCACCTGGGGGCCGCGGTGCGCCCATGAAATGCTGGCCCGCGACGGTTTCTGCTGGCGGCGGCCCTGAGGAGCGAACATGGCAATCCGGATTGCAGACGCCGACGCCCGGCAGATCAACGAGACCCTCTTCGCGCTGCGCAAGGAAGGCAAGGCGGCCTCCGGTCAGGTGCTCACTCTGGTCATCAATACCCCGGCCGAGGCACACGCCGAGGCCCTTGCCGAGGCTCGTGAAGCCGGGCAGATCCACCCATCGCGCATCCTGGTGGCGATTCATGGCCGGCACAACGGCTCGGGGCTAAGCGCGACGGTGCACACCGCCAATTCCACCACCGAGGTGATCACGCTGGAATTGTCCGGCGCGGTGACCGAGCACGCCGACTCGGTCCTGCTACCCCTGCTGCTACCCGAGCTGCCGGTGGCTTGCTGGTGGCCCAGCAAACCACCCGAGAATCTGATCGGCTGCCCGATGAGAAACCTGACCAGCCGGTTCATCATCGATACCGCTAAAGCTACGGATCCGATCGCCAAGGTTCACCAGTTGGCACCCCGCCATACGACCGGAATCACCGATCTGGCCTGGACCAGATTGACCCGTTGGCGGGCCCTGCTGGTGGCCGCACTCGACCAGATCCGAGTTCCGGTACGCGCCGCCCACCTGGCTGCCCCAATCCAGTCGTCCCCGGCGGAATTGCTGAGAGCCTGGTTGGAATCGCGGCTAGGCATCAGCGTGGATCGGCTCGATCCGATGTCCAACTACCCGGGACTGCATGCGGTGCAGTTGCTGACCGATGCCGGCCCGGCGACGATACGCCGGATCTCGGCGACCGAGGCGGTGCTATCGCTGCCGGGCCAGCCGGATCGTCCCGTGGCGTTGGCCCGTCGCAGCACCCAACAGTTGCTCAACGAGGAGCTCACCCGGCTGACCGGGGATGCGGCCTACGATGCGCTGATGGAGTACATCGCAGCCATGGACGCGAGGTGAAGTGTGAGCCTGCAACGTATCTTCCGCTATCGCTCCCCGGACGAGCTGGCCACCAGCATGGCCGGACGGCTGGTTCAACGGATCATTGATCTGCAAGCCACTCGCGATTGCGTCAATCTGGCTCTCACCAGTGGCAATACGGCATCCTCGATGTATGCCGCCTTCGGCATGCTCGCCCAGACGCCCAGCCTGGATCCTAACCGGCTGACGCTGTGGTGGTCGAGCGAACGCTATGTGCCGACCACCGATCCGCATCGCAACTCCACGCTGGCGTTGTCGTTGCTGGCCCGCAAGCTCTCGCTGGTGTCTTCCAATGTACACCCCATGCCCAGCACCACCGGCACCCGGGATCCGGATGAGGCCGCCTACATCTACGCGACCGAGATCGGTGACACCATATTCGACATCTGCTTGTTGGGGTTGGGCCGCGACGGGCATGTCGCGGCCATCTACCCGGACCATCACAGCTTGACAGTTCAGCATGAAACCAGCCTGCTGGCGATCGGCGTGACCGACGCGCCGGTCCCACCCCTGGAACGAGTGACCCTGACCCTGAATACGATCAACCGGTCCAGTGAGGTCTGGCTGCTGGCCACCGGCACCGCGAAAGCAGACGTTGTGGCCCGGGCGGTGCAGCACGATCCGGTGTTGCCTGCCGGCCTGGTACACGGGGCAGAGGCCACCTACTGGTTTCTAGACGCTGCGGCAAGCCGCCGGCTGCGGTATCACCGCTGCGGCTTGTGACCCACCTGCAGATCGTCGGCAGGACATCGCGGGTTTGCGGCCGGCGGTCGAGCCGATTGCGGTTTCAGTAGATGACTTCGCCGCTGGAGCGCCGGGCCCGCAACAGCTCCAGCGCCTCGCTCAGGATCGCGACCGCCTCGGCGTCGCTGCGCCGCTCCTTCACATAGGCCAGATGGGTCTTGTAGGGGATATTGCGCCGCGGGGCCGGCGGATTCAACTGGTCGGTGCTGGCCGGCATGCCACAACGAGTGCATTCCCATTCCTCGGGAATCTCGGCGTCCACCGCGAAGGCCGGGCGCGTTTCATGGCCGTTGACGCAGTAATAGCTGATCCTGATTCGTGGCGCCGAATCGCCCCGCTCGGCCTCACCCATTGGCCCTGCGCCCACTCGGCTACCCCTAATGGCGTTGCCACCAACCACTTCTACTCCTCAACCAGGGATAATTGAAATCTGTCGAATGCTCACAGGTCGGGGCCGTAGATGCTGTAGAGCAGCAGCAGACCGATGATGCACAACACCCATAGCAAACCCACGATGATGGTCAGCCGGTCCAGATTGCGCTCAGCCACCGAAGTACCGCTCATGCCGGTGGTCATGCCGCCACCGAACAAATCGGACAGGCCACCGCCACGACCCTTGTGCAGCAGGATGAACAAGGTCAAAATCACACTGAGGACGACCAAGATGATCGACAGGGTCATGATCGGCCAGGCGATCAGCGGTACGAAGGTCACGCGGAGCATCATAACTCACCAGCCCGAACGCACCGAAACCGACGGCGCCGGCAAAGGCGAACGCCCCGGACCGGGTGGCCCGAGGCGTCCCTGAGGATCTCTGCCGATCAGGCAGACCCGAGCAGATCGTAGAAGCGCACGATGGCGGCGAACTCCTCGGCCTTTAGGCTGGCGCCACCGACCAGGCAGCCATCGACATCTGGCTGGGCCATGATTGCTCCGACATTGCCGGCCTTAACCGAGCCGCCGTACTGAACCCGGATGGCATCGGCAACCGAATCGCCGTAGAGCTCGCGGATGGCCAGCCGAATAGCCCCGCAGACTTCCTGGGCATCCTCAGGGGTGGCCACCTCACCGGTGCCGATCGCCCAGATGGGTTCATAGGCGATGACCAGACCGGCCGCATCGGCGCCCGAAACATCGGCCAATGCCGCCCGCACCTGAGCCACCGTGTGCTCCACATGGCGCCCCTGTTTGCGCACCTCCAGCCCTTCGCCGACGCAGATGATCGGGGTCAGCCCGCTGCCCAGTGCCTTGATGGCCTTCGCGTTGACCACCTCGTCGGTCTCCCGGTGGTATTCGCGCCGCTCCGAATGGCCAACGATCACATAGCCGCAGTCGAGCTTAACCAGCATGGCCGCCGAGATATCGCCGGTATAGGCCCCATCATCGTGCTGCGACAGATCCTGGGCGCCAAGCTTGATGGGCAGCTTGTCGCCATCGATGAGGGTCTGCACGGTCCGCAGATCGGTAAACGGTGGAATCACCACCGCTTCGCATTTGGCCGGATCGTATCGCTCATCGGCCAGCGTCCAGGCTAGTTTCTGGACGAGCCCAACCGCGTCGATATGGTTTAGGTTCATCTTCCAGTTACCCGCCATGATCGGGGTTCGGGTCATGACTGCGCTCCTTCCGCCTCCAGCACCGACAGACCGGGCAACTGCTTACCCTCCAGGTACTCCAATGAGGCACCGCCGCCGGTGGAGATCCAGCCGAAACGATCGTCTGCATATCCCAGGTCGCGAACGATAGCCGCCGAATCGCCGCCGCCGATCACGGTCAACCCATCGACCTCGGCGATTGCCCTGGCGACCGCGGCGGTACCATTTGCCAGGGCCGGGATCTCGGCAACCCCCATGGGTCCATTCCAGAACACCGTCCGTGCGCCACGAATGGTCTCGGCGAAGAGTGCCTCGGTTTCCGGCCCGATATCCAAGCCCTGCCGGTCGACCGGCATCTGGTCGGCGGCAACCACCTGCACCTCACCGATCACCTTCCGGGCCTCGAAGTCCATGCCGGAGGCCACCCGGACATCCACCGGCAGCAGAATCTGCTTGCCGGCGTCCTCAGCGGCCTTCAGATAGCCAACGCATTCGGTCACCTTCGAGTCATCCAGAATCGAGGCACCGACCTCATAGCCCTTTGCCTTGAGGAAGGTATAGGCCATGCCACCGCCGATCACCAGGGTGTCGGCTACCTTTAGCAGGTTGTCGATCACCGCCAGCTTGTCGGCTACCTTGGCCCCGCCCAGCACCACCACGAATGGTCGTTCGGGCTCGGTAGTGAGCTTGCTCAGCACCTCGACTTCCTTGGCGACCAGTTCGCCGGCCGCGGCCGGTAACAGCTTCGCGATGTCGTAGACCGATGCCTGCTTGCGGTGCACCACACCGAACCCGTCAGAAACGTACAACTCACCCAGCTCGGCATATTTCGCGGCCAGCTCGGCCCGCGCGGCCTCATCCTTGGACTCCTCGGCCGGCTCATAACGCACATTCTCGACCAGGCAGATCTGGCCTTCAGCTAGCCCAGCAGCCAGGGAATGGGCGGATTCGCCAACCACATCGGTAGCCAATTTGACCTCGGCGCCGAGCAGCTCACCTAGTCGCTTCGCAACCGGAGACAATGAGTACTTCGGATTGACCTGGCCCTTGGGGCGCCCCAGATGGGCCAGCACTATGGTCTTGGCGCCGGCAACTCGCAACTTGGTGAGAGTCGGCAGGGCCGCCTTGATGCGGCCATCATCGGTGATCACATCACCATCAAGCGGCACATTGAAATCGCAGCGGATTACGACTGCCTTGCCGCGGATGCTGTCCAGCCATTCGTGCACAGAGCGCACAGTGGATCCCTCCTGATTGGATTCGTCGACGGACGCGGTACGGAGCGGGGCGTGTCAGCCACAGCCGACACGCCCCGCCCGAACAACCGATCCGATTATTGATCAGAGCTTGCTGCCGACCAGCTTGGCCAGATCGACCAACCGGTTCGAATAACCCCATTCGTTGTCGTACCACGACAGGATCTTGACCAAATCCCCGATGACCTTGGTGTAGGAGGCATCGAAGATACTGGAGTGCGAATCGCCCTGGATGTCGGCGACCACGATCGGATCCTCGGTGTAAGACAAGATGCCCTTCAGCGGGCCTTCGGCGGCGTCCTTGACCGCAGCGTTGACGGCCGCTACGCTGACTTCCTTGTTAGCCACAAAGCTGAGATCGGTGACCGATCCGGTGGGCACCGGAACGCGCAGCGCAAAGCCATCGAACTTGCCCTTCAGTTCCGGCAGCACCAGGGCCACCGCCTGAGCGGCGCCGGTCTTGGTGGGGATGATATTTACCGCGGCTGCCCGAGCGCGACGCAGATCCTTGTGCGGGCCATCCATCAGATTCTGATCGGCGGTGTAGGCATGCACGGTGGTCATCAGGCCGCGCTCAATGCCGAAGGTGTCGTTGAGCACCTTGGCCACCGGTGCCAGGCAGTTGGTGGTGCAGGAGGCATTCGAAATGATGTTGTGGGCAGCCGGGTCATAATCGCCATCGTTTACTCCCATCACCACGGTGATGTCCTCATTCTTCGCGGGAGCGGAGATGAGTACCTTCTTGGCGCCCGCCTTGATGTGCGCACCGGCGGCCGCAGCCTCGGTGAACCGTCCGGTGGACTCGATCACGATGTCGACACCGAGCTCACCCCAAGGCAGCGCGGCAGGATCGCGCTCTGCAAGAACCTTCAGGGTGTGGCCGTCCGCGGTGATCGACTCTTCGTCGTAGGTGATCTCGCCGGGGAAGCGACCCAGGGTGGAGTCGTACTTCAGGAGAGTGGCGAGGGTCTTGTTATCGGTGAGGTCATTGGCGGCCACAATCTCGATATCAGCACCCTGCTGTTTCGCGGCGCGATAGAAGTTGCGGCCGATGCGGCCAAAGCCATTGATGCCAACCTTGACGGTCATAAAGTGATCCCCTTCAGAGATGCGGTGCCTGTACCTGGGCACGAATACCAACTTTCTTGGTCGTGCCCAGTCTAACGGCTACTCACCGGCCTGGGGAGTTCCGGTACCAGTACAAAACGACTTTGGTCTATTCAGTCCCGATCCGCCAGCATCTCGGGCGTCAGCGCCGCCGCCGTATTGGGAATGCCCCGCTCGGCAGCCGCCTTGTCGGCCAATGCCAGTAGCCGGCGGATCCGACCCGCTATGGCATCCTTGGTCAGCGGCGGATCGTGCAGCGCACCCAACTCCTCCAGGCTGACCTGCTTGTGCGACACCCGCAGTTGACCGGCAGCCAACAGATGCTCGGGCACCTCAGTTCCCAGGATCTCCAGGGCGCGCGATACCCGCGCGCCGGCAGCGACAGCCGCCCGGGCGGACCTACGGAGATTGGCATCATCGAAGTTTGCCAGGCGGTTAGCGCTGGCCCGTACCTCACGACGCACCCGGCGTTCTTCCCACTGAAGAACCGACTCATGGGCTCCCATTCGAGTCAGCAGGGCCGCGATCGCATCCCCATCGCGCACCACCACGCGATCGACCTGTCGGACTTCCCGCGCCTTTGCCGGGATATCCAGCCGCCGAGCGGCGCCCACCAGGGCCAGCGCCGCCTCGGAACTGGGACTGGTCACCTCGAGCGACATGGATCGACCGGGTTCGGTCAGCGAGCCGCGTGCCAGGAATGCGGCCCGCCACACGGCCACCTGCTCTTTCTGACCGGAACCCACCACCTGAGCGGGCAGCCCGCGGGCCGGCCTTCCCCGAGAATCGATCAACCCGGTCTGCCGGGCCAAGGCCTGAGCATCACGCATCATCCGCAGCACATAGCGGGTACCGCGCTTGATACCCGAGGAACTGATCACCAGCAACTCCGACTCGAAGCCGTACAGGTCGGTGATGGCCTGCCGCAACCGGCGGGCAGCTCCACCGGCATCGAACTCGGCCTCGATCGCTATGCGTCCCCCGGCCAGATGCAGCCCACCGCTGAAACGCAGCATGGTGGCCACCTCGGCAATCCGAGTCGCAGGTCTCATGATCCGCACCGCCGCGAGTTCCGACTTCACCTGTTGAGTCAATGCCACGCGGGCATCATTGCACATTCCCAACCGTTGTCGGCCGGTCAACCGATCATCAGCTCGGCAAATACCGCAGCCAACCGGAGCGGATCATGGCGAGCGGTGCCATCGTGACGGCGCACATCGGCGATCAGCAGCCGGGCTCCCAGGTTGGCGGCGAAACCGGCCAGATGCGGGTCCGTGGCGGCAAAGGCCGAATCGGCGACGATCGTGTCGAAACGCAATCCGGGCGCGTGCTCGGCGATTATCTCCAAATGCTGGGCGGGGCTAACCCCAGCGGTCTCATCGGCGGGGGCCACATTCAAGGTGAGCACGCGATGGCCGGCGGCACCGATGATGGCCGCGGCGAGCTCGGGTACCAGCAGATGCGGTAGCACCGAGGTAAACCACGAACCGGGCCCGAGCACCACGAAGTCGGCCTGCTGCACCGCGGCCAGTGCCTCCGGGCAGGCCGGCGGCTGGTCGGGCAACAGCCGCAGGTTGGTCACCCGGCCGCTGGTCACCGCCACCTCATGTTGGCCACGTACCACGCAGAACTCATCGGGACGGTCTGGGTCTGCCCCGATCACATCGGCCTCAATCGACAACGGCTCCAGTGACATGGGCAGCACCCGGCCACGAGCCTTCAACAGCTGCCCGACCAGTTCCAGCCCGCTGACCGGATCAAACTGCTGCCAGACCCCCTCGATCAGCAGATTCCCGATGGCATGCCCATTCAATGGCCCACCGCTCTCGAAGCGGGATTGCAGCACTCTCGCCCAGCCACGACCAATCGAATCGTCCCCGCACAGCGCCGCCAAAGCCATCCGCAGATCGCCGGGCGGCAGCCCACCAAGTTCCCGGCGCAACCGCCCCGAGGAACCACCGTTGTCGGCGACGGTCACCACCGCGGTCAGCTCGTCGGTGATCTGCCGCAGCGCCTGTAGGGTCGCGGAAAGGCCGTGCCCCCCGCCCAGCGCTGTCACCCGGGGTAGTCGGTGCCCGCTCATTCCCGCCCCAAATCCCGGTGTAGGACACTCACCTGAATACCGCGAGCGCGCAACCGGGCCGCGAAAGCCTCGCTGATCGTGGTGGAACGGTGCTTTCCCCCGGTGCAGCCGATGGCCACGGTTGCCTGATGCTTGCCTTCCCGCTCATAGCCGGGCTGGATGATGGTGATCAACTGCTCCAGCTGGTCCAAGAACTCCGCCGCCCCGGGCTGACCCAGCACGTAGTCACTGACCGCCTCCGACAGACCGGTCTGGGGACGCAGACTCGGCACCCAGTGCGGGTTCGGCAGGAAGCGGACGTCGAAAACCATGTCGGCGTCCAACGGCACGCCATTCTTGAATCCAAAACTCATCACCTGGAAACGGGTGGCCTGCTCGTCCCCCGAAGCGTAGAGGTGCCCGACCCGGTGAGTGAGCTGGTGCACGGTCAGGTTGGAGGTATCGATCACCACGTCGGCGTCGGCACGTAGATTACGCATCATGCGGCGTTCCTTGGCCACCGCCTGGATGATCGAACCGCCGCCTTGCAACGGCAGAGGCCGCCGGGACGACTCTTGGCGGCGCACGATCGCTTGATCGTCGGCTTCCAAGAAGCAGATCTCCGGTCTGGTCTGGTGGGCCTCCAATTGGGCCAACACCACCGGCAGTTGGTCGAACATCTCCCGAGATCGGACATCCAGACCGACCGCAAGCCTGACCTGACCGCCACGGCGAGCGGTGTCGATCAGTTGAGGCAGCAGACTAGGCGGCAGATTGTCAACCACGAACCAGCCCAGATCCTCCATGGCATGCATGGCGGTTCGCCGCCCCGCACCCGACATGCCGGTGATGATCACCACCCGCGGCGCGGTGGGCGAATCGGCCTGCTGGGCGCATCCCGGTGACGTGGTGCTTGTCGGCTGGCTCACATCAGTCATCATCCCAGACCTACCCGGCCCGGCCCAACGGCGCGCGGGAATTCCCGGCAGGGAGTCTATTCGACCAGCCGGTGGCCGAGCGATTCAGTCGCCGACGATCTCACCGGTTGCGGTATTGACCGCCATCGGAACCTCCTCGCCGGCAAGCGCAATCACCACTGCCCGGGCGGTAGCCGGCCCGAATCCCGGCAGGGCCGCGATCTGGTCGAGACTAGCGGAGCGCAGCTTCTTCAGACTGCCGAAATGACCTAACAGCGTCCGCCGGCGCACCTCGCCCAGCCCGGGCACGGCATCCAGCAGCGACTCCACCATCGCCCTGGAGCGACGTCCCCGATGGTGGGTGATGGCGAAGCGATGGGATTCGTCACGTACCCGCTGTAGCAAGTACAGTCCTTCGGAAGCCCGCGGCAAGATCAGCGGGTAATCCTGGTCAGGCAGCCAGACCTCCTCAAGCCTCTTGGCCAGCCCGATCAGGGCAATCTCCGAGGCCAGCCCAAGGTCATCGAGCACCTGCCGGGCAGCGCACACTTGGGGTAGGCCCCCATCGACCACGACCAGCGCCGGAGCGTAGGCGAACCGCCGAGGTGCCCCGCTGGTGGGATCCATCAATGCCGGTCCTTGTTCGTCCAGTCCATCCTCGATCATCGAGGCCCGATCGGCCAGCAGCCGGTTGAATCTGCGGCGTAGCACCTCATCCATCGCTGCGCTGTCATTGGAACCCTCGAAGCTCTTGATCACGAACCTGCGATATTCCGATTTACGCGCCAGCCCGTCCTCGAACACCACCATGGAACCGACCACCTCGGTGCCCTGCAGGTGCGAGATGTCGAACCCCTCGATCCGCAGCGGGGCGCTAGCCAACCCCAGCGCCTCTTGGAGTTCGGCCAGGGCACGACCCCGGGTACTCAGATCGGCGGCACGTCTGGTCTTGTGCGCCGTCAACGCCTCGGCCGCATTGCGGGCGACGGTCCCCAACAGAGCGGCTTTAGCGCCACGCCGCGGCACATGCACCCTGACCCGGGCCCCTCGTTGTTCGGCGAGTAGTCCGGTCAGCACCTCACCGGACGCGGGCATGACCGGCACCAGCACCTCCGGGGGGATCGTGCTTACACAATCGGCGTGAAACCCCTGCTCCTCGGCATACAGCCGCAACAGCACGGTCTCGATCAGTTCGGCCTCGGCGGCATCGTCGGCCCGGTCGGCCACCCAGCCCTGTTCGCCTCGGACGCGACCAGCCCGAACGTGGAAGATCTGGACCGCCACCTCCAGCGGATCGGTAGCCAACGCGACCACGTCGGCATCGGTGCCATCGGGCAACACGATGGCATTGCGCTCGGTGGCCTGACGCAACGCCGCCAACGAATCACGCAGAATAGCCGCCTGCTCATAGGCCTGCTGCTCGGCGGCCGCCCGCATCTGATCGGTCAACTTGCGTTCCAGGCCGCGTGTCTGCCCAGCCCAGAAGGCACAGAAATCGGTCACCAGTTCCCGATGGGCGGTCGCATCCACCCGGCCCACGCAGGGTGCCGCGCATTTGCCGATGTGCCCAAGCAGGCAGGGCCGCCCGGCGGCGATCGCAGTACGGAACACCCCGTCGCTGCAAGACCTCATCGGGAATACCCGCAATAGCGAATCCACCGATTCCCGAACGGCCCAGGCCTGCCCAAAGGGACCGAAATAGCGCCAACCCTTGCGTTTGGCGCCGCGTCCCACGAACACTCTGGGAAACTCCTCCGACCAGGTCACACAGAGCCAGGGATAGGACTTGTCGTCGCGATACTTGATATTGAACCGCGGATCGAACTGCTTGATCCAGGTGTACTCGAGTTGGAGGGCTTCCAGTTCGTTATGCACCACTGTCCAGTCGATCCGGGCCGCAGTGCGCACCATGGTCTGGGTGCGGAAGTGCAGCCCGGCCGGATCGACGAAATAGGAGTTCAGCCGGTTCCGCAGGTTCTTGGCCTTACCGACATAGATCACCTGACCGTAAGCGTCAATGAACCGGTAAACTCCCGGATCGGTTGGGATGCTGCTCGGCTGCGGCCGATAGCTGGCCGGATCTGCCATCTCAAGCCGCCGGGTTCTTGCCGGTTCGGCGCCGTGCGCTCCCGCGCCGGTCGGCCACCGGCGCACTGTCGGCAGCCACCACCCGGCGATGCTTCTTCGGCCTGTCGCCGAGCGCGATCAATGGCTCTTCCCCGGCCGAGGCGCCGGCCTGCGGCACCGGCCGGCCGGCAAGCAGTTCGGCCAGGAACACCCCGGTGTGGCTCCCCGTAGTGGCGGCCACCTGCTCCGGGGTACCGACGGCCACCACCCGACCACCCCGGTGTCCGCCCTCGGGTCCCATGTCAATGACCCAGTCGGCGGTTTTGATGACATCAAGGTTGTGCTCGATGACCACCACGGTGTTGCCGGCGTCCACCAGCCGGTGCAGCACCCCGAGCAATCGGCCGATGTCCTCGAAATGCAGGCCGGTAGTCGGTTCGTCCAGTACATAGAGAGTACGACCGGTTGCCCGCCGCTGCAGCTCGGCAGCCAGCTTGACCCGTTGGGCTTCACCACCGGAAAGAGTGGTAGCCGGTTGCCCCAGACGCACATAGCCCAAGCCGACCTCAACCAGGGTCGTCAGATGACGCGAGATCGCCTGGATGGGTGAGAAAAACTCCGCGGCCTCCTCA
The DNA here is from genome assembly GCA_938036835.1 of uncultured Propionibacterium sp. Classification (GTDB taxonomy): domain Bacteria; phylum Actinomycetota; class Actinomycetes; order Propionibacteriales; family Propionibacteriaceae; genus Brooklawnia. The sequence continues at coordinate 52,265 of CALHWB010000040.1, forward strand.
ATCGGCATGTCGAGCACCTCCGCGATGGTGCGCCCCTTGTAACGCACCTCGAGGGTTTCACGGTTATAGCGTGCGCCATGACAAACTTCACAAGGCACATACACATCGGGCAGGAAGTTCATCTCGATGCGGATCGTGCCGTCCCCCAGGCAGTTTTCACAGCGTCCCCCCTTAACATTGAAGCTGAACCGACCCGGTTGGTAGCCCCGCACCTTCGCCTCCGGGGTCTGGCTGAACAGGGCGCGGATCTTGTCGAATACCCCGGTGTAGGTAGCCGGATTAGAACGTGGGGATCGCCCGATCGGCGACTGATCGACATGGACCACCTTGTTTATGGCCTCCACACCGGTGATTCCGCGATGCCTGCCGGGTACGTCCCTGGCACCATAGATGGTTTTGGCCAGCGAGTTGTACAGGATCGCATTCACCAGCGAGGACTTTCCAGAACCGCTCACTCCCGTTACGGCGATGAGTTTGCCCAGCGGAAAATCCACCGTGATATCACGCAGATTGTTCTCCATGGCACCGTGCACGGTAATCAACCGGCCATTTCCCGCTCTTCGCGCCGCGGGCAGGGCGATCTCACGGCGTCCCGAGAGATAGGCCCCGGTCAGCGAATCCTCGTTGGCCACCAGCGCCTCCAGATCGCCACTGACTACTACCCGCCCACCGTGCTCACCGGCGCCGGGCCCGATATCCACCAGATGATCGGCCGCCCGGATGGTGTCCTCATCATGTTCGACGACGATCAGTGTGTTACCCAAATCACGTAGCCGCTCCAGGGTCTGGATCAACCGTCGATTGTCGCGTTGATGCAAGCCGATCGATGGCTCATCGAGCACATACAGCACCCCGGTCAGACCGGAGCCGATCTGGGTGGCCAGCCGGATGCGCTGAGCCTCGCCCCCCGACAGCGATCCCGCGCTGCGCGCCAGGGTCAGGTAGTCCAGGCCGACATCTAGCAGGAATCTGGCGCGCGCCCGGATCTCCTTGACCACCTGCCGTGCGATAGCGGTTTCCCGTTCGGTCAGTTCGAGGGTTGTCACGTATTCGGCGAGCCGGTCGATGGACAGCGCCGTGACCTCGGCAATGTTCAGACCGGACACCGTGACGGCCAGGCTGGCTGGCTTCAGTCGGGCGCCTCCGCAGGCGGCACAGGGGATCTCCCGCAGATAGGCCCCCCAGCGTTCGCGTGCCGAGTCGGTCTCGGCCTCGGCATGCCGCCGACGGACATGGGACAGCACGCCTTCGAAGTCCTGGGCATAGCTGCGCACCCGACCAAACCTGTTGCGGTAACGCACGATGACCGGATCGCCGTGGCCATTCAGGATCAGGCCGCGGACCCGGGGAGACAACTCATCCCACGGGGTATCGACCGAAAAATCGAACTCTTCCGCCATGGACTCGAAGACATGCCCGTAATGGGCGGCCATCGTGGGACTAGCCCACGGAGCGATGGCGCCTTCCCGCAGGCTCTTCATCCGATCGGGCACTACCAGGTCGGGATCCACCTCCAGGGTGGTGCCCAATCCCGTGCACACCGCACAGGCACCCCAGGGCGCATTGAAGGAGAACTGCCGCGGCTCTAATTCGTCCAGGGCGATGTCATGCCCGTTCGGGCAGGCCAACTGCTCGCTGAAGCTGCGGGTGCGCTGGGGGTCGTCGGCATCGCAGTCGATAAAATCCATCACCACCAGGCCATTGGTAAGGCCAAGTGCCGTCTCGACCGAGTCGGTTATGCGCTGTTGGGCTGACCTCTTGACCGCCACCCGATCGACCACGACATCGATGTCGTGCTTTCGCTGTTTGTCCAGAACGGGCGGATCGGTCAACTGGTACACCGTCGCGTCCACCTTCACCCGGGCATAGCCTTGGGTCGCCAGATTGCGGAACAACTCGGAGTATTCTCCCTTGCGGCCACGAACCATTGGGGCCAAGATCTGGCATCGGGTACCCTCTGGCAGCAGCATTACTTGATCGACGATCTGCTGAGGAGTCTGCCGAGTGATCGGCTCGCCGCAGACCAAGCAGTGGGGATGGCCGACCCGGGCAAACAGCAGTCGCAGATAGTCATAGATCTCGGTGACCGTGCCCACCGTCGAGCGCGGATTGCGGCTGGTGGACTTCTGATCGATCGCGACCGCCGGCGAAAGCCCATCGATGAAATCGACGGCTGGTTTGTCGAGTTGGCCCAGGAATTGCCGGGCATAGGCCGACAGGGATTCGACATAGCGGCGCTGCCCCTCGGCGAAGATCGTATCGAAGGCCAGGGAGGACTTGCCGGATCCGGATAGCCCGGTAAACACTACCAGCGCATCACGCGGCAGATCGATGGTGACATTGCGCAGATTGTGTTCCCGCGCGCCCGACACGACAAGACGATCCTTCACGTCCCACATCGTATGCGCCCCGACCGACGCAACCAGCCACCCAGCCATTAGGCTGAACTGACAGGCCTGCGATGGCCGTGGTCGGAAGGGTGCGGGTGAGATCGAGTTGACTTGGGATAGCGCGAAGCAGGACAGGATCAGCATCGCCTGCCCACGGGCCGAAGTACGAAAAGCCAAGATGGAGGCAACCCAACGGCTACTGGGCTACACCATAACGCTCAGTGAACGCGCCTGGCAGGAGCCCTCCCGGCTACCCGGATGGACCCGGGCCCATGTGGCCAGCCATATCGCCCGCAACGCCGACGGTCTGATTAGATCCATTGAGGCGCTGCTGTCTGACCGTCCCACCCTGATGTACGACGGGGACGAGGAACGCGACTGGGCCGTGGAACGCGGCTCGCAACGAGGCGGCCTGGACCTGCAGATCGATCTGGACACCACCGCAGGCCGGTTGAATACGGCTTTCAACCAGTTAGAGGAATTGGCTCCAGACACCCCGGTCGAGCTTCGGCCGCAGCACCGGCTTCGCGCCGATCTGCTGCCCTTGGCTAGGCTCAACGAGGTGGTCCTGCACACCGCAGACCTAGACTGTGGCTTTGAGATCGAGGATCTGGAACCACGGGTGGCCAGTTGGCTGCTGCAGTGGAACAGCCTGGTGCTACCCGACACCCGGCTACCGGATGTGAACCTGCGGGCCGAAGGTCAGGGCCTAAAAGCCGCCGGCGACGAACCAGCCTCTGCGGTATCCGGCATCAAGCCGGTATTGCTCGGCTGGCTCACCGGACGGATCGCCCCCGACCGAGCCGAGGTGCTCGGCCTGCCGGAGAGCCCACCGACGCTTTAGTCCCTGGACGCCCCGGAAGAGCCGAGGAGTTAGGGTTTACCGCATGAACCATCGATTTCACACCGGCCCACGCCAAACCCCCAGCGTGTTCCGAGTCGGATCGGTCACCGTCACCAAGATCAGCGTTGGTCCGATGGACAATAACGCCTACCTGCTCGCTCCAAAGGCGGGGCCGCTGCTGTTGATCGATGCCGCCGCCGAAGCGGACCGGCTGATCGAATCGCTCGCCGGCCGCGAATTGGCCGCAATCGTAACCACCCACCGGCACGCCGACCACGTGCAGGCGCTTGCCCGGCTGGCCGCGGCCACCGAGGCCCGTTGCTGGGCCGGTCGTCCGGATGCCGACGACATCGGATCACGGACCGGGGTGGTCAGCCGGCCGGTCTGGTCCGGGGATCGGATCGGTGCCGGCGATATCGAACTCGGCGTACGTGGCCTAGCAGGCCATACCCCCGGAGGTATCGCCCTGGTATTGACCAACCCCAGCGGGCCGATTCACATCTTTACCGGGGACTCCCTGTTCCCCGGTGGCGTCGGCAGAACGGCATCGGCCACCGATTTCAACACCCTGCTGAACGACGTAAGCCGAGAACTCTTCGATCCGTACCCCGACGACACCGTGATCCATCCGGGCCATGGAGACTCCACGACGCTGGGCGCCGAGCGTCCCCACCTGGCAGAATGGCGCGCTCGGGGCTGGTGACCCACCGCCGGAATCCATCGGCGGCCGGTCTGGGAATCCGACGAGTCGGCGAGCCCAGGGCATCGGCTCAGGCCGGCGACTCGTTTCGCGTTCGCAGAAGCGAAAACACTGCGGTGATGGCGACGGTGACCACGATCACGGCCAACGAAAGCAGGGTCGGCACCTCGATGTCGACGACGTGATATTCATGCAGCGCATGCAGGATCAGCTTGACCGCGATGAAACACAGAATGAACGACAGACCCAGCGACAGATAGACCAGCCGCTGTAGCAGCCCGCCAAGCAGGAAATACAGCTGACGCAAACCCATAAGCGCAAAGAAGTTGGCCGTGAAAACCAGGTAGGCCTCCTGGGTGAGGCCGAAGATTGCCGGGATCGAGTCGAGCGCGAACATGACGTCAATGGATCCCAGGGCGACCACGACAAAGAATAGTGGTGTGAACACCCGTCGGCCCGATAGCTTCACCGAGAAGTGGGTGCTGTGGTACTCCGTGGTGGACGGCACGATCCGTCGGATCCAACGCATCAGGGCATTGTCGGCATGCCCACCCTCATCTTCTTCCCTATGTCTCCGGTAGTCGATGAAGAGTTTTATGCCGGTGTACAGCAGGAACGCACCGAAAATGAAGAACACCAGGGCGAAACGTTCAATGATCGCCGCTCCGGCCAGGATCAAGATGCCCCGGAATACCAGAGCCAAAACGATGCCGCACATCAGCGCGAACTGCTGATAGATCCGGGGCACTCGCATACTGCCCAACACGATGATGAAGACGAACAGATTGTCGATGGACAAGGAATACTCGGTCAGATAGCCGGCGAAGAATTCCAGGGCATAGTCCCAACTGGTGTGATTGGACTCCGCCAGAGGATGGGCGAACAGCCCAATGCCGATTCCGAACAACACCGCAGCACTGACGTAGATCACGATCCATCGGGCGCATTCCCGCATGGACGGCTCGTGTGGCTTGCGGACCATCATCGCCACGTCGAAGATCAAAACTGCTATCAGCGCCGCCAGCGTCGCCACCCAGACCAATGGAGTAACGTGCATTCCGGGTACAACCCTTTCGATCGAGAGGAGCCACTTCGGAGGTCTCGCCACAGACCTCTGGGTCTGCTACGGTGCCGAAAGCCCTGCTTAGTATTGACGACACCGCACGAGGGCTACTCCCCTCCACTGCAGTTGTTGGACAACGATCCAATTCACGGACCACTGTTCGCTCGAATATAGCATCTGCCCATCGAACCCGGCAGCGGAACGTTGACAACCCCATGGCCGGCCATGACGGTGACCGGCGGTGGCCCCGCTCAGCCGTTGGCCGCCACCATCTGGCGAAGCTCCTTTTTCAGATCGGCTATCTCGTCACGCAATCGGGCCGCCAGCTCGAACTGCAATTCGCCGGCTGCCTGATGCATCTGGCTACTGAGTTCTTGGATGAGATCTGCCAGTTCGCTGGCGGGCAGGCTACCCGCAGCCAGCTCACGCGATCCCTCTGGCAGTGTCACCGCCATCCTGTGCCCCCCCTTGCCCTGGGCGGCAGGCACCCAGCGCTCGGTGTCTGCGTCCTCACGGGCCATCAGATCGGTGATGTCGGCAATTCTCTTGCGCAGCGGCTGAGGATCAATGCCTTTGGCTGTGTTGTATGCGATCTGTTTGGCACGCCGCCGGTTCGTCTCATCGATCGCGCTGGTCATGGAGGGCGTCATCTGGTCGGCGTACATGTGCACCTGGCCGGACACATTGCGGGCCGCACGTCCGATCGTCTGGATCAGCGAACGTTCAGAACGCAAGAACCCCTCCTTATCGGCGTCCAGAATGGCCACTAACGAGACCTCCGGCAGGTCGAGGCCTTCCCGCAAAAGATTGATGCCGACCAGGACGTCGTACTCGCCCAGGCGTAACTCCCGCAGCAGTTCTACCCGCCGCAGGGTGTCCACTTCCGAATGCAGGTAGCGGGTCCGGACGCCATGCTCCATCAGGTAGTCGGTCAGGTCTTCGGCCATCTTCTTGGTCAAGGTGGTCACCAGCACCCGTTCGGAGCGTTCCACACGCAACCGGATCTGGCCCATCAGATCGTCTATCTGACCGCGGGTCGGTTTGACGATTACTTCCGGATCCACCAATCCGGTAGGCCGGATTATCTGCTCCACGTGGCCTCGGCTGCGTTCGGTTTCATAGCTACCCGGAGTGGCCGAGGAATAGACGGTCTGCCCGATCCGCTCGGTGAACTCCGCAAAACGCAACGGTCGATTGTCCATTGCGCTGGGCAATCGAAAACCAAACTCGACCAGAGTTCGTTTGCGGCTCATATCGCCCTCATACATGCCGCCGATCTGAGGCACCGTGACGTGGGACTCGTCGATTATCAGGACGAAATCCTCAGGGAAGTAGTCCAGCAGGCAGTTCGGTGGCGAACCGGGCCCGCGGCCATCGATATGCCTTGAGTAGTTCTCGATACCCGAGCAAGTACCGATCTGGCGCATCATCTCAATGTCATAGTTGGTGCGCATCTGCAACCGCTGAGCCTCCAGGAGCTTGCCCTGCGTCTCGAATTCCGCCAGTCGCTGTGCCAGTTCGAGCTCGATACCGCCGATCGCCCGCTCCATACGTTCCCGACCCGCCACATAGTGCGAAGCCGGAAACACGTACATCTCATCATCGGTGGTCAGCAGCTCCCCGGTGGTGGGATGCATCGTTGACAACGCGTCCACCTCGTCACCAAAGAACTCCACCCGCACCGCGTTGGCCTCGTACATGGGGAAGATCTCCAAGGTGTCACCCCGCACCCGGAAGGTCCCCCGAGTGCCGGCCAGATCGTTGCGGACGTACTGCATATCCACCAGTTTGCGCAATAGCTCGGCCCGCCCCCATTCCTGCCCAACCCGCAGCTTCAGCATCGAATCGACATACTCCTGCGGCGTGCCAAGACCGTAGATCGCCGACACGGTCGCCACCACAATGACGTCCCGCCTAGTCAATAAGGAATTAGTGGTCGAATAGCGGAGTCTTTCCACCTCCTGGTTCAGGCTGGAATCCTTCTCGATATAGGTGTCGCTCTGCGGCACATAGGCTTCCGGCTGATAGTAATCGTAATAACTGACGAAGTACTCAACCGCATTCTCGGGGAAGAACTGGCGCAGTTCGGCGGCGTATTGGGCAGCCAAGGTCTTGTTCGGCTGCATGACCAGCATCGGCCGCTGCAAACGCTCGGCCAGCCAGGCGATGGTGGCGGTCTTGCCGGTACCGGTGGCACCCAGCAACACCACGTCTTTCTCCCCCGCTCGGATTCGACGTTCAAGTTCATCGATGGCCGCCGGCTGATCGCCGGCCGGCTGGAACTCGGCGTGTACCTTGAACGGGGCCACGCGGCGGGTAATCTCTTCCATCGGACGCATGCCAGCAAGCCTAGGTGCCCAAGCCGACAATCCCACCCACCGGCTCGGTGGGCCGAATCCGAACGAACCGAGCCCAAGGCATCGGGTACCTGTTCCCGCCCCGCCCGGTCTCAGCCTAGGACGCTGAAATGTAGTAGCCTCAGCGTTCGGACCGGCTACCCGCACGACCTCCAGGCACCGGCCGTGGGCAGCAGCCGGGCGGGCACGGATCAAACCAGGGGTCGAGTCGTCCCGGTCGGGGATGCGAGGCCTGCCAGCCGCCGGCCAATCGTTCGACGATCAGATCGACCAGGCCGGCGACGAACTCCTCGGCCACACCGGGGGTCGGCACCCGCCGAAATCCCAATCCCAGACGTTCCGCGGTTGCGGCGGCCTCAATATCCAGATCCCAGAGCACCTCCATGTGGTCGGAGATGAAACCTATCGGTACCACGATCACCGCCCGCCGGCCATGAGCCGGTAGTTCGGCTATCGCCTCGTTGATATCCGGGCCGAGCCAGGATTGGTGGGCTGGTCCCGACCGCGACTGGAAGACCAGCTGCCAGGAAGGCCGGCTCGTCCTACCCACCAGATCGTGCGCTATCATGACCATCACCCGTCGGGCCACGGCCAGATGCTGGGCCACATAGGCTCCGCCGGGTTGCGTCCGGCAGGCACCCCAACCCGAGGAGTCGGCCTGGGACTGTGGTAGTGAGTGCCCGGTGAAGAGCACCTCAATGGCATCCGTGGTCAGTGTCGGATCCGCCGCCCGTAGCTCATCCAGGGCCACGATCAGCCCCGAGGCGAACCCGGCAGCGAAGCCGGGCAGATCGGAATACTGGCGTAGCTTGTCGATCCGTACCCGCTTCCCGATGCCGGGCTCTGCCAGGGCGGCCGACAGGTCGTCCTGATACTGGCGGCAAGCCGAATAGGCCGAGTATGGGCTGGTGAGGACGGCCAGTACCGACCGATGACCGGCAGCAGCCAGTTCGCGTAGGACATCGGCCAGGAAGGGCGTCCAGTTGCGGTTGCCGCAGACCACCGGGAGCCGATGGCCGCGCTGAGCCAGTTCTATGGCCAACGCCTCGGCGAGCCGGCTGTTCTGCGAGTTGATGGGGCTGACGCCACCGAAGCGCTGGTAGTGCTCGGCCACCGCCGCCACCCGTTCCGGCGGTACCCCGCGTCCGCGAGTGACATTGCGCAGAAAGGGCAGCACATCCGCCGGACCCCGCGGACCGCCGAACCCAACCAGCAGGATCGCATCGGGCCGGCTGACCGGGTCGGCCGCAGCCGAAGACCCTGCGAGTGGAGACGAGAGCATGCCCGCAAGCCTAATCCGGAACCCGCCATCGGGGGATGATCTCATGTCTAGTCGGTCATCGAGCAGAATCCGCCGAGGCGGTCGCGTGGTCGAGGACATGATTGGCTTCGGCTATCATCGGCCGAGTGAGCGTCCCCCCACACCCGGCGCTGCCGGCCGGTCACCCGCTTCGCCGGGCGGGTACCGAGGAGTCGTTGCTGCTGCGCAACTACCGGGGCCAGCGCACGGTTCAACGGCCGATCTGGTTCATGCGCCAAGCCGGGCGTAGCTTACCCGAGTACCGCCGGCTGCGAGCCGGCAGCACCATGTTGGAGGCTTGCCTGGCCCCAGAGCTGGCGGCCGAGATCACCCTGCAACCGGTACACCGGCATCGGGTGGACGCTGCCATTTACTACTCCGACATCATGGTTCCGGTGCTGCTGGCCGGTGTCGAAGTGGATATCGTGCCCGGTACCGGACCGGTCATCGCCCATCCGATCCGTAGCCCGGCCGATGTGGCGGCCCTGCCCGAACTCGATCCGGCCGCTCTGGCGCCGATCAGCGCCGGGGTGACACTGGCCTGCGACGAGTTGGGCGGCACACCGCTGATCGGGTTTGCGGGTGGGCCGTTCACGGTGGCTTCCTACCTGGTAGAGGGCCGCTCATCGCGGACCTGGCGGCATACCCGCGCCCTGATCAACGACGATCCCGATAGCTGGCATCGACTCGCGGGCTGGGTAGCCCGCATCGGGGTGGCTTTTCTGCGCGCCCAGATATTGGCCGGGGCCAGCGCCATCCAACTGTTCGACTCCTGGATCGGTGCCCTGCCGGCCGCCGAGTACACCGCCAGCATCCAACCGCATTCGGCCTGGTTGCTGGGGCAGCTGGCCGAGTTGGGTATTCCCCGGGTCCATTTCGGTGCCCGAACCGGTCATCTGCTTCCCGAGCTAGCATCGGTCGGTGCCGATGTGCTGGGCATCGGCACCGACATCGACCTTATCCGGGCGCGCAAAGTGCTCGGCCCGGATGTTCCGCTCCAGGGCAATATCGATCCCGAACTGCTCACCGCGCAATGGCCGGTGTTGAGCGCCCATGTCTACCAAGTGGTCTCGGCTGGCCGCGGCAGTTCCGGGCATGTGGTCAACCTCGGACATGGGGTACCCAAGGATACCGACCCAGATGTGCTGACCCGGATCGTGGAACTGGTGCACTCGCTGGGAGACGACGCCGACGAAGGAGAACGGTAGGATGACGGCACATCCCGGGCGTATCGGCTCTGTCAAGCCGGTCAATTGGGCCTATGACCGGGCCCCAATGATCATCTACTGGGAACTGACGAATGCCTGTGGACTGGCCTGCAAGCACTGCCGGGCAACCGCGATGCCCGATCCCGCCCCGGGCGAGCTGGGCACCGCGGAATGCTTGCAGGTGCTGGATCGGGTCACCGATTTCGGTGATCCCCTACCCCACATCGTGATGACCGGCGGCGATCCGCTGCGCCGGCCGGATCTGGCCGAGTTGGTGTTAGCTGCCCGGGAACGCGGCATCGGGGTCTCGCTGGCGCCGGCGGTGACGCCGTTGCTCGACGCGGCACGCCTGCTGCGGCTATGCGAGATTGGCATCGATGCCATCTCGCTGTCCCTGGATGCCTCGAATGCCTCCGCCCATGACGCGCTCCGGCAGGTACCGGGCACCTTTCAGGCAACCCTACGGGCTCTGGACGATGCTGCCGAGGCCGGCCTACCGGTCCAGGTGAACACCTTGGTCAGCGGCGACAATGCGGATGACCTGCCGGCACTGTACGAACTGCTGACCCGGCACACCCTCATGCAGTGGTCGCTGTTCTTCCTGATCGCGGTCGGCCGCGGCGCTCAACTCACCGAACTCGAACCGGGCCAGGCCGAGCGGCTGCTGCGATATTGGGGGGACAGATCCCAGCAAGCACCATTCCGGATCAAGACCACCGAGGCGATGCAGTACCGAAGGATCGTCGCGCAGCGCCTGCTCGGCCAGGGACGCACCCGGGCCGAGATCGAAAATAGTCCGGCCGCTCGAGGCTTCGGCATCCGCGATGGCAATGGGGTGGTGTTCATCTCGAACCAGGGCACGGTCACGCCATCCGGTTTCCTGCCCGTCAAGGTCGGTTCGGTGCGCCAGAGCAGCCTGGTCGAAATCTACCGGGACGCCCCCTTGATGCAACGGCTCCGCAGACCGGAGGAGTTCCTCGGCCGGTGCGGACGGTGCGAGTTCAACCGATGGTGCGGAGGATCCCGTGCCCGGGCCTGGGCCCGCACCGGCAACCCACTGGAAACCGATCCGATGTGCCCCTACCGTCCGGGACGCCATTCGGCAGCGATGCAGCAATGACAACGCCGTCGCCTGCCCATCCCGACCGTCGGCTGCTGGTGATCGGTGGCGGCATAACCGGGCTGGCCGCGGCGTACCAGGGCAGTTGCAGCGGGGCACGGGTCTGCCTGATCGAGGCGGACGATCGCCTGGGCGGCAAGATACGCACCGACACCACCACCGACGGGCTGATCATCGAACACGGCCCGGATAGCTTCGTCACCTATCGTCCGGGTGCCAGCGAACTGATCGAGGAACTTGGGCTCACCGGCCGATTGATCGGTACCCGAGGCCAGCGAAAGGTCTTCATGCACTCCCGGGGCAGATTGCTGCCGATGCCCGATGGCATGGGGCAGGTCTTGCCCACCAGACTCGGACCGTTCATCACCACCAGGACGCTGGGGTGGCCGGACAAGCTGCGCGCCGCGGCGGATCTGGTGCTGCCCCGTCAGCTCCGGGACGGAACCGATGTCTCCATCGGCGATTTCCTGACCCGCCGGCTAGGACCCGGCATAGTGCAACGCTTCGCCGAGCCACTGGTGGGTGGCATCTATGGGGCTTCGGTGCACGATTTGAGTCTGGACGCGGTGCTGCCCGGGCTGCGAGCCAACGAACTCGAACATCGTTCCCTGCTGGTGGCCTCCCTCGCCGCCGGGCGCCGCGCCCGACGCTCGGCGGCCGGCCGGGGAGGCTCGGTATTCAATTCCCTCCGGGGCGGTATGGGTGAACTCGTGGCGACCTGCCAGGCAGCGCTGGAGGCCGCCGGCACCGATCTGCGTATCGGGCTGCGAGTCACCGGGCTACGGGCCGCCGCAGATGGTGCAACGCTGGCACAGCTATCCGACGGCAACCAACTCATCTCGGATGCGGTGGTGCTGGCCTGTGGCCCGGCCGCGGCAGCCGGCCTCCTGGCCAGCCATGCCCCGGCCGCGGCTGAAGCCCTGACGGTGATTCCCCTGGCTTCCACCGCGGTATTCACCCTGGTCTGGTCCGTGCAGGATTTCGCCATGCCCCCTACCCAGCACGGCTGGCTGGAGGCCGACCCGGCACCGATCGGCGGAGTAACGATCAGCTCGGCGAAATGGACCGGACGAGCCCCCGAGCACTTGGTATTGGTTAGGGCTTTCGTCCCGGACAGGGTACGCGGCGGCACGACAGATGATCCGGACACCGAGCTGGCCAAGGTGCTAGCCCACCTACAGCCTCTACTTGGTGCGAGCCGGCCCCCGCAACGCACCTTCACCACCCACTGGCAGGGCGTCATGCCGAAGTACACCGTCGGGCACCTGACCCGGGCGGCGGCGGTTGAACGAGAACTCGCCCGCTGCCAGCCGACCTGGCAGGTGGCCGGCTCGGCGCTGCATGGTGTCGGACTGCCTGATTGTATCGCCGACGGCCGGCGGGCCGCGCTGGCAGCCCTGGACGCCGTGCAGCCGACGACCGGCAGCGTTCAATCGGCGAGTTGATCTGGCCCACCGAGGGCCGCCCAGACAGCCATAACCTGCCTGCCCAGGCGATCGGGTGAGCCAGAGTTGTCGATCACCCAGTCAGCCACCGCCAACCGCTCCGCCCGGGAGGCCTGCGCCCGCACTCGGTCGCGGGCCTGCCGTTCGGTAAGCCCGTTGCGAGCCATCAGCCGGGCCAGCTGAAGCTCTTCGGGCAAATCGACCACGATGATACGGTCGAACTCCCGGACGAGCCCGGTTTCGACCAGTAGCGGGATGACCGCGATGACCACCGAACCGGCGGGGGCCGAGTCGGACAGTTCGGCGCGTCGGGCCAGCACGGCCGGGTGCACGATGGCGTTGAGGTCCTGGCGGGCCTGCTCATCGGCGTAGATGATGGCTGCGAGCGCGGCCCGGTCGAGGCTGCCATCGGCACCGATCACCTGCGGACCGAACCGAGCCCGGATCGCTGCCAGCCCCGCGGTACCGGGCGCCACCACCTCGCGGGCTAACACATCGGAATCCACAATTCGGGCGCCCAGGTCGGCGAACAATCCGGCCACAACGCTTTTGCCGCTGGCTATCCCCCCGGTGAGAGCCGTCTTCGCGGTACTCATCCGAACTGCCCGCCAACCGGTTTATAGGCCGCCGGCCCGAGTCGAGCAGTCGCCGAGGCGATCCGAACCGAATTGCCCGGCAGGTCGCCGCTCAGCATGCGAAGGCCGCATCGATCGCCAGGCCGAGTGCCACCTCGTGGACCGCGACCCCGAAACCCCGCGCATCGTATGAATCCCCGGACAGCGAATCGGCGGTGAACAGCAACTGGGCGAAGCCGACTCCGCGGAACTGGCAGCATGCGGACAACGCGGCGCACTCCATCTCGACCACCGTGCAGCCCTGGGACCGTCGGCGGGCGATCATGGCCGGGGTCTCCCGGAAGAACCCATCGGTGGTCCAGGTGTCGGCCTCCGTCACCGGTAGCCCGCGGTTCGCCACGGCCTGCCGGCAATGACGGCGCAGTTCGGGATCGGTCTGCGCCCACTCGCCCGGCGGCAGGTAGTGGTAGCTGGTGCCCTCGGCCCGCAGCGCCCGCACGGGCAGGATGAAATGCCCCTCCACCAGGTCGGTCAAAGCCCCACAGGATCCCACCGCGATCAGCTTGACGACGCCCCGGCGGATGAGATGCTCGGCCAGCATCACCGCCGCCGCCGCGCCCACGGGGGTCTCAACCAGTGCGATGCGCCGATCGCCGCGGCGCAGCCCATACACCGGATAGCTGACCGTGATCATGTCGACCATGTCGATCTCGGCTCCACGTTCCAGCCGGGCGCGCTCGGCGACCTTCGTACCCAAGAAGGCCAAGACCGCCGCCGCCGGCAACGGCCCGGCCGCTTCACGGCCACGCAGCGACTGCGAGATGAAGTCCTGCGCATCATCGTCATGATCCAGGATCGGCCACCCACCATCGATCAGCATGTCAACCTCCGTGATTTCACCGCAATCCGGCGATCGCAATCGGCCACCCGGCCGGTGGCATCACCGCCATCGAAACCCCAGTTCCGGCCCAAAGGGCCCTGACTGGATGCGCTCGACCGGCGACATGTCAGCGTAACGGCGCACCGGAATCGAACCCGATCCTAGTCGTACCCGGTGCCGACCGGAGAACCCAGCCGGGCTACCTGACCATTGAACGAGACGGCCGGAGGCCGCCGATCACCAACGCACCTCGAACATCGCGCCATCGGCGGTCCAGACGGTCCCGGCCACCTGGACCGCAAACAGCGAGAGGTGCCCAACCGATCAGCCAGAGCACCCCTCGGTTGGTGTTCAATTCTCAGCCGAGACCGCCGGTCAGTTTGTCGCGCAGGGCCTGCAAGGCCTCGTCAGAGGCCAGCGAGCCCTCGGCAGTAGCCGGCACCGAGGAGTACTCGGTGCCTGCCTCCACCGCGGCCTGGGCAGCGCTTTCCTCCGCCTCGGCGGCCTGCTTCTTCAAGGCCAGCCAGCGAGCCTGGGCCTCGGCGTATTGGGCTTCCCAAGCAGCCTGCTGCTCCTCGTAGCCCGGCTTCCAGTCGTTGATCTCGGGATCGAACCCCTCCGGGTAGATGTAGTTACCGTTCTCGTCATAGCTGGCAGTCATGCCGTACAACGAAGGATCAAAATCGTCGGCCGCGATGTCAACGCCCTGGTTGGCCTGTTTGAGGCTGAGCGAGATCCGCCGGCGCTCCAGGTCGATGTCGATGATCTTTACCATGACATCGTCGTTGACCGCCACAACCTGCTCGGGAATCTCGACATGCCGTTCGGCCAATTCCGAGACGTGCACCAGACCCTCGATACCGTCCTCGACCCGTACGAACGCACCGAAAGGTACCAGCTTGGTGACCCTGCCTGGCACGATCTCGCCGATCTGATGGGTGCGGGCGAAGGTCTGCCACGGATCCTCTTGGGTCGCCTTCAACGACAACGATACTCGCTCGCGATCCAACTCAACATCCTTGACCTCAACGGTGACCTGCTGACCGACCTCGACGACCTCGCTCGGGTGATCGATGTGCTTCCAACTGAGCTCGGAAACGTGTACCAGGCCGTCCACGCCACCCAAATCGACGAAGGCGCCGAAGTTGACGATCGAGGAGACCACGCCCTTGCGGATCTGGCCCTTGGCCAACTGGTGCAGGAAGGACTGCCGCACCTCGGACTGGGTTTGCTCCAGCCAGGCGCGCCGCGACAGCACCACATTGTTGCGGTTCTTGTCCAGTTCGATGATCTTGGCCTCGAGCTCCTGCCCCACATAGGGCTGTAGATCTCGGACCCGGCGCATCTCCACCAGCGACGCGGGCAGGAAGCCACGCAGGCCGATGTCTACTATCAGCCCACCCTTGACCACCTCGATGACGGTGCCGGTGACCACGCCGTCTTCATCCTTGATCTTCTCGATGGTCCCCCAGGCACGCTCGTACTGGGCGCGCTTCTTGGACAGGATCAGGCGACCCTCCTTGTCCTCCTTCTGTTGGACGAGGGCTTCGACCTCGTCACCCACCTGGACGACGTCGAAGGGATCCACGTCATGTTTGATGGACAGTTCCTTGGAGGGGATGACGCCTTCAGTCTTGTAGCCGATGTCGAGGAGGACCTCGTCGCGATCGACCTTGACGACCGTACCGGTGACGATATCGCCGTCGTTAAAGTATTTGATGGTGGAATCGACCGCAGCCTCGAAGGCTTCCGGGGTTCCAATGTCGTCGACTGCGACCTTGCTCGCGGCCTCAATGGAGGAGGTCATGTAGTTAGGGCTCCGATAACTGGGTACGTGTTTCGAGTTGGCTGCACGGTGATCGCTGCCGAGCAACTACCGGCCATCGGGACACCTGAACCCCGCGAGCCGGGCCGGCTGGGTGGGGTGCGGGACGACCAGCGGCCGACATGTCACACTGCAAACGCGGCCCACTCCGTCCGGGGACGCGCGAAACCACAATGCGCAGCACAGTCTACGCGCGGCCTGACAAGAGGGTCAATCCGGGGTCACCTAGCGGGCTGGGCGTTCGAACCTGCGCCCCGCAGCAGCCCGCTGACGCATCGGGAAAGGTGGCATTATTGGGATCCAAGATTACGACCACGGTATGCGCTGAGGACTCCTCGGGTTTGCTACGGTCGGTAAGGATTACCATAACCTCGTCCCGGAGCACGGGAGAACAGGCAGCCATGCGCAACAAGAAGACTCGGATTGCGGTGCTCATCGCAGTGATCCTGGTGGCAATCGGAGCCGTAATCTACGGCATCTGGAACCGTCTGAACCGGCCAACGCCGATCCCGGCCGGCCAGAGTTCGGCCGCACCCACTTCCCACACACCAACGCCCTTCCCCTCCGATAGGGCTTGGCCTGCCGAGTGCCCGACCAACCCGCAACCCATCGCCGACCCCGTACAGTTCACCCTGCTGGCCCAGCACCGGCAGCTGCCGATGATATCGGTCGGCCGGGATGCCGATGGCGCCGCCGGCGCCCCACCCGGCGACCAGCCAGAGACGATCGCATGGTTCAACGAGGGCCCACGAGTCGGTTCCGCTGCCGGTCAGGTCGTGCTGACGAGCCACACCTATCATCTGGGTGGTGCCTTCGGCAACGAACTCAACGATGGCCTGCTCCAGATCGGCGATGTCATCCTGATCAACGACGCCGCTGGCAACGCAGCCTGCTACTCCTATTCCGGCAGTGCGCATGTGCTGGTCGCCGAATATGACCCGGACTCCGATCTGGTCTACTCCTATGACAGTTCACCACGGTTCGCCCTGGTGGTGTGCTCCGATTACACCCCGGGCGGCGATACCCTGGGCCGCATGATCTACTACGGCGAGTTGATGACCCAGAACTCCACCGGCCAGCAGACCGCCGATTCGGGCCAGACGGGAACATCCATGATGGCCGGCGGCAACCGCTGAGCGCCACAGCTATCCGCTTGATAGGCCCCCGGTAAACCGGCCGGGGGCCTATCGCGCGTCCGGGGTGGTGCGTCCAGACCCGCATCCGTCCTGCCCGGTGCCGGAGGCTACCGGTTTCAGTGCGCCACCAACCAGTTCGGCCCATAACCTACCGAGACGTCCAGGGGCACAGTCAGATCGGCCGCCCCAGCCATTTCCCGGCGCACCAGTTCGGTCACCTCGCCGACCTCCCCAGGGGCAACCTCCAGCACCAGTTCGTCGTGGATCTGCAACAGCAGCCGCGACCGCAGACCGGCCGCGTCCAAGGCCGCAGCCACCCTGATCATCGCCACCTTGATGATGTCGGCGGCGGTGCCTTGGATGGGCGCATTGAGGGCCATTCGTTCGGCCATTTCGCGGCGCTGCCGATTGGTCGAGGTCAAATCGGGCAGGTAGCGTCGCCGTCCCAGGAAGGTCTGGGTGAACCCGGTGCCCCGGGCCCGGGTCACCACCTGGTTCAGATAGTCACGCACGCCTCCGAAGGTGGCAAAGTAGTCGTCCATCAGCTCCTTGGCCTGCGGCACCGGCACCCCGAGCCTGGTCGACAGACCGTAGGCGCTGAGACCATAGGCCAGGCCATAGTTCATCTGTTTCACCCCAGCCCGTTGCTCTGGGGTCACCTCGCGTACCGGAACCCGGAACACTTTGGCCGCGGTGACGGTATGGAAATCGACCCCGCTGCGGAAGGCCTCGATCAGATCCTGGTCGCCGGAGGCATCGGCCATCACCCGCATCTCGATCTGCGAGTAATCGGCACTGAGCAGCCCATCGAAATCGGCACCGACCACGAAGGCCGAACGTATTCGACGACCCTCCGCGGTACGGATCGGGATGTTCTGCAGATTCGGATCGGCCGAGCTGAGCCGGCCGGTGGCTGCGATCGTCTGCAGATAGGTGGTGTGTATGCGACCGTCATCGGCCACCGCCTTGAGCAATCCCTCCACCGCCTGCCGTAGCTTGATCGCATCCCGGTGGGCCAACAGATGCGCCAGGAAGGGATGCCGGGTCCTGACGTAGAGCCCCTCCAAAGCCTCCGCATCGGTGGTATGGCCCGACTTGATCTTCTTTGTTCTCGGCAGGTCAAGCTGATCGAATAGCACCGCTTGCAGTTGCTTGGGAGAGCCCAGATTGACCTGCTTACCGACCGCGTCCCAGGCCTGCTGTTGGGCGTCGCGGACGCGATCGTCGAACTGGGTGTGCAGATCTGCCAGCGCCGCGGTATCAATGGCCACCCCGGTGCGTTCCATCTCGACCAGGATCTGCTGCAGCGGCAGCTCTACCTCACTGAGCAAGCCGCTCTGCCCCAACCCGGCGAGTTCGTCGGTCAACCGACCCGTGAGATCGATGACCGCCCGAGCGGTGACCATGGCGGCCTGGGCGACCTGCTCGGCGGACTGATCGTTGGAGCCGAAATCCAGCATCTGCTGGGGTTCCTCAGCCGCCTCGTCGGCGACCCGCAGTTCGCGCTTCAGATACCGGACCGAAAGATCGGCCAGATCATAGCTCCGCTGATCGGGTCGCAACAGATAGGCTGCCAGTTCGGTATCGCAGACCAACCCATGGATTGCCCAGCCACGCTGCCAGGCCGCCAGCAGTTGACCTTTGGCAGCATGCATCGCCTTGCCGCGATCGGCATCGGCCAACCAGCCGGTCAGTGCCTGCTCATCGGCCACCGACAGTTCGGCGGTGTCGAGGTAGGCCGCATTGCCATCACCGCTGGCCAAAGCCAACCCAGTCAAGTCGCCCCGGCCGCTACCCCAGTGGCCAACCGCAGCCAGCCCAATCAGTTCGCCGGCATCGTGGGCAGCCAGCCAATCTGCCAGTTCGCCGGCACCCAACCGCCGACCGGTGACCTCGAAGCCAGCTTGCGTTTCCTCCTCGGCTGCCGGGAAAGTCTCCAGCAACCTTTCCCGCAATACCCGGAACTCCAGGGCATCGAAGATCTGGTGCACCGCGGCACGATCCCAATCCCGCCGCTCCAGGCCGTCCACCCCGACCGGCAGCGCCACATCGCGCACCAGCTTGTTGAGTTGCTGATTGCGGCGTACCTCGGTGAGGTGCTCGCGGAAGGACCTGCCGGCCTTTCCGGGTACCTGCTCGGCGCGTAGCAGCAGATTGTCCAGGCCGTCGAACTGGCAGAGCCATTTCGCGGCGGTCTTGACGCCGACCCCAGGTACCCCGGGCAGGTTATCGCTGGTCTCCCCCACCAATGCCGCCAATTCGCGATAGCGCGCCGGGGGCACCCCGTACTTGTCGAGCACGGCCTGCGGGGTCATCCGGCTCATCTCGCTGACTCCCCTGACCGGATAGAGCACCGTGGTGTGCTCGTCGATCAGCTGATACGAATCGCGGTCACCGGTGACGATCACGGTGCGCCAACCGCGGTCGGCGACCTCGGCGGCTAGCGTGGCGATCAGGTCATCGGCCTCGTAGCCGGCCACCGCCAGATGGGTGATGTTCAGCGCATCCAAGACCTCCTGGATGAGCCCAACCTGACCGGTGAACTCCTCCGGGCTTTTGGCGCGGGTGGCCTTGTAATCGGGATACCGTTCGGTGCGAAAGGTGGTGCGGGACAGATCGAAACAGACGGCCACATGGGTGGGCCGTTCGTCGCGCAGCACATTGAGCAACATTGAGGTGAACCCGTAAACCGCATTGGTGTGCTGACCGGTCTGGGTGGCGAAATTTTCCACCGGAAGCGCGTAGAAGGCCCGGTAGGCCATCGAATGCCCGTCGATCAACATCAGCATGGGCTCGGTCGGCTGCTGGTGGCTCACCTACTCGACTGTAGCCGCCAACGCCACCCGGCGTCGTGTGAACACGGGCGGCCATGGCACAGTTGGGCCATGAACCCGCTTCCGGCCAGCAGCCTTCCGATCAGTCCCTATGACAGCAAGCTTGGCCTACAGGTCGACCGGGTCAGCCCCGAACTGGCTACCGGTAGCGCCCCAGTCGAGGACAACACCCAGCCAGGCGGCTTGTGGCATGGGGGTGCCTCGGCGACTTTGATCGAAACCCTTGGCTCGTTGGCGGCGAGCCAGCATGCCGGCTCGCGGCAGGCGGTGGGTACCGAATTGAACGTCAGCCACCTGCGGGCAGTCCGTGCCGGGCGCGTCCATGGCACAGCAACCGCGCTGCATCTGGGCCGCACCTCGGCGGTCTATCAGGTGGCCTTGACCGACGACACCGGACGACTGATCGCCACCGGCCGAGTCAGCTGCCGAATCCTGGACTGATCGCCTTGGCCGGCCGGGTTACCGCTTGCTCCTGCCCGCCTTAGCGTGGTCGATGACTCCCTCGGCGACCTCGCGCATCGATTTGCGTAGATCCATCGCTGTCTTCTGAATCCACCGGAAGGCCTCCGGTTCGGTCAGCCCCAGGCTCTCCTGCAGGATGCCCTTGGCCTGGTCCACGATTTTACGTGAACTCAGTCGCTCCTCCAGATCCTCGATCTCCTCATCCAGGGCCCTGATCTCGGCATACCGGGCCATGGCGATCTCGATAGCCGGGACCACATCGGAGGCATCAAAGGGCTTGACTACGTAGGCCATCGCACCCGCCTCACGTGCCTGCTCCACCAGTTCACGTTGACTGAATGCGGTCAGCATGACCACGGGGGCGATGCGTTCGGCGGCAATGACCTCGGCCGCGGCGATACCGTCCATCTTCGGCATCTTGACATCCATCACGACCAGGTCCGGTTCCAGTTCACGGGCCATCGCGACGGCCGCCTCACCATCGCCAGCCTGACCGACGACCTCATAGCCCTCATCGTTGAGAAGCTCGACCAGGTCGAATCGAATCAGGGCCTCATCCTCGGCCACCAGGACGCGCGGCTGTCCCGCGCCTGCCTTTGTAGAGTCACTCACTTCGATTCCCCATATCCCGACGCACGTTGTCGGCTGCGTTCGGATCAATTCGTGCGCAATGAGCCTACCCCACCCCACCCAAGAACCACGTCTGGCATGATCAAAACCATTGCCACAGGTTGACGAAAGAACCGGGCCCGGCCGGGAGCAGGTGAACCCATTCGGCCACGGATCACCGGGGTCGACTATGCCGCCGAGCATCGAATGTGCAAGAATGACGGCTGCGCCCGGGTGGCGGAATGGTATACGCGGACGGCTCAAACCCGTCTGGCCGCAAGGCTGTAGGGGTTCGACTCCCCTCCCGGGCACCGCATCTGGCGGAATACCCGGACGGGCCCGTCGGCATGAGTAGCGGGCCGGATGCACCCGGCTTGATCCTCTTCTCACTGCGGAGCCGAGGAGGCCCTAGTGCATCAAAGACCGGCAAACCGTCCCCGGTCGACGATCCAGCAGCGCTCACTTCGAGCAGCCGGGTGCGATTCAAAGCTCAGACGCCATCCAGCCGCACCTCGAAAAGCAGCCCCGCAACATGCAAGACCCAGGCGGTGCCCGGCCCGGGGACAAAACACTCCTCCGGCCGGCATTGGCCTACACAGATTCCAGCACCAAGGCATCCGGACCCAGGCGACGCTGCCTGGGCCCGGATGCCGGTATGCGGGTGTTGGTGTGAGTTAGCCTCGCCCCTGCGGGGTACTCCAGTCAAGAGGTTTGACCCGATGAACTCGCAGGGTATTGGTCTTGCCAACCATTCCGATCGGGGAGCCGAACACGATCACCACCCGCTCGCCCACCTTTATCAGGTTCATCTCCTGAAGGATCCGGTTGACCGCCACCACCATCTCGTCGTTGTTGGCATACGAGGGTGTGGTGAAGACCTGGGCGCCCCAGCACAGCGTCAGCCAGTTGGCGGTCTTCTGCTCGGGGGTGAACACGAACAGCGGGATTTCACTGCGCAGTCGCGACATCCGGCGGGCAGTATCACCCGACTGGGTGAACGCCACCATGTAGCGAGCCCCGAGCTGACCAGCCGCTTGTGCGGCCGCCATCGCGATCACTCCGCCTGTGGTGTGCGGATCCCACTCGATCTTGCTGATCTCCTTGAGGCCCTGTTTCTCGGTGTTCTGGACGATCCTAGCCATGGTCTGTACCGTCTCCACCGGATAGGCACCCACCGAGGTCTCCCCAGAGAGCATCACCGCGTCGGCACCATCGAGCACCGCGTTGGCCACGTCGGAAGTTTCGGCGCGGGTCGGCTGGGGGGCGCTGATCATCGATTCCAGCATCTGGGTTGCCACGATCACCGGCTTTGCCCATTTGCGGGCCCTGCGGATGATCTTCTTCTGAACCAAGGGCACATCCTCCAGAGGTAGCTCGACACCCAGATCGCCCCGGGCCACCATGAATCCATCGAAGGCATCGATGATCTCGTCCAGATTCTGGACGGCCTGAGGCTTCTCGATCTTGGCGATCACCGGAATCCGGACGCCTTCCTCGGCCATGATCTCGTGCACCCGGTCGATGTCGCTCGCCCGCCGGACGAAGGACAACGCGATCATATCGAACCCGTTCTGCAACGCCCACCGCAGGTCGGTCTCGTCCTTCTCGCTCAGTGCCGGCACGTTAACAGCCACACCCGGCAGATTGATACCCTTGTGGTTGCTGACTGGACCGGCCACCGTGACCTTGGTGACCACATCGGTGGAAGTGACCTCAACGGCTTCCAGGGCAACTCGGCCGTCATCGATCAGGATGGTGTCACCGGGGCGCACATCGCCCGGCAGCCCTTTGAAGGTGGTGGCCGCCCGCTCGGCGTTCCCCGGCACCTCGTCGATGGTGATGGTGAAGGTCTGACCGCAATCGAGGTTCACCTTGCCCTCAGCGAAGGTACCCAATCGGATCTTGGGGCCCTGCAAATCGGCCAACAGGCCCACGGTCTTGCCGACAGCGGCCATCGCGGCACGGGTCTCGGTCAACCGCTTGGCATGCTCGGAATGATCCCCATGGCTCATGTTGAAACGCGCCACATCCAGCCCGGCGTGAATCAGTTCTTCCATTCGTTCCTGGGTCGAGGTTGCTGGACCCAGCGTACAGACGATCTTTGCTCTACGCACGATATAACCCTAGCCGACAACCAGATGAGCCCGAGGCGTCGCAGGGCGGCACAGATTAGCCGGATGCGGATCGGGCCTCAGCACTCATCAGCACTCATCGCGAAGTGCCTCCAGCGCCGCAGCCAGATCGGGCGCCGGCTCGGAGCTGAACACCATATATTCCCCCGAGCCCGGATGGACGAATGCCAATTGCGCGGCATGCAGCCATTGGCGCTGCAAGCCAAGACGCGCCGCCAACACCGGATCGGCGCCATAGAGCGGGTCGCCCACGCAGGGATGGCCCAGAGCCGACAGATGAACGCGAATCTGGTGGGTGCGGCCCGTTTCAAGGCTGATTTCCAGCAGGGTTGCCGCCCGCAACACCTCCAAGCTGCGATAGTGGGTGATCGATGCCCGCCCGTCGGCGGTGACGGCGAACTTCCAATCGTGACCCGGATGGCGTCCGATCGGGGCGTCGATGGTACCCACAAAGGGATCCGGGTGGCCCTGGGCCAAGGCCAGGTAGGTCTTATCGACCTCGCGAAGCCGGAATGCCTGCTTTAGCCGACTATATGCGGGCTCCGATTTTGCCACCACCATCACACCCGAGGTGCCGACATCCAGCCGCTGGACTATGCCCTGCCGCTCGGCAGCCCCCGAGGTGGCTATCCTAAACCCGGCCCCGGCCAGATGCGACACCACATCTGGCCCCTGCCAGCCCAGGGAAGGATGGGCTGCCACCCCGGGCGGCTTGTCCACTACGACGATGTCGGCATCGTCATGCACGATCCGTACCCCGGCAACCGTCTGCGGCGTCACTCGGGGTTGGCGCACCGGTTCGCTGGTATCGACCTCCAATAGGTCGCCGGGCGCTACCCGCTGGGCGGCCCGGCTGACGACCTGCCCGCCCAGCGAAACTCCGCCAGCCTCGATCAGGTCGGCGATCCTGGAACGGCTCAGGCCGGTCATGCGAGCCGCCGCCACATCCACTCGCTCCCCGGCCAGCCCGTCAGGCACCAGCAGCACACTCATCGCCTGCCGCGCCGTTCCGCCCGCACCGTGCCGATGATCATCAGCCCAGCAGCCCCGGTGATACACATATCGGCCACGTTGAAGATCGCGAACCCGCGCAGCGCAATGAAGTCGACGACATACCCATGGAATGGCCCGGGAGCCCGGAACAGGCGATCGGCCAGGTTGCCAGCGACCCCGGCCAGCAGCCAGCCCACCGCAACCGCCACCAGCCACGTCCTTACCCGCGGCATGACCAACACCGCCACCCCGATCAGCACGGCCCAGGCGAGCAGCGTCAGCGCCACGGTAAACCCCGGCCCCATGCCGAAGGCAGCGCCCGGGTTGTAGTAGAGCTGCCAGGTCAACAGGTCACCGAACAGCTGAATGGGTTCGCCGCCCACGCGCAACCGGGTTTCAGCTAGGCACTTCGTGAACTGGTCGGCACCCAGCAAGAGCACCGCCAGCAGCACCATCAGCACCCGCAACCCACGCGGGTCCGGGGACGTGCTCGTGGCGCCGTGGCAGGCGCGCGTCACACTCAGCGACGTTCGGCCCGTTGCTTGCACGAGACGCACATCGTCGCGCGTGGGAATACTTCCAGGCGCAGCTTTCCGATCGGTTTTCCGCAGCTCTCACAGGTGCCATAGGTGCCCGCATCCAGCATGCGCAGCGCCTGCTCGGTCTGGTCGAGCAGAGCACGCTGGTTGTTGTGCAGGGACAGTTCCTGATCTCGCTCGAAATTGGAGGAGCCGACATCGGCCGGATCTCGGCCAGCGCCGTCGCTGCCCTCGATCATCAATTCCGCCAGTTCCTGCTGGGACTCCGCGATGGCGGCCCGCAGCCGTTCCCGGTCGGTCTCCAGTTCGGCTCGGACTGCGGCGACCTCGTCCGGAGTCCACGGCTCCTCGCCGTCCAGGACGGGCAGGGTGGGACCCGGGTCGGCGGTAACTGCCGATTTCCTGGTTGCCATACTGTGTCTCCTACCTGTTTTGCGGGAAGTGTACACCTCAGATTGTGCTGGGCAATCCAACTTTGCGCCCGAAGTGTATCGAGTCGGGTAAAAGCACCCGGCGCCCCGCACCGCTGGGCCGGGACGCCGGGTCGCTGATCTGGTTCAGTTGAAACTGCGGCGGCTTTCCTCGACGAGCGCGTCCAAACGTGGGGTGGACACCTGGGGAGCCCCGAGGCCATACATCGCATCCAGATCGAGATGACTGTGAAGATCTATCTTCTCCTGGTTGAGCTGTTCGATCTGTCCCTGCAGGAAACCAGTCAGCTTGCGACGATAGTCCTCTTCGTAGTCGCGCAGTTGATTGACGCGATCGGCCAGCCGGTCGCGATCGGATTCCAAGGTGGCAAACAGCTCGGTGCGGCGCTCACGCACCTCGGCCTCCAGCCGATCGGCTTTGCCGCGGGCCTCCCCGAGCATCCGATCTGCATGCTGCCGCGACTCGGCCTCCAATTTCTCGGCACGCACCTGGGATTCGCGCTCCAACTGCTCGACCCGGCCACGGGCATCCATGGTGACCCGCTCGGCCTGGCCGTTTGCCTCATCGATCCGGCGCTGGGCCTCGGTACTGGCATCCCGCAATAGGGTTTCTGCCTGCTCGGTAGCCAACTCCACCAACCGGACGACCGCTGGGCTTGCCTCGGCGCTGGTGGTGACCCGGATCTGCTGCACGCCATCGGTCAGCACACCCATCTGGGCGATGGCCTCGGCCGCACTGGGGTGCTGCCAGCTCTGCTGCTGGGCACGGCTGCGGGCCTGCTCCGCGTCCTGGCGGGCGGAGGCCAACTCCTGCTGGGTGCGGTTCAACTGACCGCGCAGATCGTCAAGCTGGCGTAGCAGGTCTTCGTTTTCGGCCTGAAGCTGCTGCCCGCCGGTCTTCGATTTGTTGCCGGAGGCGCGCAACTCGTCGAGTTGCCCCCGCAACTGGCCGGTCTCCCCAACCAGCCGATCGTTATTCTCCCGCAACTGCCGGTTGGCGGTCTCCAGGGACGACTGGGAACCGCGCAGCCGCCCCAACTCGTCATTGAGCCGCCCGATCTCTTTCTGGGCACTATCCAGTTTGCCCCGAGTCGAGTTCAATTCGCCGCGCAGCGCCTCGGTCTCTCCGGAATTCCGGGAGCCGTCGCCCTTCGCCTGGTTTGCGCGTAGCCGGTCTATCTCCTCCAGCAACTGGGCGTAGCTGATTTCCAGCTTATCCATGAAGTTATCGACCGCGCTGGCCCGGTACCCGTCTTCATTTGGCTTGCGCGCCATCGGGAAGCGGATGCTTTGGACCTCATCGAGGGACAGGGTCATCTCGTCACTCCACATCAGCAAGTTCGGTTGGCAGGCGAGCCCAAAGACCCTCCTGATTCGGTGCCTAGGCCGCCCCTCGGGAGCGGTTTCGACTCGTTCAGGCTACTCCACGCAACCAACGCGTCGCGATCTCTGGAGACTTCAAGTCCGGTCCAAAACGCGGAAAAATCAGAAGAAAACCGCGCTGATTACCCGTTGCAGTACCAAGATGAGGAGGAAAACAGCCATAAAGGCGAGGTCGAGACTCACTCCTCCAAGGTTCAACGGCGGGATCACCCGGCGAAGCAGCTTGATGGGCGGATCGGTCAGCGTATAGATGATCTCGAACAGCGAGGCAAGCAGTCTCTGGGGACGCCACTGCGGCGCCAGCAATGGCACCCAGCTTACGATCATGCGAGCGATGAGGATATACAAATAGAGTTGCAGCGCCATCAACAAGACCCAGCCGACACTTTGCATTGGCCCACCCTCAACTCTGGTTGTAGAAGCCGCCCTTGATCCGTTCCTTGTCTTCGGCGGTCACGTTCACCTTGCTCGGTGACAGCAGGAACACCTTGCTGGTCACACGCTCTATGGTGCCACGCAACCCAAAGATTAACCCAGCGGCGAAGTCCACCAGCCGCTTGGCGTCGGCGTCCTCCATGTCGGACAGGTTCATGATCACCGGTACACCGTCGCGGAAGTGTTCGCCGATCGTGCGAGCCTCGTTGTAGGTGCGCGGATGGACCGTGATGATGCGGCTCAGGTCGGCTGGCGCCGGTTCCGCCGCCGGCTGTAGATCAACCACATCCATGCGGTGCCGGTCGGATTCGGTTCGGTGCCGGTCGGATTCGATGCGTTCGCTGCGCCGGATCGGGGTGACGACCGAAGGCTCCGGCGCCTGATTGGGTCGGTAGATGGGTTGGCTGAACTGCTCGACGTCATCGCCGTAGTCTTCATCCCGCTCGTCCGGAACGATGCCAAGCCAAGCGGCCACGCCTCGAATCGGATTTGCCATCTCGCCCCTTCCGATAGCTGTCAGCGGCACCCCGCGATGCAAAATAAGCCTACCCGGCGGCATGCCCCCCGCCAGGAATCCACGTCGGCGACACACCCTCCAATCAGGCCGGATGCGTCGAACGCCAAACCACCGCGGCCTGCCGCCCGGTATTGGGGCCATCGCCTCGATGGGAATACAGCTCGGGCCTGGTCCGGGTACAGGGATCCAGCCTGGTTACCGCCACCCCGAGGGCAGTCAATTGGTGGGCGGCCGCAGCACCCAGATCGATCGCGGGGGTACCCCAGGTAGTGGTGGTCGCGCAGCCCGGGATCACCCCGGCAGCCTGGGCCGCCAGTTCGGGGGGCACCTCATAGCAGGCACCGCAGATGTGCGGACCGATCCAAGCACGCAACCGGGACGCACCGGCAGCCCGCAGCTCGGTCACAACCACGCTTAACAGCCCGTCCAACAGCCCCACCCGACCGGCATGGGCGGCCGCGACCAACCCGGCAGCCGAGTCTGCGAACAGCACCGGGACGCAGTCGGCCACCCTGATCAAAAGGGCCGTCGCGGTGGCCGCCGTGATCGCGGCATCCGCCCGCGGCAACGGTTGCTGCCCCGCTATCCGGTCACCCAACCAGGCGTCCCCACGCCAATCACGCCCATCGGCATCCGGATGGTAGACCTCGATGCCATGCACCTGATGCAGTCCGACCACCGCCGGGCAGCCGATCACCGCCCGCAGACCAGCCATATTGGCCCGCAGATTGACCGGTTCGTCCAGATCGCTGCGTCCCAGGTTGAACTCACCCAATGCGCCTGAGGACTGCCCACCGACTCGGTCGGTGAAGGCGACCCCCACACCGTTGTTGTCCTGCGGGACGATCAACGCGCTGAACACGTCGCCACACTCACTTCATGA
This sequence comes from uncultured Propionibacterium sp., assembly GCA_938036835.1. GTDB lineage: Bacteria > Actinomycetota > Actinomycetes > Propionibacteriales > Propionibacteriaceae > Brooklawnia. The sequence continues at coordinate 80,326 of CALHWB010000040.1, forward strand.
AGTCCGGCACATCCAGATCGTCATCCTCGTCATCGACCGCTGCCGGCAACGGATTGGCCCTGGTGTCTTCGTCGATGGGCACCGATGGTCGCGCACTGCCGGCGAAGCGCTGATGCGTCTGTACCGAGCGAAGCTCCGGCCGGGGCTCAGGGCGCGGCTCCGGCCGGGATTTCGGGCGCGGCTCCGGCCGGGGTTCGGGACGCAGGTCGGCCCTGGCCTCGCGGATCTGACCGATGCCATGGGCCATGGCCGAGCGCGGTGGCCGTTGGGCGGGCACGGTGTCGAAACCGGCCGCGATCACCGTCACGCGCACCTCATCGCCCAAGGCATCGTCGATGACGGTGCCGAAGATGATGTTGGCCTCCTCGTGGGCCGCCGCTTCAATCAGATTCGCGGCCTCACTCACCTCAAACAGGCCAAGATCGGAGCCACCCGCGATCGACAGCAAGACACCCCGCGCCCCATCGATACTGGCCTCCAGCAGCGGGCTGCTGATCGCCTGCTCGGCGGCCTGCTTGGCCCGGTCGTCGCCGCGGGCTGAGCCGATACCCATCAAAGCCGATCCGGCGTTGCTCATCACGGACTTCACGTCGGCGAAGTCCAGATTGATCAACCCGGGCGTGGTGATCAGGTCGGTGATCCCGGAAACGCCTTGCATCAGCACCTGATCAGCCTGTTTGAAGGCATCCAGGATGGCGACCCGGTGATCGGTCATCTCGAGCAGCTTGTCGTTGGGAATCACGATCAGGGTGTCGACCTCATCGGCCAGTGCCTGGATACCGGAATCGGCCTGGTTCGCTCGTTTGCGGCCCTCGAAGGTGAACGGCCGGGTGACCACGCCGATGGTCAACGCCCCCAGCGAACGGGCGATCTTGGCCACCACCGGGGCACCGCCCGTGCCAGTGCCACCACCCTCGCCGGCGGTGACGAAGACCATATCGGAGCCCTCCAGGACCTCCTCGATCTGTTCGGCATGATCCTCAGCGGCCTGGCGGCCCTTCTCCGGATCGGCCCCGGCGCCCAGCCCACGGGTCAGTTCACGGCCGATATCAAGCTTCACATCGGCGTCACTCATCAGCAGCGCCTGAGCATCGGTATTAATGGCGATGAATTCGACGCCTTTCAGCCCGGACTCGATCATCCGGTTGACCGCGTTGACACCGCCACCGCCGACACCCACGACCTTGATGACTGCCAAGTAGTTCTGCGATGCAGTGGCCACCAGTCCGCCTCATTCCTTCACCACCAGGTGGGTCCCAATGGATCGATCGTCATTTCCGAAGTCCGCTATTCCCCGGGTTTCCCCCATTGTGCCTGTTGTATGACGGGTGGACCGGTCAGCGACCCGCCCCGGGCGCGTCGCCACAACACACCCATGCGTTGCCATGCACCCCCGACAGGGTATGTGAGGTAGATTGCGCGTGTCCAAGAAGAATCGTTATCTTGTGCAGAGCCTCAAGTAGAGGTCGAGGTTTTGCGATCCACAATGCCGCCGAAATGACCCTGGGTACGATCCGGTCTTACCTCGGCCCAGCCCATGGTGGCAGCCGCCAATCACACCTACGACCAATTGCGGGGGTGGCGAAATGACCGGTTCGGCCATTGCTGCCCGGGCGCGCCTCCGGCTAAGGTACCACTCCGGTGGAAATCGGTACCGCTCCGGCCCGGCGCCCAACGCCGCGCGCAGGTTTCGGGCCCACGACGATACCCTCCGGCGGCGGATCGCCGAACCGGTACGCGGTCTGCCGTGACGCCCGCTCACGCATCCTTACCCACCCGACCGCATCCGACCCCGGGCCACCACCGTCAGCGAACAGCCAACCGGCACGGCACGAATACCGGACCCAAATGGCGTATTCTCCACCGCTCGTTGTATCCCTGCGATGGGTGACAGCCCCGCGGATCCGGGACGATGACCGCAATATCGTGTTTTCCCGGCCGCCGGCCTCCGCACCAGACAACGCCGGCAGTATGAATTCAAAGCAGGCGGTGGCAAACTCCACCCGCACTCCAAGCGAAATGAGCAGCATTCGCCCCATGTCTCATTGAGCAGGGCGCTGTTCAACGGATCGCCGGCCGACCGGGCACCGAAACATCGATCACGGTACCGGTCATCTTGAGCAGGGTAGGCAGCAGCGCTGCCTTCTCCGCGGACTGCTCCGCATTCCCCCAGACGATCTGGCGGCCATCGACGAGATAGATGACCAAATGATCGATGCTGGTGGCCTCGACCCGGTCGACCTGGACGGCCAGGTCGGGATCCAGCGCCAATATCATGGTGGCCACATCCCGCAGCAGTCGCCGATCGTCGCTGGCGGTGATTGCCACCACTCCCGGTACTCGCTCGGCGCTGTGATAAAACAATCGGCCCTCGGCATCCACCCACTGATACCGGCCATCCACGAATCGCTGATAGACCAGTTGCCGCTCGGTGACCTCAATGACCAGCCTGTCCGGCCAGTTACGATGCAGTTCCACCCCGGCCACTGCGGGCAAACCCTGCACCCGGGCTCGGATCGCCGCGCCGTCGAGCCGGGCCAGCGGGACATCGATCGGCACCTGCGCGGCCTGGAGAACCTCATCCGTACTGGTCAGTTGGTTCCCGGTGACCGCCACCGATTGCACACGTAGCAGCGGTGAAAACCACACCAACCAACCCAGCACGATCAGGGCTACCAGGCCACCGACCGCCAGCAGCCCGCGACGCCAAAGGTTTCGCCGCCGGGTCTGGCTGCGCAGATCCAGGCGCTGGTCTAGGTCGCTGGCGTTCATCGGCCGCCTGGGTCTGCCAGGGCGCGCGCCAGCAACGGCCCGACCAGGGTGATATCGCCCGCACCGAGAGTCATGATCAGGTCGCCCGGGAGCATCAACCCTGCCAGAACATCCACCAGTTCCGCCTTATCAGGCACGTATCGTACGTCCGCAGCCCCATGCTCGCGGGCCGCCTGAGCGATCAACTCACCGCTCACTCCGGGTATCGGATCCTCGCGGGCACCATAGACATCGGTGATGACCACCACATCGGCCAGTGCCAGAGCCTGGCCGAACTCGGTGGCAAACTGTCGAGTACGGGAGTACAGATGCGGCTGGAAACAGGCCACCAGCCGGCCCTGCCCACGAGCGCGCGCTGCCGCGGTCAAGGCCGCCCGAAGCTCGGTCGGGTGGTGAGCATAGTCGTCGTAGATCCGGATCTCCTCGTCGGCAGACGCCTGCGGGGTCAGCCCAAACCGGCCAACCAATTGGAAGCGCCGCAGGGTGCCGGTGAAGCAACGAACACCCGCCAACAACGCCTCGGCGTCCAACGCCAGCAGCCGTCCCACCGCGAAGGCGGCCGTCGCGTTCGCCAAGTTGTAGCGACCGGGCAGCTGCAACTCCAGGGGCCAACTGCGTCCCTCGGCCCGCAACCAGGCCGCGGCGGTGGTGCCCCGTAGGGCGATATCGGTAAGCCGATATTCGGCATCGGCCGATTCACCATAGCCGATAACCCGGACCCGCCCGGAAGCTTGCAGTTTCTCGGCAAGCAGCCGAGCCCCGGCATCGTCCACATTGATCACCACCGCCGTCACGTCATCGGCAGTGGCAAACCGTTCGAATCCGGCCTGGTATGCCTGGGCGGTTCCCCAGTTATCGAGGTGATCCGGTTCCACGTTGGTGATCACCGCTATCCGAGTTGGGTACTGGAGGAAGCTGCCATCGGACTCGTCGGCCTCGACCACGAACAGGTGCCCGCCGCCCCGGTGCGAACTGACCCCGGTGGCTGCCAGCGGCGCGCCAATCACATAGGACGGATCGGCGCCAGCCGCCTGAAGCGACACCGCGCACATCCCACTAGTGGTGGTCTTGCCATGCGAACCGGCCACCGAGATGACCGTATCGCCGATCATCAGGGCGGCTAGGGCCGCGCTGCGATGCCAGACCCGCAAACCCAGTCGCTGGGCGGCCAGCAACTCGGGATTGTCCCCTCGGATGGCCGAGGAGACCACCACGGTGTCGACGCCATCCAGATGAGCTGGATCATGGCCGACCCAGGTGGTGATGCCGCTAGCGGCCAGCTGTCGCAGAGTGGGGGAGTCGCCGCGGTCACAGCCGCTGACCGCGCTGCCCAGCGTGTGATAGAAATCGGCGATACCGCTCATCCCCGCACCGCCGATGGCAATGAAATGGATCGCGCCCACCCGGTCGGCGGGAATCACCGGAACCGTTGCCCGTAGACTCACTCTTTCACCCGACTCTGCTCCAATATCACCCGGGCGACCCGATTGGCCGCTCCGGCTGGCATCAGCTGCTGGGCGGCCTGCGACATGACCGCCAACCGCTGCGGATCGCTGGTTCGTGAAGTGACCTCGGCGACCAGCCGATCGGCGGCCAATTCCTCGTCGGGGACCAGCACTGCGGCGCCTGCAGCCACCACCGGACGCGCATTCAATCCCTGTTCGCCGTTACCGATGGGTAGCGGCACCAGGATCGTGGGCAGTCCGACCACGGCGGTCTCCACCACCGTGCCGGCCCCCGAGCGGGCCAGCATCAGCGAAGCGGCCGCATAGGCATCCGCCATGGCATCCACATAGCCGACCGGTCGGTAGCGGGCACCGGTGCGTTCATCGATCCGCCCCGCTGTGGTGTCGGAGAAGTTCTTCGGACCCCAGACGTGCAACACCTGGACCCCGGCAGCCAGCAACCGGTCGGTGGCATCGCAGATGGCGTTGTTCAGGCTGCGGGCACCCTGGGATCCGCCCGAGACCAGCAGGACCGGCAACTCGGGATCCAGGCCGAACTGCGCACGGCAGGCATGCTGCCGGCTCCGACGGCCGACCGCGGCAAGTTCGGCGATCTCCCGGCGAACCGGCATACCTTCGAAACGGGCATTCGGCAGGGGGGTATCTGGAAAGGAAGTCAACACCGCAGCGGCGAATCGGGCGGCCACCTTGTTGGCCAGGCCGGGTAGCGCGTTTTGTTCCTGGATGACCACCGGGATACGCGCCCAGCGGGCGGCCAGATAGACCGGCATGGCGACATAACCGCCGAAGCCAACTACTATATCGGCGTTGACTCGGGCCAGGATACCACTCGCCGAGCGTACCGCCCCGGCCAGCCGCGGGGGCACCTTGAACAACTCGATGCCCACCTTGCGCGGCAACGGTACCGGTGGGATGAGTTCCAGTCGCAGCCCGGCCTCCGGCACCACGCGGGTTTCCAGACCGCGCGGAGTACCCACACAGGTTATCTGGATATCGGGCTCGGCCTCCCGCAGCGCTTGGGCGGTGGCAATCAGGGGAGAGGTATGCCCTGCGGTGCCACCACCGGCCAGCACTACACTCACCATCGTTTGGCTCCGATCTGTCCTACCCCATATCCAAGTCTGGCATGTTTCAGTTCCGTGACCGCGACGGGCGCGGAACATCCAAAACGCTGGTCAGCCGGGGTGCCTTATGATCCGGTCCGGCGATCAGCAGTTTCGCCGCGGCCGGCTCCTGCCGGGCCGCACTCAGCAGCACCCCGACCGCTATCAGATTCGCCAGCAGGGCCGAACCGCCCTGGCTCAGGAAGGGCAGCGGCACCCCAACCACCGGCAGCATTCGCAAGACCACTAGGATATTCGTCAATGCCTGGCACATTAGCCAGGCGGTCATGCCGGCGGCAGCATAGGACAGGAGGCGGTTAGTGCACCGGGCCGCGATCCGCAAGCCGGTGAAACCCAACACGAAGAACAGCGCCAGCACCGTCAAAGTGCCGAAGAGCCCGAACTCCTCACCCAACACCGCAAACACATAGTCGGTCTGGGCACCGTTGTACAGCCCACCCCACTTCTGCCGGGAAGCCCCCGGGCCAAGACCCCACCAGCCGCCCGAAGCCAACGCATAGATGGCGTTCATCGGCTGGTCCGAGGTGGCCTCCCCCGAACCCATGAAACTGAAGATGCGGCTCATCCGTTCGGGACTGATCAACACCATGCCGGCCAGGCAGAGCACGGCAAACCCGCCAAGCGCGGCCAAGATACGCAGCGGGGCCCCCACAAACCACAGCATCGCCAGCATGATCATGCCAATGATCAGCGCGGTACCGACATCGCCTTGGACCAGGACCAGTCCCAGGACCACCCCAAAGCCAGCCAAGAAGGGGAACAGCATCCGGCGGGGATCATTCAGTGTCTGAGTCCGGTTGGCCAATACCGCAGCCGCCCAACAGATCACCGCGGCCTTAGCGAACTCGGAAGGCTGAACGGTGCCCAATCCCTCGACATACAGCCAGGATCGGTTGCCGTACAGGTCAAGACCCAGTGGGGTGAACACCAGGCACAGCAGCACGATGCTGACGATCAGTCCCACCCAGCCCAACACCGCCAGCATCGCCGCGTTGCGCCGCGACAGCCACCAGGCCACCGGGACGCCAATCGCCAGGAACACCAGTTGACGTACCAGGTAATAGTAGGAATCGCCATCGTAATTGACCGAGGACCACACCGAGGACGCCGACAACACCATCAGCACTCCAACGCCGACCAGCAAGGCGGTGGCCACCAGCATCAGGTAGTAGTCGGCCAGCGGATGGGATAGCGTCCGAGCCACCGGGCCGGTGCCTCTTGCCCCGATCGCGGTCAGGCCGCCGGACAACGGCAGGGTGCGCCGCCGACCACGATGGCGCATGTCGATCACCGTCACCGATTGTCCCCTTTCAATCCCAGAGCGGTGACCGCGGCCGCAAAGTCATCCCCGCGGGCCTCATAGCCGCTCCACATATCCCGGCTGGCGCAACCCGGTGCAAGCAATACCGTGTCACCCGGCCGGGCAAACCGAGCGGCGGCGGCTACAGCGCTGATCATGGCATCAGTGTCGGTCCGATCGATGATCTCGACCGGGATGCCGGGCGCGTGTCGAGCCAGCGTATCCGCGATCGCCTGCCGGTCCACCCCCAACAACACCGCCGCCCGCAGACGATGGGCATGCCTGATCACCAGGTCGTCGAAGCTGGTCCCCTTGGCCTGCCCACCGGCAATCCATACCACCGGGTCGAAGGCCGTCAGCGAGGCATCGGCGGCATGCGGATTGGTCGCCTTGGAATCGTCCACCCAATTGACCCCGGCATGTTCACCGACCGGAGCGATCCGATGCCCACCCAGTTGCAGATTGCGCAGGCCATCGGCTACCGCACTCGCCGGGGCACCCAAGCTACGCGCCAGCCCCGCGGCGGCCAATGCATTGGCCACATTGTGTGGCGCCGCCGGTTGAACATCGGACAGCTTAGCCAGTGGCAACGCCGAATCCCGTCGTTGGGTGACGAAGGCCCGATCGACCAGCAGGTCGTCCACGATACCCAGCATGGAAATCGCCGGGGTGCCCAGTGTGAAGCCGATCGCCCGGGCGCCCTCGATCACCTCGGCCTCGGCGACCAATCGCTCGGTATGCGGTTCGGCAACATTGTAGATAGCCGCACGCTGGACATTGTGGTAGATGCGTGCCTTGTCGGCCACGTAGCCATCCATCGCATGCCCGGCCGGCTGGCCAGAGCCATACCACTCCAGATGGTCGGGGTGGATGTTCAAGATCACCGCCGAATGCATCGCTAACGAGGACGCCCAGTGTAGTTGGAAGCTGGACAGTTCCACCGCGAACACGTCATAGGACACCTCGTCATTGATGGCCTCGATGATCGGCCGGCCGATATTGCCAACCGCGGCCGATCTCAGGCCCGCCGCCCGCAGTATCGAGTCCAGCATCTGAATGGTCGTGGTCTTGCCATTCGTCCCGGTGACGCCCAGCCAGGGCACCACCCGGTCGGGATACATCAGCCGCCAGGCCAGTTCCACATCCCCCCAGATGGGCACCCCGCTTCCGGCCGCCGCAGCCAGCAGCGGCTGGTCGGGTCGCCACCCCGGAGAGGCAATGACCAGATCGACCTCGACCGGCAGTGCCACGGTGCTACCGGGACCCAGCCGGACCTCGGCATCCAACTGTTCCAGCAGCCCCGCCCGGTCGCGGTTGCGATCGGTCTCGGCTTCGTCCACTACCAATACCCGAGCACCCAATTCAATCAGCGCATCGGCGGCGGCAAAACCAGCACTGCCCAGACCGGCGACCAGCACGCGGGCCTGCGACCAGGGCGCGGTCCGGTCGGCGGTCGCCAACCATCGCAATGTCATGGGAATCCTCCTGGGGAAGTAGGAGTCGGTTTCGGATGCGGTGCGGCTATTGACCGAGCACCCATTGAGCATAGAACAGGCTCAGCCCGATCACGGCCGAGAGCCCGCAGATGATCCAGAAACGGATCACCACGGTCACCTCGTCCCAACCGAGCAATTCGAAATGATGGTGCAGTGGCGTCATTTTGAAAACCCGTTTGCCCTTGGTCAGTTTGAAATAGCCGACCTGGATCATCACCGAGATCGTTTCTAGAACGAACAGGAAGCCCAGTACCAGCAGCAATAGTTCGGTTCGGGTGACGACGGCCAGCCCACCCACAGCGGCACCCATCGCCAGCGAACCGGTATCGCCCAGGAAGATCTTCGCTGGCTTGGCGTTCCACCACAGAAAACCGAAACAGGCCGCGGCCAGGGCGGCCGAAATGACCGCGATGTCCCAGGGGTCACGCACCTCATAGCAGAACGGGCTACTGGTCGAACCCGGCCTGCACCACTGGTTTCGCTGCCAGATCGAGATCAAGGTGAACGAACCGAAGACCATCGCCAATGACCCGGTGGCCAGCCCGTCCAACCCGTCGGTCAGGTTGACCGCATTGGACGCCGCAATGATGAGCAATGTCATCCAGACCACCGCCGCCACCACCGGCAGGCGCAACCAGTCGATATCCCGGGTAAACGAGATCGCCCGGGAGGCCGAGGTGACACCATAGCCATCGGGGAGGAATACCGCGGCGGCCCCAAAAACCAATCCGATGGCCAACTGGCCCAGCAGCTTACCCCGGCCGGTCAGGCCGAGCGAACGCTTATTGGTGATCTTGGTCCAATCGTCGATGAAGCCAAGCACTCCGGTGGACACCAGCAGGCCGAGCAACAGCAAACCGGAGTAGCTAGGTATCTCCCAGGTGGCCAGATGGGCCAGCGCATAGGCCAGCACCACCACCGAGACGATGACCACACCCCCCATCGTCGGGGTGCCCCGCTTAGACAGATGGGTGTTAGGACCGTCGTCGCGTACGAATTGACCATAGCCGCGTCGTACCAGGAAGCCGATGAACACCCTAGTACCGATGAGTGTTCCCAACAGCGCGACCACGCCGGCCGCGATGATCAACTTCACGCCAGTTCCTCCCTGCCGGCCGGTTCGTCGGCCGCCACCGCGCAGCATGAGCCAGCGTAGACCCGGACACGCACGCCATATCCGCGGGCCCACTCTAGCGACTGCGCCCACCACACGCCCGCGACCAGACCGGCCAGTCCATCGGGGCCACCTGTCAGGAATGTTGCCCGCTGGTCGTTGCCACGAGCGCCGCGCCGAGCAGCCGACCCGATACCGCTCATTGCTGCCTCGTGGCCCGGATCCGTTGCCATTGCCGCTGGGCCTCCCGTACATCATCGAAATCGATGACCCGGTCAGCCAGCTGCTGAGTCTTCTCATGACCCTTGCCGAGAATCGCCACCACATCATCGGCCCCGGCGAGCTCCAACGCAATTCCGATTGCCGCATCGCGGTCCCCGCCATCGATCACCTCGACCCGGCCCATCCGGCTATCCGGCGGGGCCTCGGCCACCACCCGGCGAGCGCCCGCCATCACGGCCGCCCGGATCCGGGCGGGTTCCTCGGTGCGCGGGTTGTCGTCGGTGACCACCACCATGTCAGCTCCGCTCGCCGCGGCCGCCCCGATCGGGGCACGCTTCTCAGGATCCCGGTCACCGCCGGCGCCGACCACGGCCACCACCCGTCCGGTGAGCGCCTTGGTGTCCAACGCGGCCAGAGCGGAGGCCACCGCCTGCGGAGTGTGCGCGAAATCGACATAGACCCTCGGGGCATCCGCGCCGATCAACAAGACCGGCTCCATTCGGCCGGGAATGACTGCATCGGCCAACGCCGGCAACGCGGCCTCGATGGCAACATCCGCCTGATCGAGCATCGCCAACGCGGTGGCCGCATTGCGTACGTTGTATTCCCCCGGCATGGCGATCTCCACGCGGTACTCGCCATCGGGGGTGGCCAGGTCGAAAGCCGAACCAGTGCGCAGCGGCCGCCAGCCAAGGATGCGGTACTGGGCAGGCGGGCCGAAGCCGACCCCGACCGCCGGCAGGCCCTGCTCGGCAGCCCGGGCCAACAGCCAACGGCCAGCGGGGTCATCGCTGTTCAGCACGGCACGACGAGCATAACCGGGGGTGAACAGTTCCGCCTTCGCGGCGAAATAGGCCTCCTCGGTGCGATGAAAGTCCAGATGGTCGCGGCCCAGGTTGGTGAAGCCGACCACGTCGAAGCAGATCCCCGATACTCGATGCAATGCCAGAGCATGCGAACTGACCTCCATCGCCATCGCCTGGGCGCCCTCGGCCACAAACCTGGCCAGCAATGCCTGCAGATCCGGGGACTCGGGTGTGGTCACCGTGGTGGTAGGCATCGGCAGCAGACGATCCCCCAATCGGAAGCCTAGGGTTCCCACGCTGGCCACCAACCGTCCGGTGGCGGCCAAACCTGCCGCCGTCAGCAGCACCGTGGTCGATTTACCGTTCGTGCCCGTCACCCCGAAGGTGACCATCCGCCGGGCGGGCTGACCATACGCCCGGGCAGATACCGCGGCCATCGCGGGACGCGGGTCGGCCACCTGAGCCACCGGCAGCCCGGTTTCCCGGGCCAGCGCGGCCCCGGCGGCATCGGTGAGGATCGCTACCGCACCCGCCGTGGCCGCCTGAGCGGCAAACTCGGCACCATGGCGGTGTTGACCCGGCAGGGCTACATACAGGTCACCGGGGCGTATCCGGCGCGAGTCGAGTCCCACCCCGGTGATCTCGGGATCAACCGACGGCAGTCTCGCCGACAGCCCAGCACACAATTGGGACAGCGTACCGGTCATGGCCGGTAGGTGAGTGGGTCGGTGTACTCGGGGACGTGCGCGGTGGGCGGAACGCCATACCTGGGCAACGCCTGCATCATCAATTCGCGAGCCGATGGAAATGCCACCACGCCACCGTAGTATCCATTCGTCGGCTCGTCGATCACGACGTAGACCAAGATCTGGGGATTGCCGACCGGTGCCACCGCAACATAGCTGCCGGTATAGCCACCGTCGTAGTTGCCATAGCGGCCTGCCTTCTGCGCGGTCCCGGATTTGCCGGCCATCTGATAGCCGGGAATCGTCTTGGCATCCAAGGTGCCCATCTCCGGCGAGGCGACCGAGGCCTCCATCATGTTCACCACACTGGCCGAGGCCCGCTCGCCGATGACCCGGCGGGGCTCCGCACGATCCAACGGCACCTGTTCACCGGCAGCGGTGGTGGCCTTCCGGATCACGGTTGGGGGATGATAGATCCCGCCATTGGCCACTGCGGCCACCGCAGTCGCTTCCTGGATCGCGGTCACCGACAGTCCCTGACCGAATGAGATCTGGTCACGGGTGTAGTCGGCCATGTCGGTGCCCGGCAACAAACCCATCGTCCCACCGGATTCGCCCGGTAATTCAATATCGGTGGAGTTTCCCAGCCCGAAACTGGCCAGGTAGTTAGCCAATGCCGCTTTATCCATCTGGCGGGCAAGCTGTACCGTGCCGACATTGGACGACTGGGCCAGCACCCCACGAGCGGTCAGATGCAGGGTACCGTGCGTCCAGGCGTCCCGAATCGGCGCCCCGCCCGATATTATCGACTCGGGTACCTCAACCTGGGTATCGGCGGTTATCACCCCGGCATCCAGCAGAGCGGCCATGGTGAGCACCTTCTGCACCGAACCGGGCTCGTAGGCATCGCTGACCGCACGGTTGCCCAGGTCGTCGGGATTGGCACTGTTCGGGTCATTTGAGTCGAAACTCGGGTTGGTTGCCAAGGCCAGGATCTCACCGGTTTGCACCGCCATTATCACTGCGGTGCCGCTCTTGGCTTTTGCCTGCGCAACCGCATTGGCCAGTTCCACTTCGGCCATCCACTGTAGTTCTGCGTCCAGGGTCAACTGATAGGTGGCCCCGTTCACCGGTTTCACCAAGGTGGTATCGCCCAGCGGAATCTGCCCATACCGGGAGGCTTGATAGGTCTGTTTGCCGTCGATACCCTCAAGCCTGGCGTTCTGGGCATATTCCAGACCCGCAGCCCCCTTGCCCTCAAAATCGACGAACCCGACCACATTGCTAGCCAGCGTCCCATTCGGATAGTAACGCACCGGATCGGAGACCGGGTAAATACCGTACCAACCGCCGGCTGACAATTCGTCGGCCATCCGCTGGTATTGGGCTGCCGATACCTTGCGTTTGAGCAGTTCGTACTGATTCGGGCTGCCGTCGTCGTTGGTGCTGGCTGTTAGCCGGGGCAGATAGTCGTCGACGCTGCCGCCCAGATAACGCACCAGGATCTCGGCGATGGCCTGGGGCGCCTGAGCCGCCTTGGCCTTGTCCTCTTCCGTCATGGCCTTGGGATCCAGTCCGTTGGTGGCGATCGACCACGGGTCTGCGATCACCTGGAAGGCAGGCTGGGTCTCGGCCAGTACCTGGCCATTGCGATCGGTGATCACCCCGCGATCGGCCGGCAGCACCTGGGAGCGCTCCAGTTGCTCGGCAGCGGTCTGGGCATTGGCATCGGCATCGATCCCCTGGATCAGCAAAGCCCGGCCGGCAGCCAACGAGATCACCACGGCCGTCAGAACGAAGAAGATCGTGATGCGTCGATCTGTGGACGCGATCGGCACTCCGGTACGGCGATAGTTGCCGCGTCCCCCCTTCACCCGGAGGGACGCGGAGCCTGACCGGGTATGGGACTGGCTCATCGTGGCTCCTGGCTGGCTGTCGGTTGGGTCGTACCGGTCGGCATAGGAGTGCCGGTCACAGGCGATCCCGGCTGTCCGGGTGCTGGCGCCTGACTAGTGGACACGGAACTCGCCGCGGGCTGAGGGGGCACCATCCCGGGCAGTTCGTCACCGGTAACCGGACTTGGCACGCCGAGCACCGCCCCATCGGGCATCCTGATGAATGCCGGATGCGGGTTGGGGCGCATCCCCAGTCCCCAGGCCCGGTTGGCGAGATTCTGGCTGGATCGCAGATCCTGGACCTCCGCCACCAGGGCGGCCTGCTGCTGGCTGAGCTGCACCCGTTGGGCCTGCAGATCGCCTAGTTCGGCCGATTGCGACTGGATTGTGGTTGACAACAGCACCACGCCGGCCATTCCACCACCCAATAGCCCCGCCACGATCAGCATGAACGGCAGCCGGGCCAAGCGCTGGGACCGGCTGGGTATGGCACGTAGCCTGGTCGGCGCGGCCGGTTGCTGCCCGGCGCCCTGGGGTGCCTGCACTGCACTCATCGGTTTGCCTCCGGTTGATCGGGACGGATTCGTTGCACCGCACGAAGCCGGGCTGAGCTGGCGCGGCGGTTTACCGCTATCTCGGTGGGATCGGCCTTCTCGGCGCCTCGGGTCAGATGCCGGAATCGGGCCCGATAGCATTCGGGCACCATGGGCAGCCGGGGCGGAGCGGTATCGCTACAGGCCGCCGCGAAGGCCTGTTTGACCATTCGATCCTCAAGCGAGTGGTAGGCGAGCACCGCCATCCGGCCATCTACCGCAAGAGCGGCCAGGGCGCTGGAAAGCAGCCCGGCCAGCGCGTCCAGTTCACCGTTCACCTCAATGCGGAGGGCCTGGAAGACTCGCTTAGCCGGGTGTCCGGCACCATGGCGCAGTCCAGCCGGCAGGGCCGCGGTGATCACCTCAACCAGTCGGGCAGAGTTCCGGAAGGGCGACCGGACGCGCTCAGCCACGATGGCCTCTGCGATTCGTCCAGCGTACGGCTGCTCGCCGTAGCTCTGTAATATGCGGCGCAGTTCGGCAATGGGATAGCAATTCAGCACCTCAGCGGCGGTCAGTCTGGTCCGGCTGTCCATCCGCATGTCCAAGGGGACATCCCGGGCATAGGAGAAACCACGGGCCGGTTGGGCTATCTGCAGGCTGGACAGGCCGAGATCGGCCAGCACCGCATGCACCCGGACGATTCGCAGTTCGCCCAGCACCTCATCGAGTTCATCGAATCTGGCCTGCACCAAGTGATAACGGCCGGCGTACCTCTCGGCTAGTACCTCATCTGCAATCGACAAGGCGTCCGCATCGCGGTCCAGGCCGATCAATCGGGCCGTCGGATGGGCCGCCAGCACGGCGCTGGCATGCCCGGCCATGCCCAGGGTGGCATCCACATAGATGGCATCACCGCCGGTTAGGGCCGGGCCCAGCAGTGTCACGACGCGTTGCCTGGCCACCGGCAGGTGCACTACTCGCCCGTCGGGATCGGTGGCCAACTCGCCATCGGGGTTGCGCAACCGGTCGCCCAACCGGGCATCTGCCCCGTTCACCGACATCGCACCTCCCGGCTGGCTCCCCTGTGTCATCTGGTTCCAATCCGGACCCCAGGGCCGGGGCCCCTGCCCTTGCCACCTGGCACCGGGGAAGGTGCGCCAGGGGGCCATGGCCCGGATTGAAGCCGGACGGCACAGTGGAGCCTTGCTGTCACCAGGGATCTACCTCAGAAGGGGAACAGATCCTCGTTGAGTTCGGCAAACGCCGCCTCCTGTGCGGCGGAGTAGTCCTCCCAGGCCTGCGGCTGCCAAACCTCAACCCGATTGATGGCGCCCACCACAACGATCTCCTTGCCCAGACCTGCGTAGGTGCGCAACGCAGCCGGGATCGTCACCCGGCCCTGCCTGTCCGGCACCTCATCGCTGGCCGAGGACGCCACCATGCGCTGGAAATCGCGCACCTGGCGCAGCGTCGTCGGAGCGGCCGCCACCTGTTGAGTCATCGCTTCGAACGTGGCCATCGGGTAGATCGCCAGCGAGCGGTCCTGCCCTCTGGTTATGACCAACCCTGCGCCCAGTTCATCGCGATACTTCGCAGGCAGGAAGAACCGGCCCTTCTCGTCGAGCTTGGGCGTGTAGGTGCCGAGAAACACCTGGCACCACCCCCTTGGCGCTCTACGGGACGAGCGTTTCCTCCACTGCGCTCCACCCTACCCCACTTCACTCCACTTCCCGACCACGCGACGCACCGAAACAACCGGATTGTCTGCTTTTCGCCAGCCGTGTTCGACTGGCTAGGATGAGGCCGATCTAAGACCTACCGACGGGAAATCAGCCTGTGGATGCACAACGAGTCGATGCTTGCCCGCTAGATGTGACCGAGGTGATGCGCACCACCGATGCCATGCGTTCGACCATGGCAAGCATCATTGAGGGCAAACAGGCCCAGATCGAACTGGCCGTCCTGGTGTTGCTGGCCGGCGGCCATCTGCTGATCGAGGATGTGCCGGGGGTTGGCAAGACAACCCTGGCCAAGGCGCTGGGGCGAGCCATCGATTGCACGGTGCACCGCATCCAGTTCACCCCCGATCTGCTGCCCTCCGATATCACCGGGGTGTCGGTCTATAACCAGGAGAGCCACGAGTTCGAGTTCAAACCGGGTGGGGTATTCGCCAACATCGTGGTCGGTGACGAAATCAACCGGGCATCCCCGAAGACCCAGTCGGCCCTGCTGGAGGCGATGGCCGAACGCCAGGTCAGCGTGGACGGCATCAGCCATCAGCTGACCGCCCCGTTCATGGTGGTAGCCACCCAGAATCCCATCGAGATGGAGGGTACCTATCCGCTGCCGGAAGCCCAGCGCGACCGGTTCATGGCCCGTATCGAGATGGGCTACCCGCCGCGCGTGGCCGAACTCGAGATGCTGAACTCGCACGGCGCGCAAAGCCCGCTGTCCAGTGTGCAGCCGGTCACCGATGGTCCCACCCTAAACCGGCTGGCGGGTGCACTCGGCAGGGTCTATGTGGCCCCAGCGGTGAGGGAATACATCGTAGACATCGTGCAGGCCACCCGCGACAGCGCCGAGCTGCGCCTGGGCGCCTCGCCGCGTGCTGGGCTGCAACTGCTGCGGGCGATCCGCGTTCGGGCTGCCATGCACGGGCGCAATTACGCGATTCCCGACGACGTGCAGGAATTGCTTGGCCCGGTCCTGGCTCATCGAGTGTTGCTGACCTCGGCTGCGCGGATGGCCGGCCGGCAACCGTTGGACATAGTGACCGGGGCGGCCGCCACCATTCCGGTCCCTACCGGGAGCTGAGCGGTGCGTTGGTGGTCTCGGCTGACCGTCCGTGGCCGGATCACCGGGCTGATCGGCATGCTGGTTGCCGCGGTCAGCTGGTGGTTCGGCGAGCTCGACCTGTTCTGGCTAGGCGCTTTCGCGGTCGCTGTGGTGGTTTGCGCCCTGATCATGGCCAGCTGGCCGGTTCATGGTCTCGGGCATGTGCGGCGGGTACCGGTCGGCACGGTCCCCATCGGTACCCGCTTCACCGTCCAGGTCAAGGTGGCCCGGCCCCACCGTGCCTGGCCCCGGCTGTTGCACTTCGAGGACGTGGTACCCCCCTCGCTGGGCAGCCGACCCCGGTTTGCAGTGCTCAGCGTGCTGGGCGACGAAGGGCAGGAGTTCCGCTACTCGCTGACCGGCACCAGACGTGGCCGCCACCGTATCGGCCCCCTGCTGGTTCGTAGCCTGGATCCGTTCGGTATGGCCCGCAACGACATGGCCTTCGCCACGGTGACCGAGATCGCGGTCACCCCGCGGGTCCACCAGCTCGGCAGGCTGCAGATCGGAGCCGCCGGCGCCGCCAGCGATACCAGCATCTCGACCGCCGGCCTGGTTGGGCAGGACGAGGTGCTACTGCGGGAGTATCGGCCCGGCGATGACGTTCGCCGGGTGCATTGGCGCTCATCGGCGCGAGTGGGCTCGTTGATGGTCCGCCGCGAAGAGCAGGCCTGGCAGCCCAATGCCCGCATCATCATCGATAACCGATATGGTGCCCATGCCGGACGCGGGCCCGGGGCGTCCTTCGAATGGGCGGTTTCGGCTGCCGCCTCCATCGGCATGGCGTTGCTCAACAACGGCTGCGCCTTCGAGATGTCCGATGCCACCGGGCCGCTGCTCGGCAGGGAGGCAGATCGGACCGTGTACACCCAGCAATTGCTCGAAGCCTTGACCGATATCTCGCTGGTGAAATCGGCCAGCCTGAACCTGGAACCGGTCGGGCACGATCGCCGCCAGGGAGAAGCCATCATCGCCGTGCTGGGGCGGCTTGGCACCCAGGATCTTGCCAGTCTGATGGACGCCCGGCCGGGCAGCGGTACCGCCCACGCACTGGTACTGGATTCGGATACCTTCGGCGGCGGTGCGCCCGACCCCCAGCAGGCCCGCCTGGCGGGTCTGCTGCGCGAGCACGGCTGGACCGTGGTGTCGGTGGATGCAGAGCTATCCATCCCCCGCGCCTGGCAACTCCTGCACGAGGCCCGGGCGGTAGCATGATCGCAGCCACCCGGAATACGATAGCGGTCGCCATTGCCGTCTGTCTGGCGCTACTGCCGCTGCATGAACTGTCCCGGGATCTCCGGTTGGCCTTGGCACCCCTGATCGTAGTGGTATTGCAGACAATTGCCGGTCTGCTGCGACGGTTCAGCTTTCGTAGCTGGCTGCCCAACACCGCCCAATGGGTAGTCCTGGCAACCGGTCTGGCGGTTCTCGGCCTGGTTCGTGGTATCCCGCAGGCCGATTACACCATCGGGCGTCCCCTGCTCGAACTGTTCACCTCGGCCATGCGGCATGTCGCCGGCACCCAAGTGCCGATGCCCGCCCAGGACGACGCCCTGATACTGCTGCTGGTGGGGGTGGCGATACTGACCATCCTGGTTGACATCACCTTCATCGCCGGACACAGCGTCCTATTGGCCGCGCTGCCTCTACTGGGCGGCTATCTGGCCGCCGTTGCGGTCCGGGAGGATCCGCTGTGGGCAGGCAATTTGGTGGCGTTGGCGGTGGCCTGGCTTGTGCTGCTGGGCTCACGCATCATCGACCACGACCAGCACTGGCCCCGCGGGCTGACCGGCCGAGCCGAACGTCGTTACCCTTGGCCGGCTTTCATCGGCGTGGGATTGCGATTGGCGGTACCGGCGATCGCAGTTGCGCTGGTGGCTGGGTTGAGCGTTCCGAACGATGGACCGCATGACTGGTGGCCAAGGCAGCAGGAGAAAACCGATGTTCGGTTGGTAGACCCCACCATAGAGCTGAATGAGAACCTGCACCGGCCCGAGAACCGGCCGGTATTGCACTATCAGACCAGCACTGGGGCCGGGGTCTACCTGCGCAGCAGCACCCTGACTGCCATGGACGCCAACGGTTGGCGGCAGATAGACATGGCATTGTCAACCGGTTTTCCTGCTCAGATACCGGGGTTGGGCCAGGTCCAACCGGATCTGACTACCCACGTCCAGATAGGCGAGTTGAACTCCGACTATCTACCCGCTCCCTACGCTCCCCTGAACTGGTCTGCCGATGGCCTGTGGCGCTATGATCCGGCGAGCCTGACGGTACTTGGCATTCCGGCCAAGCCCGAGGTATCCGCGGTCGCCAATCTCGACTATGTGGTGAATTCCCGGCGGTCCGATCCCACCTCCGAGCAGTTGGCGGCCGCGGTGGCCGGCGTACCACCGGAGGGACAGTTGGCCAGGGAGGTTCCTGCCGGAGTGCCCCAGAGGATCATAGATCTCACCAGTCAGGTGATCTCCCCGGCAGCCACCGATGGCCAGCGGGCAGTGGCAATCCAGGATTTCCTGCGCGATCCCGCTCTGTTCAGCTATAGCCTGACCTCACCGACCGGTTCGGGCTATGACGTGTTGACCCACTTCCTGTTCACCGAGCATGCCGGCTACTGTGTGCATTTCTCGGCATCGATGGCGTTGATGGCCCGAATCGCGGGTATCCCCTCCCGGGTGGCGGTTGGTTTCACTCCCGGTACCCGGCAGGACGATGGCGGCTGGGAGGTGACCTCGCATAACATGCATGCCTGGCCTGAACTGTATTTCGCCGGCCTGGGATGGGTACGGTTCGAGCCGACCCTAGGTCAAGGCGCCGAACCGGACTACACCGATTTGTCCGCCCCTAGCGCACCCCCGACCCAGAACACCGAACCGACCCCGAGCCAGCAACGCTCCAGCGCCCCGCCTCCTCCGCCGACGCCGGCCGCCACGCCGCCGACGCAACCCGCTCCGCCCGTCGATGGTTTCAAAATCGATCTCCGCTGGGTATTCAGTGGCCTAGGTGTGCTGCTGGTGGGCGCCGCGCCCGGGCTGCTGCGCTGGTTGCGGCGGCGGCGACGGCTGACGGCCGCTCAGGCCCCCGCCCGCATTCGCGGTGCCTGGGCGGAGTTGCGCGACAGCGCAGCAGACCTGGGCATCGAATGGCCCACCGGCACCGCACGACAACAAGCCGCGCACGATTGGCCGGGGTTGGATGCCGCCGGCCGGGCGGGACTCACGCGAATAGCACTGCTGGTGGAGCAGTTGCGGTTTGCCGCACAGCCACCCACCGGGGGTGCGATTGCCGATGATGTGCGCCTGGTGCGACAGCAATGGCTGGCCAACACCAGCCGGGTACGCCGCCTATTGGCCCTGGTACTGCCGGGTTCGCTGTTCGGGGCTGGCCGTGATCACCGGATCGAGCGGGGCGATCAGGCCCGCAGCTAGTTTCGCCGACCGATCCGATCGGCAATACCATGCTAGCGGGCATGACCGGTGGGTGCCCAAGACCGAATGCTGCGAGCCATCCCCGATGAGCACGCGCGCGGAAGGCCGCACCAGGGGCCAGCCGGTGCCCGATGGCGTTACCTCGCCTAGAGATCGCCCTCTTGCCGGCGACGCCAGCGATCTTCCATGCGCCCCATGAAGGGTTCCGAGGTGGTCTGGGTCGCAGGCCGGGGGCGGCCACTAGCCTCAGTGACCTTCTGCCACGTGATGATGGCCACGATGGTTGCGACGAACATCGCCAGGAACCCGGCCACGCTCACCACCCAACTGGTTTGCAGACCCGCGATCAGTAACACTACTCCTAACAGGAACAACAGCCCCGCCATGGTGGCACGGCGGCCCTGGATCCTACGTGGAGTATGTGACCCCAGTGTCTGGGCAAGCTTCGGGTCGTCGGCTGTCAGCGATGCCTCAAGCTGTGCGAGCAGCCGCTGTTCCTCTTCTGAGAGCGCCATATCCTCCCCTCCTGCCTGTGGGTTGTCAATTACTATTGTAGGCGTAGTGGGGCTGGCGGACGAGTGGTAAGCGGCACTGGTTGCCGCCGGCCGGATGCCCTGGTGCGCCGAGTCGGGCAGTCGCGCCGACGATACCCAAGAGGACCCCATCGACGCTGGCCATCATGAACCCGAATCCGCCCACCCAGAAACGCAATCGAACATTTGTTCGAAGCAGGTTTCCTTAGTTTGCCCGCGCGATCCCGGCAAGTCAAGGGCCACCGATCCCCCAGATGGTTGTCGCGGCGCGGCCGGTCCGGTCTGCCATACTGACTTCTGCACTGGATAAATCAATCCATCTTCGAGGACGGGGTTAATGAAGAAACTTTGGGCTGGCATCACGGCGGCCGTCATCGTCGGCAGCGCAGGCGTTGTCTCGGCCAATGCCGATCCCACCGAGCCGGTCGATACACCGGCATCCGAATCGGTCCAGCGCTTCGTGGTGACTCGATCCGACGATGCCGATACCGTCCTCACCGCGAAGCAGACCCAGCAGGCAGCCGACCGGGTAGACCGGGAAGTCGCCGAGACCATGACGAGCGGGGACGACGACGTGATCCGGCTGGATGCTCCCCTGAATACTAGCCAGGCGGCCGGCTTCATGGCCGATTTGGCTGCCCAGCCCGGTATCGAACTGGTGGAACCGGTCGGCGTGATCACCCCCAGCTACACCCCTAACGATCCCGATCTGCCAAATCAGTGGTATGTGACCGAGGCCACCACCGGTACGCGGGTGTCGTCGGTCTGGGATTACACCCGTGGCGCGGGCGTCACCGTGGCAGTGCTCGACAGCGGAAAGCTGCCGCACAGCGACCTGGACTGGGTCGGCGGCTATGACTTTTTGAGCGATTCACAGTCTGCCGCCGACGGCGATGGCATCGATCCGGATCCAACCGATGCCGGCTGGGCCACCGCCCCACCCAATGACTGCGCATTGTGGCACGGCACCATGGTCGGCGGGGTGATCGGCGCCCAGCACAACGCTCAGGGATTGGCCGGGTTGGCCCCCGAGGCCAAGTTGGTGCCGGTCCGGGTGCTCGGTACCTGCGGTGGTGACACCTACGACCTGACCCGAGCCATCCGCTGGGCATCCGGGCTGCCGGTTCCCGGTATCCCGAACAATCCGGATCCCGCTCGGGTGATCAATCTGAGCCTGGGTGGTGTGGTAAGAAACGCTGCCGGTCAGCCCTACTGTCCGACCTATCTACAAAACGCCATCAACGATGCGGTGGCAAACAATGCGGTCGTGGTGGCGGCGGCCGGCAACTCGGGTCGCACCCGATTGATCGAGTCCCCCGCGATCTGCTCCGGGGTTATCGCGGTCACCGCCACCGATCGTCGCGGCGATGTCGCCGGCTGGGCCGATAGAGGAAGCCGGGTGAACATCGCGGCACCGGGTGATGGCATCTACACCACCGGCAACCAAGGCACATCGCGTCCGGGCGCCCAGAGCTATGCCTGGGCCAACGGCACCAGCTTCAGCACACCCGTGGTGAGCGCCGCCATTGCCTTGATGCTGGCGGCCAACCCGAAGCTGGATACCGCCCGGATCCACGCCATGCTCGGTACCGGAGCCCGTCCGGTGACTGGCTGCGGCGATTCCTGTGGCGCGGGGTTGCTGGACATCTCCACGGCGGTCGGCGCTCTCGATGATCCGATCGTCAGCCTTTGGCAGCAATTGGGTGCCGAGCACAGCGTGTTGGGCATTCCTCGGGACGCCACCTTCGACATCGCCGGTGGACGCGGTCAACGCTATGCTGGCGGCGGTTACATCTACCAAAGCCCGGCCGGGGTGCATCCGGTGGTTGGCGGCATCAACGCCGCCTACCAGCAACTGTCCGGACCGGCCGGCCGGCTGGGCTTCCCGGCCTCGGCCGAACGGGCTATCCCCGGCGGCTACCAGCAGAGCTTCCAGAGCGGTCACATCTACTGGACTGCCGAGCATAACGCCCAGCCAGTGGTGGGTGGCATTCTCGACGCCTATTTGGCCATGAACGGGGCCGCCGGCCGGCTGGGCTTCCCAGCCTCGGCCGAACGGGCTATCCCCGGCGGCTACATCCAAAGCTTCCAGAATGGCGCGGTCTTCTGGACGCCCGATGCCGGCGCCCAGCCGGTGATCGGTGCGATTGGCCAACGTTACCTGGCGCTCGGCGGGTCGGCCAGCGCTCTGGGCTTCCCGGCCTCGGCCGAACAGGCTCTGCCCGATGGCGGCTATACGCAGCGCTTCCAGCACGGCACCATCTACTGGAGCCCGCAAACCGGCGCCCAACCGGTGGTCAACGCCATCAACGCCACCTACCAAGCCAACGGCGCCCAAACCGGCAAACTCGGCTACCCCACCAGCGGCGAGCAGGCTCTGCCAGACGGCGGCTATACGCAGCGCTTCCAGCACGGCACCATCTACTGGAGCCCGCAAACCGGCGCCCAACCGGTGGTCAACGCCATCAACGCCACCTACCAAGCCAACGGCGCCCAAACCGGCAAACTCGGCTACCCCACCAGCGGCGA
>CALHWB010000041.1 GCA_938036835.1 uncultured Propionibacterium sp.
CGGCGCTCATGGCGCCGGCCAGACCCGGGTGATTCAGTCGTTCGGTTTCAGCGCTTGCCGGTAACTGAGGCGGCCGTGCGTGCGTAACAGGGCATTGCGGTAGATACGTTCTCCCAGCAGCACCGTAGCGAAGGCGAACAGCAGGTTTAGGATCAGGGCGATGAGGGGCTGCCACCACGACACCGAATGCTCGATGATTCTGGCCGGCATCAGCACGCTGGACATTATCGGCACGTAGCTGAGCACATCGCGCACCGTGCCGGTGACGGTGAACCCGGCCAGGTAGACCAGCATCAGCGTCCAGATCAACGGTTGACTGGTATGCTGTAGATCCTCCGAGCGGGTGCCCAACGCACCGGCCGCCGCCCAGATGCATGCCAGCGCGAGGAACCCGGCTAGGAAGAACACCAGGAACCAGCCGATACCACCGGACAACTCGGGTAGTAGCATTTTGAAGGGACTCAGGCTAAGGCCGATGAGACCCGCCCCGGCGAGCAGTACCAGTTGCCCGACCGCTATTACGGTATTGCCCAGCACCTTGCCGGCCAGCAACTGGCGAACCGGGATCAGGGCGACCAGGATCTCCACGATGCGCGACTGCTTCTCTTCGATGGTCGAGGTAGCGATCTGCATACCGTAGGTCAGGGCGCTTACCATGAACAGCGCTGCGAACGCAAGCGATGCGATTCGGGCCGTCAGGGAGTTTTGCTGATCGCCTTCCAGCAGGTGGGTGTCGAAATTCATCTGGGCGTTGACCTCGGCTGGGGTAGTTCCGGCCCGGCCAGCCAATTCGGTTATCGTCTGGTTGAGCAGTATCTGGGTGAATTGGCTCTCGAACTCGGTCTTGGCCTCGGACTTGTAGGTGAGCGTCCAACGGCCAGCCAGTCGCTGCACCAGCACGTCGGCATCATCGTCGCGCAGCATTTGCAGGGCCTGCTCCTCGCTATCCGCAACTGTCACGTCGCCGGTCAGTCTGTCGTCGTCGGCCTTGGCTGCTGCGATCGCCTGCTCGGCCACAGGCACGACCTGTCGATCGGTGACCACCACGTCCAGGTGGTGTGTGCGGCCGCTGAAGAAGTAGGCTGCCAGGAACCCGAGGGCGACCAATACCAGGGTGGAGACGGTGCTGATGATGAAGGTCCGGTCGGTCGCCTTGACCACGATCTCCCGTATGGTCACGGCCAGCCAGGCCGGTTGGCGGCCGGTTTCTGCGGCGGAGCCGGGAGCAGCCGGTGCCGGGTGGGTTGGGATGTCTGTGGTGTTCATGCGGCCACCTCTCGGTAGATCTCGGACAGGGTAGGACGGACCACGGCGAATTCGAGAACGTTGCCACGCTCCAATGCCGCGGTCAGGATGCGTTGCTCTGCGCCGGGAGCGAGCAATTCGAACAATGCGGTGTTCCCGTCGACGTCCTCGACCCGGATGTCGGCGAGATCCCTTAACCATCCGGCATCTCCAGCCAGCACGATGCGGTGCCGGATCCGGCCGGTGGTCTCCAGCTCCGCTCTAGTGCCGCTGGCCACCACGTGGCCGTCGTGCAGGATCACCAGGCCATCGCAGAGCCGGTCGATCAGATCGAGTTGGTGGCTGCTGAACAGCACCGGGACGCCCTGGGCGGCCCGGTGGGCCAGTAGGCTGGCCATTTCGTCGATCGCCTTCGGGTCCAGTCCGCTGAACGGCTCGTCCAGGATCAGTCCGATCGGGGCGCCCAGCAGAGCCGCCGCGATCTGGACGCGCTGCTGATTGCCCAGGGATAGCTTTTCGAGTTTGTCGCGTACCCGATCACCGAGCCCGAAACGCTCCAGCAGGTCGGTGGCCTCGGTGCGGGCGGCTTTCACCGAGATCCCTTTGAGCCGGCCGAGATAGCTGAGCTGATCTAGGATCTGCTGTTTGGGATACAGTCCTCGTTCCTCCGGCATGTAGCCGAACCGGGCACGGTCGTGCCGGGTGATGGGGCGGTCGTCCCAGGTGATCCGGCCGGAGTCGGGGGTCAGCAGACCCATGATCATGCGCATGGTGGTGGTCTTGCCGGCGCCGTTGGCGCCTACGAAGCCGATCATGTGTCCGCTGGGCACCTCGAAGGATATGTCGTCTGCGGCTTTGAGCTCCCCATAGGTTCGGGTGAGGTTGCTGACCTTTAGCATTAGCGATCTCCTGTGATTGCGGGTATCCATAGCTTGCTCGCCAGCCTGCCGCCGCCGCATCGCCTAGGTTGGGGAGATCTGTTCTCCGCCGTTGGGGGGAGCCGTCGCCGATCGTCGGGTTGGGTCAGTCCACCAGCCGGTTCTGGTAGGCCCAGGCGACCGCCTGTACCCGGTCCCGCAGCCCCAGTTTGGTCAGGATGTTCGACACATGGGTCTTGACGGTGGCGTCGCCGACGAACAGCGCGGCGGCGATCTCGGCGTTCGAAAGACCGCGGGCAAGCTGCACCAGCACCTCGGTTTCGCGTTCGGTCAGGTTCACGGCGGGGGCGGTCGTGGCGTTGAGTGGCCGCCGGCGGGTCATCTGGGCGATCACCCTGGTGGTTATCTCGGGAGATAGCAGCGCTTGGCCGTGGGCGACGGCCCGGACCGCCGCCATGAGGAGTTCGGGACCGGCGTTCTTGAGCAGGAAACCGGCCGCGCCGGCACCCAGGGAGTCATAAAGATAGTCGTCGCGGTCGAAGGTGGTCAGGATCACCACCCGGGTGAGTGGTGAGATCTGTCGGGTGGCCTCGATGCCGTCCATCACGGGCATCTGGACATCCATCAGTACCACATCGGGGCGCAACCTGGTTACCTGTTGGATTGCCGCTGTGCCATCGGCGGCTTCCCCGACCACCTCGATGTCCGGGCAGGCCGATAGGATCAGCCGGAACCCGGTGCGTACCAGTTGCTGATCGTCCACCAGCAGCACCTTGATGAGGTCATTGCCGGGTGGTATCTGCTCGGTCACGATGCAACGGTAGCCGGACGCGGACCCGGTAACCACCCGTGGCGCGTGGGCCGATCTCGGCCAGGCCGTCATGCGAGGCCACCCTTTCGCGGATGCCGAGCTGTCCCAGGCAAGAGCCGCTGGTACCCGGCAGCGGGCGGCCATCGTCCAGGATCTCGGCTTCGACCCAGCCGTTTGGGCTCGATTCACTGCGCAGCACGACCCTGGCTCGCTGGGCGCTGGAATGCCGTTGCACATTGGTGAGCGCTTCGGAGACGATCCGATACACGGATAGTTGCAGGGGGAGTGGCACCTTCGCCAGGGCATTGGGGTGTTGCTCGACGTAAGCCAACTCGACCTGCAAACCGGTGGCGCGGAACCGGTCCAGCAACTCGGGCAGTTGGGCCAATGTCGGTTCTGGGGCTCGGGAATCGGAATCGTCCTGGCCGGCCGCACCACGCAGGGCTCCCAGCAGGCTACGCATCTCGGTCACCGCGAGTCGTGATGAGGACTCCACTTCCTGGAGAGCGGCGCGGGCCTGGTCGGGGGCACGCTCCAGCAACATGCGAGCGGCCCCGGCCTGGATACCCATCGCCGAGATGTGATGGGCTACCACGTCATGCAATTCACGGGCGATCCGCAACCTTTCGTCCACTACCGCCTGACGTTGCAGTTCGGCCGATTGGGTACGGATCGTGGCGGCCTGATGCTGCAGCACAGCCTGATCGCGGGCCTGCCACCAGGCGCGGCAGCCCAGGGCGGTCGCGCCCAGCACATAGCCGATATTGAGCAGGAAGGTATGCAATACCAGTGAGGTGATCGGCGGCAGCAGCCCGGGCCTGCCATCCGGGATCTCGTCGATGCGCTGCGCGAATGAGTCGAGGCCGGCCCCCAGCGCGATACTCCAGGACAGCCAGCCGAGCAGCAGGATGAGAATCGCTCCCAGCGCGATCAACGCTTGGATGCGGTTTTGCGCCCGGGCGGCAGCCGAGTAGATGGCCACGAAACAGAACGCCTGGAATGCCAGGGTGTAGCCCACTCCGGGAACGAAGTTGCAGGCCAGGTAGAACAACAGGAATTCTATCAGGGCCGTCACCAGCGGCATGCGGCGGCGCCATACGATCAGTCCGGCGGCGACCACCTGGACTAGATATTCCAGCCAGATGGGGGCATCGATCGGGAAACCGAGCAGCGGACGCTGTAGTTCCCGGTTGACCGCGGTGAGGATCAACAGCACCAGAGCCAGTCGCAGATCGGAGCGGCCCGGGCCGAGAACCGGCCGGACGTAGTCGTCGTCGATGCCGAACCAGGAAACGATACGCTGTCCTACTGACATGGCGATCACGCTAACCGAGCCCGCCGGCGATCGGATCGGTCGGCTGGTTGAAGCATCTCCCCCACATGGGGGAGCGCTCGGCGGGCCCGGTTGGGGCTGGTCGATCAGCCTGCGAAGCGGCCCAGATCCGAGGTGTCTCCTCGGGAGATCTCGTCGAACAGGGCCAGGGCGTTCTCCCGGTCCCAGAGCACCACCGACTGACCATCCTCTGACCAGCCAGCGGGATCGGCGATGGGTACCACGAGCGAGAGCCCATTGTCGCCGGAGATATCCAGCATCGCCCGGCCGGCATCGATGAGGTCGCCTAGGCTGGTCTGGGTGCCTCGGCTGGCTAGCTTGGCGACCGCCATGTTCAGGCTCCAGTAACGAACCGGGTTTAGCACGCTGGCCGGGTTGGCCGCCTTCTTGATCACCTTGGCTACGATTTCCCGCTGGCGTTCGGCCCGGCCGATGTCACCGCGCACATCGGTATAGCGCGAACGGACATATCCCAGGGCCTGGGCGCCGTCGATCGTCTGGCAACCGGCAGGCAGGTTGATCTGGGCCAGGTCATCGACCATCGGTTCGGGGAGACAGACCTCCACTCCGCCCACGGCGTCCACCAGACCGGAAAAACCTTCGAAACCAATTTCGAGGTACCCGTCGATGCGCACGCCGGTGACCAGTTCTACCGTGTCGATCAGCAGTGGCTGGCCACCGTAGGCGTAGGCCGCATTGAGTTTGGTCTGGTCGTGGCCGGGTACCGGGACGTAGGAGTCCCGGGGCAGGCTGACCAGCACCGACCGGCCTTTGGGTGGGCGATACAGCAGCAGGATCGTGTCGGCTCGCGGCTGGAAGTTCGGATCGTCGGCTCGGGCATCGCTGCCTACCAGCAGGATTGCGGTGCCCGGCTGTTCGGGCGGCCGATCGGTCGAGGTCGATTCCGGGACCCGGGGCATCTGACTGAGTGCATAGGCGGGGACGGCCACCAGATAGCTCAGCCACATCAGCAGGAACAGGACCGCCGCACGCAACCAGCGCATCGGACGGGGTAGCCGGCGCCGTCGCGGGCGTCTGCCGGAGACCGCCGGGGTAGCGTCTGGGCGGTGCCCGGCAACTGGGGTTCCGGTGTGCCCAGCGGACGCAGTCATCCGATGGGTGCGTGCCCGGTGCTCGGTCGCCCGGGTTCCGTCTATCCGGCCATCGTAGGCGGGTGTGGAGGTTCGGGGGCGATCGCGGCCGGCCGGCCTGGGCGGCCGGGATCGGCCGGTGGAATCCGGGGCATCGGGATCCGGGGTGGGCATTCCTGGGCGTCTAGGCTTTGCTGCCGCTGGATCGCCCGGCCGGGCCGAACGCCGGTCGCTGCTGGCTTGTCCGGGTGCGGACGGCCGGGGACTGCGATCGCGTGCCGCACTGCGGGCATACAGCCAATTCAGATCGGCATCCGGATCGTGATCGGTCATGGATTCGAGGGTACCCGGACGTGGCCGGTAGTGTGCCGCGCCGCGCCTCTACCGGTCTGGAGGCCGGTGGCCGGTCAGAATCGATCGATGGGTCAAGCGGTCAGCGCGCGTTCCTGTTGCGCGATGGCCAGATGCTGGGTAGGCGTTCCGCCGGTGAGCACCACGACCGAACCGCCGCCGAGCACCGGCGAGACCAAGGTGTCGCATACCGTCTGCCATGGATCCGGCCCCGGTATGATCGCTCGTCGATCGGGCGATGGCGACACCATGGCGAGGTCCGACCAGTTTCGATCCGGGGTCGCCTCAAAACAGATGGGGCGGGTGGCCGGCATCCGCCAGTGCGTGTCCGATTGACCGAGCACCTCCGCATAGTCGGTGACTCCCAGCGGCCGGTCGGCAAAGCCGGCGCCAAGCGGGTGGAGCGAGCAGGCGATCGTTTCTGCCCCGGGAATGGGGTGCGGATTCTCCGGGCCGACCACCGCCGCATCCAGCAGTTCGGCACCGGTCACTTCTTTACGAGACGCGGCCACCACCGAACCACCCAGCTGCCAGACGGCCATCGCCCACACCAATCCAACCCAATGGCCTGGGTTGGTCAGCAATACGGTGTTCAGTACTCGGGGTGAATCGTCCACATCCATTGAGACGAGCAGGTTGGCCGACTTATCCACCCAATTGGCGAAGGTACGGCCAGAAAGCTCGATTCGGTAACCGGCGTCCAGGTCATACCAGGTCAGCAGTGGTGACGACCCATGCTGCGACACACGTCGTTCGAGGGCCACCAGTACCTCTGCCCCTGAATCGGTGCTTGCGGTTTGAATCACCCGAATATGGTAAGTCCCACGTGTCGGGCACGAAGTTGGTTCGGCGCACTGTCGGACCACGGGGATACATTGAAATGGTGCGCTATGCGGTGATCATGGCCGGTGGGTCCGGCAAGAGACTATGGCCCCTGTCCAGGCGGGGTGAGCCGAAACAACTCCTCCAACTGTTCGAGGGCCGCAGTCTGCTGCAGCTGGCATTCGAACGGGTGATCCAGGTGGTTCCTCCGGAACGCGTGCTGGTCTGCACGGGGGCCTCTTATGCCGGCGAGGTCATGCGACAGCTACCGCGGTTGATCCCGGAGAATCTGCTGGGTGAACCCGAGGGCCGCGACTCGCTCAATGCCGTTGCCTGGCCTGCCGCGGTGCTGTACCGAGCCGATCCCCATGCGGTGGTCGCGATGGTTACCGCCGATCAGTTGATCGCGCCGGTCGGTAATTTCGTTACCGCCCTGACCGATGGCTTTAGATTGGCCGAGGCCGACCCCAAGGCGTTGGTCACCTTTGGTATCGTGCCGACCTCACCGCACACCGGATATGGATACCTGAAACGCGGCCCGGACGTGTTGGGTCACGTGGCGGCAAGCCTCGTCGAGGAGTTCAAGGAGAAACCCGATCGCGCCACCGCCGAGGCCTATCTGGCATCGGGCGACTATTGGTGGAACTCCGGCATGTTCGTTTGGCAGGCAGGTACGCTGCTGGCCCAGTTGAGCATCCTGCTCCCGGCAACGCATGCCAAAGTATTGGAGCTGGCTGATCACCCCGATCGGCTGGCGGCCATCTACCCCACCCTCACCAGGATATCTGTCGACTACGCGATCATGGAGCCCGTCGGACGCGGCGAAACCGACGCCCATGTCGCGGCGATCGGGCTGGAGATCGATTGGGCAGATGTCGGCAGCTATTCGGCGCTGCATGAGGCGTTAGCCCGAGACGAGCACCAAACGGCCCGCATCGGCTCCGCGGTCAGCCGGGAGGCCGCGGGCAACCTGCTGGTGAACACCGAACCGGGCAGCGTGGTCGCGGTTCTCGGTCTAGACAACATCGTGGTAGTGCGCACCGCCACAGCCACCCTGGTGGCACCGCTGGCGGCTGCCCAGCGGATAAAGGCGTTAGCCGAGCAGGTCGCCGTCGAAGTATCGGCCGAGTTGGCCTAACCGGGAAGGACAGCTATGGCGGATTTTTTGCGCCGAATGCGCGAACCGCTACTGCTGGCGCTGCTGGTGGCTAGCGGGCTGTTGTTGCTGCTGTGGCTGGCGGAGTTCGGCATTTGGATACGTGGTTTTTCCGGTTCCGGTTTTCCGAGCGGCTCTACCGAATACACCGGTTCCGCTGCCCCCGGATTGGTCTGGCTATTCGCGATCGCGATCGCCGCGATTTGCTGTCTGATTCCGCCCACACCGCACGCCCGGTGCCTCATTGCCGGTGCCGCTGTTTTGACCAGCGGCATTGCCGGTATATCGCTGCTGCATTGGGGCCTGGGGATGTCGGGCGGAGTCGCCCCGGCGGAGCTGCCGGCCAGACTCAGCCGGTTGATCGAGGCTCTGGTGGGCCTCGGATGCGCCGTCATGCTGTGGCGGTTGCTCGCGGTGGTGCATGCCGAGCGATCCCGGTTGGCCGGGACGACGACTCCGCAATCCAAGCCAACCGGCACCCAGCCGGTTTGGGATCCCCTGAAAGCGGTTGGCCGGCAATGGGCACGAGCCGGGGATGCCGCTTCCGCTACGCCGAATGCTGCTTCGTCGGGGGTGGATGCCGGCGCTGGGTTGCCGGGATCGCCGGCTGTCCCCCAGGCCGAGTCCGGCCCGGAGGAGCCACGGCTGGCTGCCGATCGCCTGCAACCGGAGACCGATTTTGAGCAGCCGCCCGGTCATAGCTCGCGCTTGGCGGAGCTATCCCCGGCGCCGCCCGTCAGGCGCACCACATGGTCCCGGGGCGGGATCGCTCCCGAGACCGGAGAGCCCGCCCCGCCGGCTGCGGCACCTGGGATGGGCGTCCGTCTTGGCCAAGGAGACGCCGGGACCTCATCTCGGCCTTGGCTGACGGCCGGGCAGACCGCCGGGGGTAAATCCGCGGCCGCGGATATCCCTGTGGCCCAGGCCGGCAGTGCGGTGCCGCGACCGGCGCCGGATTGGCGGCCCGCGCAGCGTACTACCTGAGTTCTTGAATACCACTTTGGTAGTGGATTTGTGAGAATTCCGGCAACTTGACGTATGGGTAACTACAGGAGTGTAATTTTCACCTGTAACCAATTCGCAACGGGGGCCGTATGTTGGTCGAGAGGAGTGAAGATGCAAAGCATGCTGACACTCGTCGACTTCATTGACGAGGGTGCATTGGCATGGCAGGAACAGGCACTGTGTGCCCAGACCGATCCGGAGGCATTTTTCCCGGAAAAGGGTGGTTCAACCAGGGAAGCAAAACGAGTGTGCAGCACCTGTGAGGTACGTGCTGAATGTTTGGAATACGCACTCGCCAATGATGAAAGATTTGGAATCTGGGGCGGTCTTTCGGAACGGGAACGCCGTAAGCTCAAGCGACGCGCAGTCTGATCGGGCCTGCGCCAATCGTCGTGCACGGGTAATGTGTTTGGGTGATGGTAGGTCCAGAAGAGATGTGGGCCTGGGCCCACGAAGAACCCGAACAGCAAACCCCCGAGGTGGATGCCAGCAAGGTACTGGCGGTCCTGGTCGCACATAATGGCGATCAATGGTTGCCGAGCACCTTGGCCGCTCTCGGCCGGTCAGCCGACCGGCCCGGGTGGATCATCGCCGTCGATGCAGGGTCCACCGATATGACGCGTCGCCTGCTCGAACAGGCTGTCCGCGAGGGTGTGGTGAACCGAATCGTGCTCGGCGATCCGGCTGAGGGCTTCGGTCATGCGGTCAACATGGCCGTGCTCGCTGCCGAACGTGAGGGCTTCCAGGCAGAGCTGCTGTGGCTGTTACACGACGATTCGGCACCCCGT
Organism: uncultured Propionibacterium sp.; assembly: GCA_938036835.1. Taxonomy (GTDB): domain Bacteria; phylum Actinomycetota; class Actinomycetes; order Propionibacteriales; family Propionibacteriaceae; genus Brooklawnia. Next base: position 9,481 of record CALHWB010000041.1, read on the forward strand.
AAGGATGCGTTGGCCGAGTTGATCCTGGCGATCCACACCGCGGACCGCGATGGCCAGTATCCGGCCATAGTGGTGCCCAAGCTGTTGCACCCAAAACGACGCAATCATCCCGATCAGATGAGCGCGGTAGGGGAGTCGATCGCACCTTCCGGTATCCGAGTGCTCACGGTGGAGTCCGGCGATATCGATCAGCACCAGCAGGAACCCGCGAGAGTATTGGGTGCCTCCACCGCGGGCATGCTGATCGGCATGCCCGCCTGGCGAGAACTCGGCGGTCTCGATCCGATGATCCCGCTGTTTCGCGATGGGGTAGAACTCGGATGGCGGGCCAATACCCACGGCATGGTGGTGCGCACATGCCCGACCGCCTCCATGCGTCACGTGGAGGCGGGTCGGGTGGGGCTGCGCGACAGTCGGCTCGCTCCCGACTCCGCGCACGCCGACATGGTGGCCGGCATGTCCGTGGTGGTGCTGCACTCGCCGCATCCGCGGCGAACCATCGCCCGGCTCTATCTGCAGGCGCTGGTCAACGCGGTGGGTTATCTGCTTGGCAAGTCGCCGAGTCTGGCCTTGGGCCAGTTGCGGGCCGTTGTCGCCTTGTCCCGCAGACGTCCGGTGTTGATCGAACGGGTTCGCCAGCGCGCCGTAGCGGCCGGCTCAGCCTCGTTGCGCGGCACGAGTTCCTCGCCGGCTCCAGAAGCCGCCGATGCCGGCGACCCGATGCCTACCGGTCTGCTGCCGGACCGCGGGTGGGGTATCCGCCGGTTTGCCGAGTCCATTGCCGGGCGCATCAGCGACTACTACTACGATCTGCTTGAGGACGACGATCAGGGTGGCATGATCGACGAACTCACCGGCGATGACTTTGCCGGTGGGCGCAGGCAGGTCAGACTGCTGTCGCCTTCGATCGTCGGGATGGCGGTCATGGCGGTCATCACTTTGATCGCGTCCTGGCGGCTGATCGGTTTCGGGGTGCTTAGTGGCCCGGCATTATCGCCGGCGCCGGAGACCCTAGGGGCCGCCTGGGCCGGCTGGGCACAGACCAGCCCTGGGCTGCCGGGGGCGAATGCTCCGTGGCTTGGGTTTATGGCTCTTGGCTCGACCATCGCGCTGGGACAGCCGGAGTTGTGGGCAAGCCTATTGATGCTGGGGGGGCCGGCGCTCGCCGGCTTTTCAGCCTTCCATTTCCTGCGGCCGGTGAGTGGCCAGGGCTGGTGGACTGCCATCCTGGCCTGTCTGTGGGGCTGCCTGCTGCCCGCATCGGGGGCCCTCAACCAGGGTTCCCTGGACATGGTCATCGTCGCGATCATGTTGCCGGTGCTGGGGGTTTCGTACCGGCGGTGGTTGAAGGCAGCCACCCAGGGCGCCGAGGGCTGGCGAGCCCCGGCTGCGGTCGCGCTGGTGGTATCGGTGCTGGCCAGTTTTGTGCCGTTGTTCTGGGCACTCGGCGCGCTGGTCTCCTGCTGGGTTTCCTGGCGGCGGCGTGATCCGCGGGGTGCCCTGGTGGCCTTGTTCGGCCCCCTGGCATTGCTGGGGGAGTGGCTGCCCCGCCTGATCGCCGACCCGGGACGATTCCTGGTGGGATCCGATCCATTGATCCGGCTGGCCGGCAATGCGCCCGGGGCGCTGCGCGTACTCACCGGTGGGGCCAACTACCCGGTCACCCCGCTCGGGGTGGGCATTGTGGTCTTCGGCGTCCTATGGGCGGTCGGTTGCTATGGGTTGTGGCGCGCCCGGCATATTTCTGCCGGCCTGCGTCTGCTGCTGGCTGCGGGTATCGTCGGTGGGCCGGTGATCGCGATGGTTATCAGCCGGTTCGTGATCACCGTCGCCGGTTTCCAGGTGCGTCCCGATGCGGCATCGTGGGCGCTGTTGGGGTCGATGTCGCTGCTGTTGGCCGCTGCCTACGGCATTGGGCGTCCCCCGGAGCGTTCGGTGGACGATTCGGTCGAAGACCTTGCCGATCAGGCCCAGGACGTTCGTGTGCGCAACATCCTTGGTTGGATCCTGGCGTGTGCCACGGTGGTTGCCGCGATCTGGTGGATCTTTGGGGGTACCAGCGGACTGCACCGGCAGACAGCGGTGCTGCCCACCTACGTCACCGGGGTGCAGGAGTCTTTCCGCGCCACCAGAACGTTGGTGATCGATCTCACCTCGGGTACCGCGCAAATCAATCTGGCCGCGGCGAGCAGTCCCACCTGGGGCAACGGCGAGGAACTGGCCTTGGCTGTTGACCAGCGGGCCTATGACGAACTGCTGCAGATCAGCCAGCAGTTTTCGCAAGGGCAGGCATCCGATGACCTTGCTCGGCGAATGGCCAGGCTGGCAATCGGTCATGTCTGGCTGCGCGGCGCCACTGCGGAGGCCATAAACAATTTGTCCAGTTCGCCGCTATTAGGTGTCGCCGAGGTGGACGCCAGCACCGTGGTGTTCACCAATACGATCCAACCCAGCCAGTTCGAGCTTCGTGTTGGCGAAACCGAGAACTCGGTAACCGATCCGGCTATCACCGAGCCGGATCGGTCGGCGATCGTGCTGCTCAGCCAGCCTGCGGATCACAATTGGCGGGTCAGCATCGGGGGTGAGGAATTGCCAAGGGCCGATTCCGGGGATTGGCGGCAGGGCTTCGCCACCGAGGGACGCACCGGTGAGATCCGCGCTTGGCGGAGCGTCGATTGGGGCGGTGTCCTATTGCAGTGCCTGGCTCTGGGGGTCTTGGTCTTGTTGGCCGCCCCGGCGGCGCAACGCGCCCACGCGCCCAGGCGCGCTCTGACCAAACACCGCAAGCGTGGCAGGGCCGCCGGTTCCTCGGGCCGGGGTAAGCGTACGAGCAAGGGGAGGACACGTCGATGAGTCCACGCCGTGGTCTATCCGCCGATGACGAGGGCAACGCGCGCCCGGGGCTGAGCCATCCGAGCGGTAGCGTCGATTGGCGTCGTCGTCTCGTGACGGGCGAGCCAGCCGGCGAACGGCCGATGACTCGGGCAGCCCAGAACCGGCCAGCTGCCGGACCGGCCAGAGCCAGCCGGCGGGCGGCACCCGACGATGAAACGGACCTCGAACCACCGGTAGCGCGACGGCCCACCCGAGCGGCCGTGGCGGACGATGACTTTGATGACCAGGTAGCGCACCGCCCGATGACGGCTCCGCAGACCTCACCCGTGCCGCGGGCACTCATGGGCGCCCCGCCTCCCCGCCCCGGTAAGAGCGGCCGGTCCCAGCCGGTGGCCGGGACCCGTTCCGAAGCGACGGCAGCCAGAGCGAAACCGGCCCGGGATCTCAGGGCTTTGGCGCGAATGCGCAGGGAACGACGGCTTCAACTGGCCGGTGCCCTAACGGTGGCGCTCGGTATCGTGGCTACGTTCGCGGTGGGGATCTTCCTGCGGGCAGAAGCCGGCCCGGTGCCCCGCACGGTACCGTTGGTGACCGCGCTCAGCCAAACCTGCCCGGTGTCGGGGGCGGCGGCGGGCACCCTGCTGGTGAACAGTTCCGCGGGCGATATCCGGCTTCGGACGGTCGGCACTACAGAGGTTAGTCAGGTGGCTGCTCCCCTGGAGAAACCCAGCGAGCCCAGTCCCTTGGTGGTCAGCCCAACGCAACCCCAGGCCACGGTGACCGGCGGCAATATGGTTCGAAGCAACGGCCGATTGTGGTGGGGTGGTTGCCGTGCCGCGGTGGCCGACCAGTACGTTCAGGTTCCGGGTGGTAATCGGGCTAAACTGATCGTCATCAATTCCGAGCCGGAGCCGGCACTGATCGATATCACGATCACCGGTCCGGATGGGGAGATCGCAGCCGAGAGGTTGCGGGGCGTGACCCTGACGGCGAACTCCCAGTTCGTCTTGGATCTATCGGAGTATTCCAGCGATACCAACGCATTGGGTATCCGGGTGCGCAGCAGTCTCGGCCGGGTGCTTGCGCTTGGGGAAGTGAACGCCGATGCCGGTGCGGACTTCGTTGCCAGCACCTCGCAGGGCAACCATACGTTGATCGGCGCGATACCTGCCGATCCGCGTAATGAGCGACTGGTGATCACGAATCCCGGGACTGGCCGCAATGTGATCCAGATCGAGGCGATCACCGAGGCCGGGCGCTTCGTATTGCCCGGCTTCGAAAGCCGGGCGCTCAATGCGCAGGCCACCGAGTCTATCGATCTAACCGAGGCTCTAGGCGGTCTGCCTGCCGGCCTGGTGATCACCTCACGTGACCCCGTGGCGGCCACCATGGTGATCGAGGCCCACCAGGATCTGGGGTTCGCCCCCGGCCAGTTACTGAACACGCTGGTGGCGGGGCAGGCCCTGATCAGTGTGGTACCCGACTCCGGAGTACTCCAGGTCACCAATCCGAGCAATACCGATGCCTTGGTGGTCGTCGACTGGGGCGAAGGCCAGGCCCCAACCACCGACTCGGTGCAGGCCGGAACGGTGGGTATGTTCAATGTGCCGGGAGGCGCGCGGCTGGCTCAGATCAAGGCCACCTCGCCCGTGGTGGCGGCTCTGCTGCTGGCCGAACCGGATGCCAGCGGTTTCGCCGTGGAGCATATCTACCCCAGCGGCCGGGCGAAGGCCAATATGCCGATGGATTTCGACTTCGGGCTGGGACGCTGACCCGACGGCCCGCTCGGTCGAGGCGATGGCCTGGGAAGACAGGCGATACTCGTTTAGGGCCGGGCGGTGGGCGCGCCGGTTCGCTATCGGTGCGCCCACCCCTGGTCGGTTTTCGCAACGCAACTGGACCGCTGGCCGGCGCGGTGGGCCCGTGCCGGCCAGCGCTTAGATCGTGGCGCTGAAGCCGCCATGGTGAAGCGATCGATTTCCTCATTCATTTGTGGCTCCCTGGTCGGACTGGTCACCGGAGGTTTCCTCGGCTGCCGATGCCCGGGCGGCAGCGATGAACTCGATTGCCTCGGCGGCGATGCCATGGGGGCTCGAATAGGTGTTTCGCCTAATGGCTAGGGAATTGGTGGTGGCGGGTGCCAGGAGTTGTCTGGTGAAGGCCTCCAACCCCACCCGGCCCGAGTAACCGGTCATCGGGGCAGCCCGGAGGACCGCGGCGATGTCTATCGAGCCGGCCAGCAACGACCCACGCCCCGACTGGCCCAATTCCACAACCAGCCGGTCAGCAGCGGGATAGCCAGGGCCACTATGACACCGCCACTTTGCGCGCACATCATGCGAATGCTTTGCAGCCGGGTGCGCTGCCTGGGGTCGGCGGTCATGATGGTGGCCAGCGGGATATAGGGCTGGATGATCAGTGTGTATCCCATGTTGAGCAGGTCGTAGGTGGCATACGCCCAGGCGAGTTTGGCGCCATAGCCGAAACCCGGTGTCGAATATGTTAAGACGGCGGCGATTCCGAAAGGTATCGCGCCATTATAGGACCCAGGGCCGGTATTTGCCATGTTTGGGATTCATACGCTCCACGATCCAACCCATGATCGGATCGTTGACGGTATCCCAGAGCCGGGAAGCCAGGAACATCACCGCGATATGTCCGGGTTGCCGCCCGAAGATATCGGTGTAGAAGAAGGTGATGTACATCATGATCGCCTGGAAAACCAGGTTCATCGCGAGATCCACCATGGAGTAGCCGAAGATCTCTCGACCCGGGAGCTTGTAATACCCGGGCTGGGGGCCGGATTTCTCCCAGGTGTCGTGGTGCCCGGCAGCCCGGGAAGCGGTGCGGTGTCGCTGCACTCGCATCCTCCTTGGATTGAGTCCTGACCCCGTCCGGCAGCATCGTTGCTGTGGGGCATGCAACGCCACGATGCGACGCGTATCACCTGCAAGGGAAGTGCTTCGCGGAAGCTAGTTGGTACGTGAGCACCAATCTACCTATTGATTGACTAAAGCACCTAGTGAAGACCGATCCTCTGGGATAGGTGAGTCGTAGCACCCAACTGAGCCGTCTGGGCCTGGCTTGACAGGGCTCCGTTTGCGGGGCGACTCGGCTGCGCTCGGAGGCTGTCGACCGAAGGGGATCGCCGCCGGGTACGAATGGCAACGTAGGGCTGGGTGCTGGATTCTGCGGTTTGGAGCGGGGGTTTCATGGTCACTACTTCGCCTTGGAATCGGCCGGCAAGGTCCATCACGCGGGCGGATGTGGCCCGCCGCGCCGGCACCTCGCTGGCCACGGTGAGCTACGTGCTGAACGACGGACCGAAGCGGGTGTCGGCCGCGGCCCGGGAACGGGTACGGCGGGCAATAGTGGAATTGAGCTATCGGCCAGACCCGGTGGCGCGCTCCTTCAGGAGTCTGGACATCGACGCCATCGGGGCATTGGCCGCGCTTCATCGGCTTGGCCTGGCGGTCCCGGATGAGGTTGCGGTGGTCGCGGTCGATGCCACCCGGCTCAGCCCATACCCGGTGCCGGCGCTGACCTTTGTACGACAGCCAACCGAGCTGCTGGCGGCTGCGGCACTCGACGTGATCGATTCGAGCGAACCGGCGCCCAAGACGATCCGGGTGCCCTATAGCCTCGGGCTGCGGGCCTCATGTGGCTGCGGGATGCCCTTGCCGTCTGCCGGTTCGCTCGGAAACCCGTGATCGTGGCCGCTGGCGCGCAGGTTTGCCGGCCGGGTGCCGGCATGGCGAACGGGCCGGGCCGCGGATTCAGAGATCCTCATCCACATCGGGATCGAGATCATGCATGCTCCGAGCGGTGAGGGCGGACAACTGTTCGACCATGGTGATGTGCACCAGATCGCGCAGATCTGCTCGATCCGCCGCCCGGCGTTCCAGCGGCCTGCGGAAGATGACGATGCGGGCGGGACGATTGACGGTGGCATCGATGGCGGCGGCCAATGGCACCCGGTCGAGCAGTGCCCAGTCGAAATTGCTGCTCGGCACGTCCTCGACGCCGATATCGATGCCCGCCAGCGCATCCGGGCAGGTCTGCATCAGTCGCTGCACCGAGGCATTCATCGATTCGATAAAGAATTCGGCGGCGGTGGGGCGGCCGGGCAGTTTCAGCGGCCGTCGGGTATAGGTATTCGGCAGCGCGAGAGGCCCACGGATGCCGCGCCCATGCCGATCGCGCCTACTGGTGGTCATGGCACGACTCTAGAAGACGGCGGCGGTCCGCGGCCGGTGCCGGCGAATCGGCCGCAGGCCCCGGGCCAGCGCTACGCCGGGCTACCCGGCCCGGACGACACCGGCGATCCCGGGTCCGGGACGAGTCGTCCGGCCCTGGACCGGGATCGGGGTGGGCGCGCAGTGCTCGGATCTCAGGCGGCCCTTGAGACTTCGGCGTGCCTCATAGGGCAATCCCCGGCCGGTCGCGACCGGCCGGGTAGCTTGGACGAGTGATGAACAGGCAATGCTCCCGCAATGGCTGCCGAGGCCGAGCGGTGGCAACCCTTACCTTCGTCTACGCGGATTCGACGGCGGTGCTCGGTCCGCTGGCGTTGCAGGCCACTCCGGGCTGCTATGACCTGTGTGCCACGCACGCCGCCAGCATGTCGGCGCCGCGCGGCTGGGAGATCATCCGGCTCACCGAACCCGACGACGACCCGCCGGCGCCCGACGAGGACGATCTGTTGGCGCTGGCCAACGCGGTGCGGGAGATCGGCTTCGCCGACACCTCCGGTGCCCGGCCTGGCCCGCATCCGGCGGGATCCGCGGTGATCGAACTGGGACGTCGCGGCCATCTCAGGGTTATCGCGGACGCCGCCCGCGGAACCATCGACTAGGCTAGCCCGGTGAATCAGGCCCCGATCCGTCTGGTCGCCTTCGACCTGGACGACACGCTCGCCGAATCCAAGACCGCCTTAAACCCCGAGATGGCAGCGGTGCTCAGCCAACTGCTGGCGGTGCGTCCGGTTTGCATCATCTCGGGTGGGTGCTATGACCAGTTCCGCGATCAGGTGCTGGCGAAGCTGCCCCCCACGGCGCACCTCGCCGAACTGCATCTGATGCCCACCTGCGGTACGCGATACCTGCGATACCGGGATGGCGATTGGCAGGAGGTTTACGCCCACGATCTCACCGAGTCGCAGAAACAGGCGGCCGGTGCCGCGCTGGCCGAGTGCGCGCGCCGCCTGGGGGTGTGGGAGCCAGAGGGACTGGTGTATGGGCCCCGGATCGAGGATCGTGGTTCCCAGGTGACCTTTTCGGCCCTGGGACAGCAGGCACCGGTCGCGGCCAAGAAGGCTTGGGATCCCGATGGCAGCAAGCGCGAGCGGTTGCGTGCGGCGGTGGCGGCAAAACTGCCCGGACTGGCGGTCCGGGCCGGCGGTTCCACCTCCATCGATATCACCCGCCCCGGAATCGACAAGGCATATGGCATGCGCCAATTGGCCCGGCAGACTGGGATCGCGCTTGCCGAGATGCTGTTCATCGGCGATCGGCTGATGCCGGGGGGCAACGATCATCCGGTCGTCGGACTGGGCGTGCCCTGCCATGCCGTAGCCGGCCCGGAGGAGACCATTGAGTATCTGCGCGTCCTGATACCGCAACTGACGACAGACCGGCCGGGAGGAGAACCCGATGAACGATGACAACGGTGTGGACGAACTGGGTTTGCACCAGAGGTTCCTGGAGATCGCGGCCTGCCCAGCCTGCCAATCCGGCTTCGCGGTCGATTACGATACCGCCGAGTTGGTGTGTGTCAACGCCGAATGCGGTCTGGCCTTTCCGGTGCGCGATGGCATCGCGGTTTTGCTGATCGATCAGGCCAGGCACGTCTGAGCGGGGTGAGCCTGCCGTGGTGATCCCCGAATTTGAAGACTCCAGGCTGGACGATCCGCAGTCCCTGGCCGAGTTCGATGCTCAATTGCGCCACCTGGCCTCCACTGGGGCTCGGATCCGCGTTGAGGCCGCTCACGGTCTGATGATGGCGCCCGGTACGATCCCGGCTCCGCGCGGAGTGGTGGTCGTGGGGGCAGAGGCCCGGCTGGTCAGGGCGGTGCTGGAGCCGGTCTGCCCGGTTCCCCTGGTGGCTTGGCCGCTGGCCGGCCTGCCGGGCTGGGCTGGGCCGCTGGACATGGTCGTGGTGCTGGCCAGCCGGGCCGGCGAACACGATTCCGCGCAGATCGGTGCGGTGGTGGCCGAGGCCAGCCGGCGAGGCTGCGCGGTGCTGATGGCGGCACCACCCGATTCCTCGGCGGCCACGGCACCTGCGGGCAAGGACGGCTATCACGTGCGCACCCAGACCGGGGATCCCACCGCCACCGCGGTGGTTGTGCTCGCCCTGCTGCACCGATTGGGTCTGGGGCCGGTGGTCAATCCCGAACATGCCGCCGAGGCAGCCGACATGGTCGCCGAGGAATGCACCCCGCACCGGGATCTGTCGGTGAACCCGGCCAAGGATCTGGCCTGCGGTTTGGGCGATGGCGATCCGCTCGTCTGGGGCACTAGCGTGTTGGCCGCCCGCGCCGGACGACGGTTCGCGGAGGCTATCCGGTTCTACTCCGGCCGTCACGGGCTAGCGGCGGATGCCGACGAGCTGGTTCAGGTATTGCGTCGCGTGCCGCCGCGCGATCTGTTCGCCGATCCGTTCACCGACGGGGAGCCACGCCGGCCCGTGCTGGTCATCTTGGACGATCTGTCGGGCGAGGCCGCCGCGATCGAGCAGGCGGCCCGGCTCAAGGCGTGGGCCGGACGAGTGGGGGTTCGGGTCTGTGAACTCGTCGCCGCCGAGGGCGGCGATGTGGATCGCTATCTGACGCTGTTGCTGCACGGGCTGTTCGGGGCCAGCTATCTGGGGATCGGCCTGGGCGCCGAGCCCGGAATGGTTGGCTGAGGCGGACCCGAGGTCGCCAAGTAAGCTGGTGACCATGGATTTTCGAGTCGCCGATCTGCGGTTGGCCGATTTCGGCCGCCGCGAAATCACCTTAGCCGAGCATGAGATGCCCGGGTTGATGGCCATGCGGGAACGCTACGGCGCGTCCCAGCCCCTGGCCGGTGCCCGGATAGCCGGGTCGCTGCACATGACGGTGCAGACCGCGGTGCTGATCGAAACCCTGGTGGCACTGGGTGCGCAGGTACGCTGGGCGTCCTGCAACATCTTCTCCACCCAAGATCATGCGGCCGCCGCGATCGCGGTCGGTCCCCAGGGCACCCCGGAGGATCCCAGGGGGCAGCCGGTCTTTGCCTGGAAGGGAGAAACCCTGACGGAGTATTGGCGGTGCGCCACCGAGATCTTCCGCTGGCCGGATGGCCAACTGCCCACCATGATCCTCGACGACGGTGGGGACGCCACCCTGCTGGTGCATAAGGGAGTCGAATTCGGCCGGGAGGTGCCGCAGCCGGACCCCGGCGACTCGGCCGAATACCGCGTCATCCTGGAGCAATTGCGCACCACCACCGATATCGACTGGCCGGCCATCGCCAGCGGCCTTTTGGGGGTGACCGAGGAAACCACCACCGGGGTGCATCGACTGGTGCAGATGGCCCGGGACCGGGTGCTGCTGTTCCCGGCGATCAACGTCAACGATTCGGTGACCAAATCGAAATTCGACAATGTCTACGGTTGCCGGCATTCCCTTATCGATGGCATCAATCGGGCCACCGATGTGCTGATTGGCGGCAAGACCGCGGTGGTTTGCGGCTATGGCGATGTCGGCAAGGGCTGCGCCCAATCCCTGCGTGGCCAGGGCGCCCGGGTGCTGATCACCGAGATCGACCCGATCTGTGCGTTGCAGGCCGCGATGGACGGCTATCAGGTGGTGCGGCTGGACGATGTGGTGGCCAGCGCGGACATCTTCGTCACCGCCACCGGCTGCTGCGATGTGATCAGCGCCGAGCAGATGAGCCGCATGAAGCACCAGGCGGTGGTCGGCAATATCGGGCACTTCGACAACGAGATAGACATGGCCGGTCTGGAGCGCTGGCCCGACGTGCAGCGTGAGCCGGTCAAACCGCAGGTCGATCTGTGGCGGTTCTCCGATGGGCACGCGGTACTGGTGTTGTCGGAAGGCAGGCTGCTGAATCTGGGCAACGCGACCGGGCATCCCAGCTTTGTGATGAGCAACTCCTTCACCAACCAGGTGCTGGCCCAGATCGAGTTGTACTGCAACCACGACGCCTACCCGGTCGGGGTGCATGTGCTGCCCAAGAAGCTGGACGAGGAGGTGGCCCGGTTGCATCTGGACTCCCTGGGCGCGCGGTTGAGCCAGCTGACCCAGAAGCAGGCCGACTATCTCGGTATCGAGGTGGCCGGTCCGTTCAAACCGGACAGCTATCGGTACTGATCGTTTGGGGGAGAACTCGACACCCAGGATGCCGCGAATGCGGATGGATCGCCGGTGACAGCTCCGCAAATGCGTGATTGAATACCGGTATGGCCGAGTTCCGTATCGCGGAAGCTGCTGTTCTGCTGGGAGTCAGCGATGACACGGTTCGTCGCTTGATCGATGCCGGCAGGCTGCCGACCGCGCGGGATGCCCAGGGCCGCAAGGTCATTCCGGGGCCGGCGCTGGCCGAGTACGCCGATGGCCAGCCGGGCGCGCCAAGAGACACCTTCGGCGCGCTGATGTCGGCACGCAACCGGCTTTTTGGGCTGGTGACCTGGGTGAAGACCGATGGCGTGATGGGTCAGGTCGAGTTGCGCTGCGGGCCATTCCACATCACCTCGCTGATCAGCGCGGACTCGGTACGAGAACTCGGCCTGGCGCCCGGCACCTTGGCGGTTGCCGTGGTCAAGTCGACCAATGTCGTCATCGAGACTCCGGAGGGAGAGTAGCCACGCATGAAACGCATGCTTTTGATCCTGCTCGCGGCCCTGACCCTGATGGCCTGCGGTGGCCAGACCGGCAGTGGCGCCGGTAGCGCGATGCCGTCCCAGCCCGCCACCGGCGGCACCCCCGATCGGGGATCGGGCTCGCCTGCGGCGGCATTGCACGGCAAGCTGACGGTGTTCGCCGCGGCATCCCTGCGGAAGACCTTCACCGAACTGGGCGACCGTTTGATGGCCGACAATCCCGACCTAAAGGTGGAGTTCGCCTTCGCCGGCTCCAGCGACCTGGTCACCCAGCTCACCGAGGGCGCGCCAGCCGATGTCTTCGCGTCCGCCGATGAACGCAACATGACCAAGGCCTCCGAAGCCGGTCTGCTCGCCGGCGAGGCCACCCCGTTCGCCACCAACCACCTGACCATCATCACCGCGCCCGGCAACCCGCTGGGCATTTCAAGCCTCGCCGATCTGGCCAAACCCGAGGTCCAGGTGGTCATCTGCGCCGCCCAGGTGCCCTGTGGCGGGGCCACCGAAAAGGTCGCCGGGCTGGCCGGGGTCACCTTGAACCCGGTGAGCGAGGAGAACTCGGTGTCCAGCGTGCTGACCAAGGTCACCGAGGGTCAGGCCGATGCCGGCCTGGTCTACCGCACCGACGCCAGGGCCGCCGGCAGCACCGTGGCCGCGGTCGACTTTCCCGAAGCCGATCGGGTGACCAACAGCTACCCGATCGCGCGGTTGAAGGATGCCCAGAACGCCGCGGCCGCGCGAGCCTTCATCGACCTGGTGCTGTCGGACCAGGGCCAGCAGGTCTTGGCCGATGCCGGGTTCGCGCCAGTCAACGCCTGAGGCTGCGGCCTCGGATCCGGCGGGTATCCCCGGTTGGCTGTTCGTGCCAGCCGGGGTGGCGGTTGGGTTCGTTTTGTTCCCGCTGATCGGGCTGGTGCCGAATGTCAACTGGCCCAGCTTCTGGGAACTGATCAGCGCGAGATCGGCCATCGATGCCCTATGGCTAAGCCTGCGCACCGCGCTGGCCGCCACCGGATGCTGCCTGCTGTTGGGGGTGCCGCTGGCGTTGATGCTGGCCCGTTGGCGATTCCCCGGACGCCGCCTGCTGCGCACCCTGGTGCTGCTGCCCCTGGTGCTGCCACCCGTGGTCGGTGGTATCTCGTTGCTGACCGCCTTTGGCCGTCGTGGACTGGTGGGGCAGTATCTGGAGGCGGCCGGGATCGGCATTGCCTTCAGCACCATCGCGGTCATCATGGCCCAGACCTTCGTCTCGCTGCCCTTTGTGGTGATCAGTCTGGAGGGAGCGTTGCGATCGACGGACAACCGGGTCGAGCAGGTGGCTGCCACGCTGGGTGCCGGGCCCACCCGGGTCTTCACCCGCATCACCCTGCCCATGGTGGGGCCCGGCCTGGCCAGCGGGGCGGTGTTGGCCTTCGCCCGGTCGCTGGGCGAGTTCGGGGCCACATTGACCTTCGCAGGCAGCCGCCAGGGTGTGACCCGTACGCTGCCGTTGGAGATCTACCTACAGCGGGAGGTCGACCCGGATGCGGCGGTTGCGCTTTCCCTGCTGCTGGTGGTGGCCGCCGGCGTCGTGGTGGCCGTGGTCTACGGCCGGGGTAGCCGGCGATGACCGGTCTGGAAATCGACTTTCGCTGCGCGGCGCGCGATGTGGAACTGGCAATCGACCTCGCCGCCGGTGCCCGGCTGGCGGTGATCGGCCCGAACGCGGCCGGCAAGTCGACGTTGTTGCAGGTGGTCGCCGGCCTGTTGCAGCCCGATCGCGGCCGGGTGGTGCTCGACGGCCGGGTGCTGACCGATACCGCCCGCCGGATCCGGATTCCCACCCACCGGCGGCGCGTCGGGCTGTTGGCCCAGGCCGGGCTGCTGTTCGAGCATCTAACGGTACTGGAAAACGTGGCCTTCGGGCCGCGCAGCCAGCACGTCCCCGAAGCGCGGGCCGTGGCTCGGAGTTGGCTAGACCGTATCGGGGTCGGTGAGCTGGCGGAGCGGCGTCCGGCCCAGCTCTCGGGCGGCCAGCGTCAACGGGTCGCCCTGGCCCGGACCCTGGCTGCCGACCCGGACGCCCTGCTGCTGGATGAACCCAGCTCGGCGCTCGACGTCCGGGTGGCTGCCGAACTGCGGGGGGTGCTGGCCGAGGCGACCAGAGGAAGAACCACGGTGTTGGTCAGCCATGACCTGCTGGACATCGTGTCGATCGCCGACAAGGTGGTGGTCATCGAGGCCGGCCGGCTGACCGAATGCGGCTCTACCAGACAACTGCTGGCGCGGCCCACCTCGGCATTCGCCGCCCGGTTGGCCGATGTGAATGTGCTGCCGGGGGAACTGGTCGCGGCAACCACATTGCGTACCGCAGACCTGCTGGTGCATGGCCTGCCCGACGATCCGGCGTGGAGTTCGGGGCCGGCGATCGCCACGCTGCGGCCCGCCGCGATCACGGTTTCACTGGCCGAACCGGCCTCAAGCGCTCGCAACACCTGGCAAGGCCCGATCGCCACCATGCTGACCGTGCCGCATGGGGTGCGCCTGCGGGTGGACATCGGTACCCGCGAACTGATCGCGGACATCACCGCCGAATCGGCAGCGGATCTGCAACTGGTCCCGGGCCAGCGGGTCTGGCTGGCGGCCAAGGCTCAGGAGGTCCGGCTGAGCCGGCTGGCCTGACCGGACTAACCGGCCGGGCTGGTGCCGAGGCCCCGGCCGCCTCGGGACGCCCTCGCCTCGGTCGGGATGAGGACGATCAATGACCAGGCCCTTGGCCATCTCCGGGCCTCATGGACTCCCAGATCTCTTTGCACATCGGGCAGACCGGAAACCGGTCGGGATTGCGGGTCGGTACCCATACCTTGCCGCACAGCGCGACCACGGGTGTGCCGTTCACCATCGCCTCGGTCAGCTTCGCCTTGGGCACATAGTGGCTGAAGCGCTCCTCATCGCCTTCCTGATACTGCTCGTCCAGACGTTCCCTGGTAATGGTCTGTGAGCCCGGAGCCTGCTGTGTCATGTCTCAAGTGTGGCACGGTCGGTGCCACATGCCACACTGGTCCGGTGAGCCAGCCGACCCCAGAAGACGATGCCACTCCGATGCCGCTGCTGCTCACCCTGGCGCTGGCCGGTGGCGCATTGGCCGTGGCTTTCGAGGCCTATGGCACCCTGACGGCCATGTCGGCGGCCGCCCGAGATCTGGGCCGGCTCGACCTGTACGCGTGGGCCTTCACCGCCTTCGTCATCGCCCAGGTGCTGGCCATCGTGCTGGCTGGCCGCCTGGTAGACCGGATGGGCCCGGTGCTGCCATTGGCCAATGGCATGCTGGTTTTCACCCTCGGTCTGTTAGGGGCCGGGCTGGCGCCCTCGATGGCGTGGCTATTGGCCGCTCGGGCGGTGCAGGGCTTCGGCGGTGGGGCGCTCAATCTGGCATTCATGGTGGTGGTCGCCGAGGCCTACGGAAAACGACAGCGGGCCTGGCTGATGACGGTGTTGTCCTTCTGCTGGGTATTGCCTAGCTTCGTCGGCCCCCCACTTTCGGCCTGGATAACCATCCGATTCGGTTGGCACTGGGTCTTTCTCGGAGTGGTGCCGGCTCTGCTGGTGGTGACCGGCCTCGGCTGGCGGCCGCTTACCCGGCTATTGCACCGGCCCCGGCCCGCCCACACCAATCCCAGCCCGGTGCCGGTCTGGGCGGCGTTCGCGGCGGCCATCGGCGCTGCCCTGCTACAGCTGGCCGGTCAATGGCTGAACCGGCCGGGTCTGCTGGCCGGGGCGGTCGGGCTGGTGGTGCTGGTCATCGGATTGCCCCGGATGATGCCGGCCGGGTTCGTGCGGGTCGGCCGGGGCCTGCCCGCGTTGATGTGGACGCGGCTGCTGGCTTGCGGCGCGTTCTTCGCTGCCGAGGCGTTCGTACCATTGCTGTTGCAGAACGAGTATGGCTTCTCGCTGGACCATGCCGGGTTGTTCCTGGCGCTAGGCGCCACCGGCTGGTCGCTGGGCTCCATAGTGCAAGCCTGGCGGGGGCTGCGGATCCGGCGCGATCAGATCATCCACCTGGGCGCCGCGGTCATCGTCGCTGGGATCGGGACGATGGCCGCGGCCGCCCGGCTCGACTGGCATTGGATGGTACTGGCGGCGGGTTTCACCGCCGCAGGAACCGGAATGGGCTTGTTGGTCAGCAGCATCTCGTTGACCAACATGCAACTCAGCCAACCGCAATCCATCGGACGCAACACCTCCGCGGTGCAGGTTTCGGAGGGGTTGGGCAATGCTTTGGTAACCGGGGCTGCCGGTGCCGTCTTCGCCGGCCTGCACCAGCGGGTGCCCGGCGAATCCACCTTCGGGGTAATTTACCTGCTATGCCTGGTCTCGGCCTGCCTGGCGCTGCTAGCCGGTTTCCGCATCGGGCCGGTGCGCAATGAGTCCGCCGGGATAGGGCACACCGAACTCCGGTCCTGATCGCCGGACGTGGCGGTGAAGCCGCAGACCACCGATTCGCCGGTGGACAATCACCGCTGGCGGTGCATGACGTCGTGGCCGTGCTGGCTGGGGCCCGGACTGGCCGGCATGGCTAGGTCAGCCAACCGATCGTCAGCCACATGACCAGCGCAAAAACCGCAACCGCGGCCAGCGAGAGCGATACATAGTATTTCGCGGGATGCCGCTGCTTCGGCGTGGCGACCTGGTAGATGCCCTTGCCCAGGTAGTTGTCCAGCATCTGCTGTGGGTTCTCATCGCGAGGCACGACCGAGTTCGACTGGGCGATGGAATAGTAGCTGCCCATCGAGCTGGGTGAGCCGGGCACCGGGCCTGGGCTGGCATGGGAGACGCTGCCGGGCAGGCTGCTGTTGGAGGTGCACCCGATGCTTGAGGCATAGCCCATACCCGGGCTGGGGTTGGACGGGTAGCTTCCCGGGGAATGCCCGATCGAGGAATGACTGCGCGGGCTGGGGTTGCCGATCGGTTGCCTAGACAGTGGCGGCGGCGCCAGGGGCCGATCCTGCCCGAGCAGGCCCCAGCTAGGCCGGAGTTCCTCCTCGAAACGATGCGGTATGTATTGGTCGCCGCCGGGCAGCACCTCGGCGATGGAATCGAAGATCGTGGCCAGTTCGAGGGCGGACTGGGGTCGCTGCTGCGGATCGGGGGACAGGGCCGCGGCCAGCACTTCGTCCAATACCGGTGGGGCCGTCAGCATATCGGCGATCGGCGTGACCCCCACCGACCAGTCACGGATCAGCAGATCGTTGAGCGTTTTGATGGGAAACGGGGGATGACCGGCCAGCAGTGCATAGGCCACCGCGGCCACCGAGTAGATGTCCACTCGTTGATCGAGCCAGCCACCGGTGGCCTGCTCATAGGCCATATAGGCCGGCGTGCCGGCAGTCATGGTGCCCTCCTGACGCTCGGTGAGCGACTTGGCCACCCCCAGATCGGCGATCATCACCCGCATGCCCTGTTTCGAATACTGCAGCAGCACATTGCCGGGAGTGATGTCCCGGTGGATGACATTGTGCCGATGCAGCACCTCCACACCCCGCGCGGTCTCGGCGGCCAGCCGCAGGGCGCGCCCGGCCAGGGTTGGCTGACGACGCAGATGCTCCAACGAACCCGCATCGGCATAGGCCATCACGAAATAGGGGCGATCGTCGGTGGTGGTGCCGATGTCGTGTACCGGGACGATGCGCTCGTCCTGGAATCTGCGCAGCATCCGGGCCTCACCCAGGAAGCGATTCCGGACATCCGAATTGGTGGCCCAGTTCTCCGCCAGCACCTTGATCGCCACGGTCACATCCAGGTCCGGGTCGCGTCCCTTGTAGACGGTGGCAAACGAGCCGGCACCAATCCGCGTGCCCAATTGGTACCGACCTATTGCGTCCATCGAATCCATTGTGGGGCATTTGGTCAAATCGGCTGCTACGGGGTCGGCAGGTGTCGGTTCGAGACGCCGGTTGGGTGTGGAATGCTGGGATGGTGAGTCAGCCAGCTGCGGCCGATCGGCCGTTGCCCGAACCGGGTTGGTATGCCGATCCGCTGGATGCTGCCCGGGAACGGTTTTGGGATGGTACGGCCTGGACGACCGGGCTGCGTTCGCTCACCCCGGCCGCCGGCCTGCCCATCGGCCAACCGCAGGCGGGCCGAGGCCATGCCCCGCGGATAGCCGGCAGGCCGGTTCCCCGCACCACCGACGGGGTCCGGTTGGCGGGCTGGTGGTCGCGTTTCGGGGCCACCCTGGTGGACGGACTGATCATCCTGGCACTGACGTTGGTGGCCTCGGCCCCCCTGTTACCCGGATTCTGGGATGCCTGCCGGGTCTGGTATGCCGATGCCCATCGGGCCGTGCTGATGGGCGGTCAGCCTACCCCGTTCACCGACGAACGCTATGGCGTAGCGGGCACCTATACCTTGATGTTCCTGATCAATCGGGGTGTCGGACTGGCCTATGGCACCGCCCTGCAATGCTTCGCCGGGGCCACCCTGGGGATGCGGATGCTGGGATTGCGGGTGGTTCGTTTCGGGCGGGGGCGGACGACCGGCGGGCTGCCGCTAGCGGGCGCCCTGGTGCGCAACCTGGTCTTCCAACTCGCCGGCTGGCTGTGGATCGCCCAGCTGGCCAACTGCCTGTGGCCGTTGTTCAACGCCGATCGGCAGGCGCTGCACGACATCGCGGCTCGCACGCAGGTGATCGATATCGCCCGGCGGGCTGGGTAATCGGTGGCGAAACTGGCTGTGAAGTCCGCTAGGGTTGTGGAAGCCAGTTCGAACCCAGCCAAGAAGGGCCGCCGATGACCTCCGAAGCACTCCTGCATGCCCTGGCCGACAGATTGGGTGTTGCCACCGAGTTTTGGGATTGGAAGGGGCAACACATCGTTGTCGGCACCGGTACGATCCTCAAGGTGCTGGCCGAGATGGGGTGGGAGATCACCGACGACGAATCGGTGCGGCAGGCCATGCACGAACTCGACCTGAAACCCTGGCGACGCAGCCTGCCGCCGGTGGTCATCGTGGTGGAGGGCAATTCGTCCCAGGTCGAGGTCCATGTCGCGGACGGGCACCCTGCTCGATTGCGGCTGCGCCTGGAAACCGGCGAGATTCGCGAATTGCCCCAACGCGACCACCTGGTGGCCCCGAAACAGATCGATGGCACGCTCCTGGGGGAGGCCAGCTTCCACATTCCGGCGGACCTACCCACCGGCTATCACTTGCTCGAACTGATATCCGACGACCGGCAGGCGGAGGCCAGCCTCATCGTCACGCCCCGCACGCTGGCCCTGCCCGAGGCCATCAAACGACGCCAGATCTGGGGATACGGAGCGCAACTGTACAGCGTCCGCTCGCGGACCAGCTGGGGCATCGGAGACCTCAGCGATCTCGCCGACCTGGCAATCTGGTCGGCCGCCGAGCAGTATGCCGACTATGTGCTGATCAATCCGCTGCACGCGGCTCAGCCGATTCCCCCGATGGAGGTGTCGCCCTATCTGCCCAGTTCGCGGCTGTTCTTGAACCCGTTGTATATCCGGCCCGAGACGATCCCGGAATACGCCGTCCTGGACCAGGCCGATCGGGACCGGATCACGGTACTCAAGGCCGGTCTGACCGAGGCGTTGGCGGGTGAGGAACTGCTGCAACGTGACATCTCATGGCAGGCCAAGCGTCAGGCGCTCGCGATCATCCACGCAGCCGGTTTACGGCCCGCCCGGCAGATGGCGCTGGAGGATTTCCGCCGGCGGCAGGGGCGTCAGCTGCGGGATTTCGCCACCTGGTGCGTGTTGGGTGAGCATTTCGGCAATGACTGGCGCCAGTGGGATCCCGAACTGCGGCGTCCCACCTCCCCCGAGGTCGCCGACCTATACAACCAGTACCGCGATGAGATCAATTTCCACGAATGGCTCCAGTGGGTCGCCTGGGATCAGCTCAGCGATGCCCAACAGGCAGCCACCGATGCCGGCATGCGGGTTGGGGTGGTCACCGACCTGGCCGTTGGCGTGGGAGCGGCCTCGGCCGATACCTGGATGATGCGTGATGTCTACGCCCACGGCATGTCGGTCGGGGCGCCGCCGGATGGCTACAACCAGGTGGGCCAGGATTGGGGGCAGCCGCCCTGGCGGCCCGATCGGCTCGCCGACACGGCCTACGCGCCCTTCCGGGCGATGCTCCGCACCGCGCTGGGGCACGCCGGTGGGGTACGGATCGATCACGTGCTGGGCATGTTCCGGCTGTGGTGGGTGCCCGATGGCCATTCGCCCCGCGACGGCACCTATGTGCGTTATGACCATGAGGCGTTGATCGGCATCATCCTGCTGGAGGCGCAACGGGCCGGTGCCTTCGTGGTTGGGGAGGACCTAGGCACCGTGGAGCCGTGGGTGCGCGGCTACCTGGCCGAACGCGGTATCCTGGGCACCTCGGTGTTGTGGTTCGAATGCCGCGACAATGGCGAACCGGTGCCCCAGCAGGAGTGGCGCGAGCTCGCCCTGGCTTCGGTGGTGACCCACGATCTGCCGCCCTCGGCGGGCTACCTGGCCAAGGATCATGTCCGGTTGCGTCATGACCTGGGTCTGCTGACCGAGTCCTTGGAGGTGGAGGAGGCCGCCGCCGATGCGGAGCAGGCGAATTGGTTGCAGCGGCTAACCGAATTGGGCCTGCTGAGAGCCGGGGAGGGCGAGGATCGCGTGGAGGATCAGGTACTGGCCCTGTACCGGTATCTGACCGGGACGAGTTCGCGGGTGCTCAACGTCGCATTGGTGGATGCGGTGGGGGATCGGCGGGTGCAGAACCAGCCGGGTACCTGGAAGGAGTACCCGAACTGGCAGGTTCCGCTGTCGGGCCCGGACGGCCGCCCGCTGCTGCTTGAGGAGATCTACCAGCAGACCCGGCCCATGCGGATGGCCGCGGTACTGAACCGGTTCAGCCAGGTACCGGCCCCTTGGCGTCCCGACCAGAGCTGAGTCGCACTCAATCCAATACCAGCACCCCGGCGCGAGACAGTTCCGCTATCACCCGGGGCATGCTCTCGGGGGCGACGGGTGCGGTCAAATCCCGTAGGACGGTGGTGTGATAGCCGAGCCGGGCCGCGTCCAGGGCGGTGGCCCGGACGCAGTGGTCGGTGGCCAAGCCGACGACGTCCACGATGCCCACACCATGCCGGGTCAGCCAGGCGTGCAGGCCGGTACCGGTTGGTTCCCCGCCGATGGTGCCCTCGAAGCCCGAATAGGCGGCCGAATACGAGCCCTTGTCGAAGATCGCGGCGAAGCCGACCCCGGCCAGTGCGGGGTGCAGCCGCTGCCCCCGGGTGCCGACCACGCAGTGCCTCGGCCAGGTGTCGATGAAATCCGGCTGGTCGGCGAAATGGGACCCCGGATCGATGTGATGGTCACGGGTGGCTACCACGTGATCGTAACCCCGGGCGCGGGCGCCCAACAGGTCGGGCCCGAGATAGTCGGCGATGGCACGCGCCACCCGATTCCCACCCGGCACCGCAAGTGAGCCGCCCTCAACAAAGTCGTTCTGCACATCTACGACAATCAGTGCCTTGGTGGTCACTTCGCCTCCGGGTGAGTTTTGTCCGTAATCCGGATCCAGCGGGCGACGCCGATGGCGGCGCGTCCTGCGCAGGGCGGCACTTTCCGCTTCGAAAGCCGCGCCGCACCTGGGCAGACCAACCAGGCGTTCGCCGTGAGCGGTTCCGAATCGCCGCTGCGCGGTGGATCCGGCCTACAGCCTATCGCCCGCCGCTCACAGGTTCGCCGGGGGTTTGCCGTGCAGGTAGACGTTGTCGCCGAACTCGCCCTCCTCGGATACGAAGATGGTGGGAATCGCCTGCTCGGCGCGGCTTATCCGCCGGCCGGCCAGCGGCAACTCGGCCAGGGCACTGGCATGGCGTTCCCGGGCAGCCAGCAGGGGCTCGGTGCCCACTATCTCGCCCTGACACACCAGATCCCTCATCACAAAACGATCATTGCTGTCCGGCCGCGGCGTGATGTCTACCCCGATCACCTCCGCGCTGGCCCGGCCGCGTTCGTCGATCTGCCGCATCGCGATCTTGCGCCCCCCGATGGTGTTCTTGTTGACCGACTTTTTGTAAACCGGATGCTGTTTTGCGCCGGGTTCGTCCGAATCCGCCCGGGAAACCATCTTGTATACCATTCCACAGGTGGGGTGCCCCGATCCGGTGACCACGGAGGTACCCACCCCGAAACCATCCACCGGGGCGCCGCGCAGGGCGGCAATCTGGTATTCGTCCAGATCGTTGGTCACGATGATGCGGGTGCTGGTGGCACCCAGCGAGTCCAGCAGCTTGCGGACGCGGGCCACTTCGGTGCTCAGATCGCCCGAATCCAGCCGGATGGCGCCCAACCGGCCCCCGGTCAGTTCTACCCCCAGCCTGATCGCGGCATCCACATCGTAGGTGTCCACCAGCAAGGTGGTGTCTGAGCCCTGGGCCGCCAGCTGCGCCCGAAAGGCATCGGCCTCGGAGTCGAACAGCATGGTGAAGGCATGCGCTGCGGTACCGCTGACCGGGATGCCCCAGGTGCGGCCGGCCTCCAGATCCGAGCTGGAACCGAATCCGGCCACCCAGGCCGCTCGGGCGGAAGCGACCGCCGAGTATTCATGGGTACGGCGGCCGCCCATCTCGATGATCGGTCGATCCTCGGCGGCCAGGGTCATCCGGGACGCGGCCGAGGCTACCGCGGAGTCATGGTTGAAGACCGACAGCAACAGGGTCTCAAGCACCACGGCCTCGGCGAAGCTGCCCTCTACCACGACGACCGGGGAGCCGGAAAAGAACAACTCGCCTTCACCATAACCGCGGATATCGCCGGAGAAACGATAATCGGCCAACCAGCCGGCTAGCGCGTCATCGGCTATCTCACGTTCCCGCAGGAAGGCTATCTCGGCATCGCCGAACCGGAACTCCGCGAGCGCGGCGAGCGCGCGTCCCGTGCCGGCCACCACGCCGTAGCTGCGGCCCGGGGGCAGCCGGCGAGGGAACAGCTCGAAGGTGCAGCGGCGGAATGCGGTACCGGCGTGCATGGCTGCGCGGATCATAGTCAGTTCATACATGTCGGTCAGCAGCGCGGTTGAGGTCATGGCGTCAGCATAGTCCGGCAGGTGCAGCCAGGAGTGGGCTGGCAGCCGGCTGGAAAGGCCTACCGAGGCGCCCAGGACGGCACCGTTGTGCCCGTAGAATTGCGATTGGGCCGCGGCGTAGGCCCGGCCGGTCCGGGAGGCCGGCGGCCCGCGGGGCTCGCCCGGGCGCGGGCCCAACACCAGACTTGGGAGGAATCCTGTGAATCGGCGAATCTGGATCTTCGCGGCAGTCGGGCTGGCATTGGGTATCGGTTGCGAACTGGTGGTCAACCTGCCCGGCGGTCCGGTCATCCCTCCGGTTGGCTATACCGTGCTGCGCGCCGGCAGCTCGTTGACGGTGGTCATGGCCGGAGTGCTGACAGCCACCGCGCTGTGCGACCGTTGGCTGGTGCGGCTAGCCGGTCGGCGTCCCGGTGCCGCCCGGGCCCAGTGGCTGATCCTGCTGGTGGGCCTGGGGCTGTTCGTGGGGGCCTCGGTGCTGCGGGAGGTCGGCTATTCGGCGCTGGACTGGGCGGGCTTCGCGCCGGCCGGTTGGGTGTTCCTGGTGCTTACCTCGGTGTTGTGGCTGCTGCAGATGGTCGGCACGGTCATGATCGGGCTGATGCTGGTGTCGAAACTGCTGGCTGGGCCCGCGGCAGCCGAACCGCCGGCCGGGCCTTTGACACCGGCGCCTGGCCGGTTTCCTGCGGGTCCGCCCCGGCCACCCGGCGGGACCTCGCGCATCGGGCCGCCCCGGTGACCGTTCGGGTTACCGGTACTTGAACCGATGGGCCACAATGGGCACATGGTCAGCGAGACATCCCCCGGGCAGCCCTTCGGCGGCACCGTCGTCGATGAGCGTCCGGCCGGAACCACGCGGGCCGTCACCCCCTGGGTCACGGTCGTGTGGGATGATCCGGTGAACCTGATGAGTTACGTCACCCATGTCTTTGCGAGCTATTTCAACTATTCGCGGGCCCAGGCCGAGCGATTGATGATGCAGGTCCACATGGAAGGGCGGGCGGTGGTTAGCTCGGGCTCCCGGGAGGCCATGGAGCGCGACGTCCAGGCCATGCATGGCTTTGGGCTTTGGGCCACGATGGATCGGGCCGGTTGATGCTGGCCTTCCGGCGCTCGCGGGACCTTGCCGTGTGCGATTTCGAAACCGCAGAGCTGGATCTGCTGGAGAGCCTGCTGGGTCAGTTGATCGAACTGCTGCTCGACCAGGGCACCGGCCTGTTCGGTCCCGGTACCCGGCCGCTGCCTGCCGATACGGCCGGCCCCGGTGAAGACATCCTCGCCCGGTTGGAACGCGAACTGGATCCCGGATCGGGCCAGTTCGAACTGCAACCGGTGGTCGATCCGGTGCTGAAACGATTGTATCCGGACGCCTACCCGGCCGATCCGGCTGCCAGCCACGATTTCCAACGGTTCACCCAGGCTGCACAGCGAGACGACAAGGTAGGTTGCGCCCAGCGGATGCTGAGCGATCTGCGAATTGCCCGGGCGGACTCGGGCCATTGCACGGTGCCATCTGCCCACACCATCGCCTGGCTGAAGTCGTTGACCAACATGCGGCTGGCGCTGGCCGTCCGGATGGGCATCGAAACCGCCGAGGACGCCGAGGAACTTGCCGAATTGCCCGACGACGACCCGCGTAGCTGGGTCTACTCGATCTATGAATGGACGGGCTGGGTACAGGAATCCCTGCTGGCCGTGCAGGACTGAGGTGGTCGCTCCCGTCCGCTACGGCTATGGTTGGCCGCGTGACTGACGCGCCCATCGGCATCTTTGATTCGGGTTTCGGTGGTCTGACCGTGGCGCGGGCCGTCGTCGATCTGTTGCCCAGCGAAAACATCTGCTATCTGGGCGATACCGCCCGTACCCCATACGGGCCGCGTCCGATAGCCGAGGTCCGCGAGTTCACCCTGCAATGCCTGGACTGGCTGGTTGACCGTGGCGTGAAGGCCCTGGTGATCGCCTGCAACACCGCATCTTCGGCCGCGCTGCGCGATGCCCGGGAACGTTACGGGGAACTGCCGATCATCGAGGTGATCCTGCCGGCGGCCCGCAAGGCAGCGGCCATCAGCCGGGACCGTCAGGTGGGTGTCGTCTGCACCGCGGCCACGGCCACCTCGCGCAGCTACAACGACGCCCTGGCGGCTTCCCCGGTACGCATCTACACACAGGTGTGTCCCCAGTTCGTGCCACTGGTGGAGGCCGGCATCACCACGGGCGACCAGGTCATGACGGTCGCCGAGGAGTATCTGGCACCGCTGCGTGAGCAGGGAGTGGACACGCTGATCCTGGGTTGCACGCACTATCCGCTGTTGTCGGGGGTGATCAGCTATCTGATGGGTGACGAGGTCACCTTGGTCAGCAGTTCGGACGAATGCGCCCGGGCCACCTTCGCGGTGCTCACCCGGCGCGGACTGCTGCGGCCACCGGGCAACAGCGCCAGCCGCCAATTCGTCACCACCGGCGGCCCAGACCGTTTCGAGGGTCTTGGCAGAAGACTGATGGGTGGCTTCGTCACCGACGTCCAGCAGGTAACGCTGGACTGAACCGGTACGATCCTGCCGCCGCTTGGGTGGCCCCTACCGCCGTCGGCCCGTGCCGGCCGCCGATCGCGTGCGGCGGCCGGCACGGGCAGGCCGATGCTCATCGCTGGGCGGCTCGTTGCTCCGGTGGGAGGCGCGCTACGCGCTGGCCGGGCAGTTGTCCGGCCAGCCCATCACCACCGGGAGGGCTGTTGGAACAGCGGTTCGGCGGCCCAGCGTTTGGGGCGGTCGGCGCTGGTCTCGTCGCGGGGCCCCGAATATGGCCGCTCGAAGACCAGTTCCATGGATTTCGGTAGGCCATCGCTGGTTGGGATGATGTAGATCTGCAATAGTCGCCAGCCCTGGGCCGCGTGCTCGGCGACTATCCGGGCGTGGTTTTCCTGCGGCTGACGGTTGAAACCGCCAAAGGCTATCGAGCGGAACTCGTACTCGTATCGGTCGGCATTCATTGCACGGGTCACCGCCGGGTATCGCCATCGTCGGCACCGGTCATGCCGGTGGGTGCGTCGAGCGGGCGCTCGAAGATGAGGTGATGGGCGCATGGCAGACGTTCCGCGCCGTCCCAGATCGTCAGCACCTGTACGAGCCGCCAGCCTTGCTGCGCGCGTTTGTGCAATGCCTGGCGGTAGCCGGCCTCTGGCGCGTGGTCGAAGGAGCCTGACCAACTGATCTCATCGATCAGGTATTCATACATATTGGTTCTCCCGGGATTCACTGGTTGGGTGGGCGCCAGGCGTCGGGTGGCCTGGCCACCGGCCGCTCGAAGATTACTATCATGCGGCCCGCCATTGCTCCGACCGCTCTCGGTGGCGTGGCACGGATCTGGCGGGACCGCCAGTCCTCTCGGGTCCGTAGGTCATCACCCCACCTGGTCCGGTGGGAAACCCCAAGTCGATCCGACCGGACCACCGCGCCGGATCGATGATGCCGATGACGTACTGATACATGCCGTGAGCCTACTTTGGAGTGGGGAAGCGAAACTGCCGGACGAGCAGGGTAGCCTCGGGGTCGTGTCAGACATATTACGCGCCGACGGGCGGGCGAACGACCAGTTGCGTCCGGTTCGGTTCACCCGGGGATGGCTGGACCACGCAGAGGGCTCGGTGCTGGTCGAGTTCGGTCGCACCATGGTGCTGGTGGCGGCCTCGGTAACCGAGGGGGTGCCGCGTTGGCGCAAGGGCTCCGGCCTGGGCTGGGTGACCAGCGAATACGAGATGCTGCCTCGGGCCACCCACACCCGTAGCGACCGCGAATCCCGCAAGGGGCGCATCGGCGGCCGCACGCACGAGATCAGCCGGTTGATCGGGCGCTCCCTGCGAGGCGTTATCGACTATGCCGCGCTGGGCGAGAACACCATAGTGATCGACTGCGATGTGCTACAGGCCGATGGCGGAACACGCACCGCGGCCATCACGGGGGCCTATTTGGCGTTAACGGATGCGGTTCGCTGGCTGCGGGCCAGCGGCCTGGTGACCGCCGAACCGCTAACCGGTTCGGTGGCCGCCATCAGCGTTGGGGTGGTTGGTGGGGTGAACATGCTCGATCTGTGCTACGCCGAGGATTCGACCGCCGGCATCGACATGAATGTCATCTGTTCGGGCACCGGGGAGTTCATCGAGGTACAAGGTACCGCGGAGGGCATACCCTTCGGCCGCAAGACGCTGGATGACCTGCTCGATTTGGGGCAGGCTGGCTGCGCCGAGTTGACCAGGCTACAGCAGGCCGCGCTCGCCGAGGAGCTGAGATGACCGTCCAGCTCTTGCTGGCCAGCAGCAATGCCAAGAAACTGACCGAACTGGAACGGATCCTAGCCGAGCAGGGTTTGGCCTGGCAGGTGCGGGTGCCAGCCGACTTCCCGGGTCTGGCCGATCCGGCCGAGACCGAATGGACGTTCGCCGGCAATGCCCTGCTCAAGGCGCGGGCCTGGGCGGCCCACAGCGGGCTGCCCACCCTGGCCGACGACTCGGGGCTGTGCGTGGACGCCCTGAACCAAATGCCCGGGGTGCGTTCGGCGCGCTGGGCCGGTCCGCAACAAGACGATGCCGAGAATCTGGCTTTGGTGCTGCGTCAGATCGACGATGTACCCGAGGGCCGGCGTGGAGCCCGATTCGTCGCCGTGGTCGCCCTGGTGACCCCGGACGGCACCGAGTTCACCACCCGTGGCGAGATGCCCGGTGAGCTGACCCGTCTTCCTCGGGGCACCGGCGGATTCGGTTACGACCCGATCTTCGAAGCCGAGGAACAGCCGGCCGGGCCGCGGCGCACCAATGCCGAGTTGAGCCCGGCCGAGAAGGACGCCATCAGCCACCGGGGGCATGCGCTGCGCGCGATGATTCCGATCCTGCGGGCACAGCTATCCGATCAGAGAGCGGTCGGCCGGTGAAGCAGTATCTCGATCTGCTGCAACACGTCCTGGACCACGGGGTGCATAGATCCGACCGCACCGGCACCGGGACGCGCAGTGTCTTCGGCTACCAGATGCGCTTCGACCTGGCGGCCGGTTTTCCGCTGGTGACCACCAAGAAGGTGTTCACCAAGGCGGTCTTCGGGGAATTGCTGTGGTTCATCGGCGGCGGAACCAATATCGGTTGGCTACGGGAGCACGGCATCCACATCTGGGACCAATGGGCTGACCGGACCGGTGAACTCGGCCCCATCTATGGCTACCAGTGGCGCAGCTGGCCAGCCCCGGGCGGCCGGCAGATCGACCAGCTCGCCCAGGTCATCGAATCGATCACCACCGACCCGGACTCTCGCCGGCATATCGTGTCGGCCTGGAATGTCGGCCAACTCGATCAGATGGCCCTGCCACCCTGTCATGCCTTCTTCCAGTTCTATGTCGCCCCGCCAGCGGTGGCTGGAGGGCCGGGACGATTGAGTTGCCAGCTCTACCAGCGTTCGGCCGACCTGTTCCTGGGAATGCCGTTCAATATCGCGTCCTATGCCACCTTGACCCACATGATCGCCCAGGTCTGCGGGCTGGAAGTAGGCGATTTCGTGCACACCTTGGGCGATGCGCATATCTACGACAACCATCTCGACCAGGTGCGGTTGCAGTTGGGCCGCGAACCCCGGCCGTTGCCGAAACTCTGGCTCAATCCCGAGGTGCACGGCATCGACGGGTTCGCATTGGCCGATCTCAAGGTAACCGACTACGATCCGCACCCGGCGATCAAGGCGCCGATCGCGGTGTGAACCTCGCCGAGGAGCGAAGGGCTTATGACAATCAGGGCGATCGCGGTGCTGGCCCGCAACCGGGTGATCGGCACCGGGCGCGATCAGCCGTTCAAGTTCCCCGAGGACTGGGCCCGGTTCAAGCGGGTGACGATGGGCCATCCGCTGATCGTGGGACGCCGGACCCACGAGGTGATGGGGCTGCTGCCGGGCAGATTCAGCATAGTGGTCACCTCCCGTCCGCAGGCCATCTCGTTCCCGGCTGACGCCCAGGGACAGCCGCGGGGGATGGCGGTGGGTTCGATCGCCGATGCGTTGTCGGCGGGCCTGGCCCGAGACGAGGAGGTCTACGTGATCGGCGGTGGCCAAATCTACCGGCAGGCCTGGCCGTATCTCGCCGGACTGGAGATCACCTGGGTACACGCCGATGCCGAGGGCGGTGTGCTGTTTCCCGAGATAACCCCGGAGGAATGGGTGGAGACCGCGCGCACCGAACGGGGCGAATTCGATTTCGTCAGCTATCGCCGGCGTGAATTCGGCCCCGCGGACGCCGTGGGCGGGATTTGCTGAACCGGGGTCCTGGCGTGCGTCCCACTCCCTCGATCCTGCATCTGGATCTGGATGCCTTCTTCGCCGCCGTGGAGCAGCGGGACAAGCCCTCCTTGCGCGGCCGGCCGGTGGTGGTCGGCGGTATCGCCGGCCGTGGCGTGGTGGCCACTGCAAGCTATGAGGCTCGCCGCTTCGGGGTGCGTTCGGCCATGTCAACCGCTGAAGCCCGGCGCCGGGCGCCGCATGCGGCCTATCTGTCGGGCAGGTTCGCCGCCTATCGGGAATCCAGTCGGATCGTGCTCGGCCTGTTGGCCGAGCTCAGCCCACTGGTCGAACCGCTTAGCCTGGACGAGGCCTATGTGGATCTGGCCGCCGGCGGGCATGATTGCGACGATCCGGCGCGGTTGGGCAGGCTGGTCGCCTGGTTGCGGGCCGAACTTGGCCAGCGCACCGAGGGCCTGACCGCTTCGGTCGGGGTGGGAACGAGCAAGTTCATCGCTAAACTCGCCTCCGAGCAGGCCAAACCGGCCGGCCAGTTGGTGGTGCCCGGCGGCGCGGAGGATGCGTTGATCCGCGACCTGCCGGTGCGGGCGATTCCCGGGGTGGGGCCGGCAACCATGGAGCGGCTCGCCCGGCTGGGGATCACCACGGTGACCGATCTGCGACGGGCCTCCGAACGTGAACTGATCCGTGAACTGGGCGGCGCGGTCGGTAGGGGACTGCGGGAATTGGCCTTCGCCCGCGACGAACGCCCGGTGCAACCCAGCCGGGAGGCCAAATCGATCTCGGTGGAGGACACCTTCGAAACCGACCTGACCGATCGGGCCGAGATGGCTGCCGTACTG
The DNA here is from genome assembly GCA_938036835.1 of uncultured Propionibacterium sp. Taxonomy (GTDB): domain Bacteria; phylum Actinomycetota; class Actinomycetes; order Propionibacteriales; family Propionibacteriaceae; genus Brooklawnia. The sequence goes on from CALHWB010000041.1 coordinate 39,359, forward strand.
GAACGCGACGCCGCCATAGTGGCCGAACGCCTGCGACGGGCCGGCCAGTTCGCCCGCACCGTGTCGATCAAGGTGCGGCTGGCCGACTACACCACCTGGACCCGGTCGCGCACCCTGGAAGGCGCCACCGATGCCACCGAACGGATTCGCGTGGTAGCGCTTGGCCTGCTGGCCGGACTGGCGGTCGAGGGCGGCGTCCGGCTGCTAGGGATCGGGGTGACCAATTTCGCCGCGGCCGCCCAGGAGGAACTGTTCGTCACCGAGGTCCCCGATTCGGCGGTGGTGGAGCAACTCTCGGTGGGGGTACCGGTGATGCGCCGCCGCCATGGCCGGGCGGATGCCTGGCTGCCCGGGTTGGATGTCGAGCATGGTGAACACGGCCGGGGCTGGGTATGGGGCGCCGGCCATGGAGTGGTGACCGTTCGTTTTGAAACCCGGCTCACCGGGGTGGGGCCGGTCCGCTCGCTGCCGGCCGGCGACCCGCTGCTGCGACCGGCCGACCCCCTGCCGTTGGCCTGGCGATTGCCCGCCGAATCGCCCCAATCGTCGTCTAGTCCACCGTCGCCGGCTACGGATGCGGCCATGCCGGACGGGGGAGCCTGCCCGCATGCGGATTGATCGACGGCCGGCCGGTTGGCCATCGGGGCGCCGCGATTCGCCGGCTTGAAAGCGCCCAGCCGCCCCGGCGTCGCGGTGCGGCTGGGCGCCCGGGTCGTCCCGGAGCATCCGTAGCCTGGGCGTTCGCCAACCGGCTAGCCCAATCTCACCAGCACCCGCTGGTAGCCGCCGACCGGTGGCAGTTCGCGCTCGGTGGGCCCAACCAGTTCAATGGCGGCGGCATGGCCGAGCAGCGCTCGGGTGAAGATCCGTAACTCGAGACTGGCCAATGGCCGCCCCGGGCACATATGCGGACCGACACCGTAGACCAGGTTATGGGGCGCGTTCTGCTGGGGGCGGAAGGCCTCCGGATCGCCGAAGACGCGCGGATCGCGGTTAGCCGCGGTCCAGTTCAGCACGATTCGCTGACCAGCAGATATGGGGCAGCCGGATACTTCGGTATCCGTGGTGGCGATGCGACGATTCGACACGAAGGGGTCGTCGATGCGCAGGATCTCGTCGATGGCCTGATCGAGCCGTTGATCGTCCAGTTCGCGGAACTCGCCGAGCGACTCGGGATGAGTGGCCAGCCAATGGGTGACCACGCCCACGCATAGCGCCATCGAGCCCAGATCTCCGCCAGTCCAGTTGCGCAAGATCGAAACCAGGATCGCGCGGGCATCCGGTCTACCGTCGTAAACCAGCGCGATTAGTTCCCCGGTGACGTCGTCGCCGAACTCGCCGCTGGCCAGGCGCGGGCCGACGACCTCCTCGATGATCTGGTCATAGGCTTCGGCGACCAGCCGGGTGCGGGCCAGTTCCCCGGATCGGGCGGCGCTATGGTTGTCGGCCATCCAGGCCAGCAGCCGGGGTTCCAGCTCGGCAGGCCAGCCAAGCCAAACGGTCATGGCTCGAACCGCGTATCGGGAACCGAGGTCGGCGACCGCGTCCAGTACCTGGCAGGGCGAGGTAGCCGCAAGCAACTCGGCGGCCACCCGCTGCAGGCGGGGCTGCAACTCGGCCATCCGCTGTGGGGTGAAAAAGGGATCGATCAATGCCCGGTAGCGGGCATGCTCGGGGCCATCCAGGCCATTGGGTACCTGCCGGAAACGCGATACGGCGCTGGAAAAGGTGCCCGGATCTGTCGCGATCTGGGTGACGTCGCCGTGCCGGGCGACGATCAGCGTACCCTGCTGGTTGCGGGAGATTCCGGCTTCCCGCAGCGCATCATAGTCGAGTCGGGGGTCGGTGGGATCCTGATCGTAGACGCTCACACCGACGATTCTAAGGGGTACTAGGGATTTAATGAACTTATCCGGCTGCCTGTGGCCCAGATCGGCTGTCGTGCGCCGTCAACCGTGCGAGCCGGATCCCGGGATGTGCCGGAGAAGGGAGTCGAACCCTCACACCTTGCGGTACAGGAACCTAAATCCTGCGTGTCTGCCAGTTCCACCACTCCGGCCTGCCCGTGGTCGGGCCGAACCAGCATAGTTCACGAATGCCCCAAGCCCAGCTCCCGGCTCAGCCGTGTCACGTGTCCGGTCGCCCGCACATTGTACTGGGCCAGCGCGATGGTACCTTGGCCGTCGGCGCCGACATCGATCAGGAAGGTGGACCGCAGCACTCCTTCGAGGATCTTGCCGTAGAGCCTTTTCGTGCCCCAGGCGCCGTAGGCGCCGATCGTCTCGTGCCGTTGGTCGCCCAATAGCACCAGACGCAGTTCCTTGCGATCGCGGAATCTGCGGAGTGCCTCCGGCGGATCAGGCGAGATACCGATGATGTCAATGCCGGCGGCCAGGAAATCCTCGCGGGCGGCGGTGAAATCCACCGCCTGGGTGGTGCAACCGGGGGTCATGGCTGCCGGATAGAAGTAGACGATCACCTTGCGTCCAGCGAAGTCGGACAGCGAGACCAGACGACCGTCGGCGTCCGGCAGGGTGAATGCTGGGGCAAGGTCGCCCCGGGCGAGCTGCGTCATGCACTCACGATAGGCCATGGGTATCGTCGGGCGCGCGACGACCGCGCAGGGAATTAGGGAATAGGCTAAGGCCGAAGAACTTCGAACCGCAGTGGAGGACACCGTGGCCCGTAACCAACGCACTCCGGAACAGATCCGAGCCGAGATCGCCGCACACCGGCATGCCATGACGGTCGGAATCGAGGGCCTCGTCTCCGAGGTACACCCGACTGCCGTCAAGGGCCGTGCCATCAAGGACGCCAAGCAGGCCATCGCGAACACCCGAGACATGGTGACCGAAACGATCGAGGAGTCGCGCAGCTATTTCGTCGATGAGGGTGGGGTGCGCTGGAACAATGTGGGCACCGTCGCGTTGATCGTGGTCGGTTCCTTGGCCGTGCTCGGGGTAATCGGGGGTACCGCGGCCCTGATCCGCAAGGTGTCAAGCCGATGAGCGAGCCGATGGTCGGCGATCCTGCCGAGCCGGGCAGCCATGCCGCGACCAGCCAGATGGCCGCAGCCGAACCCAGCAGCCCGCTGCCGATCCAGATGCTGCACGACCGCGTCCTGGTCGATCCCGACGCCGAGAGCGAACGGCGCAGCTCGGGCGGCATTCTGATCCCAGCCACCGTGCGGATGGATCGCAAGCTGGCCTGGGCCAAAGTGGTCGCCATCGGCGCTAGCGTGCGCACCGTCAAATTGGACGACCGGGTGCTGTTCGATCCGAGCGAACGGGCCGAGGTCGAGTTGCGCAACAAGTCGTATGTACTGCTGCGGGAGCGCGATCTGCATGCGGTGGCCGCCGAGCGACTCAGCGATGCCGATACCGGCTTGTATCTGTGATACCCGGCGATCGTCGTAGCGCGCCCGGATCGATCTGCGAGCGCATCGGGCCGGCTCGGACGAGCCTGGGTCAGGATTTCATGTTCGGTGAGAACCTGCGCTAAAGTTCCTGTTTGCGCGCACCGCTAGCTCAACTGGCAGAGCAGCTGACTCTTAATCAGCGGGTTCAGGGTTCGAGTCCCTGGCGGTGTACTCAACGATCGGATCCCGGCCCCGCGGTCGGGACCCGATGGCTTTCCGGGACCGCACGCGGCACCTACGTCCGGGGCCAAGCGGACAGCGGGTCGTCGGCGTTCCAGGAACCTGCCAGGCGTGGGTCGTCGCCGACTCCGGCCGGGCACCCGGTGCTTCGCGAATCACCGGCTCAATGGCTTTGCCACGCCAGGTGGGGTATTGGAGACCGAATCGCCGCGCAGCGAGATCTGGGCGACCACGGCCCACATCACCCGAGGCCGGCTCAGCCAAGGCAAGCCAGAACCTGAGCGCCGGGCCGGCGACTCACCACCGGCGATCCTTGTGAGCCGATCTGGTGGACAGCGGCTCGTCTGCAGCGATGACCCGTTTGCCAGACAGCATGGCCAATGATCGAGCAAGATCGGCGGCTGAGAGCGCCTCCGAAAAGCCCAGAGTGGGTCCGCCCGCCGTTGCCGCCAATCGCGGACGGCACCAGGCGGGTACGGCGGTGGTGGGCGTGGATATGAGACGCCCTCTGGTGGTCCGGTGGGTTCCTGGCGGTGCCGATGCTATCCAGGCGGCCAGGGCCGGGCGGTCAACTGAACTGGTCCAGCGGAAGGTCCTGCCAGTCCTGGAAGACATCGGAGGCCTCGTCGTCGGCGCGCAGCACCCGGCCCAGGCCCTGACCGGGATTGCCGACCCAGACATCGGCGGCGTCCGGATCGAACAGCTGCCGGATCGCGACCACCAGTTTGGCCACGTAGGGCCGGTCGCCCTCGATCAGCACGATCCCGTCGTCGAGCACCACCCGCTGGAAGTCGTACTCGGTTTGGGTGGTGTCCCATTGCAATGCGGTGTGGGTTTCGTCGCGGCGTTCGACATGCGGTTGCGCACCCGCGAACGACAGCCGCCCCAGGCCCTGCTCGACCTGCTCGGCCGTCAGGTTGAACCGGGACGAATCGGCCCGGAAGACCCCGATCATCCGATGACTCAACTCAATACTCCTCGCCTGGCAGCGACCGTTGGCCGCGGTGCCTCCTACCTCATGGTACGTACTTCACCTCGAAGGGAAAGTCTGGCCCCATCTTGTCACGGATATACTTGGTCAGATAACGCTGTGCCTCGGGTGTGTTGGTGATGAATTCCACCTTGGTCGCTGGTGTGGCTGGATCGTCGATGACAGCTTTGTATCTGACCAACTCGTCGTCCAGGTCCTTCCGGAGGAAATCCGGCCCGTTGCCCTCATAGGGTGATTTGCCTGCACCGGGGTCGCGCACCGCCTTGGAATCCTTGATCACTACTTCGTTACCGCGCACCTCAATGCTATCCGCCCATATCTTCTCTCCCGAACCAGCGGTCAACTCGTACTCGGTATTACCGCAGGTCCGGCGTTGGTATTGTGCGTCCACACTTGATCCTGTCGAGGCCCTCTTGGTCTTGAGGCCATTCATCCATTTTTTGATCTTGGCGGTATCCCACTGCTGCGGGGCGCCGGGCGAGCCGGTCGGATGCCGAGCGGTGCCACCACCTGGCAGCGTCTTGATCGCGGTGGTGCCCAGCGCGCCGGCCGTGACCACCACGTATGTGACCGCCGGTACCGCCCGCACCAAGATGCCGGCACCGACCGAGACGACTACGAGTTCACCTGCCATTTCGCACCTATAGCACCAGCGCCGAGACCGTTCGCGCCTCAGCGCTAAGCAGCTTTGCGTGCACGAGACGACACCTAGGTAGGAAGGAGGCGCGGTCCCACGGCCAAGCCAGAAGTGCGGTCGCCCGCTCGTAGTGCTCAGCGACGCCGGTCAGTTCGTCCACTACGAGCTGCTTGAACTCGGCCACCGTCTCGTTGGCCTTCCGAAGGCCCCGGGCAACCCCCTCGCAGAAGGTTACATAGGCTGCCAGTGAGGTGGGATTGCTCTCGCCAGCCATGTAGTCGCGGAAGTTGTCGGTGGCGGGGGTGTCGTTGTGGCTGAGTACATATCGCACCGAGTCGGACAGCTCACCACCTACTCTGCCCGCCTCGCGGGCGGCTTCATCCCAGTCGGTGGCCAGTTCGAGTAGGTAGTCCTCGTTTATCTGCGGCCATCCGATGGGTACGAAGAAGCGCATCAGATTCGCCTCCTCGGGAAGTGTGATCACGGTGGGTCTCCCGCGTCGTCTGCGATGTCGGTATTGTGCTCCTCGACGCGTTGGTAGGCTTCGCCTGTCACGGTCAGTTCGCCGCCCTCGGCTTTCAGGCCAGCGCGCAGCCCCTGAACCACCTTTTCGCTGCCGTCGCGTAGCCCGTTCAGGTTCCGTGCCATCGCCAAGTCAACCGCCGATAACCAGCCGGTGCCAGCGGCCTGCGCTGAGGTGTTCGCGACGGCCGCCTCCAGCGCAGGCAGGGCGTCGGAGGAGTTCTCGAAGTCCTGGCCCGACCGTTTCCAGGATTGCCACTCGAACCTCATGAACCGTCCCAGTCACGGGCACGGGCGACGATCTCATCGAAACGCGCGCGGGCCACCGCGGTATCCGCCTCGATGCGACGCAGTACCTCGGCCTCGGGATGGTCTTGGACGAAAGCCAGCATTCGCGTCTCGTAGCTCTCCAACGCTTGGTTGACTGCCTCGATCACCGCTCGCTGGAAAGCGGAGTACCGGGCAGGAACCAGCGAACTGTCAGCCTCAATGGCTGACAGCCGGCCGTTTCGAACCACCACTCGCACGCTGGCATCCGAGGACTCACCCTCAGCCTGTACGACCTCGTCATCCGCCATGATCTGCGCCTCCGCTGCATATGGTAGAACCTCACGGGTGCAGCGGCACCTGTCACCAGTCCAATCGCGAGGGTCGTGCCGCAATCCCCGGGCCCCAACGCGCTCGACCGGCCATGTCCCAAGGCTGCGCATTCGGCATTCAATGCTTGCCCGCAGTCCTCGGTCAAGCTCCGTCCAGCAGTGGGCGTCGCGGCTGCCCGGCCTTGTCACGATCACCTTGACCGCTATCGTCTATGCGATCTTCCTGGCTCCGGCCATCGCCCTCAGCGGTTGGTCACGGCTCACCAATCCGCTGCAGCACATAGTGGTGCCGGGTGTGACGGTGGTGGTGTGGCTGATCTGGGGACCGCGCGGGCGCGTCAACCGACACGTGCTGCCGCCAGCGCTGGTCGTCTCGATGGCTTGGATGGCGGCCATGCTTGCTGCGCGGGACCATCGACGGCACCTACCCGTATGGCTTCACCAACGTCACGGTTCATGGATACGGGGTCGTGGCGGTTGGGCTGGGCATGACCCTGCTCCTCGGAGTGGCGATCATGTGTGCGTTCTGGGGTGGGGACGTGGCGCTGCTGCGAGCGGTGAGCCGTCGTTAGGGGCATCCGAAGGAAGTCGAACCCTCGCACCTTGCGGCATAGGAATCTAAATGCTGAGTTACGTGGCTGCCGGGCTGCCCAGCGCCCACCGGGCCCCTTTCGCCGGTTGCTCCTATGCCGCCATCATCGTGCTGGAGGTCTGCGACACCTGCCGGCCCCTCATCTGGGCTGCGGCGAATCGAGTGAGGCATGCCAGGGCGATCGGGGACGATCCAATCGGTCGCTGCCGGTCGGCCATCGGGTTGCGCCGGGAGTCGCGAGCGATGGCTTGACAGGCGGGGAGACAGGGAGCAGCAGACCGGAGATATCCTGATCGAAGCTCTCAAGGAGACGCAATGACACAGTTTGCCAATGAAGTGCTGGCCGTCACCGGCGGCGCGTCGGGTATCGGATTGGCCACCGCAGAACTGTGGGTGGCGCGCGGCGGACGGGTGGTGCTATTGGACTTCTCCGCCGAGCAGCTGGCGGCGGCGTCGGCTCGGCTTGGCGAGCGGTCCCGGGGCGTGCCCACCGATGTACGAGCCACCGAGCAGCTGGCGGCGGCCTACTCATCCATTGCCGAGCGCGAGGGCCGGCTGGACGCGGTGGTCAATTGCGCCGGCCAATCGAAGCCGGTACCGAGCGCCACGATGAGCGACGCCGACTGGCTGGCAGTCGTGGAGGTGCATCTCAACGGCACGATGCGCTCGTGCCGGGAGGCTTTTGAACTGTTGCGGGCCAGCGAGGGCGCGATCGTGAACCTGTCGTCCATCAGCGCCAGCCATGGCATGCCGATGCGTGCCAGCTACTGTGCGGTAAAGTCCGGGATCGAGGGGCTGACCAGGGAACTGGCGGTGGAATGGGCGCCCGCACGGATCCGGGTGAACGCGGTTGCCCCCGGCTATGTGCGCACTGCCCTAGTGGAGAACCTGATCGCCCAGGGGTTCTATGCGGCCGACACGATCATTAGGCGGATCCCGATGGGGCGCATGGCGACGCCCACCGAGATAGCCGAGGCGATCTGCTTCCTGGCGAGCCGGCGGGCGAGCTTTTGCACCGGGGCGGTGCTGGCGATCGATGGCGGCATGTCGGTGGAGGGCAACTGGTACGAATAGCCGGGTGGCTGGCCCTTCGGCGAAAGCCGAACCGCTTCAGTCCACCTTTGTGGACGATACCGGGTTTGCTATTTTCCCGGCGGCTGCCGGGCATTAGGCTGCTGCCACCGATGCTGGCGATGACGTCCCGGGGGGATCACGGGTCGTTGCATCGACCCGAGCGGGGCCGGAGTCGATTTCGGCCCCGCTGCAACGGCCGGATGCCGGCTGCTAGTTAACCAACCCGGGGCCGGCTATCCCCGGTGTCGTCGGGGCAACCCGGTTGCCGGTCCGAGTCTTGGGTTATGCGGCCGGCGAGCTAGCGTTGCAGACGATGAATGTCACCCAATTCATGCGCGAAAAACTTCACAAACTATGGCCCGGGCTGCCCAGCGATCGGGCCGGGCTGACTCGTGTGCTGGCCGAGGCGGTGAACGAGGTCTGCCGCCTGACCCTGGCCACCGTGCTCGGCTACCTGCTGACCGTAAAAATGCTGCCGCCGCCGGTCGATCTGACCGGGGCGCTCACCGCGCTGCTGGTTACCCAGGCATCCCTACGGGGGTCTTTCCGGGCCGGCATGGTACGGGTGGTGGCGGTGCTGACCGGTATCGGTACCGCACTGGGCGTGGCCATGTTCGTCGGGCTGCACTGGTGGTCCCTGGGCATCGTGGTCTTTGCAGGACTGATGCTGGCCCGGGTGCTGCGGCTGTCGGGCGCCATGACCGAGGTGGCCATCAGCGGGATGCTGATCCTGGGGGCCTCTGGCGTGGAGGTGGCTGCCTTCACTCGATTCGCCACCACCGTGATCGGCACGGTGGTCGGCATCGGATTGCCGCTGCTGCTGCCGAGAAAGGTGCGCACCGAGGATCTGACCCGGAATCTACGGCGGGTCTCAGCCCAGCTGCGGGAGATCTTCCAGACTGCGGCAGACCATCTGAACCGGCATCCCATGACCCGGGATGCCGCAGAAAGATGGCTGATAGCCACCCGGCAGCTCACCCCGCTGATCGCCTCGGCCACCGCAGCCCTGGACGATGCCGCCGATCTGCAGAAATGGAATACCCGGCAGATGTTCCAGGCCGATGTCGTCCCCCTGCTGCGACACAGCCTCAACTGCCTGGAGCGCATCAGCCTGGCCAGCCGGCACCTGTTCAATGTCGCCGCCAGCGGCGCGCCGGTGCACCCCACCGCCGACGATGGCTACGGCGATGAGGTACGTGCCGCACTGGCTGTGGTACTGATCGACCTGGGTCGCACGGTCCAGCGGTTTACCGATGTGGTCAGCGACGATGTGGGCGCCCGGATCGACTATGCCAAACCCCTGCTGGACGCGGCGGTGCTGCGGTTGCGGATATCGACCAAGCAGTTGACCAAGCTGATGACGGTGGATCCGCAGCAGCGGGCATTGTGGCTGCAGCGGGGCGGCATGTTGGCTGCCATCGAACAGATGACCGACCAACTCGACCTGGCCGGCTACACCGCGCAGCGGGATCAGTGGCGCGCCAGCCAGCTGGGACGTGCCGTGGCCCAGGGCAGCATCGGGCCCCGGATCCGTACTCCATGGTCGCTGCTGGCCCAGCGCAGGCTGCGGGCCAGGGCAGCCCGGGCACGGATCGAACATCCCGAGGGCAGCCACGAGATCGACTACGACCAGACAACCGTGCTGATGGATGCGATAGACGAATCCCGGCTCGTTGAGGAACGGCCTGGTACCGGTGTCGGCCCAGATACCGGCTTCCGCTATCACCGGTAGGCCCCGGGCCACTAGGCTGCCGGGATGGAAGCCAACCGTCGAATGCGTCTGGGTTTGCTGCCGCGCGTACTGATCGCGATCGGCCTTGGAATCGGCCTGGGGTTGGTGCTGCCGGACGCCGTAACCCGCGTCTTCGTTACCTTCAACTCCGTCTTCGGCAGCCTGCTGTCCTTCAGCATTCCGCTGATCATCGTCGGACTGATTGCACCTGCCATCGGCGAACTGGGCCGCGGGGCCGGACGCTGGCTAGCCATCACCGCGGCGCTCGCCTACGGTTCCACGCTGTTCGCCGGATTCCTGGGTTTCGGTGCATCCATGGTGCTGCTGCCCAGATTGCTCGCCGGAGCCTCGGTGGTCGCCCTGGACAACCCCGAAAACGCCTTGCTGGATCCGTATTTCAAGATCGAGATCCCGCCGGTGCTGGGTATCATGAGCGCCCTGGTGCTGGCCTTCGTCATCGGGGTTGGGCTGACCGTGATCGATGGGAAGGTGCTGCGGCGGGGTTGCGCCGAGTTCCGCGACATCATCAATCTGCTGATCCAGCGGGTGCTGATTCCGCTGCTGCCGCTGCACATCTTCGGCATCTTCTGCAACATGACCGCAGCCGGTCAGGTCATGGTCGTCATCATGACCTTCCTGGGCGTGGTGATCTTCGTGTTCGTCCTCACCCTGGTGCTGCTGCTGGCCCAGTTTGGCGTTGCCGGGCTGATCTCGCGACGCAACCCCCTGGTGTTGCTGCGCGCCATGCTGCCGGCCTATGCGACCGCGCTGGGCACCTCGTCATCGGCCGCCACCATCCCGGTCACGCTCCGCCAGGTGGAGTCGGCCGGTATCGCGCCCTCGGTTGCCGCCTTCGTGGTGCCGTTGTGCGCCACGATCCACCTAGCCGGCTCGACGATCAAGATCACCTGTTTCGGCCTGGCCGTCATGATCCTCTACGGCATGCGCATCGATCCGGGTTTGGTCGCCGGGTTCATCTTCATGCTCGGGATCACGATGGTGGCCGCGCCCGGCGTTCCCGGTGGCGCCATCATGACCGCGGCCGGGCTACTGTCCAGCATGCTTGGTTTCAGCGAACCGCAGGTTGGGCTGATGATAGCCACCTACATCGCAATCGACTCATTCGGTACGGCCACCAACGTGACCGGGGACGGTGCCATCGCCGCGATCATCGATCGGTGGGTACGCGGCGCAGACGCCGCGCAGCTGCCCAACGAGCACCTGGGCCAGGCGATGGAGCCCGAGCGACGGGAGTGACCCTGCTGGGGGTACCGTGCTTCCGGGAATTGGATCGATTGTCCGCGGTGACGCCACGCGGGTCTGATTGGATAGCAGAACGGCCGTTGTTCGAAGGGAGGCCAGATGGCGACCCAGCACATCCACCGCCATGGCCGTGCCCATCGTCCTCGGCCCGTTGACCAGGCTCCCGACCGGCTCGGCGATGCCGGCCCGCCCGCTGGCCGATCGCCGGCGACCGGATCGGTCGTGGGCCAACCCCGGATATCTGCTCCCTACCCGGATGTCGCGGCACCGGTGCCGTTTGCGCCGCCACCGGTCCCGGCAGCGCCCGCCGGCCGGGAAGGCGCCGTCTCACAGTCCAACGCAGCCGCGCCGTTCGTGCTCCCCCTGCCGGACGCCGGGCCCAATGCCGTACCTCCGGTATTCGTCATCCCCGACTGGCCGGCTCCTGCCCCGGCCCGGCCGGTCGAACCGGTACACCCAGTGGATCAACGGGCACCCGGGGCGCCGAATCCGCCGACGTCTGCGCCAACCCCGAATCCCGGTCACCCGGGCCCTGCGGCGGGCACGTCGCCGGCCGGATTCCGGACCCCGGTATCGTCTGATAGTCAATCAACCGACCCGGCCGCCGGTACGGCCGGCGTCAGACCGGTGCCGCCTGCCCACCAGCAGGTCGCCTCGCCGCCTCCGGCGGCGGCCCCCCAGCCAGCATCCCAGGCCAGCCGGCCACGGCAGGCATCCGCGCAGGCCAGGCCCGCCCAGCCGGGCGACCATCGTTCGGCGCCGGTAGCGCCTACACCGCAATCCCGGTTCATCGATCGAGGCCGGCGTCCCGGGCTGCCGGGTGCCGGTATGCTCTTGCAGGTTCCGGCCGGACTCGCCCCGTATCTACCCAGCGTGTTGAACACCGCAGGCGGTGCGCTGCTGGTAGTGGCCAGCCTGATCGCCATCGCCGGCGGAGCGGGATCGACGGCGGCCAAACCGCTCTTCGGCCCCGCCGGAACCCTGCTATCGGCTCCCGGCCAGGCGTTTTGGGTCTGGTGGGTGATCTTGCTGGCCACACTGCCCTTCATGGCCTGGCAGTGGCTGCCGAAACTGTACGATCCCGAACGCCTGGAACTGCTGAGCAAACCCACCCTGCTGGCCGGGATCGGCCAGTTGGCCTGGGTGCTGGTCGCCCGCACTGGGCACCTGATCATTGCCGGTGTCTTGATGATCGGCACCCTGGTGGCGCTGTGCCTGGTGGTGTGGCGGCTGGCTAAGCTGGCTTCCCCGGGCTGGGTGGAGCGGCTGGCGACCGACATCGGCTGGGGTTCCGCTCTCGGCTGGGTCTGCGTCGAACTCCTGATGCTGTGCGGGGCAGTCATTGAGCAGCATGAACTGCTGGCCGGCCAGCCATTGCTGATCGCTGCCATCGTCCTGCTGTGCATCCTCATAGGCGGGTCTCTCGGTCTTGCCGGGCGGCTCTACCGTCAATACTCGGTTGGGCTGGCGCTGGCCTGGGGAGTGAGCCAGCTCGGCTGGAAGCTGCTGGTCGGGGAACCGCGCAGCTACATTCTGGGGGCGCTGGCCCTGTCCGGGGTCTTCCTGGTCCTGTCGGCCTTCTACGCGTCCGGACGCCGCCGACGGCACCACGTGCAGGGCCTGGAGGAACGCCCCTGGCGGTGAGCGGGCCGGCGATGGAGCCGATAGGGCTCGTGACGTCCCGCTCAGCGGGTCTGCTCGGCCCGGTTCGGGGTGGTGCGCACGACATTGATCCGCTGGCTGCGTAGCAATTCGTGCTCGGCGGTGACCTCGGCACGCGGCAGCGGTGCCAGCGATCGCCCCAACGCCAGCTCAAGCAGGTGATCGGCGAGCGCCGGATTGCGGGGCAGGATCGGTCCGTGCGGATAGGCGCCGATCACCCGCCCCTGCACCGCACCGTCGTGGCCATCGGTGCCATTGCCGACCCCGATCTCCACCTTAGCCAGAGGCGTCGCATCCGATCCGAGGACGGTGAATCCGCCGTGGTTTTCAAAACCGGTGATCAGTTCCTGGCTGCCATCGGGTTTGGTCCAGCGGGTCAGGATCTCGCCGACCGCCCGCTGCCCGCCCCGGCGGGTCTCGATATCGAGCAGACCCAACCCGTCGAACACCTCATCGTTGTCCCCCACCGTGAAGGACCGTCCGCATAGCTGGTAGCCCGCGCATACCGCGAAAAGCACCCCACCGGCGTCCAGGCCGCGGTGCAGACCGCGATCGGCCTCCAGCTCCCGGACCGCGGCGATCTGCGCCCAGTCCTCCCCGCCGCCCAACAGATAGACCAGGCCATCGTCGGGGACACTCCGGCCCGGCTCGGTGTCCACCAGTTCGGCCGGGATGCCCCGCCACTGTAGCCGTTTGACCAATACCTTGGCGTTGCCGCGATCGCCGTAGATACCGAGCAACGATTGGTAGACCACCACGATCTTATGGGTCATTTCAGCTCCACCCCTCCCAGGCGGCACAACCGCAGGAATGCCGAATAGGTACTCAACACGTCCACCGTGCCGTCGAATGGCCCCCGCAGCGCGGTCGCCATGTCCGGGATGACCTCATGCTCCACCTCGGCATAGCTGAGCCGGATCGCCAGGTCGGCCGCCCTGGGCCCGGTGGCGATCACCCGGCGGCCGGCCAGCTGCTCGTAATCGACATCCCACAGCCAGCTCACATCGGTACCATCGGCGATGGCCGAATCCACCGCCAGGACCACCGGGTCGGTTTCCATCACCAGCAGCGATTCTGCCCAGCCGGCCGGGTTCTTCGCTAGCACCAGGCGTGCCCGGGTGTCGCCGTAGTGGCCGATCGCGAATCGTCCGGCCGGAGCCTGCACCGTGCGCATCCCCCTGATGGCAACCGGCTCATAGACCCCCATCTCGACCGCCGCCGCCAGGGCACAAGCCGCATTGCCCCGGTTGAAGCGTCCGGGCACCTGCAACTCCAACGGCCAGTGCTCGCCGTTGGCGGTGACCACGTCGCCGCCAACCAGCCGGTAGTCGGGGGGGCGATAGCCGAGCCCACAGCCCGGGCAACGCCAGTGATCCTCGGAGTCGCTGCCGAGTATCGTGCCGCAGGCCGGGCACAGCGCCGAATCCTGTGACCAGCCGGTGCCCATGTCCACCCAGATCACCTTGTGCGCCGGCTCGGCCGACCAGACCACCAGCGGATCGGTGATATTGGCCACCACGGTCGGGCCGCCGGCGCCGGCCGCGGTGAGAGCGGCACGCCATTTACGGCCCAGCGCGTTGATCTCGTGATGCCGGTCGAGCTGGTCGCGGCTGAAGTTCAGCATGATCAACACTTCGGGATGGCCATAGCGGATCATGTCGGGGACCACCTGCTCGTCCACCTCAAGAATCGCGATTGGCGCCCGTGGCCTGGTGGACAGGGCGGAAACCACACCCTCGCGCAGGTTCGCGCCATCGGGATTGGTGACCACCTCTCGGGGATCGGTCACCGAGGCCCGCAGCGCGGCGGTGAGCAGGTGAGTGGTGGTGGTCTTGCCGTTGGTGCCCGAGACCACCCCGATGCGTTTGCCGGCCAGTAGGGTGCAAAACAGGCTCGGATCGATCCGGGTCATCACCGCTCCCCGGATGGATGCCCCACCGCCGCGGCCGGTCGCCCGGGATGCGAACGCGGCCGCCCTGCCGGCCGCGAAGGCCAGTTGCCGACGGGCCCGGGCGGGAATCGAACCTGGACGCATGGCTGATGTCACCCCGCCATTGTGGCAGACCCCTGCGATGCCGGACGCGAGGCGATCGCCTAGGGTCCGGCACCGGAAAGCCGAAGGCCGGATGGCGCCAACCCGGGCAAGGGATCGTCCGGCAGGATCGGCTCAGCCGCCGGGGCGATCGAACCGAATCGCGCTAGGGCCCGGCAGCACCCCAAAAAGCCTGGGACCGGACGGCCCAGAGCGGTGGCGCCGATCGGCAGGTGAGGCATATGGTAGAACCATTCCCTCGTGGATTGGAGTCCTGATGAGCATCGTGGCTAAGGACGGACCGGCCGCCGGGCACAGTGGTGGAGACCTGGTGCTCCGGTCCGCGCAGCACCGACCGCATGTCGTCCCTCGGATCTCGAATGTGGCGCTCAAGGTCGTCATGGCGGTGACCGGCGCCATCTTCGTGGCCTTCGTGCTGGTTCACATGATCGGCAACCTCAAGGTCTTCTTCGGGCCGGAGGACTACAACGCCTATGCCGCCTTCCTGCGAAACCTGCTGTACCCCCTGCTGCCGCATGGCGGGGCCCTGTTTATCTTCCGGATCGTGCTGGGCAGCGCGTTGATCCTGCATGTCAGCGCGGGTTTGACGATCTGGATCAGGGGACGCCGGGCGCGCGGCAGCTTCCGGCGGACCGGGCTGCGGCGGCTGACCTTCGGAGCCCGCACCATGATCATCTCCGGGTTGGTCATGCTGACCTTCGTGGTCGTGCACCTGCTTGACCTGACCATCGGGGCAGTGGTGGCGTCGGACGAGTTCCGCCATCCCATGTACACCGAAGGCGAACTGAGCGTGCACGCCTACGAGAACCTGGTGGCCAGCCTGTCGCGTCCCTGGATGGCGATCTTCTACACCCTGGTGATGGTGGTGGTTTCGTTGCACATCGCGCAGGGCTGCTGGAATGTGGTCAATGACCTGGGCATCACCGGGCTCAGGCTGCGCAAGATCCTGTTGCTGCTGGGGTTGGTCGTGGCCCTGGCGATCGTGGTGTGCAATGGTGCACTGCCAATGCTCGTTCTGATGGGGGTGATCGCATGATCCGCAATCCATTCGCTGGCCGCCGGACCAGTCCCGAGCCTCGGGCGGCCGAACCCGGGCCGGCCGGCCAGTATGTGGTGGCTGCCACCGGCCCGGTGGCTGCGCCGGCCACCGCGCCGGTTCCCGCGGTGGCCTCCGGCGCGGCGGTGCGCGATCGGCTGGGCCCGGCCCAGCAGGCCGCCGGCTACGCCCTTGGCGCAGACCTAGACCCGAGAATGCCAACCGGTGACCCGCTGACCGCCTGGGAGCGGCGCTGCGCCGAGTATCGACTGGTCAACCCGGCGAACCGGCGCAAGCTGACCGTGATCGTGGTCGGCACCGGATTGGCCGGCTCGGGGGTGGCCGCTACCCTTGGGCAGCTCGGCTACCGGGTTGAGTGTTTCAGCTTCCACGATTCGCCGAGACGCGCGCACAGCGTGGCCGCCCAGGGTGGTATCAACGCCGCCCGGGCCCGCAAGGTGGACGGGGATTCCCTGCACCGCTTCGTGAAGGACACCGTCAAGGGCGGTGACTATCGGGGACGCGAGGCCGATGTGGTCAGGCTCGGCACCGAATCCGTCCGGGTCATCGACCATATGTTCGCCATCGGAGCCCCTTTCGCCCGGGAATATGGTGGGCAGTTGGCCACCCGGTCATTCGGTGGGGTGCAGGTCTCTCGCACCTACTACACCCGCGGCGAAACCGGCCAGCAGCTGGAGGTCGCGTCCTCGCAGGCCTTGCAGGCCCAGATCGACGCCGGCAATGTCACCATGCACTGTCGCACCGAAATGCTGGACCTGATAGTGGCCGATGGCCGGGCCCAGGGCATCGTCACCCGCGATCTGCTGACCGGCCAGATCAAGGCCTGGACGGCGCACGCGGTGGTGCTGTGCACCGGCGGCTATGGTTCGGTCTTCCACTGGTCGACTCTGGCGATGGGCTCCAATGCCACCGCTACCTGGCGTGCTCACCGGCAGGGCGCCTACTTTGCCAGCCCATGCTATGTGCAATTCCACCCGACCGCGTTGCCGGTCAGTTCGCATTGGCAGTCGAAGACCACCCTGATGAGTGAGTCGCTGCGCAACGACGGTCGCATCTGGGTGCCGAAGACCCCAGGCGATGCACGACCGGCGAACGACATTCCCGAGAACGAGCGCGACTACTACCTGGAACGCAAGTATCCGGCATTCGGCAACCTGACCCCTCGCGATGTGGCCTCGCGCAACGCCAAGGCCCAGATCGACGCCGGCCATGGGGTGGGGCCGCTGCACAACTCGGTTTACCTCGACTTCCGGGACGCGATCGCCCGGCTTGGCAAGCCCATCATCGCCGAACGCTACGGCAACCTGTTCGAGATGTATCTGGATGCCACCGGCGAGGATCCCTACGAGGTGCCGATGCGGATCGCCCCGGGTGCGCATTTCGCCATGGGCGGGTTGTGGGTTGACTTCGACCAGATGAGCACCATCCCGGGGCTGTTCGTCGGTGGGGAGGCGTCCAATAACTATCACGGTGCGAACCGGTTGGGGGCCAACTCGCTGCTGTCGGCCAGCGTGGATGGCTGGTTCGTGCTGCCGCTGTCGGTGCCCAACTACCTGGCCGGGCTGGTCGGCAAACCGGTGTTAGCGCCCACCGACCAGGCGGTCACGGCGGCCATCGCCCGGGTCGACGAACGCGTCTCCCGGCTGCTGGGTAACCATGGCAGTCACCGTCCCGAATGGTTCCACCGCAAGCTCGGCGACATCCTCTACGCCGGCTGCGGGGTGGGCCGCGACGAGGCCGGGCTCAGCCAGGCGCTGGCGCAGGTGCGCGAGTTGCAGGCCGAGTTCTGGCGCGATGTGCGGGTGGTCGGGGACCAGCACCGGCTTAACCAGGAGCTTGAGAAGGCCGGCCGGGTCGCTGACTTCCTGGAATTGGCCGAGGTGATGATCCTGGATGCACTTGACCGTCGGGAATCCGCCGGGGCTCATTTCCGTGCCGAGTACGCCACCGAGACCGGGGAAGCCAAACGCAACGATGCCGACTGGTGCACGGTGTCGGCCTGGGAGACCCGGCCCGATGGGGTACACGTCCGTCACAGCGAGCCGTTGCGGTTCTCGCTGATCGAGTTGCAGGTGAGGGATTACCGATGAAGGTCACCTTGGAGATCTGGCGGCAGCCCGGCCCGAACGCGGCCGGCTATTTCGAACACCATACGGTCGGGGACGCCCAGCCGGAGATGAGCCTGCTGGAACTGCTGGATCGGCTGAACGATCAGATCATCGAACAGGGCGGGGAACCGGTGGTCTTCGAATCCGATTGCCGGGAAGGGGTCTGCGGCTGCTGCGGGTTCGTGGTCAATGGCGAGCCGCACGGGCCGTTGCCCAACACCCCGGCCTGTCGGCAGCACCTGCGCGCGTTCCCCGGGGTCACCCACTTCAGGCTGGAACCCTTCCGGTCGGCAGCCTTCCCGGTCATCCGGGACCTGGCAATCGATCGCACGGCCTTGGACGAACTGGTGCGCGCCGGCGGTACCGTCGATGTGCATACCGGCACCGCTCCCGATGCCGATGGGGTAGCCCAGCCGCATGCCTGCGCCGAACTCGCGCTCGACTATGCGTCCTGTATCGGCTGTGGGGCATGCGTGGCAGCCTGCCCGAACGGGGCCGCGATGCTGTTTGCCGGGGCAAAACTGACCCATCTGGCCTTGATGCCGCAGGGCAGGCAGGAACGCAGCCGCCGGGCTCGCCGGATGATCGCGGCGCTGGATCAGGCCTTCGGCCCGTGTTCCCTCTACGGGGAATGCGAACTGGCTTGCCCGGCCGGGATCCCGCTGGTGGCCGTGGCCCAGGTGAACAAGGAACGCCTGCGGGCCGCTTGGCGTGGTCCTAGTAAGGACGACTGAGTCGGGCCCGGCCGGCGGGCGAGGATCGGTGCGAGCCCGGGCCGGTAAACCAGCCCGGCCGCTCGCCGTGCCCGTTCGGTGGGTTATGCGTTCCCCAGCGGGCCAGCGGCGGCCGGCCCGCTGGCAGATGACCGGTCGTGGGGCGCCTGGAACGGTTGGATCCGATCTTCGGGCCCGTTGGGTTGGTGGATCGGGTCTGGTAGCGATCCGGAAAGGTCCCGGGTGGTTGGATGAGTTCATGCTGTATGCGACTCACGCCGAGATCGATCTGGACGCCATCGCGCACAATGTCCGGCAGGTCCGGGCCATTGCGCCAGCGGCAAAGGTGCTGGTTGCGGTCAAGGCGAACGCCTACGGCCATGGCGCTGTGGCGGTGGCCCGGCACCTGGAGCGCCATCGCCTGGCGGACTGGTTCGGGGTGGCCACCACGCCTGAGGGCATCGAACTGCGGACCGCTGGGATCACCACCCCCATCCTGCGGCTATCGCCTGCCTTTCCCGAGGAGTTGGCGGCTCTGATCGCCGCCGGCATCACCCCCGCCGTGGCCGATCGGCCCACGATCATGGCGGTCGCCGAGGCCGCCGCGGCGCAGGGACGCAGCGGGTATCCGGTGCAGCTGGCCATCGACACCGGTATGCGCCGGATCGGCTGTGAACCCGCCGATGCGGTGGCCACCGCGATGCTGATCGCCGAACAGCCCGCGTTGGACCTGCAGGGCCTGTTCACCCACTTGCCGGTCAGCGATGCGCCCGTAGGCCAGGAGTTCACCGCCAACCAACTGGCCGGGTTCGCTCAGACCGTGGCCGCGATCCAGGCCGCCCGCGCCGCACAGGGGCTGTCGCCGGTACCGCTGGTGCATGCCGCAAACTCCGGGGCGATACTGGGCCACGAGCTTGGCGGAACCACCCTGGTACGGCCGGGCATCATGGCCTATGGCTACTATCCCGACCCGGAGAGCACGCCTCGTCCGGTCGGACTTCGGCAGGCCGTGTGCTGGAAGTCGCGTATCAGCTTTGTCAAACGGGTGGCGGCCGGCCAGAGCGTGGGCTATGGCCACACCTGGACCGCACCGGTGGACTCCTGGATCGGCACCGTGCCGGTCGGGTATGCCGATGGCTACTCCCGGTCGAACTCCAACCGCGGCCGGATGCTGATCGGTGGCCGGTCGTGGCCGGTTGCCGGGCGGGTTTGCATGGATCAGACTATGCTCGATCTCGGGCCCGTCACCCCAGGTGAGCCGGCGCCAGTCGCGGTGGGGGACGAAGTGGTACTGCTGGGCGGCCAAGGCGATGAGTTCATCGGCACAGACGAGCTGGCCACGCTGATGGGCACCATCAGCTACGAGGTGACCTGCCTGATCGCTCCCCGGGTCACCCGGATTCATCTGGGCGACCCGGGCGAATAGCGCTCACCGCCCGAAGGACGGCACGATCAACTCGCCGGTACACCGGCCCTGCGGGGTGAGCAGCCAGCCCATGGACTTGTGGCTGCGTAGATGGACGATCGATTCCGCCGGCGCCAGGCCCGGTATCGCGGCGGCGATAGCGGTCTCCACATCGGCGATAGCGCCGTGATAGGCGACTCGCAGGTTCAGCCGCAGATTGTTCTGGCCGGTCAGCCACAGACAGGATCGTAGTGCCCGGTGCCCGCGCAGCAGCTCGGTGATGCGGGCCTTGTTGGATAGGGCCACCGTGGTCAGCCAGGTGCATTCCAGGCACCAGCCGGCCAGCTCGGGAGCCACATCGCAGCGCATCATGATCTGATGGTTGACCCGCAACCGCTGTAGCCTGCGGTGCACGCTGGTGGTCGGCATCTGTAAGGTTTCGGCCAGGGACGCCACACTGCGGCGGCCGTCCACGGCCAGTTCCCGCGCCAGGGCCAAGTCGATCTCGTGACCATTGCGGCTGGTTCGTTCGACATTGAAATGGGGGATGGCCAGGTTCGCCTGGTCGCGGCTGACGGCATGGATCCGCCAGGCCTCGGTGCCCACGATGACATTGGTGATCAATGAGGTGCGGGTGCCGTAGACCCCTTCCAGACTGCCGATCCAGTCGATGATCAGCGTGGTCAGGGTGGGCATGTCGGGCGCGATGATGGTCAGCAGCAGGTCGCGTTTGCCGGTGGCCTCGTCCACGCTGACTATCAGGGGGTGGGCGCACAGCGCGGCGATCACCGGTGGCAGAAACTCGGTGCGGCAGTCCACCTCGACGATGGCGCTGAGCTGACGCTCCAGATTGGGGAAGGTAGTGATCCAGGCGAGTCCCTCGGTGACCAGACGGTTCCAACGGTGAGATGCCGTGGTCGGTGAGATGCCCAGGATCTGGGCTGCCTGGGCCCACGACATCCGCGGGTCGATCTGCAGCAGGTTGACTAGTTGTAGATCCGTTTCGTCCATGCCGCCCTCTCGCTTGCTATCGGCCGGGAAACCTCTTTGCTGAAGCGGCGATCGGTGGAAGATTCACCATCCGTGCGCATGTTTGCGAACGGATTCGAGCGCTGGTCTCGCATTGAGCCGCTGGTCGTGCAAATCTGGTTCCGGCATCGAGGACGATGTCGCATCCGTAGGAGTTCGACTAGGCGTGGTCAAGGCTCGCGGATGAGTCGTTGAGGAGCGTGGCAATGACTAGAACTATAGCTGCTGCGGGTCGGGCCAGCGACCCCTAGCCACAGACGAACGGCGCTGCCATCGGACATTTGGGGGTGGTCCCCCATGGGCCGATGGCCGGGTACGCCGAAAAGACCGGAGTCTGCCCGAGGGCAACGTCGACAGCAGTGACGTTGCCATTGCAAGGCGCCCAGGAATAGCCGGGTGCGCACTTTTCAACGCGCAAAGGGAGGTAACGAGATGAATCAGGGAAACGATCGGATCCGGGTAGTGCAGTGGGGCCTTGGCGCTATGGGCCAGGGTCTCGCAAGGCTCATCCTGACCAAGGAAGGCCTGGAACTGGTGGGGGCGGTCGACATCCGTCCCGAACTGGACGGTAAGGACCTAGCCGAGGTACTCGGCGGGGATGCTACCGGCATCAAGATCACCACCGATCCAGCCACCGTGCTGGACTCGTCTAAGGTCGATGTGGTCGCCATCGCGACCACATCCTGGGTGAAACAGCAACTGCCCGATCTCAAGGCGGTCCTGTCGGCTGGCATCAACGTGGTCAGCATCGCCGAGGAGATGTCGGCGCCCGAGGCCCAGAGCCCCGAGGTGGCCGATGAGCTCGATGCCCTGGCCAAGGAGCATGGCGTGTCCATCGTCGGGGTCGGGGTCAACCCGGGCTTCGTCCTCGACCATCTGGTCGTCGTTCTGACCTCCGGCAACCAAAATGTCGAGCGCATCGAGGCCAGCCGGATCAATGATCTCAGCCCCTACGGCGAAACCGTGCTGCGCACCCAGGGCGTTGGCACCACTCCCGAGCAGTTTGCGGCCGGGGTCGCCGACGGCTCCATCGTCGGCCATGTCGGGTTCCCGGAGTCGGTGCGGCTGATCAGCGATGCCCTCGGGCTGGGTGTGGACCGGGTCGAGCAGACCATCGATCCCATCATCAGCAAGGTGACTCGCCAGGCCCGTGATCGCGTGATCGAACCCGGTCTGGTGGCCGGTTGCAACCATGTCGCGGTTGGCTACCGCGGGGACACCGAGGTCATCCGGCTGAACCATCCCCAGCAGGTCTGCCCGGAGGCCGAGAACCAGGCCACCGGTGACTACATCACCATCTTCGGCGTGCCCGAGATCCACATGTCCACCGGTCCGGAGATCGCCGGTGGCAAGGCCACCGCGGGTATCGCGGTGAACACGATTCCGCGGATCGTCCAGGCAACCCCGGGCCTGAAGCGGATCATCGACCTCCCATCGCCGTGCGCGCTGATGGGACCCTCTGCCTACGTGCGCCGCTGACTGCGGACGCGTCCATCAACCACGAACAGGAGTCGATCAGATGCACGGGACCGCTGATGACCTGGTGCCGCAGGGCGCCTGGGTTGAGATCGAACGTACCGTCTTGACCCCGGAGCAACGTGCGCAGGGGTTGCCGGCCGATACCGCCAGCACCCCATTGCTGGAGTGGATCGATGGGTTCCTCGCCGCTCCCGCCAAGGTGGGCGATGAGGCGACCATCAAGACGATCATCGGCCGGGAGCACAGCGGGACGCTCAGGCGCGTCAACCCCGGGTATTCGCACAGTTTCGGTGACACCGTCGCCGAGATCCTGACCATCGGAACGGAGTATGAGTCGTGACCGACAACTCCTATGCGGCAGTGATGGCGCGCAAGAACGAAATCATGCGGTCGTCGCTGGGGTTGGACTATGACCAGTTCAACCTCAGCCCGATCGCCTTCGACTACGAGGCCATGATGAACGTTTCGGGCTACGGCCTGGACGAGGTGGCCACGATCCAGCGCGACACCAAGGTCGGGCAGACACCGCTGTACGAGCTCCGCAGGCTGACCGAGGCGGTCCGCCGGATTTCCGAACCCGGCAAGGGCGCCCGGATCCTGCTGAAGGACGAGGCTGCCAACGCCTCGGGCAGCTTCAAGGCCCGGCGAGCCTCGATCAGTGCCTACGAGGCCCAGTCCAAGGGCTTCGCCGGCATGGTCACCGCGACCAGCGGCAACTATGGTGCCGCGGTGGCCTCGCAGGCCGCTCAGCGGGGCCTGAAATGCATCGTGGTCCAGGAGGTCTACGACTCTCACCACGTCGGCCAGCCCGAGATCGTGGAGAAGTCGCGGGCCTGCGAGGCCTATGGTGCCGAGGTGTTGAAGCTCACCGTTGGCCCGGAACTCTTCTACGTACTGTTGCGCACCCTGGAGGAGACCGGTTTCTTCAACGCCAGCCTGTACACACCATTCGGGATCCTCGGGGTGGAGACCCTGGGAGCCGAGATCGGCCGGGAGGTGCAGGCTCGGTACGGTAGGCAGCCCGACATGGTGGTGGTCACCCATGCCGGTGGCGGCAACCTGACCGGGACGGCGCGTGGGCTGCGCAAGGTTGGCTGCGACCAGACCCAGGTGATAGCGGTCTCGGTCGATTTGACCGGGCTGCACATGGCCTCCGATTCCGATTTCAACAACAAGTCGTTCACCACGGGACACACCGGCTTTGGCGTGCCGTTCGCCACCTGGCCAGACCGGGTGGATGTGCCCCGCAATGCTGCCCGGGCGTTGCGCTACATGAATGGCTACCACCTGGTCACCCAGGGTGAGGTCTTCTACCTCACCGAACTGCTCACCAAGCTGGAGGGCCTGGAGCGTGGTCCAGCCGGCAATACCAGCTTGACTGCGGCAGTCGCGCTGGCCAGGCAACTCGATCGGGACCAGGTCATCGTGGTCCAGGAGACCGAGTACACCGGGGCGGGCAAACATCACAACAGTCAGTTGGCTTTCGCCCGCAGCAGGGGTATCGAAGTCCGCCGGGGCGATCCGGCCGGCAACCTACCAGGCAAGGTGATCGCCATTCCCGAACGGCTCGATCAGGTGGCCGGTAGGCCTCTCGATCTCGTCCGGCTGCGCCACAGCTACATCAGGCATGCCGCCTCGGTGTATCCGGCCGGTCAATGGACCGATGTGGACGTCGATTTCCTGGCCGCAGACGCCAATACCACCCAGCAAGAGGTGCGTGCGATCGCCGCCGGGCTCACCGCCAAGTGATCGCCGCGAGGAGGACAAAGCTGAGATGAGCGAAGAACAGGAAAGGGAAGCCCGCTTCGAGCGATTGCGTGCCGAGCTGGCGACCATGGACGACGAGGCGTTGAAGGCCAGATTCTGGGCACTGTGCGAGCAGGTGATGACTCCGATCGTCGAACTGGCCCGCACCCACACCTCACCCTCGATCGAGCGTGCCGTGCTGCTGCGCATGGGCGTGGACTCGGTGACCACCCATTCGGTGGTCGAGAACGTCTACCAGGCGGGCCTGCTCGGTAAGGGGGCCGGCCACGCGGTGTGGCGGCTCGCCAAGCGCGATGGGATATCGATCCCCGAAGCCGCAGCCCGGATAGCTGCCGATTCTGGCGTACTCGCCGGCCTGTTCGAAGGAGCTGACAATGCCTGAGCCGTTGGATCCCAACACCAAGCTCGATATCGAGCAGATCATGGAGGGGCTGGCGGACTACCATCCGCCGCGTAAGGGCTGGACCTGGCGGGCATGCCCGCCCGAGGGCATCGACATGGGTAGCTTCCACTACCGCGACATGTCCATGCCGCTGAAGAACAGCGTCCCCATGCCGGCCGCGAAGTACTTCGAGGGACTCGACCCGCAACCTGCGCCGGTGATCACCTCCGAGATCGCCTCGGGCCGCTTCGAGGACGACCTGCGCCGGATGCGGATGGCGGCCTGGAACGGCGCCGACCACATCATGGTCATCCGCACCACGGGGCAGAGCCATATCGATGGCCTGATGGAGGGCACCCCGGAAGGGATCGGCGGTGTGCCGATAACCCGTAAGCAGCTGCGTGCCAGCCGTAAGGCCTGCGACCTGATCGAGGAAGAGGTCGGCCGGCCGATCAACTTCCACAGCTATGTGTCCGGTGTCGCCGGGCCCGAGGTAGCGGTGCTGTTCGCGGAGGAGGGCGTCAACGGCGCCCACCAGGACCCGCAGTACAACGTGTTGTACCGCAACATCAACATGTACCGCAGCTTCGTGGATGCCGCGGAGGCCAAGAAGGTGATGGCCGGCGCCCGGATCTTCCAGATCGATGGGGCGCACAACGCCAACGCGACCGCCCGGCACGGGTGGAAGGTGATGCCCGAGCTGATGGTGCAGCACGGCTTGAACTGCATGTTCTCGGTCATGGTGGGCATGCCAAAGGACCTGATCGGCCTGTCCACCGTTCCGCCGAGTGCTCCGCCGGCTCCCAAGCTGTGGTTCGACCTGCCCTATGCGGTCGCGCTGCGCGATTTCTTCTCCGAATACCGGATGCGAGCCCAGCAGAACACCCGCTATATCGAGTCCGATATTCCCGAGGCCATCCGTACCCATGTGGTGGACACCCTGATCTCGATGCTGACCAGCGCCGATATCCAGTCCACCATCACCCCGGATGAGGGCCGTAACCTGCCCTGGCACTACAACTCGGTGCGTGGTGTGCAGACCGTCAAGCAGATCTGGTCTGCCCTGGACGGCATCAAGGAACTGGTCAGCATCAACCGGGACGGCCCGCTGGGCGCTACCGTGCGCGATATCAAGGAGCGCGCCATCGGTTTCCTGGCCGAGATGGTCCATGCCGGTGGCTACTTCGCCGCCGTCGAGAACGGATTCTTCGTCGACTCGGCGCTGTTCCCGGAGCGCAACCACGATGGCATCGCGCGCGATGGCTCGGGGGGTGTGGCCGCCGGGAGCGTTGTGGAGCGAGACCCCGACTATCTGGCTCCGGTCAGCGATCACTTCGGCTACAACAACGTACCCGAGGGCGTCGCCGACCCCAGCGACCTGATCGGCGGCGACACCCTGCACAAGCCGGAGAAGATCGTCTACATCGACGAACTCGACCCGGAGGATTGCGTCGAACGCCGGCTTGCCCAGACGAAGGCTTTCCGCAGCGGTGATTTGGTGCGTCCCGAGGCGGAATGGGCCGGCGACAGCGTGGCATTGGTGCAGCTGATGATCCCCGAGCGGGCCGAGATCGCCCGCGAGGCGGCCCTGGAGATGGCCAAGAAGATGGGCCTGGGCGAGCCCGAGGTGGTCAACCTGCAGGTGCTGCAACCCGCCGAAGGCTGCTTTGTCGAGGTGAAGGGCCATGTCGGGTTCGAGATCGACAAGACGAAGTTGCGCATCCCGGAGAAGGTCGAGCTACTGCCGGAGGATGAGCTGCGCCAGGTGGTCAACGATAACGAGATCAACGTCGTGGCCGGCACCGTGGGCGAGGACGAGCACAGCGTCGGATTGCGCGAGATCCTGGACATCAAGCACGGCGGCCTGGAGAAGTATGGCGTGAAGTACCGCTACCTGGGCACCTCGGTACCGGTGGAGAAGATGGTCGATGCGGCCATCGAATCCGGCGCGGATGCCATCTTGATCTCCACGGTGATCAGCCATAACGAGGTACACCGCACGATGATGAAGAAGCTCGCCGAACTCGCCACCGAACGCGGTATCCGCGACAAGATGGTGCTGATCGCCGGGGGCACCCAGGTGAGCCGGGAGATGGCCGGGGAAACCGGGCTGGACGCCACCTTCGGACGCGGCACCAAAGGCATCGATGTGCTGGATGCGATCGTGCGTACCATGCGGGCCCGCAACCTGGTCAGGGCGGACAACGCCTGATGAAGCTAGTGGTCACCCTTGAGATCGGCTCGACGATCACCAAGGCGAACGCCTTCGAGCTGGCCGACGGATTGCTCCACCATGTGGGGCAGGGATTCGCTCCGACATCGGTGGCAGCCGGCGATGTCGGGATCGGCGTGGACGCGGCACTGGCCGCCATGCGTGCGCAGTGGGCGGACAGCGGCCGGGTGCTGGATCTGGCTGCTGCCGAGGTCTTCGTCAACAGTTCCGCCGCCGGCGGACTGCGGATGAGCGTCCACGGGTTGACTCAGGGGATGACCGCCAGGGCAGCCAAGGAGGCTGCCCTGGGGGCCGGTGCGATCGTCGGCCAGATCACCGTGGGCGCGATCGACGACTACGATCTGGCGGACCTGCACGAGTTGAGGCCCAATATCGTCCTGCTGGCCGGCGGCGTCGACTACGGCGAGAAGCAGATAGTGATCGAGAATGCTCGCAGGCTCGCCGCCGCGGGCCTGCCGGCGCCGGTGATCTATGCCGGCAATATCGCGGCTCGCCGCCGCGTCCAGGACATTTTCGCCGCAGCCCAGGTGCAGCTGCTGTGCGCGGACAATGTGTTCCCGGATGTGGACCGATTGCAGATCGAGCCGGTCCGGGCGCTCATCCATGAGGTCTTCAACCGGCACATCACCAAGGCCCCGGGGATGGCCCGGTTGGGCGAGTTGTCGAGCTATGAAATCCTGCCCACTCCCGGGGCGGTGCTGCTGGCGGCCGAGATCTTCGCGAATACCATGGGCGATGCCCTGGTCGTAGACGTGGGCGGGGCCACCACCGACATCCACAGCGTCACCGACGGTTCCATGGAATGGACCAGCCGCAGCATCGATCCCGAGCCGCGTGCGAAGCGGACGGTGGAAGGCGATCTGGGCGTCTATGTCAATGCCCATCAGATCGCGGTCATGGTCGGTGACCAGGACGAACAGGAGCGTTTCCAATTCCTGCGGGCGATCCCCGCCGACGAACGCGAGGCCAGCGTCACCCGATGGTTGACCTCCCGGGCGGTGGAGGCCGGTATCCGGCGGCATGCCGGCAGCGTCACCGACCTGTTCACACCGACCGGCAAGAGGCAGATCGTGCGCGGCAAGGATCTGACCTCGGTGCAATGGGTGGTCGGGACCGGGGGCGCGTTGACGAAGGTGAGCGGTGGCGCGCAGATCCTAGCCCGGATCCGGTTGGGTGCCGGTGCCCGGCTGCTGCCGCCGCCGGAGGCGAGCATCCTGATCGATCGGGACTATCGCTTTTCGGCTTTGGGAACGGTGGCCCAGGCCTATCCCGACGAGGTAGCAGCCACCTTTGCCGCGTGGGTGGCCACCGCCGATGTGATCCCGGGCGAAACCGTCCCGGCTCCGGAATAGAAAGTGAGTGCCAGTGTTTGCGGCCACTCCGAGACTGGAAATCCACACCGACCGTATCGCCGGGAATGCGCGGGCCCTGCTGGCGCAGTGCGCTGCCCACGGCATCCAGGTGGCTGCGGTCACCAAAGTGCTCAACGCGCATCCGGGACTGTTGGCCGGATTGGCCCATGCGGGGGTGGAACTGATCGCGGATTCCCGGATCGGCAACCTAAAACGTGTCGCCGAGGCCGGGCTTGGGGTGCGCACGCTGCTGCTGCGCGCGCCGACCCCACGCAGCGCCGCCGATGCGGTGCACTGGGCCGACTGTTCGCTCAACTCATCCCGGCACACGGTGGCGGCGCTGTCGGCGGCGGCCTGCTTGGCCGGTGTCACCCACCAGGTGATCATGATGATCGACGTCGGCGATCTGCGGGAGGGCCTGTGGCCGGACCGGGCGGTTGCGGAAGTGACGGCGGTCGGCAAGCTGCCCAATATCGAGTTGATCGGCCTGGGCACCAACCTGGCCTGCTACGGCGGGGTACTACCCTCGGCGGAAAACATGACCACCCTGATCCAGGTACGCGATGAATGCCGGGCGGCCACGGGACTGCCGTTGGCGGTGCTGTCGGGCGGCAACAGCGCCAACCTGGAATTGATGGCCAGCGGCCGGCTACCCACCCAGATCAACCAGCTGCGGCTGGGGGAGTCGATCATCCTGGGCCGCAACACCCTTGACCGTGAGCCCTGGCCGGGCACCCGGCAGGATGCCGTGCGAATCGTCGCCGAGGCGATCGAGGTGGCACGCAAGCCCTCGCTGCCCATCGGCCAGACCGGGCAGGACGCCTTCGGCGGTCATCCAGAATTCGTCGACCGGGGAGTGCGGCTGCGCGCCATCTGCAACTTGGGCCGTCAAGATGTCGTTCCCGAAACCCTGACACCGGCCGACCCCGGCATCGTCGTGCTGGGCGCCAGCAGCGATCACCTGATCCTGGACGTCACCGATGCCGGCGCGCCTATCGAGGTGGGCAGCGAGGTGGCCTTCTGGCCCAACTATGCCGCGCTGTTGGCGGCCAGCACTTCACCGCACGTCTACAAGCTGGCGGTGCCGGGCCCCGGACGGGCAGCCAGCGCATCAGCGGCGACGAAGGGCGGTGCCGGCTGACAGATCGAGATATGCGTGTCAGGTCGTGTCATCGGTCCGCGCAATACCAGCCGGTGGCGGGGTGGTAGCGGCGTTCATCGAGCCGGACGCGACCAGACCAGGGGTACGCACGGCAGGTCGTGCCCGAAGGCAGACGGCCAGCCGGGCGATTCCCGACAACAGAATCACCGGTGCATACCGGTGGCCGATCGGCGGACCGCATGTCGGTGACAACAGTCGGCCAATCCATTCGAAGTTCTCAAGACGGACAAGGGAGTACCCAGTGAGTCACACAGATCCCACTACCGGAGGGGTAACCACGGCCGATGCGGGTCCGCTGGCCGAGGAGGAGCGGGAACTACAACGTGGTCTGAGCAATCGTCACCTGCAGCTGATCGCTTTGGGTGGGGCGATCGGCACCGGCATGTTCATGGGGTCCAGCCGGACGATCAACGTCGCCGGTCCCTCCAGCATGTTGGTATATGCCCTGATCGGTTTCTTCTTGTACTTCATGATGCGGGCGATGGGCGAGATGCTGCTGTCGAACCTCAAGTACAAGTCTTTCCGCGATATCGCCGAGCACACCCTGGGGCCCGCGGGCGGCTTCATTGCCGGTTGGACCTACTGGTTCAGCTGGATCGTGGCTGCCATGGGTGACCTGGCCGCCATCACCGGCTATGCCCAGTACTGGTGGCCCAATGTGCCCAAGTGGCTGCCTGCGGCGGTGCTTGCGGTTGTCCTATTCACCCTGAACGTGGTCGCGGTGAACCTGTTCGGCGAGGCCGAGTTCTGGTTCGCCCTGATCAAGCTGGTCGCGGTGGGTGCGCTGATCATCGTGGCGGCCTGGCTACTGGCTAGCCGTTTCGTCTCCCCAGGTGGGGACGCCGCGCAAATCGCCAATCTGTGGAACGATGGTGGTTTCTTCCCCAACGGTGCCCTGGGTTTCCTGGCGGGCTTCCAGATCGCCTTCTTCGCCTTCGTTGGCCTTGAGGTGGTCGGCACCGCCGCCGCCGAAACCCGCGACCCGATGAGGAACCTGCCCAAGGCCATCAATGCCATCCCGGTGCGGCTCGCGCTGTTCTACGTGCTGGCCCTGGCCGCCATCTGCGTGGTCATCCCCTGGCGCCATGTGGTGCCCGGCGAAAGCCCCTTCGTGCAGATGTTCGATCTGGCCGGTTTCGGCGCGGCGGCATCGGTGCTGAACTTCGTGCTGCTGACTGCGGCGGCATCCTCGGACAACTCTGGTCTGTACTCGACCTCCCGCATGATGTACGGGCTCGCCATGGACGGCCAGGCACCGAAGGCGATGGGTAAGCTGTCGAAGCGGAGTGTACCCCAGAACGCTTTGATCGTCTCCTGCGTCATGCTGATGAGCGGTGTGACCTTCCTGTACACCTCGGATTCGATCATCGCGGCCTTCACCATGGTGACCTCCGTGGCGGCCCTGCTGTTCATCTTCATTTGGACGCTGATCGTGGTCTGCTACATCGCCTACCGCAAGAAGTTCCCCGAACTGCATGAGAAGTCAACCTACAAACTGCCCGGTGGACTCGCTACCGCGTGGATGGTGATCGTCTTCTTCATCGTCAGCGTGTTCATTCTCTCCCTGGAAGAGGAGACCCGTCAGGCGGTGATCGTGACGCCCATCTGGTTCGTGTTCATCGGGGTCGCCTATCTGATTCACTCGCGCCGGGTGAAGAGTTCCGCAGCCCAGGCGGCGATCGATTCGTACCGGCCGGAGTAGCCGGCGATGAGTGGTGAGCGCATTGCCCTGGTGACGACCGATGCCGAGTTCCTGGGCACGGATGAGCGCGATATCGATCTGCTGGTGCCCGCCTTGCGGCGGCGCGGATTCGAGGTCGCCACACCCATCTGGTATGACCCGGCGGTCGAGTGGTCTGGTTTCGATCTTGCGGTGATGCGCTCACCATGGGACTATCCCGATCGCCCGGGCCAGTTCATGGCCTGGCTGGCTGCGGTCTGCCGGCAGGTGCGCGTCCTGAACCCGCCAGAGTTGATCCGCTGGAACATGGACAAGCATTATCTGCTTGATCTGATGGCCCAGGGCGTGCCCTGCGCGCCGGGGGCGTTCTGCACCACCCCGGACGAGGTGACTGCCGCGCTGGCGCGGTGGCGGGATCGCAGCGTGATCGTCAAGCCCACGGTCTCGGTGGCTTCGGCGAACACCGGCTGGTTCGCCGCCACCGACCCGGCCGCGGTCGAGCTGGCCAACCGGATCTTCGGGTTGGGCAAGGTGGCGATGGTGCAGCCGGCGATCGAATATGTCACCGCGCACGGCGAGAACGCGTTGATCTACTTCAACGGTGAGTTCGCCGCGTCCTTCCACAAGGCGCCGATCCTGACCCTCGGGGGTGGCCTCGCCGGCGGCAGCTATACCGAGGACATCACGCCGGGCCATCCCGGCGCCGCCGAGATCGCGGCCGGGGAGCAGGTGATGGCCGCCATCGCGGATATCGGTACGGCCCGGGGGTTCTCGTCCGATGCCCGGTATCCGCTCTACGCCCGCATCGACATGGCGCTGGCGGATGGGGTGGAGCCTCGGGTGCTGGAGGTGGAGGCCTTCGAGCCGGCCTACTTTGCCGACATCATTCCCGAGGTCGCCGAGCGATTCGCCGACGCCCTGGTGGCCCGGTTGGCCGCGGGCTAGGCGTCGTTGTTGCCGATACCCGGGCTCCGCCGGCCCGGGACGATCGGCACGATCCAGCGGTGGGTGGCTCCGCTCTCGGGGCAGCCCACCGCTCGATTCGTCTGGGACGGGTCTCGATCTGAGTGCCGATACTCAATTCCTAGACGGTGGACTTCTCAGGATGGTGAACTGCCACGGGCCGGGTCGTGGTTGCGGCAAAGTATTCCCCAGGGATGGCCGAGAGGAGTTCGATGTCTAACCCCAGCCCTATTTTCAATTCAACTGTCGAGGCATTAGACCGTGCGCTGGCCGATCTGGAGACTCGGGTCGCTGGCCTGCCACCACAACCGGTACGAGTCGTTGCCTTCGACGAGAACGTCAAAGTGACTCTGAACGCCGACGGCCAACTGGTCTCGGCCCAGATCAAACCCGAAGCCCTCAAACGAGGCCTCACCTCGCTGGCCGATACGGTGCTGGAATTGCAGGACCGGGCAATCGCGGCGCTGACCTCGGCGAGCGGCGGCGAAGGGGTGGATATCGAATTCGCCGAACCGGCCGCGGCGCCGGCACCGGCCTTGGGTAGGACCGCTCCGCAGCTTCCCGAGATGCCCAGCTTTGCCGATATCGATCGGGTGGCGGCGGCCTTCGACGCTCGGTTCGGTCAGGTGGCATCCCTGGATTTGCGGGGCGAGCACCGGGCGGCAT
This sequence comes from uncultured Propionibacterium sp., assembly GCA_938036835.1. Taxonomy (GTDB): domain Bacteria; phylum Actinomycetota; class Actinomycetes; order Propionibacteriales; family Propionibacteriaceae; genus Brooklawnia. Next base: position 72,079 of record CALHWB010000041.1, read on the forward strand.
CCGAATGGGTGGAGTTGAAGGTGGACGCAGCCGGCAAACTCAGCGAACTGCTGTTCCTGAATGCCGCGCGGGCCGCCGACCCGGTGGCATTGGCCGATGATCTGGTCGAGACGGCGGCGCGGGCGCGCGCCGGGATCGAGTCGAGAGGGTAGCCATGTATTTTCATCCGGAGAAGCTAGCTCGGGTCGGCGAACGGATCGATTCCGTGGTCACCTTGCTGCCCCAACTGGCCGATGAGGCCGTGGCCCCGCCGGTGGGCATGTACGGCAAGATCCTGCGCTATTCCGCTCAACTGGTGGAGCCGAGCGTCACCGACTCCCGGAAGACCCTGTTCAAGGGGATGGCGGCCGCTGGGGACTCCATCGTCGCCGGTCTGACGGAGACCATCGAGGCCTACCGGGAGACCGAGCAGGATGCTGTCGATCAGGTGAATCGCCTGATGGACCTGATCAACGAGTTGTGGAGCTGATCGTGGTTGTCAAATTGGAACGTGTCGTCGAGGCCAACAACGTCCTGCAGGATGCCGTATCGGCGGTGAGCCGCAATAATGAACGCGGTGCGCTGGATGCCCTGGAGGCCAAGGTCATCGAGTACATCGTCAAGGCCATCGACCGGCTGGCGTCGATGGAACCTCTCGGGCCCCGGATCGCCCAGTTGTTCTCTCCGATCACCAAGGTGCTGGCTGATCTGGCCGGCGATCCCACTGCCATCTATGAGCATTGTGCCGCCCTCGATCGGCAGGCCTCGGCATTGACCGAGATGCCGGCAACCCTGCGTGCCGCCGTCCAGGATTCCCAGCAGGCATGGTCGGATTCCAAAGGAGCCGACTCGTTTCGGTTGCTGACCAGGGAGTACAGCGAGTTGTTTCCCATGGCTGCCGATGTGCTGAAAAGCCAGTCGGCCCTGGTCAATCAGACCGCGGTCTATGTGGTCAAGACCAAGGTGGCCATCATGAATCTGGTCGGCCAACTCGTCTGGGACCTGATCGCCTTCGCCGCCAAGATAGCGCTCATGCCCTGGAAACTGCTCACGGCGGTGGCCGATGCCACCCGCATCGTGCTTTCGGTGCTTTACAAGGTTCGTGACTTCGCCAACACCCTGGCGGCCGAGGGTAACAAGCTGCTCGGGCACCAGGCCGGGCTGGGACGGGCAATGCAGCGCGCCGGCGAACTGCTCAGCGCGCCGGCGGATCAGGCCGCGCCCAGACCCTTCGACGAGCATGGCCCGGGATTCACCGAGGACATGAGATCCGATGGGCCCAACAAAGACGATGACCTGATGAGCGATCTCATCGCGGGCGCCGACGGCAAGGGCGATATGCCGCCCGGCTGGTCGCAGCTCGGCAAGGACGAACTCCGGAGACTGGGCATAGACATGGACGAACGCGACGGGGACGGCTTCGGTGGCCAGGTTTTGCGCGGTCCCAATGGGCAACTCGTGGTCAAGTTCGACGGCACCGATTTCAGCTATGCCCCCGATGTCATCGAGGACGGTGTGGGTGGGGTCACCATGAGCCAGCAGTCGAAACGGGCCATGGAGGTTGCCGAGGCGATCCGCAAGGCCGGCCATGGCGACAACGTCGTCTACACCGGCAACTCGCTGGGTGGCCGGCTGGCCGCGGTGGCCGCGTTGAGTTCGGGCGGGGTGGCGGTCTCCTTCAACGCCGCCGGGGTCAGCCCGGGTACCCTGGAATACCTGGCCGCCCAGCGCGGCATGTCGGTCGAGGAACTGCGGGCCGAAGCCAATTCGGGTTCGGTACGCCGCTACTACCTGGATGGTGAGATCCTCACCACCCTGCAGGAGAAGACCCCGATCACCCGCGATCTGATGCCCGATGCCCCGGGGCAGGTGTACAAGGTGCCCAACACCGAACAGACCGAGGGCATGAGCCCGGTCCAAAAGCACATCGCCAACGGGCAGATCGGCGATGCCATGCGCCGCAACTGGCCGCAGATGAGGTGACATTGCTGGTTTGGGCTGTGGGGGATGGACCCGGCAGGCCGCCACCCCACAGCCCATTGCGGCGACCGGCGCCGAGGTGGCATCGGAAACCCGCTCGGGGTAGCCGAACCCACCGGGGCGGCTGCCGGCCAGCGGCCACCGCCGGGTCGCCGGCCGGTGCCTGCCGGGATTGGGGACGATCGAGCCGGCCGGGTCCCATCCCCGGATCGGGTGCTACTTCCAGATCAGGCTGGCCGCCAGCAACTGACTGGACGATTCCGGGGTGACCAGTTCGGAAGCGCCGCTGACCAGCAGATACACCATGGCCGCCTGGTCGCTGCGGAAGCAGTAGGCATGCAATGTGGTGTCTTGTTTGCTGGCGCTCACGCGGGAACCGGTTCGTCCGGCGATGGTGACCTCGTCGAATCGGGGCGCTATGCGCCAGCCCTGCCGGGGCAGCGACTCGCCAAGTCCGGTGGCGCAACTGGTGGCATTGCCGCCGCGCACCTCGGCACGCAGCCGCAGGTGAAAGCCGTCGGCGCTGACCCGGGAAATATCGTATTCGTAGCTGCCGGTGAACGACACCCGGTCGGCCGGGTCCTGCTCCCACGCGCCCGGCAACTGCAAGGTCAGGTCGCGACTGTCGAAACGGAAATGCTGGTCGGTGGCTTCCCAATCGACGCGATTGTCCGAGCTGATCTGGCGCAGGAAACCCGTGCAGGACGAGGCGGCCAGGGCTGCGGCGAGCGCCGCGGCGGCGAATACGAAGCGAGATCGGGGCATGGTAAACCTTTCTGCTGCGTCAGCCCGGCCCGGCCGGGAATGCCAGTCTAGTTCTCTCCGGTTTGCCTCGGCCCGCGTCCGGCACCGACCGTCCGGTCGCGGCCACCGGCCCGCTCACAGCACCCCCTGGCCCAGGCCGTAGCGCAGCCAGATGACCAGGCCCAGCAGGGCGATGGTGGCACCCAGTACCGCCCAGTCGGCCGGGCGGCAATGCAGATCACGCATCGGGGTCATGGCCCTGGCGGCTCCATAGCCACGGTTGGTCATCGCCACCGCCAGCCCCTCGGCCAAGAGGATGGTGCCGGTGAGCAATGGCACCATCAGTGGGATGAATCCGATGATCCGGCCCACCGGTCCCTTGCGGATTTGAGTACCCCGGGCGGCCTGCGCCTGGGCGATCTGATCCTTTTTGCGTACCAGGATCGGTATCAGGCCCAGCGCGGTCGTGACCAGAATCGCCAGCCAATAGGGAGCATGCAGCGCGGACAGCGCCGCGAGTAGGTCATCCACCGTGGTGCTGACGATGAATGCGTGGGTGACCAGCACCATCAGCGTGATCCGCAGCACGAAGTTGACACCCACCAATAGGCCGCCGGGTGTGGCCTGTAGGACGCCAATGTCCAGCAGGCTGCGGCTGAGTTCGGGGTTGCCGAATTGTCTGGTGGTGAAGGCGGCGAATGGCACGATGCAGGCGAATACCACGACCAGCGGCTGCATCATCCGCCACCAGCCGCGCAGTGGGGTGCCGCCCAAGGTGACCGCCAGCATCACCGCAACCAGCAGGAGGGTACTGCCCAGTGGGTGGGAGATCAGTAGGACCGCCACCATGATGGCCAGGAATGCGACCAGTTTCACCCTGATGTCCAGTTCTGCCAGGCTCATGGGGCTCCCGTGCGGGTCAACGCGTTCACCAGATGCTTCGCCACGGCCGGTTCGCTCGGCAGTGGCATACTGTCCGGCCAGAGCCGGCGACACAACTCGATGGTCTGGGTGGCCTCCAATCCTGCCCGGGCCAGCAGATCGTGCTGGGCGAGCACACCGGCGGTCGGGCCATCGGCGAGTACTCTGCCTTCCGCCAGGACGATGACGCGGTTGGCATATTGCGCCACGAGATCCATATCGTGGGTGATCACGATGATCGTGGCACCCGCCGCGTTCAGCTGGCCGACAAGCCCCATCAAAGATTGGACGCCTGCCCAGTCCTGACCGGTGGTGGGCTCGTCGATGACCAGTATTCCCGGTCTGAGCGCGAGAATGCTGGCCACCGCGATCCTTTGCCGTTCGCCTTTGCCGAGGGCGAAGGGGTGTTCATCGCGAACCGCCGACAGGTTCGTCAGGTCCAGCACCTCGGCGACTCGGCGTTCGATCTCCGCGCTGGTCAGGCCGGCCTGTTTGAGGCCATAGCCAACCTCATCGGCCACGGTGGGGTTGAAGATCTGGTGGTCGGGGTTCTGGAATACATGGCCCACCTCGGCCGCCAACTGCCAGGGTTCGAGACCGGCGATATCCCGGCCATTGACCAATACCTGCCCGCCGGTGGGATGCAGACTTCCATTGAAGTGCCTGACCAGGGTGGTCTTGCCCGCGCCATTTCGGCCCACCATGGCCACGAATTCGCCGCGTCCAATGGTGAGATCGATCCCGGTGAGGGTTTGTTGGTCGGCTGTGAAGCCATGGTGAACAGCCCGCAATTCCATTGCGGGCGCGGTCGAGGCAGGCGGGTCGGTGTGGGGTGGTTCGGGTGCCGGCAGGTGACGTTGCCCCGCCAAGGCGCGGATCAGGTGTTCGGCATCGTCCACGGTGAGTGGAATCTGCTCCTTGGTGATCAGGCCAGCAGCCGCCAGTGCGGCACCCAGCCCGGCGATCGGCACAGGTTTTAGCTTCGCCGTGGCCACCAACTCGGGGTCCCGGAAGAAATCGGCCGGTCGGCCCTGCCAGGTGACCGCGCCATCGTCCAGGACCACCAGTTGATCGGCGCGTTGGACGATGTCGGCGCTGGCATGCTCGGCAGCGATTATCGTGCAGCCCGCTGCGCGCAGTGCATCGGCCACCGCATAGATCTCGGCGCGGCCCTCGGGGTCCAACTCGGAGGTGGCCTCGTCCAGGCACAGCACCTGGGGATGCATGGCCAGGATGCCGGCTATTGCCACCCGCTGGAGCTGGCCCCCCGACAGCCACTCGGGGTGGCGTTGCTCGAAACCGGAAAGCCCGACCTGGGCCAGGGCGGTTTCGATGCGCCGTAGAATCTCCGCGCGGGGAACCAGATGATTGCGGGGCCCAAAGGCAACGTCCTCGGCCACGGTACGGCCCAGGATCTGGCTTTCCGGATCCTGCAGTACCAGCCCGACGAACTCCGTGATGGTCTGCACCCGGAAGTCGGCAAGGTCCGTTCCGTCCAGCAGGATCTGCCCGCTCAGTAGCCCCTCCTTCACCTGGGGAATGACTCCGTTGAGGGTCATCAGCAATGTGGATTTGCCAGCCCCGGTCGGCCCCATGATGGCGGTGAAGCTGCCTGCCGGACAGTTCAGATCGACCTTGCGCAGGGCATCGTCAACCGCCTTCTGGTAGCGGAAGCGCAGGTTGACGATGTCCAGCGAGCCGGCCATGGGTCAACTGTCGAGCAGTCTGCTGTTGTGTAGCGACAGGTACGCCAGGGCGGCAATGGCCAGGTTGACCACGGCGCCCAGCAGCAGGCTGGGTATGGCGCCCAGATACATCCCCCAGCCGCCGATCGGCAACAGGATTAGGCCCAGACCGAGGCTGTTTGCCAGCGAGGTCACCACGAGGGCCACCACCAGCATCGCCCTGCTTCTGCGCCCCAGCCAACGAAACAGCAGCGCGCAACCGCCCATGCCGATCGCGATGGCGATGTGGACGGGCAGGCTGAGTGGGAACCCGGTCAGGGAAGCAGACAGCAGATGCCCGATCGCGATCACCAGAAAGCCCGGCCAGGCGCCAAAACCGAGGGCCGCGAAAAACCCGGGTGCGGCGTCCAGGGCAATGGATCCCAGGGGGCCGGGTATCTTGATGAATGAGCCCACCGCGCTCAGGGCGATGAGGGCGGCCATGATGGCCAGCCTGCGAGCCGAGAATGTGGTGTTGAGGGCTCTGTCCGGTGAACGGTCGCCAAGGGACATGACTACTCCTTTCCTTGGCTGTGGATCGGGGACTGGCCGGGCAGGCAGGTTCCCGGTGCCGGCCGGGTTGCGCTGCCGGCCGGCGGTAGGCCGACGCGGTGGTGCTGCTTGTGGGCGGCTGCATCCCCGGCACACAGCTTTAGGGCCACTATGACCGACCTGAACGACACCTGGTCATTGTCTCAGATCCGCTGCTGGGGGCCGGGCAGGTGGGGCCGCTGGCAGGCGCGCAACGGCCACCTGGTACCCAGCCATGGCATCGGGCTGTTCGCGCTCGCATACGAGATCGATCGGCTAGTCGTCGCCGAGGCCTGGGCGATACCGATCCGGTTCGGCGGCCCGCTGCCCTGCGACTGGGAGATCGGCGAGGTCGGGCAACCCGGGACGGCTGGCTAACCCGCAATCTCGTCCATCCCGGCCGGCAGGCCGATTCGTGGCCTAGCCCATCGTCCCCGGATACCGGGGACAACCCCGGTATCCGGGAGGTAGAATCTGCAGCAGACGCGGGGTGCCGCCACCGGTGGCTGAGAACAGACCCGTTGAACCTGATCTGGATCGTACTAGCGAAGGGACGTCAGCCGATGCCGGTATTGCCTGATTTGCAGATGATCTCATTCCGGCCCGCCCACCTGGCCGAGCAGCTGCAAGCCATGCGGGAACGCAGCCCCTTGGTGCAGTGCCTGACCAATGCGGTGGTTTCGCAGTGGACGGCCAATGTGCTGCTCGCGGTGGGAGCCGTGCCGGCGATGGTGGACAACCCGGCCGAGGCCGGCGATTTCGCCATGATCGCGGGGGCCGTGCTGATCAACCTGGGTACCCCACAGGAGGAGACGGTGGCGGCGATGCGTGGGGCCGTCGCGGGGGCCGCGGCTGCGGACACACCCTGGGTATTGGATCCGGTTGCGGTCGGGCCGCTCGCTTGGCGGACGCGGATCGCCCGGGACCTGCTGGCGGATGCCAGCCCGGCCATCGTCCGCGGCAATGCCTCCGAGATCCTGGCCCTGGCCGGCGGTGGCGGGGGCCGCGGCCCGGAAAGCGTCGACGACCCGGAATCGGCCCTGGCCGCTGCCGGGCAACTGGCCCGTGACCTGCACACGGTGGTGGCCGTCTCCGGCGAGGTGGATCACCTGACCGATGGGCGGCGGGTGGTGCGGGTCGCCAACGGGCACCCATGGCTGACCAGGGTAACCGGTGGTGGCTGCGCGTTGGGCGCCGTGCTGGGGGCCTACGCGGCCGTCGCCGCCGACCCGCTGCTGGCGGCCACGGCGGCCACGGCTGCCTATACGGTGGCCGCCGAACGGGCTGCCGCCGAGGCCAGCGGGCCGGGCAGTTTCGCCGTTGCCCTGCTGGATGCCTTGGCCGGGCTCACCGCCGAGGAGCTGGCCGCGCGGGTCAGGCTGCCATGAGGCCCGGGCTCGATCTCGGGATCTACCTGGTCACCGATACCGTCCAATGCGGATCGCGAGGCGTCCCGGCCGTCGTGGCCGCGGCCGTCGCCGGTGGCGTCGGCGTGGTCCAATTGCGCGACCCCAAGGCCAGCGACGATGAGTTCTGCCGCCTGGGCTGGGCGCTGCGCGAGGTACTGGACGGTACCGGCGTGCCGCTGATCGTCGACGACCGGGTGCAGCTGGTGAACCGGATCGGCGCGGCCGGTGTTCATGTCGGGCAACGGGATATGCCGGTAGCCGCGGCCAGAGAGCTGCTCGGTGCCGAGGCGATCATCGGCCTGTCGGTCAGCACCCTCGACCAGGTGCGGGCGGTGCGGGCGGCCCGGCCGGGGATGATCGACTACCTAGGGGCCGGGCCGGTCTGGGCGACCGATACCAAACCCGACCACGATCCGCCGATCGGGCCGGCTGGCCTGGGCGAGATCGTGGCGGCCAGCCCATGGCCCGTGGTCGCCATCGGCGGCATCGGAGCCCCCCGGATAGCCGAGTTGCGGTCCTGCGGCATCGCCGGTGTCGCGGTCGTCTCGGCGATCTGCACCGCCGAGGATCCGTCCGCGGCGACCGCGGCACTTCGCACGAGTTGGGAGGACAACCGATGAGACCACCAGTAGCGCTGACCATCGCCGGTTCGGATCCCTCGGGCGGAGCCGGTATCCAGGGTGATCTGAAGACCTTCACCGCGCTGGGCGCCTATGGCACCGCGGTACTCACCGCGTTGACCGCCCAGTCCACCCAGGGGGTCACCGGCGTCCATGCGGTGCCGGCCGATTTCGTCACCCTACAGTTGGAAACCCTGTTCGCCGATGTGCGGGTGGACGCGGTCAAGATCGGCATGCTCGCCTCGTCCGAGATCATCGCGGCGGTTGGTGCGGTGTTGCGGGCCCACCCGGAGCTGCCGGTGGTGCTCGACCCGGTGATGGTGTCCACCGCCGGATCCAGCCTGCTGGCCGCCGGCTCGGTCGCCGCGATGCTCGAACTGCTGCCGATGGCCGCGGTGATAACGCCCAATGTCTTCGAGGCCGCGGTGCTGACCGGCAGCCCACCGGCGGAGGATATCGCGGGCATGCGGGCCCAGGCGGTCAGGCTGGTGGAACTCGGTGCCCGCCGAGTGCTGTTGAAGGGTGGTCATTGCAAAGGTGCGGACGCAGTCGATGTGTGGGTGGCCGGCGAGGAGCACGAATTGCTCGGTGCGCCGCGAGTGGCCACCGCCAATACCCACGGCACCGGGTGTGCGTTGTCGTCGGCCATCGCCGCCCTGATACCCCAGACCGATTCGCTGCTGTCGGCCGTCCGGCTGGCGAAACGATGGCTGACCGAGGCGATCCGGGCGGCCGATGGGCTGCACATCGGGCACGGTCCGGGACCGCTGCACCATTGCCATGCCCTGTGGGGGCGGGACCGGGAGGACGGACGATGACCGGGCCGGCAGCATCGGGCTTCCAGCCGGCCACGGCCTCGTTCAGCGCCGTGGCTTGGCAGCGGATCGCCGGGATCCGGGCGGCCATCGATGAGCTGCCCTTGCTGCGGGAGCTGGCCGACGCCACCCTGCCCGAGGAGATCTTCGCCGGCTACCTGATGCAGGACGCGCTGTACCTGATCGACTATGCCCGAACCCTGGCCAACGCGGCCGCTCAGGCGCCCACGGTCGAGCAGATGAGGTTCTGGATCCAATCGTCCCGCTACTGTCTTGAGGTCGAACCCATGCTGCATGCCGCCCACATGCGCGATCCGGGTGGCGTACCGGCGTCCCCGACGACGGTTGCCTACACCTCGTATCTGTTGTCCCTGGCGGCCGGCGGAGACTATCCGGTATTGGCGGCTGGTGTCCTGCCCTGCTATTGGATCTACGACGATATCGGCACCCGCCTCAGATCCGTTGTGGGCGAGGTGACCGGCCATCCCTATGGGGACTGGATAAACCTGTATGGGAATCCCGAGTTCGCCGCCAGCACCAAGACCGTCCGCGGTATCGTGGACGCGCTGGCCGATCGGGCGGATCCGGGAACCCTGACCCGCATGCACGCCGCCTGCTATCGGGCAAGCCAGTACGAGTGGATGTTCTGGGATGCGGCCTACCGCCGGGAGGGTTGGCCGGTCGGCCGGGGCCTGCCGTGACGGCGATGCGCCGCAACCGGATCGGTCGATCCGGGAGCCGCACCAGCCATCTGCCGGTGCCCAGGGCCGGTTGACGTGCAGGGGGAGTGAGATGGTGGATGCCGCGCTGGGCCGGGCCCGGCTGGTCGCCCAGCGGTTGGTGGGGGGCCGGTTCGCGCGTCCGGTCGACGCGGCGGCCGCGTTCGGCGCTCATCAGGGCCAGGATCTGCCGGGTGTCTTGGCGTCGCTGGCATTGCGCACCGCAGGCGGATCGATCGACACGGTGCTGATGGCTTTCGCCAACGCCGAGATCGTGCGTGGCTATCCGATGCGGGGCACGGTGTTCGCGGTGGCCGCAGCGGACCTGCGATGGCTGACCGAACTGTGCGCCGGCAGCGAACTGCGGCAATCCGACCGGATCTGGGCCGCCCGCGGCATGGGCGCCCGGCACCCGGATGCGTCGGCGGCCATCGCCGTGGAACTGCTGGCCCAGGGGCCGGTCTCACGGGCCGAGCTGGGTGCGCGCTGGGCGGAGGCCGGCCTGGTGACGGCGCCGGGGGCCGTGTATCACATGCTCACCCGGCATATCTCGACCGGGCTGTTGTGCTACGGCCCGGTGCAGGCCGGCGACCAGCAGGTGGTGTTGTGCGATGACTGGCTGCCCACCGATTCCGGCATCGAGGGACGGTTCAACGGCGATCGGGATGCGGCGGTCGCCGAACTGCTGCGCCGCTACCTGACTTCGCGGGGGCCGGCCACCTTGCGGGATTTCGCCTGGTGGAGCAAGCTGCCTCTCGGGCTCATCAGACGAGTCTTTCCGCTGGTCAAGGCCGATCTCGAGCAGGTGGCCGGGGACGAGCCCAGCTACCGGCGGATCGGCCTGGCCGACGAGATCCGTCAGGCTGGCCGGCAGGCCTCGCGTCCCCTGCTGCTGCCGGGCTTCGACGAGTTCGTTCTTGGCTACCGGGATCGGCTGTTCGCGCTCGCCGCGGCCTATCATCCGAGGCTGGTGCCGGGCAACAACGGTGTTTTCCGCCGCGGTGCGATCGCGGGTGGCCGTGTGGTCGGCCTGTGGAGACGCGGCGGTGCCCCCGGCCGGCGGCGTTTCGAACTGGACGAGTTCGCGCCGCTTTCGCCGCGGGCGCGCACCAGCCTCGGCAGGCGGTTCGTGGAGTTCCCGTTCCTGGCCGAGTAGCCCCGGACGATCGGACGTACCCGCGCTGGCTTCCCGGCGCGGGTGCCGGCCAGGGGTCGTCTTGACTGGGCGATGTGTTGCCGGGTGGAACCCTATCTATCGGTGACCGGATCCGGCCGATGGCGTGCTAGGGATAGCTGATGGCTTGTCCACGTCGTTCCGTCGACGGTGGCCGTGCCGCGGGCTCCGGTGTCGCAGAACCCGAGCGAGGCATACAACCGCCGCGCGGGCGTGTTGTGTTCAAACACCCCCAGGGTGATCTCGTAGATGCCGGGTTGAGCGCAGACCCGGGCCAGGAGCGCCGTGACCGTCGCTCGCCCGAGGCCGCGGCCGCGGCGCCGGGGGTCGACCAGGATGCGCCCAATGCGTATCCGGCCTGGGCCCGCAGAGCGGTATGCGGCGGTGGACACCAGATCGGTGGCATGCCAGAAGGTGAGCACCGTCCACCCGTCTGCGGTGGTGGACAGCAGATCCGCCCCGGTCAGCGGCCAGGTCAGCGCGGTGCCGGCGAACAGGGTCGTCTCGGTTTGACTGGGCAGCCAGCCCGCAATCTGGTTGGTGGCTTCGAGATCTGCCGGGCGTATCGAAAGCTCCATGGTCCAATCCTGTCAGCCGGACCGGGGAGCCCGTTTCCCCTTCCCGGCGGTGGCCCGCCGCCGGCCGTGCCGGATGTGCGTGAGCAGGTGTCCGCGGCGGTCATCCGGCCCGGGCGGTGAGCGCGACCCACCGGCATTCGACTCCGCGTGCGGGGGCTGCCTGTCGAGACGGTCCAGACCCTTTCTCACAGTCACCGAGATGGACGCGCCGGTGGCCGACTACGCGGCCGGTGCGGTCATGAACCAGCCAGAGGCCAGCGGCGGTTACTGCACGATGGGTACTGGCGGCGAAACGCCAGTCCATGGTCTGCCGGGCAGCCTTGGCCATCGGATTCCACCGCTGCCACGTCGAATGTTACTCATCCATTACCCCAGCCACCGAACGCCTCACCTGTTAGATCACATAGAACGAGACATCAGCGGCCCGCAACAGCACCGGCGCCTAAATGCTCAGGATACTTCGTGCCCACCCGGTGGGGCACCCCTACTGGGCAGTCACACCCGATGGGCGCGCAACCACGCAGGGAAACCACCATGACCGCCAGCCGCAGGTTGCAGTCCATCCCGGCGCAACCTCTCGCAATCTGGAACCCGACTCGTGGTCATGGGACACCATGAAACCTGGGATGCGTGTCTGCGTGGATGCTCATAGACGACATCTCGAAAACAGGACAGTTTGAAGTCGGCTTGTTTCTCTACCCTTTCATGACGTGTGTTGGGTCTCTGCTACCGGCTTGAGCTTGCATCGGCTCGACAGTAGGTGCACGTCTTTACGGGTTTCGCTGCGCCGAAGATTCTTGAGCACGGCCTGCTGGGTTTCGGGTGTCCAGAAGATCTTGAGACTCTGCCGGGCTCGGGTGACGGCCGTATAGAAAATACTATGGGTGATATCGTCCTCGTTGGCATCGGTGATCACGATCTTGACCGAATCATACTCTAGGCCCTGGGCCTTGTGAATTGAGACAGCATATGCGACTTGGAATGGGACGGTGGTGTTGACCGAGTCGTCGTCCTCGTCGCTGATGTCGTAATCGTAAACGGTGAAACGGACGGTCGAGCCCTCCACGTATTCGAGTTTGCTGCCGACGGTGTCGGATTTACTGAGCGAACGATCCAGTTCAACGTCGAACTGAATATGGCCCGGCTTTGTTGAGATGTCAACGATCTTGCCCTTGAGATTATTATAGATGACTGGCCGGAAGCGATCCGACTCGTTGAACAGCACCGGGTCACCGATCTTGTAAGTGGAGACTCGCCAGGGGACTGGCGGGTTTGGGTTGTTGCTCTGGAGGAAGCGGTTGATGTTGTTGATCCCATACAGGCCGTCGTAGTTCAGGCACAGGATGATCTCATCGTCACACTGGGTTTTGAAGAGCGATTTGTCGAGGACTGTCGAGTAGCCGTTGCGGGCGATGACCTCGGCGATGTCGTCTTCGATGTTGCGCACCTTGTCCCAGAAGCTCAGGAGCGAGGTGTTCTTGGTTCGGTAGGGCGTCGTCAGTTCGAAGACCGCGGTGCTTGGGACGAACGAGCGGATGATGCTGAACCAGTTGCCGAACTTGATAGACTCGATCTGATAGACGTCGCCAACGAGTACCAGCAGTTTGAAGGACGTATTGTCTAGCACCTTGAACAGGTCGGCGTTGCTGACGGTGCTGCATTCGTCGACGACTAGCAGGTCGTACTCGCGGTCCAGCCCAGTTTGGTGAATCTGGCTGGCGATGGTCCGGAAGGTCGAGTTTTGGGCCGTCACCTTGCGCTCTAGGTTCGCCTTCGCCGGATTGGTCTGCGCCAGGAACAGTTTCGTTTTGTCATTGAAGTACCGGGCGATGTGATCGACCATCGTGGACTTGCCTGTACCGGCAGCGCCGTAGATCAGGGCCACCCTCGACTGGCTGAACAAGCGTTTAAGGGCATTCTTCTTGGTATCGTCGTCGATGCCACGAGATGCCTCACCTAGCCATCGCTCGACGGAGGCCGTGTAGCCATCGACGCCGCCGGATGCTTGTTCTTGAAACTTCTTCAGGATAGCGACGGTGTTATTCTCGTAGCCCCGGATGAACACGTGCCCCCTGTCCTGCATCAATTGGCGATCAAAATGCCCGTGGTAGAGCTTGTTGTTGTAACTCTCAATGAGTTGATCGACATCGCCGAACGCTTTGAGGTCGGCGACAGGCGTGTAGAGCACCCCGTGAGTCTCGACGTTGGTCTGTACTCGACGCGCCAGTAACTCGTGTTCGCGACCGGTAAAATCGAGGCTCTCCACCAGGTCCCAATATCGAGCGTTGTGACCCTTCGGCGAACTGCAGAACGGCATGGTGTCGAACGGGATGCAGCCGTATTCCAGATTAAGGCCGGACAGGGGTCTGCATTTCTCATAGCTGTACTGGGACTTCAGCACCTCGTTGCGCATCTGGAGCATCAGATAGCGGAGCATGTTGGAGCCGGGGCCACCGGAGCGGATAATCCGTCGCGCCTCGTCCAGCACGGGGAAGATCTGCGGCTTGGATGTGGTCGCCGTGCCAGTGTCTCGGATCGCTGCGTACCGATCGTCTGGCATGTCCATGAGGTCGAGGAGGTTACCTGCATTTCTCGTCAGCTCATTCATAAGAAAGCTATACTCTGGCCAGAGAGTGGTGGTCTTGAAGGAGATACCCATGAGGCGGGCGAAGTTGTCGATCTCACACGGGCGGATCGAGACTTCCCAATCGCTGATAATCATGATCGGCATCCTCTGGTCGAGGACGTGGATCTCATCACGATGGAGGGTCAGCTTGGCCGGGTACTTGTCGGTCATGTCGATGTCGGTGAAGGCGATGATCCGATCGAACTTGCTGACCTTGTTAATCGCTCGATAGATGGTCACCTCGTAGTAGATGCGTCCTTCGACGAAGAATGGGCGAGTCTTGTGGATGTAGTAGCGGGCTTTCGCTCCGCCATCCGGCTGTGTCGGGCGCAGCAGCCGGATCCGCGCGGCGATCTTCTCGTGGTACTCCCGCAGCGACGGGTCAAGGTCGACCGGGAACGACTCTAGATTGCCTAAGATGTCCATCCCGCAGGCGTCTTTGAGTAGGGATCGGATGCGCAGCAGGTACTCGTAGTACTTGAGCATCAGTCGTTCGGAAGTGTCGCCGTCCAGTGTGTAATGAGAAGCGCTTGCCTCAAGGAGCCTGTGAAACTTACTCAGGAAGCTGTATTGCCCCCTGCTTCGGATGAAGGCCAGTCCCCGCCCGATTTGCGGATAATCGTATTCGGCATCCGATGTGCCAACCTGAAGGCGCACGGCGACGCTCTCGACCAAGTTCCGGAGCTGAGCCATGATGTTCTGGGATAGAAGATCACGTTGGTTTCCCAGCTTGGCAATGTTTCGACAGATCGTCTCGTCAACGTGTTGGATATGCTCATCAATCGAGATCATCCGTCCTCGTTTCCCCCTAACGCATACCAATTGCTTTTATCTCGTTCAGCATAGCATTGTTCTAATCCGTCTGCCGGTCGGTACGCGCCGGGTGGGGAGCATACTGTTAACTGTAAGGAAAGATATATAGACACAAGGAGGATAACGCCATGATAGAGTAATAATAAAATCACAGCGCTACACTCCCGCCTTTAAAGATGATACACCATGATAGGAAGACTTGAAAACAAGTAGGAAATCTAACAGTGGAAAAATGCTCTAAAAATGGTATAATATTAGCAAACCTTTAGAGAGGTAAATAAGAATTTTGCGAGGAAGGCAAATGACAGAACTTGAAAGATTAAAAGCAGATCTTGAATATTGTTATGACGGCCCTGAAGTTGCGGCATTGAAAGAAAATGCAATTATTCAGTGTAAAGAATATAATGCGATTGATGATACTGATCATGATGCGCAGTATTAATATCTTAAGACTATGTTGGGAAAAGTTAGAGAAAGAGCATAGATCGCTAAAGTATTCAACTGTGATAATGGAAAAATATATTTATCGGGAATAATTTTACTGGGAACTATGATCTTACTATTCTTGATATTCTAGAGGTGTATGTTGGAGATAATGTCATGATTGGACCTAATGCACTTATAACCACTGTAGGACATCCTTTGACGCCAATGGGAAGACGAAATCACATCGGAATTGCAAAGTCAGTCCACATCGGTAACGATGTATGGATTGGTGGTAATGTTACAATTTTGCCGGGTATAACGATTGGCAATAATGTTATAGTTGCAGCCGGAGCAGTTGTAACAAAAGATGTACCCGATAATTGCTTGGTCGGCGGAATTCCTGCGAAAGAGATTAAAACTATTCCAAATGATGTACTCTAAGCTTAGATTTACAGACGTAGAACCAGGGAAGTGAGCTGGCCTAGCACGTCCAGTTACGCATCGATACCGGGCCGGATAATAACTACTTGATCCTCACTCGCCTTGGCAGTGCAGCACGAATGAGAACACCAATGGCCTGCTACGCCGGTACTTCTCAAAGGGCGCCAACCTGTGCCACTACGATGAAACGGAGCCCGACCCCGCCACCCATATACTATATTATAGCGACATTACACTCGCCGGGCCGGGGAAGGCCTACCACGCTAGCCACACCCAGCCCACCGGAAGGCTGGGGCTGTCGAATCCCCAAAACGCCGGGACGGTTTAGGTCTACCGCTCTGCCGAACCGCGAGGCCATCCAAGAGGTTTATGAAGGTCTTGAAAATCAGTTAACTGGTTTTCGATTACAGTCTTTTCAGGAGACGGCTTCGAGAATTGCTCGATAGGCAACTGAGTCTTGTTTACACCGGCCGTATCTTCACCAATCACAGCGGCTAGCCTGTCGATTTGTTGGTTATCGGCAACGGCGGGGAACATCCACTTAATGTCGTTTCGTTCCGTAATCACACTGGCGGTCGAGCGAACATCCTCATACTGGATCGCACGGGGGCACACATGCCTCGCCTCGTCCAGTGGGATAATCACGTCGAGCTGGCCCTGGCGGAGCAGCTTCCTGGGTTTCGCCGTAACGATCCGGCGATCGGTGACCGCTACGAAGGTGCTGGAGGCGAGTCTTTCGACTATGGCCGCAGCTCTTCCCAGCGTGAGCGCATCCCAGGTTGCGTCGATTCGCTTGGCGAGAATCGGTGGCACCACGCCCATGAGGTTGTGCTCGCCAGCCTCATATGGGAAGGCAATGGCGCGAACTTGCTCTTCGTCCGCCAGGAACCACCAAAGCACGCGCAGGTAGGGGCCGAGGCCTTCCGGAGCGCATACCGTATCCGGTACGTCAGGTATTCCGGCTGGGGAATGGAGCATGCTAGCCAAAGACTCGATGGTGTCGAGAAGCCGATCGCATATCGGCCGGGAGAACTTCGTATCTCGGCGTTTCCCCGTCGGTGGCATTGTCGAGTGGCATTGTCGCTCGTCCAGGGGTCGGCGATGATTCGCACCTCGCGAACGAACGATTCGGTGAGTTGGCCGATCTCTTCGAAAGATTCCTCGATTTCAGATTCTTGGAACAGCTCCATCGTGTTTGCGAAATTCAGGATAAAACGATTTATGCAGCGAGTAGCGCCGGATCCATTCCCTATCCGGCACGTTAATTGTCGCTGTTCAGGCCGGGGCTACTTCGCCTGACTCCCCGGTGACGGTTGAGTCCCTGTCCTGGGTATTCTCTCCAGATATGGACGGTTTGATTCCATGTGCTTCGCTCTTCCGGGCGCAAGACCGATGTCGGCACGCCGGCCCGCTGGCCCACCGTCCAGGCAGGGAAGCAAGATGTCAGAGGAAGCCGGAGCGGCGATCGGATGAGGCCCGTGGATAGCGCGGTGATGCGCCTGATCCGTATGGAAATCCGCCCCGTACGGGGCGTCCTAGCCGCTGCCCTGGGAGTGTTGAGTGTCAGTGTCCTTGCCACGCTGGCGGGCCCGCTGATCGTCCAGCACTTCGTGGATAGCGCCACTCGCGGTGCCGCGGCCTCGGTGCTGCTGGCCATCGCGCTCACGTACCTGGCCGTCGCCGTGATCGGCGGGGCCACGCGCATCGGCGCTGGGTACCTGGCGGTACGCGGTTCCTGGCAGATCGCGGACAGCCTGCGGGCCCGGCTGCTGCGACGGGCCGCGGTCGAGCGCCCGGTGCTGGAGGTGGAGAGCCGCCCGGTGGGCGACGTGCTGGAGCGGGTCGAGGGCAACTGCGACATCGTCGGCAAGTCCATCGCCGAATCGGGCTTCCAGATGATCGGCAACCTCGCCATCACCATCGGCACGCTCAGCGCCATGATCGTCGTGATCCCGGCCGCGGGCGCCGGCATCGCCGTCCTCATCGTTGTCGTGTGCCTGCTACTCACCTGGCTCGCCAGGCGGGCTGTTGCCCGCTGGGAATTGGCCCGCAACCAGCAGGCTGAACTCTTCGGGTTCGTCGGTGATTCGCTCGCCGCGCGCGACGATCTAGTACCGCTGGGACGGGCCAGCTGGGCCACCGCCACCGTTGAGCACGAGCTGACGCGGCTGCTACGAACAGAGGGCCGGGCCTATATCAGCGGCCGAGCGTTCTGGCCACTGACGCAACTGTTCTTCGCCCTCGCGTTCGGCATCAGTTTTGCTTTCGGTCTGCGGGAACTGGGCCACGAATCCCTTTCCATCGGATCGCTGACCATGATCTATCTCTATCTTGATTTGCTACAGACTCCGGTAGAGGACATGTCCTCCCAGTGGGGCGAATTGCAGAAGACCATGGCGGTTCTCGGTGCGACCGCCCGCACGCTGGACGAGCCTCTCGCCGACGGAGGACCGGAGCGGCTGCCGCCAGGCGCCTTACCGGACGGACCACTCGACGTGACCTTCGAGCACGTCAGCTTCGGCTACGGCGACGTCCCGGTGGTTCGCGACGTGTCCTTTACCGTCGAGGCCGGGGGAAGCCTAGGCATCGTCGGGCAGACCGGTGCCGGCAAGAGCACCCTGGTCAATCTGATGTGCGGGCTCGTCGTCCCGGACAAGGGCCGCGTCCGGATCGGAGGCGCCGACGTAGACCGGATTCACCCGGCCGAGTTCGCGACCCGGCTCACTGTGCTCAGCCAGCGCGCCCATATGTTCGCCGATTCCGTGCGGGACAACATCACGCTGTTCGACGACTCGGTGCCCGAAGAGCGGATCTGGGAGGTGCTGGAGCAACTGGGCGCGGACGGCTGGGTTCGCGCGCTACCCGGCGGGCTCGACACGGTGATCGGCTCGGACGGGCGCTTCCTGTCCGAGGGGGAGATGCAAGTCGTCGCCTGCGCCCGTGCCCTGATCCGCCCCGTCGGCCTGCTCATCGTCGACGAGGGGGTCTCCAAGCTCGACCCGGAAGCGGAGCGCACCTGGTCGGCTCTGTTGGAGACGGTCATGCGAGAGCGCACGGTCATCATGGTCGAACACCGCCACACTGCCCTGAGCGGTGTCGATCGGGTTATCGCGATGGTAGACGGTCAGATCACACACCTCGGCCGTCCCAGTGAAGGAGCTATCGGATGACGCCGCGCAGCACCGGCCGCCCGTCCGCGGAGCACAAGCCATCCTTCTGGGCACAGCCGTTCAGTCGGTTCATGGTATCCGCAATGCGCCAGGTGAAGGGTCTATACCTACTTGTCGCCGCGACGTGGACCGCTGTCTATGGTCTGCCCCTCGTCATCGGTCTCGTGCTGTCCCGGCTCATCGACCGGGCCGGAAACGGCGACGTCGGCACCACTACCTGGTGGCTGCTGGTGCTGGCCGTGGGGCTGATGGTGCTGCGGGCCGTCGCCCTCTGGAGCGGCCTGCAACTGACCTTCCAGCTGATCTTCAAGACGAGCGCCTGGCTCAAGATCCGGGTTCTGCGAAGCCTCCTCGGCTGCCCCACCCCCCGCGACCGGTCCGTCAGCACCGGCGAGACGATCAACCGGCTGCGCGACGACACGGAGGAGATCGGCGGGCTGCTGGAGTGGACGACGGACCTCAGCTACCGGTCGGTGCTGATCGTTATCGCCATCACCGTGCTCGCCACCACCGACCTGGTCATGACCATTCCGCTGGTTCTGTTGTTGGCTGGGCTGTTCGCCTCGGTCTTCCTGAAGAGCCGGGTGGCGGCGTTGCAGACCCAGGTTAGGGTGGAACAGGGCCGAATCGGCGGCGCGATGAGCGACACCCTGACCGGGATCCGGGATTTGCGCCTTTCCGGCGCCATCGGCAGTCGGATGTCCCGGCTGGAGCAGGGCTTCGCCGTGCGGCGCCGTCTCCAGCAGCTTCACCAGGTCTATGCCGGCCTGCTCGCCGACCTGTTCCGCAACCTGGTCATGCTCGGCATCGCGGTGGTCCTGCTGACCGCGAGCCAGCGGATCGTGACGGGCAAGTTCACCATCGGTGAGCTAATGCTCTTCATCACCTACTCCGGCTGGCTGAGCCAGCACATGTCCTTCTTCGGCAAGATCTTCGCCCGCTACCAGGGCGGCAAGGTGTCCTACCGACGGTTGGCGGAGACGGGCAGCGGCGCGGAGGTCACCCCGCCAGATAACATTCCGGTCGAGCCGCTGCGTGTGCTGACAGCCAGGGGCCTCACCCGCCACACCCCGGCGGGCGGCCCCGCCCCCGAACCCGTCGACTTCACCGTTCACCCTCGCGAACTGGTGGTGATCGCCGGTGCCATCGGCGCGGGCAAGAGCACCGTCGTGCGGGCCCTGCTCGGGCTTCAGCCGGACCCGAGGGGAGATGTCCACTGGAACGGAATCGCCGTCACAGGGAACCGCGCTCGGTTGGCCACACCTCATATCGGCTACGCCCGCCAGTCGCCCCACTTCGTCGCCGGAACCGTCCGCGACAACTTGCTTCTCGGCGATGAGTCCATCACGGAAGCGGACATGCTCCGAGCCCTGACGGCGGTCCACCTGACCCCCGGCACACCGGAACTGCCCGAGGGGCTAGACACGGTCCTCGACTCGGGCCAGGCCAGCCGGCTCTCCGGCGGCCAGCGGCAGCGTCTGGCCCTGGCCCGCATGCTGTGCCGGCCGGCCGAGGTCTACGTCGTCGACGACTGCGACTCGTCGGTGGACGGCCCCACCGCCTGTGACATCTGGCAGACGGTGCTGCGGGACTGGCCCGGGGCGTGGGTGGTGGTGTCCCATGATGCGGGCCTGCTCGCTCAGGCGGACACCGTGGTGAAAGTGACCCGCCGGACCGGGTTCTCCGGTGTCACCGGGGAAGCGGCCGTCGACACCCACAAGCGAAGGAGCGATTGATGCCCATCATCGGATCACTGTGCGAGCCCCTCGGTCTCCACCTCGTTCGAATCGACAATCACCTCTGTTGCCTTGCTGACCACCGCACCATCGGGGCGATGCCCGGGCTTCGTGAGTTCCAAACTTGCCAGATGGTTTTGCAGCCTTTTCGACATCGGAAGGAAGGTGCCAAGAGTTAGCCCTCCGGATAAAACGGCCCCGGCCAGCGGAATCGCCTTCGCGACTCCGCTGGCAAACACCTTCTTCGTCATGCTTACGCCGAGATAGCCGGCCACCTTCTTCACGATCGGGTAGACGATTCCTCTGGTGAGCGCCTTCTGCGGGAGTCTCTTCGCAACGCTCGCGGCGGTCAGCGTAGCGACCTTGGCGACGCCGCTCTGGGCGATCTTGATGCCGAACATGACACCAACGAAGAGCATCAGAATGCTCTCGGTCGCTTCGTCGAGTTCTTCGCTCTCGTCGCCGAACAGATCCGGCCAACTGTAGATGTATGCAAGTTCCTGAGCGATACGCAATATGTGGCCCACGTATTGGGCAAGGTCGGTAGGGACCGCGCCAATCATCGTGAATCCGCCAGGAATACCGGCCACGGCAGATATCGCGGTGACTTTGCCCGTCTCGAAAGCCACGGACGCGTTGGCCACATCCGTGACGATCTTGAACGGGATACCCGCAGCAGCGGGACTTCCGGCAACGGCGCGGTCGATCTGCTCTTCCGTGCAGTACCGCTTCAATTCGGTGCGTAGGTAGTTTCCGCGATCGATGCGGACAAAGGGCAGCCTAGCGGCGGCGTCCAGAACCTCGGAGAACCTCGATCCGGGGTTCTCAACCGCTTTGCTTCGCGCCATGCGCCCCATGCTAGTTACGTCCTCTGACAACGCAGCCGAGGCGGTGAACGGGCTCTACAAGGCCGAATGCATCCGCACGACCGTCTTCCACGACGGGCCCTACAAGACGATCTCCGAGGTCGAGTACGCCACCGCCGGCTGGGTCGACCGGTACAACCAGCGACGCCTGCACTCCAGCCTCGGCTACCTCACCCCAGCAGAGTACGAGGCCACCCACTACTTGGTTGGGAGTTTTGAAGTATTGCACGGAACGATGGATGACGTCTTCATCAAT
>CALHWB010000042.1 GCA_938036835.1 uncultured Propionibacterium sp.
AACCATCGGCGTCGGAAACCACGTCGGCAACCTCGACATCCGCCACCTCGACGAGCCGCGCGGCTTCTGGAACCGCCAACACAAAAACCGCGGCCGTGACCAAAACAGCCACAACCACGGCGACGAAAGAGCCCACTGATTACTAGTCGGTGGGCTACCGGTTAACTCGACGACTTGGCGATCTGCAAAATCATATTGATCTGCTCTTCCGAAGGCAGAACGATTTGCTGCCCAACCGGTAGCTTGCTGGAAATACTATTCACCGAATTACCCAGCTGCCGGATGGTTTTAGCATCCAGATTTTTGCCGGCCAACGTTTGCGGAAGGGTAGCACTTGACTGATTATTTTTCGCATTCCCGCTCGCACCCGAAGGCAGTTTCACATTGCCACTATTGGCAGTGGTCTGCCCACTGGGGGTGGGGGTATCCGCCTGGCCGGGTGTCCACTGGCCCCAGTCTTCCGCATACACATCATTGACATCAACCTCAATACCATCGAGGTTCTCGGTTTCGCCAGCCACCTGGTGCAACGTAACCCGCGGGTGAATCTGCCCGTTAGAACCCCAATCATGCTGCCAGAAATAGGAGCCAAGGCCATCCTGGATTGCCCAATCAATAGTGCCGTAGTTGGCATACACGCCCATGGTGTAGCCCTGACTCTTGAGGATCTCATCGAAGGCCTTGAGATAAGGGCGGATCTGATTATCGTATTCTTCCCGGGACGGATTGTCGTCGATAGCCACATAGATGGGCCGGCCCTTGGGACCACCGGCGGCAGTATGCAGCTGGATGGCCTGGGGGGCGTGCACTGCGGCACCCGCGGCACCTTGTTTCCAGTCGGCGGTTTCCTCCTTGCCGAACTGGTAGATGGAGGCGACCTTGAGGCCATTGGCGGCTTGGTCTTTGGTTTCCTCCAGGGTGACGGGCTTGCCGAGCATCCATTCCGCGCCGGGGCGGCGTTGGGATACGTATCGGACAGAGCCGAGGTGGCCGGCTTCTTTGATGGTGCTGCCGTCTGGTACGCCGGCAGCGTAGTCGATGACGGTTCCCAGGACGGGTCCGAGAGCGAACGCTTGCGGCGCGGTGATGCCGGCGGCGGCGAAGGCAAAGCTGCTGGCGATGGTCAGTGCGGCGGTTTGAAGAAATCGGCGGCGCGACAGGGCGGAAAATATGGACATGGGTCTCCCTACTTGTG
>CALHWB010000043.1 GCA_938036835.1 uncultured Propionibacterium sp.
TCACCGCGGCGGTGGCGGCCAGCTATGCCGGCCTGGCCGAGGCGGACGGACTGAACCGCCTGGTGACAGACACCTTGCTGACCTGGCAGCAGGTGGGGGTGCTGCGGGCCATCTCGCGATATCTCCGACAACTCGGTACCACCTACTCCCAGCCCTATATGGCGGCCACGTTGCACAAGCACCAGCAGCTGGCCGCCGGCCTGATTGGCTTGTTCGAGGCCAAGTTCGATCCCTGGGCTGATGGGGACCGCGTCGCTCGGGCCGAGCAGTTGATCGCCGAGTTGCTGAGCGGCATTGATCGGATCGCCGCATTGGACGAGGATCGTATGCTGCGCCAGTATCTCTCGGTGATTCAGGCCATGGTGCGCACGAACTTCTTTGCGCTGGCCGATGAGCCGTTGCCCAGCGGGACGCCGCGGCCGGGCCGGGGCGCGCTGGCCTTCAAGATCGAGCCCGCTCGGTTGGATTTCATTGCCGGGCCGCAACCCCGGCACGAGATCTTTGTCTACTCCCCGCGCGTAGAAGGCGTTCACCTGCGCTATGGCAAGGTGGCTCGCGGTGGACTCCGCTGGTCGGATCGGGCCGAGGACTACCGCACCGAGGTGCTTGGGCTGGTCAAGGCTCAGATGGAGAAGAATGCCATCATCGTCCCGGTCGGCGCGAAGGGCGGTTTCCATCCGCTGAGACTCGCCGGATTGAATGCTGCCGATCGGGCCAGCGAGGGCCGGGCAGCCTATGGCGACTATGTGCGTGCCCTGCTTAGCGTGACGGATAACATCATCGACGGGCAGGTGTGCCGGCCGGCGAAGGTGGTCGCCTGGGACGATGACGATCCCTATCTGGTAGTGGCTGCGGACAAGGGGACCGCCACCTTCTCCGATCTGGCGAACCAGATCGCCATGGATACCGGTTTCTGGCTGGGCGATGCCTTCGCGTCCGGCGGGCGCACCGGCTACGACCACAAGAAGATGGGGATCACGGCGCGCGGTGCCTGGGTTTCGGTACGCCGCCACTTCAGCGAACTGGGTATCGACCCCGATGTCGACACCTTCACCTGCGTAGGAATCGGCGACATGAGCGGCGATGTTTTCGGCAATGGACTGCTGCGCTCCGCCAACACCGTGCTGGTGGCGGCCTTCAACCACCAGCACATCTTCCTTGACCCGACTCCGGAGCCGGCAGCGGCGTTTGCCGAACGACAGCGCCTGTTCGGTCTGCCTCGGTCGTCTTGGGCGGACTATCGTCCCGGACTGATCAGCCCCGGGGGTGGCGTGTTCGCCCGGGGTGCCAAGTCGGTTCCGGTGAACGCGGCGGTCCGGCAGGCGCTCGGTCTACCGGCCGGGATCACTCAGTTGACCCCGAATCAGATGATCAAGGCGATTCTGCGGGCACCGGTCGATCTGATGTGGAACGGGGGTATCGGCACTTGGGTCCGGGCTACCGGCGAGACCGATTCCCAGGTTGGGGATCGCGGCAACGATGCGGTGCGTGTGACGGCAGACCAGGTGCGGGCCCGCTGTGTGGCGGAGGGCGGCAATCTCGGCTGGACGCAGGCCGCCCGGGTGGAATATGCCTTGGCGGGTGGCCGGATAAATACCGATTCGGTGGACAACTCGGGCGGAGTGCACAGTTCCGACTATGAGGTCAACACCAAGATCCTGCTGAACGCCGAGGTCGCCCGGGGCCGGATGACGTTGGCGGAACGCAACGCCCTGCTGCACGAGATGACCGGCGAAGTGGCCCAGTTGGTTCTGGAACAAAACCTGATGCAGAACCGGGCCCTGGCCAACTCGCTTTACGACGCGGTGACCGATGTGGGCAGCCACGAGCAACTGATGGTGTCGTTGGAGCAGGATGGCCAGTTGAACCGCTCCCTGGATGGATTGCCCGGCACCGAATTGCTGCGCGCCCGCGCGGCTGGCGGTCAAGGCCTGGTCTGCCCGGAGTTGTGCGTCCTGCTGAGCACCGTGAAGAACAGCCTTTCCGAGGAACTGCTGGCTTCCGACCTGCTGGACGATCCCTACCTGTCGGACCGGCTAGTCAAGTACTTCCCGAAGCCGTTGCGGGAACGGTTTGCCGACCGGATGCCCGAGCATCGACTGGCCAAGCAGATCATCGCGACCGTGGCTGTCAACCGGTTTGTGGACTCGCAGGGCATCACGGCGGCCCACCGGATGCGCTGGGAGACCGGTGCCGGCCTGGCCGATGTGATGCGCGGCCAGTTGGCGGCCCGCAATCTGTTCGACGCCGGCTGGCTGGAGACCGCTGTCGCCGGTTCCGGGCTGGCGGCCGGCACCCAGACCACGCTGCGCATCGAGATCCGTCGCCTGATAGACCGGTCAACGCGCTGGTTGCTTAAAGATCTTCCGGCGGGTTTTGACATCCAGACGGTGGTTGACGAACTAAAACCCGGCATTCGCGAGATTACCGCCGGGTTGACCAAGGTGCTCGCCCCGGCGGGGGCGGCTGCCCAGCGCGATCATATGGCGAGACTAGGCGAGCTGGGTGTGCCGGACGAGTTGGCCGTGCGCCTGGCTGTCTGCCCGTTGGGGCATCTGTTGCTGCCCATGGTGCGGGTCGCTAAGCGCTGCGACCGCCCGGTTGCGCTGACTGCCGCGGTGTGGTTTGCACTGAGCGAACGACTGGGCATCGACCGGGCGCTGAACGCGGCCGGTCAGCTGCCGCGAACCGGCCGGTGGGATATCCTGGCGCGGGCAACGGTATGCGATGAACTCCAGCACGCGCAGGCAGGACTGACCGAGGCCGTTCTCCGATTGACGCCAACTGGCGCCGATGCGGCCGAACTGGTCGAGTCGTGGTATCTCGCCAACCCGAAGGCGCAGGAGGAACGGGAACTGCTGGTGGAGGCCAGCGCGGGTGGGCCCGAACTGGCCAGGATGTCGGTAGTGGTCGGTGGTCTGCGTTCGCTGCTGCACCATGGAACCAGAACGGACGGGATCGCTGGATGAGGATCGATCTGCACACCCACTCCAATCTCTCGGACGGCACCGACTCGCCAACCCGCTTGATGCTGGCTGCCGCCGCAGCCGGCCTGGATATCGTGGCGTTGACCGATCACGACACCATGGCCGGAGTCGCCGAGGCCCGCGCGGCAGGCCAGCGGGTCGGCGTGCGATTGCTGGCTGGAGTGGAATTGAGCACCAACCATGCCGGCGGCGAAATCCATCTGTTGGGCTATGGGATGGATCCCAGGAACTCGGAACTCAACGCGGAGATGCTGCGGCTGAGGCGGTCCCGCACCGAGCGGCTACCCCGGATGCTCGCCCGGCTGACCGAGCTGGGGATGACCATCGGCGAATCGGCGGTGCTGGGCAGAGCCGGGGGCAGCGGGGCTTCGGTTGGCCGGCCGCATGTGGCAGACGAGCTGGTGGCTGCCGGATACGCCGCGAATCGTGCCGAGGCGTTCGCGAAGTACCTGGATCGTGGCAGGCCGGCCTATGTCGAGCGCTATACGCTCCCGCTGACCGATGCGATAGCGCTGGTTCATGCTGCCGGGGGAGCGGCGGTGCTGGCGCACCCCGGGATTCGGGGCGCCGAGCATGTGCTGGGTGGCGCCGATATCGAACGGCTCGCCGCAGAGCATGGTTTGGACGGGATCGAAGTCGACTATCCACTGCACGATGCGGCTACCCGGGATCTGTTCCACCGGCTCGGGCAGCGTTGCGATCTGGTCCGCACCGGATCGAGCGATTATCACGGTGGTGGCAAGCAGGATCATGAATTGGGCTGCGAGACCACCCGGGAAAGCGCCTATCGGGAGTTACTCCGTCGGATCGAACGGTACCGGGTCGGGCTTGGCGCGTGAGGGCGGGCGGCTTATCGGATACTCCGCGGGGGGCTCGAAGGAGGCCTGCAGCCGTTCGATCAATCGGTCTATCCGGATGGCTGCTTGATCGGCCAGTTCGGTGGTCTCGGTCGTCACGGAGTCCGCGATCTGATCCGACCGTCGCGCGACGGCGCCGCTGCCGCTGCTCATTCGGCCGGCTACCTGATCGGTTTGCTTGCGCAACCAGTTCACCAACTGCTGTATTCGCTCGAATGGCTCGGGCTCCGATCTGGTGGCGCTCATGAGGCAATGCTAGCCGCCGAGCGACGGTATCCGGTCGCTATGCTGGGCGAGGCTTTGCCGATGAGAAGAGAAGGGTAGCGATGAGCGCACCGGGTGAGCATCAGCAGAACGAGGGTACGCTGCACGCCAGTCTGGCACGCAGCGCGGCCATTGAGACGGATCTCGCGGAGCATCCACAGCGGTATCGGGTGCTGACCGGGGACCGGCCGACCGGGCGGTTGCACATCGGGCATTATTTCGGTTCGCTGCGCAACCGGGTTCGGCTGCAAAACCTGGGCCTAGAGAACTGGGTTCTGATCGCCGACTACCAGGTCATCTATGACCGCGATGGGGTGGGGGAGTTACGCAGCAACGTGCGCAACTGTCTGGCGGACTACCTGGCCAGCGGGATCGATCCCGAACGGTCGACCATCTTCGCGCATTCGGCGGTGCCGGCGTTGAATCAGTTGATGCTGCCGTTCCTGTCCCTGATCACCGATGCCGAGTTGCGGCGCAATCCGACGGTCAAGGATGAGCTAGCCAATTCCGGGCGTCCCATGAGCGGATTGATGCTGACCTTCCCGGTTCATCAAGCCGCCGATATCCTGTTCTGCAAGGCGAATCTGGTTCCGGTGGGCAAGGACCAGCTGCCCCATCTCGAGGTGGCCAGGCTGTTGGCCAGGCGTTTTGACGAACGCTATGGCCGGGTTTCGACCGGCCAACCGATCTTTCCGCCGGCGGACGCGCTGCTTTCTCAGGCGCCGTTGATCCTGGGGCTGGACGGAGACAAGATGAGCAAGTCGAAGGGCAATGTCATCGAACTGGGAATGACCGCCGACGATACCGCTCGCTTGATCAAGAAGGCCAAGACCGATGCCGAGCGTCAGATCACCTACGACCCGCGGCGGCGTCCCGAGGTGGCGAATCTGCTGCTGCTGACCGCGCTTTGCACCGGCCGTTCGCCCGTTGAGGTTGCGGCGGAGATCGGCTCTGGCGGTGGCGGCGGGCTGAAGAAGGCGGTCACGGAGGCGATCAACGAGGCCCTTAGGCCGGTTCGGACTCGCCGGGCGGAACTGATGGCCAGCCCGGATTATCTTGGCAAGGTGTTACGTGACGGCAATCTGCACGCCAACGAAAAAGCAGAAGCCACCCTGGCCGAGGTCCGTCAGGCGATGCAGATGGATTACTGATCACTTAGCGGTCCGGTTGGTCTGCGGGAGCGGAGCCCTGGTCATCGCTGGGGCCACCGCGTTCGATCACTTGGCCATTCCGCCGCCGGATCCGTCGTCTGCGGGTTCGCTCGGTGCGCTCGGCGCGCCGCCGCCGGCCGGTTCCCTCGCTGCCAGGCCGTTCACCGGAATGCCGGCCGGTATCTCGTCTGGCACGACCGGCGGCCCTGGATCTGGACGGTGCCGTGCCGGGTTCGGTGAGGCGTCCCCGGGTGCTTTCCGGGATCTGAAGTTCGGCCATCAGATGCGGGCTGGTTGAATAGCTTTCCGGCGGGTCGTTGAAATCCAACGCAAGCGCCTTGTTGATCACCTTCCAGCGGGTGACGTCCTGCCAGTCGACCAGGGTGATCGCTACACCGGAGTTGCCGGCCCGCCCCGTTCGGCCGATGCGGTGCACATACTGGGCAGGGTCATCGGGCACTTCGTAGTTCAGCACATGACTGACACCGGTGACATCGATTCCGCGGGCCGCGACGTCGGTGGCCACCAGGACCTTCGTGTCGCCGTGGCGGAAACGCTTCAGGGTGCGTTCGCGTTGAGCCTGGTTCAGATCACCGTGGATGGTGGCTGCCCGGAAACCGCGATCCACCAATTCGTCACATAGCCGTTGGGCCGATCGTTTCGTGCGCGTGAAGATCATCATCTTGCCGACGACCGGGGCCTGTAGCAGTTTCCCGATGATCTCGGGCTTGTCCAACTCGTGGGCTTGATAGACGAACTGGGTAGTATCGGGAACGGTGGCCTGGGCGTCCTGTCCCTCGGCGCGGACATGGACCGGCTGGTGCAGCGTGGTACGCGCCAGCGCCACGATCTGGGCCGGCATGGTGGCCGAGAACATCAGGGTCTGTTTGTGAACTGGGGTCTGCCCGGCGAGTCTTTCCACATCGGGAAGAAAACCCAGGTCGAGCATCTCGTCGGCTTCGTCAAGAACCAGGACCGCCACCTGGGAAAGGTCCAGGCTCTTGCGGTTGACCAGATCGAGTAGCCGTCCCGGCGTCCCCACCACCACCTCTACTCCATCGGCGAGTGCCTTGAGCTGGTCATCGTAGCCGACACCGCCGTAGATGGTCACGATGCGGGCCCCGAGTTGGGCTGCCGCCTTGATCAGGTCGGCGCTGACCTGTAGTGCGAGCTCTCGGGTGGGGGTCATGACCAGGGCCTGCGGCTTGCCGAAATGTGCGAATCCTTCGAATTCCTCTCGACCCGGCAGGATCAAGCGTTGTAGCAGCGGCGCGCCGAAGGCCAGCGTCTTGCCGGTTCCGGTGCGCGCCTGACCGATCATGTCGGCCCCGGTCAGCGCGATCGGAATGGCCAGTTCCTGGATCGGGAAGGGATGTTGGATCCCCTCGGCAGCCAACGCGGACACGATCGGCGCGGTCACGCCCAACTCGGCGAAGGTCGCCGGGAAATCCGGGGTGCCGCGCTGCTCGGCAGGTTCGGTGGTGGCAGTCATTCGGTCTCTTTCGCGTCCGCCATGCGGCGACTGGGTTACCGGCGGCGCCGATGCTGTGGTATCCATCGTCGATCCGCCAGGCCCCGGCAGGGGTATTGGCCGATCGCAACGATGTGGGCACAGACCTGCGCCAAGCAACATTCTAGCCCGCCTCGCCCACCGGATACGGCAGCCCGGCCGGCTGCCCTAGGTCGATATAGCCTGATCGGGTGAACCAGAAGTCTGCTGCGACTCCCGAAACCGTATTGCTGGCGCTGCTCGCCTATCAGAATCTGTGCGTGGCAGAGAGCCTGTTCGGCTACTCGGGGCCTCGGCCGGAGCTGTCCGCGCGGCTGCCCCTGGGCAGGCTGGGCGCCGAGGTACTATCGCGATTCACCCGGATGTGCGACGCCATCCCGGGCGGCCAGCAGGCTGCCTTGGCGGCGATCCAGCCGTTGACTAGCCCGGTGGACGAGTTCGTGACCATCACCACTCCCAAAGCGCGAGGCGAGCGGATGCTGCGCCTGCTGTTCGTCACCCATTTGGAACTGGAACTGATCCAGCGATTGCGGGTCGAAGAACTGGAACCGGCCGCGGCCGAAGCGATCGGTACGGATGCCGGGCTTTGGCAGGTCATCGATCACACCAGTCTGACCGTGCTTTCGGTGCTGGGCACCAATCAGCGGGTTTGCGGGGAACTATCCACCTATGCTCGCCGGATGCTCGGCGAGGCTGCGGTCGTGGGTCAGCGTCTGCTGGTTAGGGAGCCGGCGCTTCGCGTGCTGCTCACCGGCGATCGCGATGACCAGATGACCCGATCGAGTGCGGCGCTCGGCGAACTGCTGTCGGCGGTGTCTGCCCGGCTGAGCCAACTGGGTTTGTCTATGTGACCGGGGACGATCAGGAGGTGGGTTCGCCGAAATCGAACCCCACCTTGCGGGCGGTTTCCGGGCCCAGATCCAGGTAGCCGATGTGGGTCGCCGAGACCAGCACTCGCCTTCCCCTGGTTGCATCGATGACCAGTACGCCGTCCTCGTTGAGTGCCTGCCGCAGGTCGGCCTCCACCTGTTCGGCGCTTTGCTCGGTTTCGACGGTCAGCTCTCGGGCGATGTCTCGCACTCCAATCTTGATCTCCACGCAGCCAACCTACCCGACCCGCGGAAACCAACGACAACACCGATTCCCGAAGCGCTCTTGCGGAAACGGGCGATCTGGCTTGGACAAACCGAACGGGGTCGCAGCCGTGAGCGGTGCGGCCCCGTTCGGTTCAGGGGTGTAGGTCAATCAGGCGACCACTCGGACGCCATCTGCCTGCTGGCCCTTTGGGCCTTGGGTGATCTTGAACTCGACCTTCTGGCCCTCCTCGAGCGAGCGGAACCCGCTCGCATCGATGGCGGTGTAATGCACGAAGACATCATCGTTCGAACCTTCGACCGCGATGAATCCGTAGCCTTTCTCGGCATTGAACCATTTGACGGTTCCCTGCGCCATGTGTACTCCTCATGGATATCGATCCGGGTCGTACCGCACGACCCTTGCCGTTCCAGCCCGGGGGATGGAGCAAGAACGCGGAACAGCTCGGTACTGCGTCCTGACCTTGCAGTGGCACTTCCCAACTCTTCCACACCTCCGGGCCGTTTGCGTGCGGAGGGCCGGGCGAAACTGTCGGTGAGACGTGCTTGCATGGGTGCTATGACTTCCACGGTGGCCGGGTTGGCGCTGACCGCACCCAAGGCACCGGGCGAGCCGGTCCAATTGACTTCTGACCAGCAGCTATTGGTGCAACAGGCGGCCAATGGCGCGGGCGCGATCCTGGTCTGTGGCGGCCCGGCGAGCGGTAAAACCACCGGTCTGGTCGCCACCGTGGTCGACCAGGTGCGCCGGGGACTACCACTATCCCGCGTTGTGGTGTTGACCGGTTCCCGGTCGGCCGCTCAACTATTGCGCAGCCGGATCGTTGCCGCTCTGGGTACCACGGAACGCGGCTTGCAGATCAGCACGGTGCATGGCTGGTGTGCCAGGCTGTTACAACGCCATGCCGTTCCGGGTGCGCCCACGCCACGGTTGCTTAGCGCTCCAGAGCAGGAGTTACGCGTCCGCGAATTGCTGGTCGGCGGCGGCACCGACAGGTGGCCCCCGGAACTACAGGCGGCGGTGGCCACCAGAGGCTTCGCTCGCGAGGTCCGCCGGTTGCTGGCACGGGCCAGCCAGCTGGGAATCGATCCCGAGGAACTGGCCGCGCGAGGTCGGGCCACCGGGTCCGCTGCCTGGGTGGCGGCGGCCGGCTTCCAACAGGAATACCGTGACGTCCTGGATGCACAAGGCGCGGTTGACTACGCCGATCTGGTACTGCGGACCAGACTGCTGTTGCTGGACGACGAAGCTGCCAGGGTATTGCCCCGGGATGCCGCACTGATCTGCTGCGACGAGTTCGCCGAAGCCGACCCCGGCATGATTGCGCTGCTGGCCCAGGCCAGCCAGCTGGGCTGCCGGGTGATCGCCTTCGCCGATCCAAGCACCCGGGTTTATGGATTCCGGGGGGCCAGCCGACGGGCGACCGCTGACTTCGAGGCACGTTTCGGCCGACCTGGGCGGCCCGCTCTGCGGCTGCGGATGGTGGGGCCATTGGCCACCGATCCTGCGGTGGCCGCGGCCATCGCCGCGGTGGCTGCCCGGCTGCCCGAATCCGCTGACCGGCCGGCCGGTAGCCCTCAGAGCGGTATTCCGGAAGGGCCGCGCGTTCAGGCAATTTGCCTGCGGGACGAGGCCGACCAGGCCGATTTCATCGCCGCCGAGCTGCGCCGGGCCCATATCGTCGACCGGCTTGGCTGGGAACAGATGGCCGTGCTCACCAACACGGGAAGCAATGCGGTGGCCACGCTGGCTCGCAGACTGTCTGCAGCTGGGCTGCCGGTGCGAGTCGCCGGCGACGAGCTTGCCTTGTCAGAAGAGGTTTCGGTGCGTCAGTTGCTGGGTCTCGTGCAGGCAGCAGCAGATCTCGCGACGGGTATCGGCCTGCGCGTCGAGCAGGCAGAGGCGTTAGCGAGGGGACCGATGGGTGGGCTGGATGCTCTAGCCTGGCGGCGGGTGGGCAGAGCATTGCGCCGCCGGGCACAGGCCAGCGGGGACGACCGGACCGGATCGGGGCAGTTGCTGGCCCGCGAGATGGCTGCGGAACAACTGGTCGAGGCCGGCGAGACCGATCCCGAGCTGGCCGCGCTGGTCCGGTTGCGCAATCTGCTGGGTGAACTGGTCTCCCGGGTGCGCGCAGGCGCCGACCCCGGTTCCCTGCTGTGGCGGGCCTGGTCGGGATCCGACTGGCCGGATCGGTTGCGATCCGAGGCACTCGGCGGCGGCGAGCATGCGCCCCGCGCCAACCGGGATCTGGATGCGGTGCTGGCCCTGTTCGATCTCGCCCAGCGCGATCCGGGGCGCAGCGGCGTCGCCGGGGTGCGTTCGCTGATCGCGGAGGTCGCCGGGCAGCAGATAGCCGCGGATACTGCCCGGGAATCGGATCCGCATTCGGGAGCGGTGCAGGTGCTCACCGTGCACCGCTCCCGCGGCCGGCATTGGCGGCTGGTGGCCGTGACCGGCTTGCAGGAAGGCCGCTGGCCCGCCTATGGGCCGGCCAGCGGACTGCTGCAGGTAGACGAACTGAATGACGATCCGTGGCCGGCCCCGCGCACTCGTAGGGAGCAATTGGCCGACGAGCGGCGCAGTTTCCTGCTGGCCATCAGCCGCGCCAGCCATCGTCTGATCGTGACCGCCATCGACGATCCCACCGGGCAGACTCCCGAGCCGTCCCGGTTCCTGGCAGAACTCGGCGTCCCAGTCACCGGCGGTCGGCAGGTCAGGGAGCCGGCCACGCTGGGTGCGCTGAGCGCCGAACTACGCCGCACCCTGGTCGATCCGCTGACTCCACCGGGCCTGGCCCAGCAGGCGGCGGGCGAACTCGCCTGGCTGGCCACTCAGTCCGACGATGCCGGTCGGGCGCTGGTCCCGACCGCTGACCCAACCAACTGGCGCGGCCTACAGACTCCATCGGATACCGGCCTCGCCGGGAGATCGCACCCGGCGGTGCCGCGGCTATCGGTATCCCAGATCGAGTTGCTGCTGACCTGCCCGAGACGATGGTTCTGCAACCGACGGGCCCGGGCCGATCGGCCTGCCGGGGTGCCGGCCGCGGTGGGCTCGGTGATTCACGCCTTGATCGAACGGCGGTTCCGGGGGGCATCCCGAGCCGAGCTGACGGCCAGCCTTGACGAACTGTGGCCCCGCTTGCGGTTCAACGCCCGCTATGAGTCCCGGGCCGAGTATCAGGCGGTCGAGCAGGCGCTGGCAGCCTACGAATGCTGGGCGGCCGGCCCCGATCACGCCCGGCCATTGGCATCCGAGGTCGGTTTCGAGTTGCCGCTGACCCTCGCGGGACGGCAGCTGGTCATGGTGGGCACGGTGGACCGGCTGGAACTGGATGCTCGCGGCCGGGTACGCGTGGTCGACTTCAAGACCGGCGGCATGGCACGCAGTGCCGCCGAGGTGATTGGCATGGATCAGTTGGGCTGCTACCAGCTGGCCGTCCAGCAGGGAGCTTTCGACGCCGTCACCGGGGGCGTGCGCTCGGTGGCCGACGCAGAAGTGGTCTACCTGCGCGTCCCGACGGCCAGCGGTGCCCCCACGGTGCGGTTGCAGCCCTCGCTTGACGACCAGCCAGCCCTGCCGGACACCGAACTGGATGGCGCCAACTGGGTGCAGGACCGGCTCGCCATGGCGGCTGGTCTGGCCGGTGAACCCGGTTTTCCGGCTCGCAGCAACCCGGGCTGCGTCAGTTGCTCATTTCGATTGGATTGCCCTGCCCGGATCGGGGCAGGGAGATGAGCGGCCGGGCAACTGGATTGACCGGGATCGATGAACTGGGCAGCCTGCTGGGGCTGGCATTCAGCGCAGAGCAGCAGACGGCGATCACCGCCCCGCTGTGCCCTGGCGTGATCATCGCCGGGGCCGGCACCGGCAAGACCACCGTGATGGCTGCCCGGGTCGTGTGGCTGGTCGGCACCGGGCAGGTAACCCCCGAAGGCGTGCTGGGCCTGACCTTCACGCGCAAGGCTGCCCAAGAACTGGGACAGCGGGTACATCAGGCGCTCGCCAAGGCGGGCCTGGACGGTGATCCGCTGGCTGGACGCGTCACCGTGAGCACCTACGATGCCTTCGCCGGCCAGCTATTGGCCGAGCACGGCCTACGAGCCGGAGTCGAATCGGATTTGCGCCTGATCAGTGGCGCGGTGCGGCACCGGCTGGCCGCCCAGGTGGTTGCCGATTGGCCGGCAGAACTCGCCGAGTTGGGGCAACTCCGGCTGCCCACCGTGATCGAGCGGGTATTGAGACTCGATCAGGAACTGCGCAACCATCTGGTCGATCGGGACGAAGTGCTCGAATACGATGCCGCCTTCGCCGCCGAACTCGGCGAGGCCGGGCTCTATCGGGGCAAGCCGACCGTTCCGGTGCGCAAGGCCCGGGCGGCGGTGGCCGGCCGGGCCGAACTGCTTGCACTGGTGGCTGCCTATCGGCGTGCCAAAGCAGAACGCGGGCTCGTCGAGTTTGCCGATCAGATGGCCGCAGCCGCGGAACTGGCCGGCAGCGTGCCCCAGGTCGGCAGGCAACTGCGGCGGGACTTTCCCGTTGTGCTGTTGGATGAATACCAGGACACCTCAAGTGCACAGGCGCTGCTGTTGCGCGAGCTGTTCTCCGGGCCCACCCCCGGACAGGGCAGGGGGCATCCGGTCACTGCGGTGGGCGATCCCTTTCAGGCCATCTACGGCTGGCGAGGCGCCGCCCCCAGCAATATCCTGCGCTTCGCCAGCGATTTCCCAACCGTTGACGGTCAACCGGCCGCACGGTACGGGCTGACGGTGAACCGGCGTTCGGGGCCTGAGATCCTACAGGTGGCCAATCTGCTTGCCGCGCCCCTGCGGGCCGACGGCCGGCTGCAGCGGGCGGGTGACCGGCAACAGGCGATGCAGGTCGCGATCGATGGCCAGCTGCGGGCACCGGGGGATGCCGAACCGGCCCGGCTGGAGGCGGTCAGTTTTGACACCTGGCCCCAGGAAGCCAGCTGGCTGGCCGAGCGGGTAATCCGGGCACAGCGCAGCGGCGAGGCCGGCAAATGGTCCGATATTGCCGTGTTGACTAGGCAAAATGCGCCGTTGGCTGGAATCTGCCGGGAATTGGAGGCACGAGGAGTGCCGGTCGAGGTCGTCGGGCTCGGCGGCTTGTTGGAGCTGCCCGAGGTAGCCGAGGTGGTGGCTACGCTGCGGTTGATCGACGATGTGGGGGCCAACCCCGAGGTGCTGCGGCTGTTGAGCGGTGACCGTTGGCGGATCGGGGTCAGCGACCTCGCGGCGTTGGGCACCCGGGCGGCACAGCTGGCAGCGCTGCACCGCCCGGGGACCGGCACCCTGGCCGGCGATCCGGGCCGTTCGGTGCCGCCTGCTCAGGATCCCAGCGAGTTGCCCTGCCTGTTGGATGCCATCGCAGATCCGGGGGATGCTCCGCTTTCGGCGGTCGCTCGGGCCAGATTGGCCCGGTTCGGCGCCGAACTCCAGCAATTGCGTCGGCACCGGGATGAACCGGTGCTGGAGCTGACCAGTCGGGTGATCGACCGTTTGGGGATCGCCATCGAATTGGACAGCGACCCGGAATGGTTCGCCGCCCGGCGCAGCCGTCAGCTGACTCGTTTCCTGGATGCCCTGACCGGCTATGTAGATATCGACGGTAACGGTTCGCTGCACGGCTTGCTGGCCTGGTTGCAGGCGGAACTGGAC
>CALHWB010000044.1 GCA_938036835.1 uncultured Propionibacterium sp.
CCTACCAAGCCAACGGCGCCCAAACCGGCAAACTCGGCTACCCCACCAGCGGCGAACAAGCCGAAGCCGGCGGCAGCTGGATTCAACGTTTCCAGCACGGCTATATCCGTTGGTCGCCTACCGGCAGTCAGGTACACATCAACTGAGCAGTGCGGCCCGGGCCGCGGCCGGCTGACAAGTCGAATCCCCGCAACTGCGCCAGGGATAGCATCGCAATCGCACCGCTGCCGCCACTGGTCCGGTCGATCGTCTCGTCATGGCAGACCGCCAGAACACCGCCGGCACTACGCTGGATATCTAGTTCCATGCCGTCGGCGCCCTGCTTGATCGCCGACTCGAACCTTCGGGGAGCAGCCACGCTGGCGCCACGGCGCGCCCGGATCATTGTCACACCGGCACCTCAGCAATCGGCAACCTTCGACCTAAAGTCAAGCTTCCAACAGCATTGCTCCTTGACAATTGCCGATGGATACTCGTCACGGGTTTTCCAGCCCAGTTCGTGTCGATAACCACCGGGGAGACAGTCATCAAAATGCGTCGAAAACTGCTTCGGCTGACCATTGCCGGACTGGTCGTGCTGACCGGTCCGGCCGGCCTCATCGTCAACGCGGCCGCCGATCCCGCAGCCAGCCCAGAACCGGCCGATACCGCATCGGCTCCGGCCGTGAGCCCAACAGCCCAAGCCACCGGATCATCCCCGAACGATACCGCAGCCAGCGACCCGCAGTCGTCCCATGCCGGGGCACCGGCAGATGAGCCGTCCGCGACGCCCCGCGATGCCGGTGCCGCGGCGCAGGTGACCACACATGGCTCGGTGACCAGCACGAAGCTTGCCTTCCCGGCAACCGGCATGCACCCCGCCGGGACAGGCGACGAACGGATTCTGGGGATTATCGCACCCACCGAGACCACCGGTTTCTCGCTCGTGGGCATCACCTGGCAGGCGACCGGCGGTGCCGGTCACCGCTTCGAGGTGCGCGTCCGCAACGACCAGACCTGGAGCCAATGGTACGAGTTGGAGCCTGCTCTGGCCGATGCCTCAGGCACCGATCCGATCTGGGTCGAACAGGCCAACGCGGTCGAGGCCCGGGTTACCGGTACCCGGGACGCAACCATCGACGGGCTCAATCTGGTGCTGATCGATCCGGCACC
This sequence comes from uncultured Propionibacterium sp., assembly GCA_938036835.1. GTDB lineage: Bacteria > Actinomycetota > Actinomycetes > Propionibacteriales > Propionibacteriaceae > Brooklawnia. The sequence goes on from CALHWB010000044.1 coordinate 1,153, forward strand.
GCTGGCCGGCGATGGACAAGCAGCCGGTGAGGCCGGGATCGGCGCCCGCGGCGATGCCGACCCGCCAGGTCAGCCGCCAATCGTCAGCCGAACCCAATGGGGTGCCTATGCACCAGAAGGTTGCGAGGCCAACAGCCCAACCATCAAGGCGATCACGGTGCATCACACCGCCGGATCGAACAACTATTCAATCGCCGAGGCGCCGGGTATCGTGCGCGGTATCCAGAGCTACCACGAGTTCGATCTCGGCTGGTGCGATATCGGCTACAACTTCCTGATCGACAAGTACGGCACCATCTACGAGGGCAAGGCAGGCGGTATTCGGATGCCGGTCCATGGCGCCCATGCGACAAGCTGGAATGACTACACCGTCGGGATCAGTTTCATGATGAATTCCGACACCTACAACCCCAGCGAGACCACCATGGAAGCCGGTGCCCGGCTGATCGCTTGGAAGATGGCCGGCTATTACCTGGATCCGCATGGTCGAGTGACGTTGGCTGGCAGAAATGTGAACACGATCTTCCGGCACGGCGATGTGATGTCCACCGCCTGCCCTGGAGCCAACATCACTGCCCGGATGGGTTGGCTACGTGATCGGGTCGCTCAATTAACCAATAGCACCGCCACCGCGATCCAACGCGCCTGGCAGGCAGCCGGTGGTGCATCGGGATCCTACGGTCAGTTGGTCATGATGGAAGCCGAGACAGCTTCGGGACGCAGCGCCGGATTCGAACACGCCGGGCTCTTCCAGGCCGGCGCCAATACGCCGGTACAGGCGGTGACCGGGATCTTCTGGGCCGCCTACACCGAGGTGGGCTGGCAGGACAATCCGCTGGGCTTCCCAACCAGCGAGGTGCTGGAGGTCCCAGGCGGCAGCAAACAGATCTTCCAGGGCGGTGAAATCTACTTCAGCCAGGCGGCTGGCGCCTGGTCGGTGCGTGGCGGTTTGTTGAATCTCTATCACTCCCTGGGCGCCACCACGAGCCGACTGGGGTTCCCGACCAGCCACGAATTCCAGGTGGGTTCCGGCTACGCCCAACGCTTCCAATATGGCTATGCGGTCTGGACTAGCAGCGCCAGCTGGTACGTCAAGGGCGGGATCGCCGAGCGTTACGCCGCCCTCGGCGGCCCGACCGGACGTTTGGGACTACCCATCGGGCCGGAAACCCAGATCCAAGACGGTTACCAGCAGAGTTTCCAGGGTGGGCAGATCTACTGGTCACCCGATACCGGTGCACGGGAGACCTGGGGAGCGATCGGCGCCCGCTATGCCGCGCTGGGCGGAGCGACCGGGCGGCTGGGCTTCCCGGCGGATTCCGAAATGGCGGTGGACGACGGCTATGTGCAGCGCTTTCAACGCGGCGTCATCGCCTGGACGCCGAGGCTGGCCGCCACCGAAGTCTGGGGGGCCATCGGCGACCGATATGCCCAACTGGGTGGAGTCGGCGGCCGCCTGGGATTCCCGGCCGGCCCCGAACGCCAGGTGGGCGACGGTTACGTCCAGGACTTCGCGGCCGGATCGATCCAGTGGAGCCCGGCCACCGGAGCCGCCGAGACCTGGGGAGCGATCGGCGCCCGCTATGCCGCGCTGGGCGGGGCCAGCGGACGTCTCGGCTTCCCGACCGGGCCAGAGACCACGGTGGCCGGCGGTTACCAGCAGCAGTTCACCGGTGGAATCATCTATTGGAGCCCGCATAGCCCGGCCACGCCGGTCTGGGGTGGCATCCTGACCGAGTACCTGCACCGGCAAGGCGGTCCGCAGGGTGCGCTGGGGTTTCCCGTTGCCGCCGAGCAGGCCGATGAGCGCGGCTGGAGTCAGCAGTTCAGCAACGGGACGATCCGGTGGAACCAAGACGGCAGCGTCGAGGTGACCGGTCCGGCCGCTGTTCCGGTCGGGCTGAACAAGGTCGAGGTATTCATCAATGCGATCGCCCCGATGGCCCAGGGTTCCCAGGCCCGCTATGGCGTGCCGGCTTCGGTCACCATGGCCCAGGCGATCCTCGAATCGGGTTGGGGCGAGTCGGAGCTGTCCCGCTATGGTCAGGCGTTCTTCGGGGTGAAATGTCATTCGAGCAGTCCCTCCCCATACGCCACCGGATGCGTTCCGAAGCTGACCTGGGAAGTGGTAGCCGGCCAGAATGTCTACGTCTGGGACTATTTCCGATCCTACGATTCGCTGACCGATTCCGTGCTGGATCACGGTCACTTCCTGCGCAACAACTCCCGCTATGCGGCGGCATTCAACACCGGCAGCGCGGCCGGATTCGTCCGGGCCATCGCCGCGGCCGGGTACGCGACCGACCCGTCCTACGCCGCCAAGCTGATCAATCTGATCGACACCTACAATCTGACCAGATTCGATTCCGGCGCCCAGGCCGGAATCCCCCCGGTGGCCAATGGTATCGGCAGCTACTATGCAGCCATCGGCGGCGTCAACAGCAGCCTGGGGGTCGCGGTAGGTGTCGAGGCCGACGGCCCGACCGCCGGCGGGCGCATGGTGTCATTCAATGCCGGCATGATAACTTGGTCCAATGCCACCGGAAGCCGGGCACTGGCCGGCCCGATCTGGAACGCCTACCGGCTCAGTCCCGGCACCCGCAACCAACTTGGCCTGCCCACCGGCGATGCGACGCCCATCGGTGGCGCCACCGTCCAGACCTTCCAGGGCGGCAATGTATACCAGGTCGGGCAGAACGGCCGTATCGTCATCGGCGGTATCTGGCACACCTATCGCGCCTGGGGCGCCCATGAGGGTCGTCTGGGATTGCCCACCTCAGCAGAGCAGGTTCAAGGTTCCGGCTATGTGCAGTACTTCGAGCATGGTGCGATCACCTGGACGCCGGACGGGGTGAACGTCCAGGAATACTGAACCCACCGGGGCGGCACGAGTCTGAATCTGGTTTCCCGAGGCGTCCCTAACAAGGCCATCGGTTGCCCGATTGACATCCGGAGTAGGCTGAATCGTCAGGGCTCTTTTCTAGAACGGAGCGATTTGACCAATCCAAACTCATTGACTCCAGCCGAAGTGCTGGCTCACGAACTGGCCATCGAACAAGCTCATGTCGATCGGGTCTACGCGCAACTTGAGCAGGCGACCGCCTCGGCACGCAATATCGAGGCGGAATCGCGCGCCAAATACCGCACCGATCGCGCGGATTGGCTACGTGAGGAGGACGGCACCGCGCTGTTCGAGCGCGATGCCTTCGCCTACCAAGCTGCCAAACGCCTGGCAACCCTTGACGCCGAGCACGAGGGCCTGGTTTTCGGCCGGCTGGACTTCATCGCCGACCAGGAGACCCGCTACGTGGGACGGCTCGGCATCCGCGACGCCGACTATGAGCCGCTGGTCATCGACTGGCGGGCACCCGCAGCCGAGGCCTTCTACCGGGCCACCGCCGCCGAGCCAATGGGAGTCCAGCGGCGGCGGGTGCTGCGCTGCCGCGACGACCGGGTCATCGGACTGGAAGACGACCTGCTTGCTACCGACAGCGGCCGGGAGCTGGTGGTGATCGGCGAGGGAGCGTTGATGGCGGCCCTGCAACGCAGCCGCGGCCCGCGGATGCACGACATCGTGGCCACCATTCAGGCCGAACAGGACGAGGCGATTCGGGCTCCCTATCAGGGAGTAACGGTCATCTCGGGCGGACCGGGCACCGGCAAGACCGTGGTCGCCCTGCATCGGGCGGCGTTCTTGCTCTACACGCATCGCCAGCGTCTGGAAGCGGGGGGAGTGCTGGTGGTCGGGCCAACCGATCTGTTTATGAACTATATCGAGCGGGTCTTGCCTGGCCTGGGGGAAGACTCGGTGACGCTGAAATCGGTTGGCGAATTGGCCGCCGACGCCCTCGGCCTGGCCAGCCAGCGAGTCGATGAACCGGAGGCAGCCTCCCTGAAGGGTAGCCTGCGGCTGCTGCCGGTGCTGCGCCGGGTGGTACAGGAGCCGTTGTCCGGAGATGGCCTGCTACTGCGGGTCAGCGTGAAGGGCGAGGTACTGACGCTCACCCCCGCGGAGTTGTCCGCCATCAGACGCGAAATACTCGCTTCCCACAGGGCAAATCGCGCCCGGGATGCCGCCGAGAGGGGTCTGCTGGATGCGTTGTGGGCCAAGCTGTCGAGCGATATCGCCGCCCTGCTGGACCTCAGCCGGGAGATCTTCGACGAGATCGTCACCGGTCAGGCGAGTTATGCGATGTTCCTGAACGCCTGGTGGCCGATGCTGAACCCGGAACAGGTATTGGCTCGGCTAGCTGACCCAGCGCTATTGCACAAGTGCGGCCACGGTCACCTGGACGAGACCGAACGCCAGGTGCTGGCCGATTCCTGGTCTCATGCCCGCGGTTATGTGCCCGGCGCTCAACCTCGACCGAACTGGACGATCGGCGATATCGCCCTGCTGGACGAGCTGGCCGCGATGATCGGCCCACCGCCCCCGGCCGAAGAAACAGACCCGACGCTGTTCTTGGCCGAGGACAACGCGGTCGGTGAAGTGGTCACGCTCGCCGACCGGCTCAGCGCCCGGCCCGAAGCGGACCCGAACGACGAGCCGATCAGCACCTATTCCCATGTGCTGGTGGACGAGTCCCAGGATGTGACCCCCATGCAGTGGCGGATGCTGCGGCGCCGCGGCCCGCAAGCTTCCTGGACCCTGGTTGGTGACCCGGCGCAAAGCTCCTACCCCAATGCGGAGGAGTCCCGGCGTGCGCTGCGCGACCTGGTTGGCCGCAGGCAGTACCGTACCTTCAAGCTGTCCACCAACTACCGCTCCCCTGCCGAAGTGATGAACCTTGCTGGTCAGGTGATCACGGCCATCCACCCCGATGCCGACCTGCCGGTGCCGGTCCGCCGTACCGGGATCGCCCCCCGGTTGCTCACCGGGAGTTCCGACCGTTTGGCAGCCCAGCTTACCCGGATCCTCGCCAGATTGGCCGGTGAGGTGGATGGCAGCATCGCGGTGATCTGCCCACCCAGCCGGCAGTCCGCCGTGCAGGATTTGCTTGACCGGGGCGAGCTACCGGCCGGCTGCCAGGACAGGCTGAGCGTGTTGACCGCGCTACAGGCCAAGGGGCTGGAATATGACGCGGTGGTGGTGCTGGCCCCCGATGAGATCGTCGAGCAGACCCCTGGGGGGATCCGGGTGCTCTATGTGGCCTTGACCCGGCCCACCCAGCGCTTGGTCACGCTCGACCTGACCGATCCGCTGCCCGGAGCATGGCGAGAATCTCTCGGGTAGCCACTGAACGATTCTGCGTGAAGAAATGCAGGCCGGGAGCCTGCCCGGCCAGCAACCGGCCACACAATTCGGCGGCAATCCGCGAGCCGGCCTGCCGCACAGAACCGGGGTCATCGGGTGCCCGCAGCAGTTCCTCGACGACCCCGGCCGGGATATCGGCTCCGGACAACGCGGCGAACCTGCCCAACTGCCTAATGCTGGTGACCGGCATGATGCCTGGAATGATCGGCAAGGTGACCCCCACGCTGCGCGCCCTAGCCACCAGGGAAAAATAGCGGTCGGCGTCGAAAAACAGTTGGGTAACTGCGAAGCTGGCCCCGGCCTGCTGTTTGCCGAGCAGGATCCGGGCATCCAATGCCGGAGTGGAACTGGCATGCCCATCGGGGAAGGCGGCCACCCCAACGCAGAACTCCCCACGAGTGCCGATCAGTTCGACCAGTTCGGTGGCATTGGCCAGGCCGTCTGGGTGGGGCTGCCAGGGCACCGCTGGGCCGCCCGGCATGTCGCCGCGAATGGCCAGGATATTGCGCACCCCTGCATCGCCATAGAAATCGATGACCCGTTTCAGCTCATCGACGCTCTGCCCGGTAATGGTCAGATGGCCCATCACCCGGAAATCGGTGGTGGCCAGGATAGCCATGGTGGCCGCCAGGGTGCGTTGCCGGCTGGAGCCGTTGGCGCCATAGGTGACCGACACCCAATCGGGGGCCAGCGGTTCCAAATCGACGATCGTCTGGGTGAGCCGCAACTGGGCGGCGCTGTCGGCCGGCGGAAAGAACTCGAAACTGAAACTTGGCCGTGTGGGGTCGATGAACAGTCGATCTACCGGGTCGGACGGTGGCATGGGCCCGATTCTAGGCCGACCGCTAGCGTGTTGCTATGATGCTCGACCCGACCGATCCCGTTTCCGGCGCCTTGCGCGCCCAGGTGGATGCCCGGATCCACAGTCATCTCGAACAGGTTTCGGCCCGGCTGACGAAGGCCAGCCACAATCCGGTGCCTCTGGTCGCGGTGGCGACCGATCTGATCGCCGGCGGTAAACGGCTGCGGCCGGCCTTCGGCTACTGGGGGTACGTGGCGGTGCTGGGCCAAGATGACATTCCCGAAGGGCTGTGGCGTCTGGTCAGTGCACTGGAACTGCTGCACGTCGGTGTGCTGATCCACGATGATGTGCTGGATCGGGCCGATACTAGACGCGGCCGGCCGGCCGCCCACCGGCAATTCGAGATCTGGTATCGACGTGCCGGGGGCGCCGGGGACGCCGCCGAGTTCGGCCGGGCGCTGGCGGTACTGCTGGGTGACCAGCTGCTGGTCTGGTCGGGTGAGCTTGCCGAGCACTGCGGCCTGGCTGGCGGCGGGTGGCAGCGCGCAAACCCGTTCTGGCACGCCTTGCGCAGCGAGGTGAACAACGGGCAGATGCTCGACATCTGCGCACAGTTCGGGATGGGCGGCCCCGATGACGCCTTCGCGGAGCGGTTGGCTCGCGAGGTGTTAGAGGAGAAGACCGCACGCTACACCGTGCAGCGTCCGGTTCAGCTGGGCGCCGCGGCGGCGGGCGCTACTGCGGCCACGCTGGCCGCACTGGGCGAGTATGGTCTGGCGTTGGGCCGGGCCTTCCAGCTGCGCGACGATCTGCTTGGGGTGTTCGCCGACGAGGATCAAACCGGAAAACCGGCAGCCGGTGATCTGATGACCGGCAAACGCACCATCCTGCTGGCCCGTGCCTTGGCCGCCGCCCCACCCGGGGATACGGCCTGGCTGGTGTCGATGCTCGGACGGCCCGATCTGAACGCCTGCCAGATCGACCGGGCCCGGCAGATCATCACCGACTCGGGGGCGGTGCAGATGCTGGAGGAAGCTATCGGGAACGACCACCGGGCCGCGCTGGCGGCCCTGCAGGCAGCCGATCTGACCGAGCCGGGACGCACAGCGTTGATCGGGCTTGCCCAGCAGTGTGCGTACCGCGCGAACTGACCGGGTACCGAATCGCGTAGGCCAACCGGCCTGATGTAACGGGCACCTATCTGCCGCGGGGGGTGCGACTCGGCCACCCGGGTCGTGGTCAGCCGCCGATCGGTGGGGATCCGTTATCGGGTGCCGACCGGCCCCTGCCCGGCGGGGTCACGGATCTCACCGGTGCACCGGTCAGCCCGGGGCGGGTAGCCACCGGTCTGCCGAGGTCACCGCCCAGCGCTGCGAAATCGACTCGCGCCATTTCGGCGCGCCAGGGTCCGGCCAACGACTCACGCACCCGCCGGATGGATTCTGCGCTGGCCGGGCAGCAGGCGACGCGCCGCACCCCTTGCCCGATCAGCCGGGCCCCCTGGCCGGCATCGGCTGCCCGGCAGAACCAGGGTTTGGCCCGCGGGTCTGTGGGGTTGGCCGCGGTCAGGGCGGCAGGCACCAGTTCTGGGCCGATCACTACCGCATCCACTGCGTCATCGGCCAGCGCGGTGGCCAGTTCGCCGGGGTCGGCTACTTCGGCCAGGTAGAGCCCCCATTGATGTGCCCTGGTGGGTCCCGCACCGAGCGGCCCGGCAAAGGCATCGGCCCGCACGGCTTGGAGCAACTGGGCGTCCCGAGCGATCCCCAGGATCACCCGGGCGTCACCGGCTCGCCGGTAGGCCGCAGCCAGTTGCCCGGCTGCCTGCCGGGCTGGATCGAGTATTATCAGATCGGCCTGTGCCCGGCGCAGTTCGCCAATCAATCCAGCCAGCTTTTCATAGTCGGCTGACGGGCCTATCCACGCCAGGGTGCGGGCCATTCGCAATCGAGTGGTCAAGGCCAGCATGGCAGTCACCGTTCTACCCTAGCGGCCCGGCTAACCATCAGACACGCAACAACGAGTCTGGTTTGGCCGAGGCTTCGCCCTAAACTGTTACCGAATCATGCCGGCCTGCGCGCCCTCCCTAACCGTTTGGAGCCCAAGTGACCAGGAGCACCACCAGCGACCCACTGGTAGGTGATGTGCTAGATGGTCGCTATGAGGTGTTGACCAGACTGGCCCGAGGCGGCATGGCCACGGTGTATCGGGCCTGGGACCGTCGTCTTGAGCGGATAGTGGCGATCAAGGTGATGCATGAGGGATTGGGCGACGACGCCGACTTCACCGCGAAGTTCGACCGTGAGGCCCGGGCGGCCGCCCGGTTGTGTGATCGGTCGGTGGTCGGCATCTTCGACCAGGGGCAGGATCATGGCCGTCCCTATATTGTCATGGAGTTCGTCGAGGGAGCCACGTTGCGCAACGTGATCACCGCGGACGCCCCGATGAGCCCCCTGCGTGCCCTGGAGATGATCGAACCGGTGGCCGCAGCGCTGGCGCTGGCGCACGATTCCGGCCTGGTGCATCGCGATGTCAAACCGGAAAACGTGCTGATCAGCAGCAATGGCGTGGTTAAGGTGGCCGATTTCGGGCTAGCCCGCACCATCACCGCTCAAACCGCCACCGCCACCCAGGGGCTGCTGATCGGGACGGTCAGCTATCTACCACCCGAATTGCTGACCACGGGACGCGCCCATTCCTGGTCGGATATCTATTCCACCGGCATCGTGCTGTTCGAGATGCTGACCGGCCGCAAACCCTATGCCGGTGAAACCCCGATTACGGTCGCCTACAAGCATGTCAACGAGGACGTCCCGGCGCCCTCGCAGTTCCTGGCCCGTCATCATCCGGCTCAGGCCCGGCGCGAACCGATCCCCGATTATGTCGATGCGCTGGTGCTGGCCTGTACTCGTCGCAATCCGCAGGCTCGCCCGGCCGACGGCCGTGAACTGTTGCGTCGGGTGCGCCGCGCCCGCCAGGGCTTGGAAAAGGGTATCCACGGCGACGAGGCTTTGGTGGCGATCATGTTCCCCACCGCTCAGTTGCCCTGGACGATCGATATCCCACCGGCCAGCCCGGCCAAGAAACCGTCCGACGCGATCAGAACCGGTACCACACCATCCGTCGGCGTCCGGCAGGTCTCCCCGGACGGAGTACCTACCGCGGTACGTCCTTCGATCACGGCGGCCGGCAGGCGTGCACGATCCCCGGTCCGGCCGGCCGCGAGCCCAGCGGCATCGGCCGAGCTCCCGGTTGGCCCACAACATGTCAACCCCGATGGCTCCGGGGCAAGGAAACCGGTTTCCAGCCCGGCGCGGCCGGTGGTGCGTGGCGTCGTCTATGGTTCGGCGACCGAAGCCAGTCCCACAACACCCAGCGAGTATGACGACCACGCACTGGGTCGGTCGCCTAGCCGAGCGCCCCGCCGCCGGATTGCGGAAATCCGTCGGCGCCGCCGGTTCGTCATGCTGTCCCTGGTTGGGCTGTTGATCCTTGGTCTGAGCGTCACCGGTTGGTGGTTTCTAGCCGGCCGTTACATCACGACCCCCTCAATGCTCAACCAGAACCAGGCCGAGGCCACCGCCATGGCCGAGGCCAACGGCCTGACGGTCAGTTTCACCGAGCAATACTCCGAGACCGTCCCGGCAGGGCTGGTGATCAGTACCGAACCGGCACCCGGGGACCGGGTGATCCGCGGTTCCCAGATCGCCGCGGTGCTTTCGCTGGGACCTGAACGCTATCTGGTACCGAAACTGGTGGGATTGGAACTCCAACAGGCCAAGGCCGCGCTGACCGCCGCTAACCTACGCGCCGGCACCATCACCGAGGCTTGGGACGATCAGATCCCTGCCGGGGTGGTGATCTGGGCAAGTCAGCCCGAGGGAGAGCCACTGAAGCGGGACAGCCTGGTGGATCTGACGGTCTCGAAAGGACGCGAACCCGTCACCATCCCGAAGGTCACCGACATGCCGCTGGCCGATGCGCAGAAGCTGCTCACCGATGCGGGTTTCGTGGTGACCGTGACGGCCGAGGAATACCACGACACCGTGCCGCGTGGCTCGGTCATCAAGCAGACCCCCGAAAGCGGCACCGGCTACCGGGGGGACGCGATCCAACTGGTGGTCAGCAAGGGCAAACCGGTTGAGATGATTGAGCTGCGCGATGTCCTGGACAAGGACATGACCGCTGCCCACCGGCAACTGACCGAGGATGGCTTCCAGGTGTCCCGCGATCCACAAACCGGGGTGCTCCCTCCGCAGGTCGGCAGGGTGATCCTGGACGAGGACATCGAGTTGCCCGACGGCACAAAACTCACCAAGGGCACCGAACTGTCCCCACGAACTAAGCTTCCCAAGGGCACCCGGATCTACCTGCAGAAACGCTGAACCACAGATGAATAAGCTCTTCTCCGAGGGCAGAGCCGATGCCCTGGCCTTGGCTGGCCTGATCCTGATGGCCACCGGTTGGGGTTCCACCTTCTTCGTCATCAAGGATATCCTCGACCGCCTGGATGCCGCCGATCTGCTCGGGGTGCGGTTCACGGTGACCGCCTTGGTGCTGGCGGCTGGCCTAGCGCCCCAGTTGCGCCGGCTGGATGCCCGCTGTTGGCGACAGGGCCTAGCCATGGGTCTACTGTTCAGCACCGGTCAACTGCTGCAAACCTACGGCCTGGCCTACACCAGCGCCTCGATCTCCGGTTTCCTCAGCGGTCTCTATGTCGTGCTGACCCCGGTAATGGAGGCCCTACTGTTGCGCGCCCGAGTGGGACGCCGGATCTGGTTGGCGGTGGCGCTGGCCACCATCGGGCTTGGGGTGCTGACCATCGCACCGGGATTCGGCGCGGCCGGTTTCGGCGTAGGCGAAGTGCTCACCCTGGCCTGTTCGGTAGCCTTCGCCGGGCACATCGTCTACACCGGTCGGGTCAGTACACCGGACAGAGCCCTACGGTTGAGCGTGGTGCAGTCGTTCATGATCGCCGCCTGCTGTCTGTTGGCGGCGATCCCCGGGGGTATCGCCCTGCCGAGCAATACCGGCGACTGGCTGGTAGTGGGCTATCTGGCGATCATCACCGGCGCGGCGACCATCGTGTTACAGGTTTGGGCTCAGGCCCGGGTCTCCCCCAGCCGGGCCGCAATCATCATGGCATCGGAACCCATCTGGGCCGCGCTGTTCGCCATCCTGGCCGGTCAAGAAGCCTTTACCGAGCGCACTTTAGTGGGTGGCACGGCACTGGTCACCGCCATGCTGCTCGCCTCGCTACCCGCGCGCCGGATCAGGGCCGCCAGGGGCGGGTATCGCGCACGTCTACCAGTCTCGTCGGGGTCAGCGCCCCGACATGCCGACTGATCAGGGCCTGACCGAGTTCGTTCAGCAGGCCCTCGTGGATCAGGAAACCCTGTCCGGCGCCAACCGCCCGACAGAACTCAATGGTCTCCTTCACCGCCGCCCACGGCCCAAACGCAGGCACCAGCACGATGTCGATGGCGTCCGCCCAGGCAGTCAGGCTGTCACCGGGATGTAACACGCTGGGTTCCCCGGGCGCCCGGAAGACGAAACCGATATTGCCGATGCTGGGATAGTCGCGGTGGATGACCGCATGTTCCCCGCCGATGGTGGTCACCTGGAGGCTGCCCAGATCGATGGTCTCCCCCGGCCCCAACAGCCGGGTCGAATCGGGTAGTGAGACCAGGCCGGGAACGCCACGCTCCACGGCGAGCACCGCTCCCGGATTGGCGGCCACCAGGGCTGGCAGCTGCTGGGGGTCAGCGTGATCGCCATGTTGGTGGGTGACCAGGATGGCGTCCAAGTCCCGGACGCCATGCCAGGCGGTACTGAAATTGCCCGGATCGATCAGCACTCGCTGGTTGGTGGTTTCGATCAGCACGCAGGAATGGCCGAGATGGGTGAGTTGCATGTCCCCAGTCTCGCCCATATTGCATCGGGCCGGGCCGTCGAGGATCAATCGGCAAGCCGGCAACGCCCACTCCGGTGCCCGGGCAGGCGCAGGAGACGCCGATGCCGGTTCCCTCGACCACACGGGTTGTGGCTACCGGATGGGGCCGCCGGCCAGGATCCCCATGGTTAGCTCATCGGGCCAACAGGCCGGCCAGGATTCGGCTCGCCTGAACGCAGGCCGCGGCGTCCACCCCGAGATTGGTGACCACCCGCACCTGGTGCGGCCCCAACCGGCCGATCAGCAGGCCCCGGTCACGGGCTGCGGACACCAGAGCGGTGGCATCCCGGTCACCCAGATCAAGCAGGACGATATTGGTGGCCACCTGATCGGGTGTCACCAGGCCCGGTACCCGATCTGCCAGTTCGGTCGCAAAACTACGGGCATTGGCGTGATCTGTGGCCAGCCGGGCCAGGTTGTGTTCCAGGGCATATAGCGCGGCCGCGGCCAGCACACCCACCTGCCGCATTCCGCCGCCCAGGCGTTTTCGCTGGATACGGGCGCGAGCTATCTGGTCGGCGCTGGAAACCAGCACCGATCCGATCGGCGCGCCGAGTCCTTTCGAAAAGCACACGCTCACGCTGTCGAACAGTTCGCCGTATTCGACCAGGCCGACACCGGTGGCGACGTGGGCGTTCCACAGCCGCGCACCATCCAGGTGCATCGCGACACCGGCCGCCCGTACGGCCCGGCTGATCTCGCGCAAGGTCTGGATCGGATGAATGGTACCGCCGCCGAAATTGTGGGTGTTCTCGATCGCCACCGCGGCGGTCTCCACCAGGTAGGGGCCGGTGCCCACGCTCAACAGGTCGATGACATCGCTGGGCCGGGCCACCCCTGGAATGCCGCTGCTGGACTGCCAGGTGCGCATGGTTACGCCATGCAAGGCGCCATGCCCACCCATCTCGGCCCGAGCCACATGGGCCCACTGATCGCACAGTGCTTCCCGGCCCGGCGGCACCCATAGCCAGACGCCCAGCATGTTGGCCATGGAGCCTGTTGGGCAGAACAGCCCGGCTTCCTGACCCAGCAGGGCCGCGGTCTTGGCCTCCAGCTCGGCCACCGTTGGATCCTCGGCATAGACATCGTCGCCCACCTCGGCCCGAGCCATGGCGGCCCGCATCCCCTGATCGGGACGGGTGACGGTATCGGAGCGTAGATCTATCATCAAGCATTCCAATCCGGTACCTGCAACGGTTCACGACGCAGCAGCCGGCTCTTGTTCAGGCGTTCGGCGATCTCGAAGGCCAGTTCCAACGATTGATTGCGGTTGAGGCGGGGATCGCAGGCGGTTTCGTAACGGTCTGCCAGGTCGTCCTCGGCCAGTTGGAAGGCCCCGCCGACGCACTCGGTCACATCGTCGCCGGTCAGCTCGACATGCACTCCGCCGGGCCAGGAACCGAGTTCATCGTGGACATCGAAGAAGCCATGCAATTCATCCACCACCGCCGCATAGGAGCGGGTCTTGTATCCTTGGGCGGATTCGAAGGTGTTGCCGTGCATCGGGTCGCACACCCAGGCCACTTTGCGTCCGCACGCCTCGACCCGTTCGATGATCGGGGGCAGGACGGTGCGCACCTTATCGGCCCCCATCCGGGTGATGAAGGTGAGCCGCCCGGGAGTCCGGTCGGGATCCAGCCGCTCGGCGATCGTCAGGGCATCCACACCGGTGCTGGTAGGCCCCAGCTTCACACCCACCGGATTACGCACGCGGCTGAGTAGCGCTATCTGAGCGCCATCCGGCTGCCGGGTGCGCTCCCCCACCCAGACCATATGCCCAGACGTGTCATAAGGCTGCTGGCTACGGGAATCGATGCGGGTCATGGCGTACTCGTAGTCCAGTAGCAGGGCCTCATGGGAGGCATAGAAGTCCACCGTGGTCAAGGTGTCATCGGCCACCCCACAGGCAAGCATGAAACCCAGGGCCCGTTCGATTTCTTCGGCCAGCTGCTCATAGCGTTCCTCAATACGGGAATCCCGCACGAAACTGGCGTTCCAGGCATGCAGTTGCCGCAGGTCGGCAAAACCGCCCGTGACGAAGGCCCGCACCAGGTTCAGAGTGGCCGCCGAGGCGTTGTACATTCGTAGCAGCCGATCGGGGTCGGGCCGGCGGGCCGCGGCGTCAAACTCGAACCCGTTTACGGCATCCCCGCGGTAGGCGGGCAGGGTAAGACCGGCACGGGTCTCGGTGTCCTTGGAACGGGGTTTGGCATATTGGCCCGCGATGCGTCCCACCTTCACCACCGGAAGCTGGGCGGCGTAGGTAAGCACCACGCTCATCGACAACAGGACACGTAGCTTTGCCTTGATGTTGTCCGCCCGCAGCCCGGCAAAGGTCTCTGCGCAGTCGCCGCCCTGCAGCATGAATGCCTGCCGATCGGCGACCCGGGCGATCTTTGCCCGCAGGTCGTCGCATTCCCCGGCAAAGACCAGCGGGGGTAGTTCCCGCAGCTGAGTCACCACCCGTTGTAGCTCTGCGGGGTCGGCATAGTTGGGCTGCTGAACCTGCGGTAGGGCATGTAACTGAGCAAGGCTCGGAATCGGGTCGGACACGCTGACTACAATACTTGCCGCTTGCCGTACCGCACCCGGCCCGGGAGACATCCATCTGGCAGTCCCCGGCCCGGTGCAGCCCCCCGGCCGACAGGGCATGGCTCCAGGGCCGGTCACGGCCCATCCGGTATCGCATCGGATGAACCGATGGCAGCGGCGAAGACAGCCGGGACGGCACGCACCGCCCGGTGCCGCACCGGTAGCCGGTGTACCGGAGTTGGTCGCGCATCAAGCGTCCAGGCCCTGCTGGATCGCGTAGCGGGTCAACTCGACCCGGTTGTGCAGTTGTAGTTTGCGGAGCACATTTTGCACGTGGTTCTGCACGGTCCGGTGGCTGACGAACAGCTGATCGGCAATGTCACGGTAGCTGAGTCCCTTGGCCACCAACCGCAGCACCTCTGCCTCGCGCGGGGTCAGGGTGGGGGTTTCCTCCTCGGGTTTGGAGTTGTTTGCCATTCGGCGGTACTCCCCCAGCACCAGCCCAGCCAGGGTTGCGGTAAATACCGCCTCACCCTCTGCTGTTTTACGCACCGCGTCAAGCAGTTCCGCCTTGCTGGCAGATTTCAGCACATAGCCGGTGGCGCCGGCCTTGACCGCCCGCAGCACATCATCGCGCTCTCCGGAGGCCGACATGACCAGCACCCGCAACTCAGGGAACTCGCTCATCAGCAGTTGGGTACAGGTGGCACCATCGGGATCGGGAATGTTGAGATCCATCACCACCACATCGGGGCGAGTGGCCCGGGCCCGATCTAGGGTGTGGCGGCCATCGTGGGCGACCGCCACGATCTCACAACCCTCCTCGGTCAGGTCGTCGGCGAGCGCATCGATCCACATCGGATGGTCATCGACCAGCATCACTCGAGTAATCGATCCGGTCTGGCTGGCTTCGGCAGTCACGTCTCATCTCCTCCGCAGGGGTGGCCTCATTGTGCCGCCGGGAAGGGCCAGGTGCCCAAATATGCCGGTCATTCCAAGGGTACCCGGAACTCCCATTCGGTGCCCTCACCGGGCGCCGAATGCAGGGTGGAGGTACCGCCGAGGTCGATGATGCGGCCCACGATGGATTCCTTGACACCCATCCGGCCGGCGTTGGCGGCGGCCTCCAGCTGCTGCTTGGACATGCCCACCCCGTCGTCGCGCACCGAGATGATCAGCTCATTGCCCTCCTGCTCAAGCAGGATCCAGGCTCTGGCATCCACTCCGGCGTGTTTGAAGACATTGGACAGCACCTCGACTATCACCGCATCCAGTTCCTTGGCCCGGGCCGAGGCCATATGCACCTGGCCGGCCATGGTCGATACCGTGATCGTACGGGACTGGTGTTTCTCCAGCATCGTGGTGATATCGGTAACCGAGGCATCCAAGAACCCGCCGCCGGCCACGTCTACGTGCCGGTCCTGCAGCGTCGTGCGTAGTTGATCCTCCTGTTTGCGGGCCAGAACGGCGAGCATCTTGCCCCGGGGGCCGAGTTCGTTGCCCTCCCGGGCAACCATCGCCAGCACCTGAAGCACCCCATCATGGACGATCCGGTTGAGCCGTTCGCGTTCCTCCAGGGCCGCTGCGGTAGCGAAACTGCGATCCCGATCGGCGATGGTCGTGTTAAGCTGATAGACTAGCGCCCCGACGAAGCACGGGATCGCTACCATCAACAGCCCATCGCTCCACGCCCGGGGCTGCAAACCGGGCGCCTGCAAGAATTCGACCGCGGCCAGGCAGAGCCCACAGCCGAGCCCGAAGCGGGCTCCGCGCCAGATGGCAATGGTGGTCGGTGCGGCCAGTATCCAGTACACCGCCACGCCGAGGTAGGACTCCCGGAGCAGATCAATGCCCAGGATCAGCCGGGAGCTTGCGACCGCGAGCATCGTGATGGTCATGTCGACAGCCATGAAGCCCGAAGTTCGGTGCACCGGCCGCTGGGTGCGCCGGAATGCCACCGTCGACCAGCCCAGCAGCAGCACAGAGATCGCCAGCAACCCGATCGGGTGACGGGCAGCGGTGACCCGCATCAGATTGACCACCAACAGGTGCCCGGCCAGGGCCAATCTGGCCCAATTGGCTGCCCGATAGATCGTATGCGGTAGATCCGGGCTGCGGGCCGGATTGTCCTGGCTCATGGCCGCTCCGCGCCGCTCGGGCACGATTGATGTGCTGCCCGTCGCTGCCGGCGGGCATTCTCGGCTGCCTGGGCCGCCTGCTCGGCCTGCTCTCGAGCGGCTGCCCGGGCAGCCGCAAACTCCAATTGTTCCTGCTCGTCGAGCCGGCGAGCCAACTCAGCCTCTTCGGCGAGCCGCTGGCGTTCCTCGGCTCGACGCTCCAGCCAGAGTTGCCGCAACTCACCCAACTGTCGCAGACTCGGCATGGGACCGGGCCGCCGGGAATCCGCCGGGCGGGCGTATTCGTCAACATAGTCGCGAGCTGTGAGGGCAACCAACTGCGCCATCACGGTATCGGTCACCGCGCGCAACAGAAAACTGTCCAGGGTGTCGTCCAACGACGGCTGCTGGCGATAGCGTGCCATGTGAATCGGCTCGCCGAAACGCAATCTGCTGGGTGTTCCACCGGTCAGACCGGCGGGGACGATCGGTACATCACAGGCCAAAGCGAGTGCGACCAATTCCGGATGCCCCTTGTGCACCGCATTATCCCCGCCCACATGCCGCTCCGGGAAAACCACCAATGCCTCACCGCGAGCCAGTACCGCGGTGGGCTGGTCCAGACCCGAATCGGTCAACCAGGTGGTTCGCCGGATACCTGGCCAACTGGCCAGTCCGCTGCCCGCCTCGGTCAATACAACCGCCGACCGGCCAAGCGAGGCACACACCTGTAGATGGTCGAAGGCACCCACCCGGTTGCAGGCCACGATCACTCCCGAGGTCGGCAGCCGGTCTAGCCCCTCTGTCGCCAGTACCCAAGGGTTTCGTAACTGGCTGATTACTCGTCTGGTCAGTGCGCGCAGGTCGGCCGCCATGGTTCACTCCTCCTGACGATCGGGGGAAACCCGATCTGCCAATTCGACGGTGCGCGGCGGCGCCGGCTGATCCTGATTAGGATGAGACAGTTCGAACCGGCTGGTATCGGCGGCGCGCAGATCGCCTCGCTTGATCCGTGAGGCATATACATCTACGTACTGCTGACCGGTTAGTTCCTGGATGCCAGCCATCACCTCGTTCGTCACCCACCGCAGCACCCGGTGGTCGTTGCCCTGCCCGGCCCAAGCGCTGAAATCGAGCGGTTTGCCGACGACGATGCGCGCCCGGCGCATCGTGGGAATGCCCAGCCGGTTACGCACCAACCTGGTATTGATCATACCCACCGGTACCACCGGCAGGCCCAGGCCGAGAGTCAGCCGGGCCACCCCGGTATGCCCACGGTATAGCCGGCCGTCTGGGCTGCGAGTGCCTTCGGGAAAGATACCGACTACGCCTCCCGCGGTGAGTACCTGCTCCACTGAGCCGAGTCCGGCCGCGCTGGCTCGGCCACCAGAGCGATCGATCGGTGCCTGCCCGACCGCTCGCAGGAACCAGGCCACCAGCCGGCGCTTGAAACCTCGACCCTCGAAGAGTTCTCGTTTTGCGGGGAAGGTGACCCGGGGTGTGATCAACGCGGGCAGGGTGAAGGTATCGCCGGCATCCAGATGATTGCCTGCTAGTACGCATCCTCCGGCAGGGATATTCTCCTCACCGGTCAGTCGTACCCGGAACCACCATTTGACTGCCGGACGCACCAGCACGGTCTTGAAGATCCCGTACCAGAAACTCACCTGCTGCCTCCCATCGCCGCCGACCTATCGACACACTCTAGGCCCGCCCCACTGCCATTGGCGGGTGTCCTCCGCCACGAGTCCAGCAATTCGCCGGGCAGGGCGCGCCTCTTGGCCTAGGGTTGAATAGTGGGCAAGCACTCCAGCCAAACTTCGCTCACCGGCATCGAGCCGATCTGGGCGGCCGCGACATCCGGTCCCTTGCACGGTGCCGGGGTGCTGCTGTGTCACGGCTTCACCGGAACGCCCGCCAGCGTGCAGCCTTGGGCATACTACCTGGCCTCGTTGGGTGCTGCCGTTGCCTGCCCGGTGCTGCCCGGGCATGGCAGCTGTTGGCAGCAGTTGGCTCTGACGACCCATGAAGATTGGTATTCGGTGCTGCCGCCTGCCCTGGACTGGTTGGCCGAACAAACCAGAATCCAGGTGGTTGCCGGGCTGTCGATGGGCGGTGCCTTGGCCCTGCGGGTGGCCGAATTGGAACCGGTTGCCGGGGTCAGCCTGGTGAATCCCTCCTTGGGCTCGGACGACCTACGCTACCGGCTGCTTCCGATGCTCGCCAAGGTGCTGCCCAGCATTCCCGGAATCGGCAACGACATTCGTCGGGCCGGGGTGGGCGAGCCCAGCTACCCGCGTACCCCGTTGGCCGCGGCCGCAAGCATGCGTCGACTGTGGTCGATGGTGGTCGCCGATCTCGACCAGGTACGGGCGCCGGTGCAGTTGTTCACCTCGGTGGTCGATCATGTGGTCGATGGCTATTCGGGTCGGCTGCTGCGCAGTCGGCTGGTCGATCTGGCCGACGATCGCTGGCTGGTCAACAGTTGGCATGTGGCCCCCCTGGATCACGACGCCGGGGTGATCAACGAGGCTAGCGCCGCCTTTATCGCCAACCTGCTGCGGGTCCATGATGAACTCTGATCATCCCGAAAGCGATTGGCAGGTCGATCAGCGTTTCCGTGAACTCATCCGAGCGGAATTCGGCGATGTCGCTGGCACCCGGGATCCAGGGGATGCCGACCCGCCGCCCCTGGCACCGCCACCGGTGCGACGGTTCCGCCCGGCTCGCAAGCTGCCAGACCCGATCGAGTACTTCAATCTCGGTCAAGAGATCGACTGGGCCGAGCCGGATGAGGACTTCGAACGTTGGCGTCCGACGCCGCCCCTGACGACAGGGGGACTGCCCCTACGGGGGCTGTTCGGCATCGCCCTGCTGCTGGTTACCGTGGCGATCGCGGTCGCCGTTCTGGTCGGTTTGCCGACCCGCTGGCCGGTGGGCATCGGCGCGCTGGTCTGCGCCGGAGTGGGGTTCGGGCTGCTGTTCAGCCTGCTGCCCCGTCATCGGGAGGCTGGCGGCGACGGCACACAACTTTAACCGCGGTTCTTCCCGGCGGGCCGGGTGTGGCCCACGGGCAACCGCTCGCCACGCCTTACCGATAGCCGGGGAAATCCACCGGGTTCGGTCGGCCGGTTCGTTGTATTGCCGGGGTTCGCTTTTACCGGCATAGCTCCAGGAGGTGTAACCGCCCGCCACCCGGAACGTCAGGTCGAGTTGCCCGCTGATGTTCACCGCGGCTTCGACTATCTGGTCGGTTCCGGCCTCGGCGATAAGCCGCTCGGCCAGCCCCGTCCAGTCCGGCTGCTGCTTACCGCCGCCCGGCAGGCCACAACCAACCAGCCCCAACAGCACCAGACCGACACCCAACACCCGGCCAACCCGGCCCCACACGATCCTGACGCCTCCAATCGTTTCCCTACCGCCCAGGTTTGCTAACCGCGCCCGGAGACGCGACGACCCCCACCGCCAAACCATTGTCTTGCACCTTGCCGCCCATCTCCGCGACATCCCGATCCA